>JBOHFR010000048.1:0-42272 GCA_050699715.1 Pseudonocardiaceae bacterium
ACGACTGTTCGCGCACTGGCGCTTCGGCCTCAAACCCGGCGGCTGGACAATGGGAGCCGTGTAAGCCGAGAGGTTTAAGCACGGTTCTGCGAGCGGCGGGGGGTGTGATTCCCCCCGCCGACTCTCCTCGTGGTGCTGTGCTCGACCCGGCAGCAGGCCGAGGCGGCTCGGGACAAGGCGGCGGCCCTGCTCAGCGGACTCGGGCTGGAGCTGCACCCGGACAAGACCCGCGTGGTCGATCTCCGGGAGGGCAAGGAGGGCTTCGACTTCCTAGGGTGTCATCTTCATGCCCGCATGTCGGGTCGTGTGTGGGAGCGGAAGCGCGTGGTGCGCCACTATTTGCACCGGTGGCCCTCGGCGCGGAACATGAAGCGGGCTCGGGCCAAGGTCAAGGCACTCACCGATCGACGCCGGTGTGGTATGGCGTTGCCAGAGCTCATCGAGGCTCTGAACCCGTTCCTGCGGGGATGGGGCAACCACTTCCGCACCGGGAATGCCTCCACGAAGTTCCGCCAGCTCGACCGGTACGTCGCGTGGCGGCTTAAACGCTTGCTGATCAAGAAGCGGGGCCGCAACCTACGCGCCGGCCAGGTGGGCGTCTGGACCGAATCCTGGTTCCACGACCAGGGACTACACCAGCTCATGGGCACCATCCGATACCCGAAGGCGGCGTAACCATGTCCAGAAGACCGTCGGTAAGCCGTATGCGGGAAAACCGCACGTACGGATTGAAAGGGGGATGGGGAAACAGGGCCGCTGCGCGGTTCCTGCGCCCCTGACTACCAATGATCGCTAGGTAAATGCACTTCAACGCGGCCTGCTCCGTCGGGAAATACCCACGGGCATTGACCGCACGCCGAATCCGGGAATTAATGCTCTCGATGGCGTTAGTGGTGCAGATAATCGTGCGGATCTCCCGATCAAATCGGAGGAAAGGCACGAACTCCGCCCACGTGTTCGTCCACAGCCGGATAATGTAAACATTGAGGCCTGGATTTGAGCTGTGGTTTCGGTGCGTGCGGGCATGGCAGGCTGGTCCGCTTGGAATGTGCGTGGCGGGCGATGGTGGGTGTCGGTGCGGGGTCAGGTTGGGGCGGGGCTGGGTGGTATCCAGGGGTGGCCGAGGATCGCCTGGCGCAGGGCACTCATCATGGTGAGGCCGTGCTTGGCTGCGGTGGAGAGATAGCCGCGGATGCGGAAACGATCTTGGGTGCGCTGCTTGCTGGTGAGGCGCCCGGAGATCTTTTGTTGGATCTTGGCAGACCGCAGGTCGCGTTCGGCCTGGTTGGAGGTGGGTGGCACGCGCACGTCGTGAGCTTTATCCCGACATCGGGGTAATGCTGAACGCAGAGCTGGTGGGTCAGCTTGCCGATCGTGGCGGAGTCGTAGAGGTGGTAGCGGTCGTGCACGACCACCGAGTTGATCAGGTCGGTGAGCACGAACGCTGTGAACGTCTGCAGGTCCCGGTCGCCCAGCAGATAGTGCGTGTAGAGCTCGGTGCAGGCAACCAGCAGGTATTTCTCGGCCTTCTTCCGCTCTGGTCTCGGGGTCTGAGGGGGCGACGCGCAGCGGGGTCTCATCGGCGGACACCGCGTAGGCCAGGGTGATCAGGGCGCGGATCCGCTTGTCCGCCTCCTCCAGCAGCCCAGAGGCGCGCTTGAGCATGCCGTGCACGAACCCCACGCTGGGCGTGGTGCCGGTCAGCGACTCCAACAACTCAACGCACCGCTTCGCGGGCACACAGTGCACCACCATCAGGTAGAGTGCACCACCATCAGGTGGACGGCGAAGGCCTGCAGGTTCGGGCCTTATGCCCCCACCAGCCCGGGGTGAGCGCCGTCCGGACGTGTGGCGGTGTGGAGCCTGCCGCAGCTGCACCCGCAGCTGATGCTGGTCATACTGCGTGACGCTCACGCTCAGCTGTGGGATCTCGTGCTGCTGATAGCGATCCACCACACCAAGATCGGTGGCCTCAGCCAGATCATCGCCGCACTAGCAGCGCCCCGTCGGGTACCGGTCCACCTGGTGATCCGGCTCCTCGACCCAGGCCAGGTTCGCGCCCGGAGCACCGGGCTGCTTGCCTGGCTTGCGTTTCGGTCCGCCGCTTTGTCGTTTCGGCTTGACCAGCGGCGGCCTCCGTCCCGGGACGTCCTCGCCGCGATCACCCCGAACACATACAACGTCTGCGGATCAGCCAGCGCATCGATCACAGCCCGAGCATCCCTGATAGCCATGCACGCAACCATAGCGACTTAAGATCCGCCGGCTGGACACGGCGGCAACAGCGAATTCAGACCCACGAAACACGGCTGAAGGTTTACGTCGGCTGGCTCGGCAGAGGCGGCTGAAGCTCCCTGGAAATGTGAGCCACTCAACCTGCGATCTTTCCCCAGCTGCGGGAGACTGGAGAAAAGTGACAGATCTGTGAGAGGCCAAGTACGGTGAGCGACTGCCGGGGCAAGGGAGATCCCGTCGAAGCGCTGATGCGCTCCGCACAAGCTTTCTTCCCCGGTGAGCAGTCCCCCGATCGGCGCATGCTGTTCCGCGAAGGGGGTCGGGCCGCGGAGGAGTTCTACCACGAACGCTGGCGGCACGATCGGGAGATCCGTTCCACGCACGGGGTGAACTGCACGGGCTCGTGCTCGTGGAAGGTCTTCGTCAAGGACGGGATCATCACCTGGGAGACGCAGGCGACCGATTACCCCTCGGTGGGACCGGACTCGCCGGAGTACGAGCCACGCGGCTGCCCTCGGGGCGCCTCGTTCTCCTGGTACACCTACTCGCCCACGCGGATCCGCTACCCATACGTGCGAGGGCCGCTGCTGGAGTTGTGGCGCCAGGCCCGGGCCCGCGAGGCCGACCCGGTGCACGCGTGGGCGTCCATCGTGGATGACCAGGACCGGGCGGCCCAGGACCGGACGGCAGAGTACAAGCGGGCCCGGGGCAAGGGCGGGTTCGTGTGCTCCACCTGGCATGAGGTCACCGAGTTGATCGCGGCCGCCTACGTCCACACCACCAAACGGTTCGGCCCCGACCGGATCGTGGGTTTCTCACCGATCCCCGCGATGTCGATGACGTCCTACGCGGTCGGGACCCGGTTCCTGTCGATGATCGGCGGCACCATCTCCTCGTTCTACGACTGGTACGCCGACCTGCCGCTGGCCTCACCGCAGGTCTTCGGTGACCAGACCGACGTGCCGGAATCCGCGGACTGGTGGAATGCCGGATATTTGATCGTGTGGGGCACGAACCTGCCGATCACCCGGACACCGGACGCGCATTTCATGACCGAGGCCCGCTACCGGGGCCAGAAGGTCGTGGTGGTGTCCCCGGATTTCTCCGATCACACCAAGTTCGCTGATGACTGGCTGGCCGCCACGCCGGGTACCGATGGGGCGCTGGCGATGGCCATGGGACACGTGATCCTGACCGAGTTCTACCGCGACCGGCAGGTGCCGCGCTTCACCAACTACGTCCGGACCTACACAGACCTGCCGTTCCTGGTCACGCTGACCGAGCGCGGTGACGCCAGGGTGGCGGACAAGTTCCTGACCGCGGCAGATCTGGATCAGAACGATCTGGACCAGAACGTCGAGTATGCGCAGTTCAAGACCGTCTTGTGGGATGAGGTGACCGACCAGCCCGTGGTGCCGGAGGGCTCGGTGGGTTTCCGCTGGGCAGTCAACCGGGCCAGTGGAACCTCCGGCTGGACGAGGTCACCCCGCTGCTGTCCCTGCTGGGACACACTGGCGCCGAAGCGATACAGCTGGACCTGCCGCGCTTCGACCTTGGCCCTGGTGAGGGTGGCGGTGTGCTGCGGCGGGGCGTGCCCGCGATAAGGGTCGGCGATCAGCTGGTGACCACGGTGTTCGACCTGGTGATGGCCCAGTACGGGGTGGCCCGTGACGGGCTGCCCGGTGACTGGCCGACCGGCTACGACGACGTGGCCCAGCCTTACACGCCCGCCTGGCAGGAGGCGATCACCTCGGTGCCGGCGAAGGCGGCGGCACGGGTGGCGCGGGAGTTCGCCCGCAACGCTGAGCGGACCGGCGGCCGGTCGATGATCGCGATGGGTGCGGGCACCAACCACTGGTTCCACTCCGACCAGATCTACCGGACGTTTCTGTCCCTGTTGCAGCTGTGCGGTTGTCAAGGTGTCAACGGCGGTGGGTGGGCGCACTATGTGGGCCAGGAGAAGGTGCGGCCGCTGACCGGCTGGTTTCACCTGGCGTTCGGGCTGGACTGGCAGCGCCCGACCCGGCACATGGTGGGGACACCGTTGTGGTGGCTGGCCACCGACCAGTGGCGCTATGAGGCGTTCGGCGCTGACACGCTGTCCAGCCCGCTGGGCGCGGGGTCCTTGGCCGGGCGCAGCCTGCCGGACTGCAACGCGCTGGCCGCGCGGCTGGGGTGGATGCCCTCGCACCCGGCGTTCAACCGCAACCCCCTGGACCTGTGTGACGAGGCCGAGCGCGCCGGGATGGACGTGCCGGACTACGTGGTCGAGCAACTAAAGGCGGGCCGGCTTGCCTTCGCCGCCGAGGACCCAGACGATCCGGTGAACTTCCCCCGGGTGCTGACGGTGTGGCGGGCCAATCTGTTCGCTTCCTCGATGAAGGGCCACGAGTACCTGCTGCGGCACCTGCTGGGTACCGACGACGCGGTCACCGCGACCGAGACCCCACCGCAGCTGCGGCCAACCGAGGTGACCTGGCGGGATCCGGCGCCGGTCGGCAAACTGGACCTGTCGGTGGCGGTGGACTTCCGGATGACCAGTACCTGCCTGTTCTCCGACGTGGTGCTGCCCGCGGCAACGTGGTATGAGAAACATGACCTGTCCTCCACGGACATGCATCCGTTCGTGCACGCGTTCAGCCCGGCGATCGCGCCGCCCTGGGAAGCGCGCACCGATTTTGACGTCTTCCACACCATCGCCGCGGAGTTCTCCCGGCTGGCCGCCACCCATCTGGGCGTGCGGCGCGACGTGATCGCCGCGCCGCTGGCCCACGACACCCCCGACGAGCTGGCCCAACCGCATGGGCGGGTGGCCGACTGGAAGGCCGGTGAGTGCGAGCCGATCCCGGGTGCGACCATGCCGAAGCTGATCGTCGTGGAGCGCGACTATGCTGCGGTGGCCGAGAAGATGGCTGCGGTGGGCCCACTGCTGGACACGCTGGGCACCAGCACCAAGGGCATGACCTGGGTGCCGACGGCGGAGATCGACTATCTGCGCCGCAGCAACGGGACCGTGCGAGCCGGCGTCGCCGCCGGCCGGCCGTCCATCGCCCGCGATGACCAGTTCTGCGAGGCGATTCTCGCCTTGTCGGGCACCACCAACGGGCGGCTCGCGGTTGAGGCGTTCCGGGTGCTGGAGGGCCAGACCGGCGTCGAGCTGGCCGACCTCGCCGACGAGCGTGCTGGTGACCGGATCACTTTCACCGACACCCAGGTCCAACCCCGCGCCGTCATCACCTCTCCGGAGTGGTCGGGCGCGGAGACCGGCGGTCGCCGGTATTCGGCGTTCACCGTCAACGTGGAGCGGCTCAAGCCCTGGCACACGCTGACCGGGCGGCAGCACTTCTTCCTCGACCACGACTGGATGGCGGAGTTCGGCGAGCAGTTGCCCACCTACCGGCCGCCGTTGAACATGCTCGCCCAGTTCGGTGATCCGACCCGCACTGACGATCAACCGGGCGGTCGACCAGAGGTGGTGGTGCGCTACTTGACCCCGCACTCGAAGTGGTCCATTCACTCCGTGTATCAGGAGAACCTGCGCATGCTCACGCTGTTTCGTGGCGGGCCGGTGATCTGGATGAGCTCGGTCGACGCGGCGAAGATCGGCGTGGCCGACAACGACTGGATTGAGGCGTACAACCGCAACGGCGTGGTGGCCTGTCGCGCGGTGGTCACCCACCGCCTGCCGGAGGGCACCGTGTTCATGTACCACACCATGGATCGGCAGGTGAATGTGCCGCGCACCGAGACCTCCGGCCGCCGTGGCGGCGCGGACAACTCGCTGACCCGGTTGCTGATCAAGCCGACCCATCTCATCGGTGGGTATGCGCAGTTCTCCTATGGCTTCAACTATCTCGGCCCGGCCGGCAACCAGCGCGATGAGATCACGGTGATTCGGCGGTGTAGTCAGGAGGCGCAGTTCTGATGCGGGTGATGGCACAAGTAGCGATGGTGATGAACCTGGACAAGTGCATCGGTTGCCATACCTGTTCGGTGACGTGCAAGCAGACCTGGACCAGCCGGCCGGGTAGCGACTACATGTGGTTCAACAACGTCGAGACCAAACCCGGTGTTGGCTACCCGCGTCGCTACGAGGACCAGCAACACTGGAAGGGCGGCTGGACGCTCAACCGGCGAGGCAAGCTCAAGCTGAAGGCCGGTAGCCGGCTGCGGAAACTGCTGACCATTTTCTACAACCCCGATCTGCCCTCAATGGACGATTTCTACGAGCCCTGGACCTACGACTACGAGCACCTCACCACCGCGCCGTTGTCCGACTCCTTTCCCAGCGCCCGCCCGAAGTCACAGTTGACGGGCCGGGACATGGCGCTGACCCGGGGGCCGAACTGGGACGACGACCTGGCCGGCGCGCCCGAGCACGCCACCGCTGACCCGAACCTGCAAGGTCTGGCCGAGCACGTGCGGATGGAGTTCGAGCAGGCGTTCATGTTCTACCTGCCCCGCATCTGCGAGCACTGCCTCAACCCCAGTTGCGTGGCCTCCTGCCCGTCCGGCGCGATGTACAAGCGAACCGAGGACGGCATCGTCTTAGTCGACCAGGACCGCTGCCGAGGCTGGCGGTTCTGCGTGTCCGGCTGCCCGTACAAGAAGGTGTACTTCAACCACCGCACTGGAAAAGCCGAGAAGTGCACGTTCTGCTACCCCCGAATTGAGAGCGGCCAGCCCACCATCTGCTCGGAGACCTGCGTCGGTCGGCTGCGCCACCTCGGCGTCATGCTCTACGACGCCGACGCGGTCCTGGACGCGGCGTCCACCCCCGACGAGAAGGACCTGTACGAGGCGCAGCTGTCGGTGTTCCTCGACCCCGACGATCCCCAGGTCCAGGCCGAGGCGCAACGCGCCGGGATCGCGCATGACTGGGTCCAGGCCGCCCAGCGGTCCCCGGTCTACGCGCTGATCAAACGGCACCGGGTCGCGTTGCCGTTGCACCCTGAATACCGCACCCTGCCGATGGTCTGGTACGTCCCGCCGCTGTCCCCGGTGACCGACGCCGTGCACGCCACCGGCTATCACGACGACGACCCGGACCGCGTGTTCGCCGCGATCGAGTCCCTGCGCATCCCGCTGGGCTACCTCGCCAACCTGTTCACCGCCGGGGACACCAGCGTGGTCGAGCGCGTGCTGCGCACGCTCACCGTGCTGCGTACCCACATGCGTGGCCAGCAGTTGGGTGACCCGGTCGATGCGGAACTGTTGGCCTCGGTGGACATGACCGCCGAGGACATCGAGGATCTCTACCGGATCCTGGCGATCGCCAAGTATGACGAGCGCTACGTCGTGCCGCGGGTGCACGCCGAGGACACCGGCCGATTGCAGGCGCAGCATTGCTCCGTTGGCTACCCCGGCGGTGTCGCCGGGCACGCCCCAGACGCCCTCGCCGGCGCCATGTCCCGCCCGCCCAGCGTAGGCGATGGCAGCCAGTTCCGGGACAACGATGGCCGGGTGCGCTTCAACCTGTTGGGTTGGAACGGGTTGTCTCCCGCCCCCAACCTGTTCGGCGAGGGAAAGCCCCGGTGAGCCGCCGTCGTGCGCCCGGCCCAGTTTTGCTGTACAAGATCATCTCGATCCTGTTGCGGTATCCGGATGACCAGGTGCTCGCTCGCCTGGGCGACGTGAGCGCCGCACTACCGGCGATCGACAACCCACGGGTACGGACCAGCATGGTGGGTGTCGTGGACTGGCTGGGGACGGTGACGGCCACCGAAGCCGCTCAGTACTACGTGAGCACCTTCGACCACACCCGCCGCTGCAGCCTGTACCTGACCTACTACCGCCATGGTGACACCCGCGCCCGCGGCATGGCGCTGCTCGCACTCAAACACACCTACCGCAGCGCCGGATACGAGCCACCTGAGCGCGAACTGCCGGACTTCCTGCCGCTGATCCTGGAGTTCGCCGCCCTCGCACCCGAACCCGGTACTCGCATCCTCATCCAGTGCCAAGCTGGCCTGGAACTGCTGCGGTCGGCGCTGCATGAGGTGGCCAGCCCCTATGGCCACCTCATCGACGCGGTCTGCGCGCAGCTACCCGCGCTCCCCCCGAGACATCTCACCGAGCTGAAACGCCTGGCCGCCGATGGACCGCCCACCGAGCAGGTCGGCCTGGAACCGTTTGCCCCACCGGAATATGTCATGGGAGAACGCCGATGAGTTGGTGGGATTTGTGGTGGTGGGTGATCCTGCCCTACCTCGCCTTAGCCGTCTTCGTTGTCGGTCACGTGTGGCGTTGGCGCTATGACCAGTTCGGCTGGACCAGCCGCTCCACCGAGTTGCAGGAGCGCACGCTGCTGAAATGGGGCAGCCCGCTGTTCCACTACGCCGCCTTCGCGGCGATCGGTGGGCATGTCGTCGGCATCCTCATCCCGGAGTCGCTCACCAACTGGCTGGGTATCCCCGAAGCGGACTACCGGTGGTTCTCCGCTGTCGCTGGCACGATCGCGACGCTCGGCCTGATCATCGGTGCGGTCATCCTCGCTTATCGGCGCATCCGCATTCCGCGAGTGCGAGCCACCACCAGCCCGGTCGACTGGGTCGCGCTCGTGCTCCTGACGATCGTGATCGTGCTGGGCATCATCCCCACCGTGGGGGTCACCCTGCTCGGCGGCGGCTACGACTACCGGATGAGCGTGGCGCTGTGGTTCCGCAGTCTGTTCGTCGGTGATCCCGATGTCGCCGTCATCGCGCACGCGCCGCTGATCTACCAGATCCATGCCACCGCCGCCTGGATGATCCTCCCCGTGTGGCCGTTCACCCGGCTCGTGCACGCCTGGAGCTACCCGCTGTGGTACTTGTGGCGACCGTTCATCGTCTACCGCAGTCGGGTTCCCACCCACCCCACTGAACCGGGCACCAGCGGACGCCGCTGGCGCCGCATCGGCGTCCGCTGGTGAGTAGCCGCCCCCCACACCGTTGCCGGTACGGTGCGCAACCGAAAACCAGCTACACCGTTCCATCGAGTACCCATCAGAGTCGTCGAGTACCCATCAGAGTCACTGTCACTCCGGTGCCCTGTGGAGCAGAATGACTACCTATGGTTGAAGAGCTCGAAACGCGACATCGACCCCTCGCCGTGCTTGCCGGGCTCTGTGCCTTAACCCTGGTGCTGGTCGGGTGTGGCTCACGTACCGTCAGCCCCCCACTGGGCTCGTCGGCTTCGTCGGCGGCGGACTGCCCGCAGGTGCAGAACGTGTCGTTCGACAAGACCAAGTTCGTCCTGCACGCGGGGCTGGGTTTCGGCGCGTTTCACCACTTCATCTACAAGCCGTTCAGATCCGGCGGGTTGTCCTCAGGCGCCCCGGGTCGATTCCGCCACCTGGCTGAGGCTGGCCTGGCCACCGCGTTCACGGTGCACGAGCTGCGGCTGGCCAAGCAGGCCGCTGAGGCCAACCCGACGTTGTGCAAGATCGTGGCCGCCCCACTGGACGCCGCTGCGGCGAGACTGCAAGGCCTCGGTGGCTCGGTCCGCTCTGGTCAGGTCAGCGGCAGCGACCTCGAGCAGGTCAACAGCACCATTGATCAGGCACAACGCGGCTCAACCCAGGCCGGAACACCGGTCGCCGACCAGATCCCCTCAGCGGAGCAACTCGCCCATCCCGCGTGAGCAAGACTGATGGAGTGAGCACGCGCGCGGCCTCGGTCGACGGGAATGAGCCGCACTTCGCCCAGCCGGCCACCGCCCGGCTGACGGCAGCCGAGATTTACGCCGCCGCGGTGCGGATCGGTGAGGACGAGCTCAAGCGCTCCTCAACGGGGCTTGCGCTCTCGGGCCTGGCCGCCGGCCTGGGCATGGGCCTGACTGCCCTGGGCTCGGCGGCCATCCTCGCCGAGGTGGGCGAGGGGGTGGCCCATCACCTGCTCGTCACTCTGCTGTATCCCTTGGGTTTCATCGTGGTGGTCGTGGGCCGCGCCCAGCTGTTCACCGAGAACACGCTGTTCCCGGTCATCCTCGTGCTCGACCGGCGCCGGCACCTGCGCAACACGCTGCGCCTGTGGGCCGTTGTGTTCATCTCCAACGTGGTGGGGGCGCTGCTGTTCGCGGTGCTCATGATCAAATGCGGGGCGGTGTCCCCCGAGATAGCCCGGGCCCTGAGCCATCTCGGGAGCCAGACGGTCCAGGGTGGCGTTAGTCACCTCTTCTGGGCGGGCGTGGCCGGCGGCTGGATCATCGCGTTGATGGCCTGGCTGGTCACCGCAAGCCGATTCACCATCGCTCAGATCGTGCTCATTTACCTGATGACCTTCGTGGTGGGTGCGGCGAGTCTGGCGCACTGCATCGCGGGCAGCACCGAGGCGCTCTCAGCCGTGTTGGCTGGGCAGGTGTCGGTGGGCACCTTTGCGGTGTGGCTGCTAGCCGCCACGGTGGGAAACACCGTTGGCGGGGTGATCATCGTCAGCTTGCTCAACTACGGCCAGGTCATGGGGTCGGGGCGCGACTTGCAGCAGCGTGAACGTCCACTAGCCGACATTGAGGCTGACAACGCCACCGGCAACTCTGCGGTGGCCCGGATACGTGAGCACCGACGGCGGTACCGGTGGCGACGCGACAACACGTTCCGCTGACGCAACGAGCCCGCATAACCCGTTCGGGTTTTATCGCTGTGATCTGGACGGGGTGTTAAAGACAGCGTGCCGTCGACGTGGCACTGTCAGTAACCATGTCCGACGACTCCACCGACCTACCTCTGCCGCAGCGTGTGGGCGAGCGTCGCAAGGTGATCTCCGTCAGCTGTGAGCTGGAGCAGGGACCGAGCGAACCCGCCAATCTCATCGTGAGCACGCGCGCTGGGATGATCAAAATAGACCCGCAGGTCACCGGCGCCTGCGTGATCATCCTCGACGAGGACAGCGCCTGCGCGCTCCGTGACAAGGTGACCGAGTGGTTCGGGTAACCTTCCCTTGATCGACTCCACGGTGTCTCAGCGGCGGCGGGCGGTGGTGGCGAGCACGGTTGGGGCGGTGGTCTTCGGACACTTCGGGGACCGGCTCGGGCGCAAATCCACGCTGATCGCCACGCTGATGCTGACGGCGGCCGGCACATTCCTGATCGGCTGCCTGCCCGGCTACGCCAGATCGGGTTCGCCGCGCCGGTGTTGCTGGTCGTGCTACGGGCGATCCAGGGCATCGGCGTGGGCGGGGAGTGGGCCGGCTCGGTGCTGCTGGCGATGGAGTGGGGGTCGGTGCGCCGCCGCGGGCTGATGGCCAGTTGGCCGCAGCTGGGCGTACCGCTGGGGCTGCTGCTGTCCACCGGCATGGTCAAGCTGATGTCCGCCACCACCGGGGCCAGCTTCGCCACGTGGGGCTGGCGGATACCGTTCCTGGCCAGTGCGATCCTGGTCGTCATCGGCCTGTACGTGCGGCTGAAGGTGGCGGAGAGCCCGGAGTTCACCCAACTCAAGCACGATCGGATGGTGGTCCGGCAACCGGTGTGGCAGGTCATCCGGCAGCACCCGAGGGAGATCCTCGCCTCGGCCTTCCTGCGGATGTCGGAACAGGCGCCGTTCTACCTGTTCATTACCTTCGTCCTCAGTTACGGCACCACTGTGCTCCACCTGGCCCGCGACGGGCTGCTCAACGACACCCTGATCGCTGCGGCTATCGGCCTGGTCAGCGTGCCGTTCTTCGGTCTGCTGTCCGACCTGATCGGGCGTCGGGTGATGTACGGGATCGGCATCGTGGCCACCGCCGTGGTCGCGTTCCCCTACTTCGGACTGCTCAACACCCGGTCTGCCGGGCTGGGCTATCAACTCGCCTCGGTCATCGCCGGTGGCCCGGCCCCGCTGATCGCCACCGCGATCCTGGCCGCCACCGGCTCGAGCACCTACATCAGCTGGTACATCATCGGCTGCGCGGCGCTGTCCATGACCGCGCTGCTGCTGCGCGACCCCCCAGATCATTCGAACCCCAACGAGCTCCCGCTGCCACGCCGGCCGCCAACGATCCACTCTCCTGTCGCCGAGTTCGACAACAGCGCTGTTGAGAGGCCTCCGAGCAGCTCTGTTGTCGAACTCGGCGCACTGAGAGCGTCCGGCAGCTGAAGTGATCCCGGTGCCAGACGCTCTCCCCTGGAGGGAGGGTGCACAAGCATCCGTAAGACCCTGTGCGGGTGGGCGGGAAGGTGCATATGCATCCATGAGTCCGTGCGGACCATGGGGTATCAGGGGGCGCCTGGTGTGGGGAGGACGCGGACCAGGTGGGGCTGGATGTGGACCAGGGTGCTCTCGTCATCGAACAGGACGATCAGGCGGGTGGTGGCGCGGTCGATGACTTGGCCGTACCAGTGCAGCCGCAATGGTGCCGCCCCGAGGAACGCGTCGACCGCGACCTGCTCGACCCGGCACAGCAGGGGGATCGGGGTGTTGTCGGCGTCACACCAGTAGTTGTCAGGATCAGCGGGCATGGGGGGCGTCATTTCGGGGCGGGTTGATACCCGATCGGCCGGGGGAATGGCTGCACCGGCTGACCGGCCGGAGTCTGCGGGATCGCCGAACCGTGGGGCGAGCACCAGCCTGGCCGCCAGCGCCTTGCAGGTTGGGCACGAACGCAGGGTGGGATGGGCGCTGGTGGGCACCGACCACAGCATGTGATGCCCGCACACTCCGACGATGACCTCGATCTGGTCTGGGTCGCACCGGGCGAGCAGGTGACTGCGCTGGTCATGCGGGGAGCGTGCCCAGCGCCGGGGAGCGCTCACCGCGACCCTGGCTGGTGAGTAGTGGACCTGATACAGCGCCAGGTAGCACGCGCATTCGGTGTTGAGCGTGTCTGGTCGTGCTGGCTGAGGGTGCACTCGTCACAGCTCCCTTCTTCGCTGGGCGTGGTGGCGCCGCCCGGCCCGGCCTGTGTCACGGGCCGGGCGACTAGCGACATCGATTGTGCCAGTACGCTACTGACAACCAGATCATCGCCATAAGCACAGTACAACTGGAACATTCCATTTGTCTAGCCCCGGTTGGAATGTTGTCGGTCGGGTGGCACACTGGGGACATGTCCACCTCGTCAACCGTGTACCGCCTGCAACTGGGCCGTGAGCTGCGACGACTGCGCGAGGCGGCCCGGCTGGGCCGGGACGTCGCGGCGGCCGAGCTGGAGTGCGGCGTGTCGAAGATCAGCAAGGTCGAGACTGGCAAGGCGACTCTGCGACCCGCCGAGGTCAAGGCCCTGCTCGACCGCTACCGCGTCACCGACCGTGACGTGGTGCTGCGGCTGGCCCGCGACGCCCGGCGCCGCAGCACCGTCCGGGTGCCGGACTGGGCCAAGACCTTCGTCGGCATGGAAGCCGACGCCGCCGAGATCCGCACTTACGAGGCCGAGCTGGTCCCCGGACTGTTGCAGACCGAGGCCTACGCCCGGGTGGTCACCCAGGCTGCCGACCCCACCGGCGACCCCCGCGAGGTGGAGCGGCTGGTCGTCGCCCGAATCGAGCGCCAGCAACGGCTGCGCTCCGAGAACGCCCCGTTGATCTGGGCGATCCTCAACGAGGCCGTCATCCGCCGCCAGGTCGGTGACAAAGAGATCATCGGACGGCAACTGGAGCACCTGGCTGCCCTGAGCGCCGACCCCAACATCACCGTCCAGGTGCTGCCGTTCTCCGCCGGAGCGCATCCGGCGATGGGTTCCAGCTTTGTCCACCTGCGTCTGGCCGACCCACCCGACGGTGAGATGGTCTATCTGGAGGACCTGGCCAGCGCCGACTACCTGGACAGCCCAGCAAAGATGGCCAGCTACCTCGCGGCGTTCGGATCGCTGGCGCTGACCGCGCTGGACCCCACTGCGTCCGCCACCCTGATCAAAAACGCTGCGCTAGGTGAGTGAAGCGATGAGCACACAGGACAACCACGACTCCGGCTTGACCAGCGCCGTGTGGCGCAAGGCCAGCTACAGCAACGGCTACGGCGGCAACTGCGTCGAGGTTGCCGGCCTCGACGGCGGCTACCGCGCCGTACGGGACAGCAAGAACTCCACCGGCCCAGCCCTGACGGTCCCCGCAGCCGAATGGGCCGCGTTCACCGCCAGCATCCGCGCCGGAAAACTCGGCTGAGCCGCACCGTCCTCAGCGGCAGTTGGGCTGGTACGGCAGGTCGGGGATGAGCCGGGCCCAGTCCGCCCGGCTGGGCGCCCCGATGACGTGGCAGAGCCGGTCGGTGACTTGGGTCGGGTCCAGGCCCCACAACCGAATGGTGTGGTCGGCGCTGCCGGTGACCAGAGTCCCGTTGGGGCTGAACGCCACCGCGTTGACGTTGTTGATGTGGCCAGTCAGGGTGGCGATGAGCTGATGGCTGGCCGCATCCCACAGTTTTGCGGTGTGATCGACACTGCCAGTGGCCAGAGTGCGCCCATCGGGGCTAAACGCCACCGCGTCGACTTCGGCGAGGTGGCCGGTCAGGGTGGCGACGAGCCGATGGGTCGCCACGTCCCACAGTTTCACGGTGTCGTCGGTGCTGCCGGTGGCCAGGGTGCTCCCGTTCGGGCTGAATGCCACCGCGTTGACGGTGTCGGTATGACCGGTCAGGGTAGTGATGAGCCGGTGAGTGGCCACATTCCACAGCTTGGCGGTGTGATCGACGCTGGTGGTAGCTAGCGTGCGCCCATCCGGGCTGAACACCACACCAAAGACACTGCTGTGGCCGTCGAGGGTCGTGATGAGCTGGTGGGTGGCCACATCCGACAGGCGCACGGTGCCATCGAGACTCCCGGTGGCTAGTGTGCGCCCGTCCGGGCTGAACGCCACTCCGAAAACGGCGTTGTGGTGGCCGCTCAGGGTGGCGAGGAGCTGATGCGTTGTCACATCCCGCAATCGCGCGACGCCGTCACGGTTGCCGGTAGCCACCGTGCGTCCATCAGGGCTGACCGCCACCGCGTCGATGACGTCGGACGGGGGAGACAGGAAGATCGCAGCGCCCACATCCCACAGCCGAGCGGTGTGGTCGGCGCTGGTGGTGACCAGGGTCCGCCCGTCGGGGCTGAACGCCACCCCCCACACGTTATTGGTATGTCCGGTCAAGGTGACAAGGAGCTGATGGGTGGCCACATCCCACAGCCGTGCGGTGCCATCGAGACTCCCGGTGGCCAGGATGCGCCCGTCGGGACTGAACACCACTGCGCTGACGGCAGCATTGTAGTTGCTCAGGGTAGCGATGAGCTGATGGCTGGTCGTATCCCACAAGCGCGCGGCGTTGTCGGCGCTGGCGGTGGCCAGCATCCGCCCGTCGGGACTGAATGCCACCCCGTAGACGACGCCGGTGCCGCCACCCCCGCTCAAGGTCGCCAGCACTCGATGGCTGCCCACATCCCACAGCTTCGCGGTGCCATCGGTACTGGCGGTGGCCAGCATCTGGCCATCCGGGCTGAACGCCACCCCACGCACGATGGTGGTGTGATCGGTCAACGTGGCGACGAGCTGATGACTGCTCACATCCCACAGCTTCGCCGTGCCATCGGCGTTGGCGGTGGCCAGCATCCGCCCATCCCGGTTGAACACCACCCCATAGACGGTGCCGGCGTGGCCGGTCAACGTGGTGATGAGACGACGGGTGCTCACATCCCACAGCCGCGCGGTGCCATCGTCGCTGGCGGTGGCCAGGGTGCGCCCGTCCGGGCTGAACGCCACCCCATAGACGGTGCCGGTGCCGTTGTACCCGGTCAGGGTCGCCAGAAGATGGCGGCTGGCCACGTCCCACAGCTTCGCGGTGCCATCGTGACTTCCGGTGGCCACGGTCCGCCTGTCGGGGCTGAACGCCACCCCGAAAACGACGTCAGTGTCGGTCAGTTTTCCGGCGAAGTATTGGGCTTGGCTGCTCAGGAGCGCACTACGGGTCTCCGCCGTGGGCTGATACTGGAACGCCTTGATGGCGAGCAGCATCGAGTCCCCCGGGTCCTTGGCGGTCAGCGCGGCGGAGTTGGCCACCAGCTCACGGGTAATGGCGGTGTGCCGCTGGCCGAGGGCGAAGATGGTCAGTATCGCCATCAGCACCAGCACCCCTACTGCGGTGACACCGACGCCACGCTGGCGGCGGGTGGTGGCACGGCGGCTGGCCAGGATCAGCTGAGCCTGAGCGGGGGTGGCGGCCGGCTTGTGACCGGTCTGATCTGCCGACCAGGTCTCGGCCGCTTTCAGCTCGGCACCGCGCAGCAGCAGGCTGCGGTCGCGGTTTTGGGTTTCCCACTCGCGGGCCTGGATGAGCAGCCTGGTGTGCCGGCGGACCCGGGGGAGGTCGGTATCCAGGACCTCGACGAGCCGGTCAACGCCGGCCGCGACATCGGTGCCGTCCAGGAAACGAAGCCAGTGCAGCTCGGCCAGCGCTGGCGGGACGTCTCCGGTGGGGGTCTGGCGGGCGAGGATCGGGACGAGGCGCTTGGATTGCTCGCTCGCGTAGTCGAGCTCGATCCGGCAGACCTTGGAGACGACCGAATCCGGAGTGATGACGAACACGACCGCGTCCGCCCCGGTGATGGCGGTGCGGATCTCCTCCATCCAGGGCGCCGAAGGGAGAATGCCCTCAAGATCAACCCAGACCTCCCGATTCCGGGCCTGCAACGCCTCGGTCAGCCGTCGGACGAAGGGCCGATCCTCGTGGGCGTAGGACACGAACACATCAGCCACGCCAAACTCCCCTCCCCGTCACCACATGATGACACGGCGCCCGATACGTCATGATCGTTGTTTGGGTGCGTTCAGCGACACTATTTGTCGTCCCCCGCACCCAAACAGTGATCATGACGTATCGGCAGCTGATCCCCAACCAATGAAGGAGCCCGCCGGCGGCTACCGGTCCACCTCGCCGCGGATGAATGCTTCCACAGCGGCGTAGGCGTTGGAGTCGGAGTACTGCTCGGGTGGGGACTTCATGAAGTAAGACGACGCGGAGGTGATCGGGCCGCCGATGCCCCGGTCTTTCACGATCTTCGCCGCGCGGATCGCGTCGATGATCACGCCGGCGGAGTTGGGTGAGTCCCAGACCTCGAGCTTGTACTCCATGTTCAGCGGCACGTCGCCGAACGCCCGGCCCTCCAGCCGCACGTAGGCCCACTTGCGGTCGTCCAGCCACGGCACGTGGTCCGACGGGCCGATGTGCACCGCCGTCTTCTCCATCTCATGCGGCACCTGGGACGTCACCGACTGCGTCTTGGAGATCTTCTTCGACTGGAGCCGCTTGCGTTCCAGCATGTTCATGAAATCCATGTTGCCGCCGAAGTTGAGCTGATAGGTGCGCACCAGCTCCACCCCGCGGTCTTCGAACAGCTTGGCCAGCACCCGATGTGTGATCGTCGCACCGACCTGGGACTTGATGTCGTCACCGATGATCGGCACCCTGGCGCGGGTGAACTTGCCCGCCCACTCCGGATCGGAAGCGATGAACACCGGAAGGGCGTTGACGAACGCGACCCCGGCGTCCAATGCGCATTGCGCATAGAAGCGGTCCGCGTCCTCCGAGCCCACCGGCAGATACGACACCAGCACATCGGCGCCGGACTGGCGCAGCGCGTCGACCACGTCGACCACGTCGACCACGTCAACCGGTTGCTCATCGGATTCGGTGATGATGTCCCGGTAGTATTCGCCCAGGCCATCCATCGTATGCCCGCGCAATACCGTGATTTCTAGTGAGGCTGCGCTTCGGACCGTCAAGTCTCAGACCCGAATCCGCGATTAGTTGGGCGACACGGGCCCGGGGTTGGTGATGGGTGTCGTTCTGGCCTGGGATGATGTCGGTTGCGAGGCAACATGGCATCTCAGGGAGAGGACACCCATCGGGTGGATACGTTACGGGAGATGCGTCGGTTGCGGCGGTGGGTGCGCATCGGCGCGCCGGATGAGTCGCTGACCCGGGTGTCGGGGATGGCCGCGGTGACTGAGTTGGTCCACCGGTTGGGCATGATCAGGTTGTTGGATGCGGCGATCGGGCCGATCAAGTCTCGTGGTCGGGGATTTAGCGGTGGGCAGCTGCTGGTCGGGTTGGCGTGCGCTCAGCTGGCCGGGGAAGGCTTTCTGGTCGGGCTGGATCGCCAACGGGCTGATGTGGCTGGTCAGGTGCTGTCGCCGGTGGCCGGGTTGAGCTCGACCACCGCGGCTGGGCTGGCGCGGAGGGTCACCGAGGGGCAGTGGCGCGCGGTGGAGACCGGGATCGGCGGGGTTCATACCGCGATGCTCGCGGTGTTGCCACCGGAGCGGGCGGCGGCGCTGTGCGAGGAGGTCACCATCGATCTGGACACCACCGACGTGGAGGTTTACGGGCGCAAGAAACGGGGGGTCGCGTTCAACTACCAGGGGCAACGCTGCGGGCGCCCGCACGTGGCGACCTGGGCGCAGACCGCGACGGCGCTGGCCGCGGACCTGATGGCCGGCGACGAAGACCCCCGCGGCCACGCCCCGGAGCTGCTGCGCCGGGCGCTGGCCGCGGCGCGCTCGGGGCGGATCCGGCTGCGTGCTGACGCCGGCTACTTCGCGGGGGCGCTGGCCCGGGCCGCGCTGGCCGCCGGTGTCGAGTTCGCCATCGGCGCCAAGCGCATCGCGCCACTGTGGCGACTGCTCACCGGCCTGGCGGAAACTGAGTGGACCGACGCGCTCGACATGGACGGCGCGCAGGTCGCGGTCGCCTCCTGGTGCCCGGACTGGTGGCCGACCGCGACCCGGCTGCTGATCCGCCGGGTCCGCCTGGACATCACCGCCGGTCAGGTCTCGACCGACCTCCGCTCCCGGCGCCGCCGCACCCTGCACCCCGACCAGCGGGCGCTGCCCCTCGCGGCCCTCGCCGAGCTCGACGCGGTGTACGGCTACTCGTTCATCGTGACCAACCTCGACGTCTCCACCCCGGCCAAGGCCGCCGCCATCGAGCGCTGGTACCGGCACCGCACCGAGATCGAGAACGTGTTCCGCGACGCCAAGCACGGCGCCGCGCTACGCCACCTCCCCTCGGGATACCCCGAGGTCAACACCGCGTGGATGTGGGGCGCGCTGCTCGCGACCAGCATCGCCGGCTGGCTGCACCACCTCACCGCCACCCCCGGACCCGACGGGCGGCTACTCGGCCACGGCGTCCGCGAGGGCCAAGCCATGATCGCCACCCTGCGCCGCAAACTGATCCGCGTACCCGCCCGCCTCATCCGTCACGCCGGTGCGCTCGACCTGCGCCTCCCACCGGGACACCACCTGCTCGAAAAGATCCTCGCCCGCCTCCGCGCACTCCCAGCAACGCCCTGACCAGGCCCAACAGCCCCGAGCGCACCGGAACCCGGCCACCCGAGTCGACACTCGGGCCCTTGGTCTGCCAAAAACCCAAAACATACCCCCAAAAAGATCAACAAACCTGGGATGAGATCAATTCGGCGCTAACTCGCGGATTCGGGTCAGACGTCTGGGGGTTGCGTTGTGGTGACTGTTGAATGTTGATCAGGGTGTGGTGATGGTGTAGGTGATGGGGCGGGGGTCGCCGGGGATGTGGGGTGGCGTGCTGCGGGTGATCCAGAATGTTGGCGTGGGCGGGGAGTGGGGCGGCTCGGTGCTGCTGTCCGCCAGCATGGTCAAATGGATCGTGGCTTCGCGCGCTATACAGAATTGCGCTTCTGGCACCCGCTTGAGCCTGCGTGACACCCCGACTGACGCTGCACGCCTCGGCCACCCGTCCGTGATGTATTGGAACCGCCCTACCGGGGTGGCTCGGCGTCGTGCATGAGACGCTGAGCGGCGGCGAGGTTGTTGGCTGCTTTCAGCGTGCGGGGGTGGTTGTCGCCGAACACGCGCCGCGCTCGGGCGAGCGTGTCTGCACTGAGCTGTTGCGCTGCCTCGCCCTCGCCTAGTGCGTGGAGTGTGGTGGCCAAATTGTTCGCGATATCGATGGTGTAACGGCTCTCGTCGCCGACTACGCGCCGCGCTCGGGCGAGCGTGTCCTCGCCGAGTCGCCTTGCCTTCTCAACCTCACCGAGCGCGTACAGGTCGCTGGCGAGGTTGTTGGCGCAGTCCATGGTCCAGAGATGGTCCTCACCAAGTACCCGCCGCGCTCGGGCGAGGATGTTTTCGTGCAGTTGTCGCGCTGCGTCGACCTGGCCGAGCGCATGCAGATCGCGGCCGAGTTCCTTGGCTACGACAATGGTGTAGGGATGATCATCACCGAGCGTTCGTCGTCGGTGGGCGAAGCTGTCCTCATGCATCTGTCGGGCCTCCTCGACTTCGCCCAGCTCACGTAGGTCTTCGGCGAGGTTATGGGCCGTGCGGTGGACGTCAAGGTGGTCGTCGCCGAGTACATGTCGTCTGCGGGCGAGGGTCTCGGCGTTGAGTTGTCGGGAGAGTTCAAACTCGCCCATATAATGCAGGCAGTTCGCGAGGTAATGTGCTGCGTGCAGGGTGTCGGGATGGTCGTCGCCGAGCACCCGCCGACATCGAGCGAGCGTGTCTTCACCGAGCTGGCGGGTGCGGCTGTGGGGGCCAATATCACTGAGCAGGCGGACGAGGATATAGGCGGCCCGCAGGGTGTGCTGATCGTCTGGCCCGAGGTGTTCGACCCATTGCTGGTGGAGGTGCAGGACAAGGTCTCGGGCTGAGTGGCTGTCGCCGCGGCTGTGGAGGTACCAGATGGCGCGGCAGGCCAGGTCCCGCAGGTTGTAGCTGGGACTGGTAGCCGGCTCCGTGGCCAGCAGATGGGGTAGGACCCGTGCCCAGTCTGGCCAGCATGCTGGGTCTTGGTGGTCACCGGGAGCCGCTGCAACTAGCAGGGCCTGGGCATAGGCGCGATAAGCGGCTGCATGCTCGACGCCGAGTTGGTCGCGCAGGATGGCCCGGGTAAGCCGGTGCAGCTGCAGCCCCCGGTCGAGGCGGCCCAGGCCGTAGCTACCGATCCGTCCAAGACTGCGGTGCGCCGCGACCGAGCTGACCACTGTTGCGGTTAGCGCCTCCAGTTCCAGTGGTCGGTCGAAGCCTGTCGCCGCGATGGGGCGGGTTAGGACGTCTGCGGGGATGGGTTCCGGGGCGAGGAACACGCCGATGCGCACCAGTGCGAGCGCGGCCGGGTCGACCTTGGCGAGGCGATCGGTGGAAACCCGAATCGCTGCGGCGAGCGAGAGCGGGTGGCTCTCCGGCGGGTTCTGGTCAAGCAGTTCCTCCGCACGGGTGTCCAGCAGCCTCAAGTAGTGGTCAACCGGCATACCGGTCTCGGCAAGGAACCCTGCTGCCTGGGCCAACGCCAGCGGCAGGTCGCCGAGTGCCCTGGCCAGGCGGTCGGCCTCGGCCTCTCCGACACCGGGTCGGGTGACGTGGATCATTTCCACCGAGTGAAGGCGCGGCAGCACATCGACCTCTACCCGGACGGCTAGTTCGCCCCAGCCGGGGTTGCGGGACGTGATCAGGGTGTGTCCGGGTCCCGCCGGAAGCCCGTTACGCACGTCGCGGGGTGATTCGGCATTGTCGAGAACCAATAGCCACCGGCCGTGACGCCGAAGGTAAGCACGCAGCGCCCCGACTGCGCTGGTCGTGTCGGCGTGCGGCGGAGTCAGGCCCAGCTCAACCGCGAGCGCCGCGTATTGCTCGCTGATCAGACCGACCTCCTCGGCGCTGACCCACCACACCACGTCGTAGGCCCCGGCGTAGCGGTGCGCGTATTCAATCGCCACCTGGGTCTTGCCCACCCCACCCATCCCGTGCAGAGCTTGCACCACGGCGGTCCCCCCAGACCGTAGTCGCTCTCGCAGGTGCACGAGCGTGGCGTCCCGGCCGACAAACCCCGGATTACGCGGGCCGACGTTCCATACTGCGGGTAACACCCCTGGCAGTCGCGGACCTATCTCTCCCCCGCTAGTCAACAGCCCCACACGTCCGCGGCCCGGGAACCCGGGTTTGCCGTCCGGGCGCGCCGGACCCCGCGCCGCTGCGAGCAATCGCTGCACCGCTTCGCCTTCGTCCAGATCGAATAGTTCGACAAGCAGTAGTGGGCGCAGCAACCGAGGCACCGTGCACGGCTCGATCTGTACTGGCACCAACTGGTGCTCACCCTCGTCGTTCTTGGTCATTGCTGACGTCCACTCCCCGGTGGTGTAATGGATATCCTCGAAGTACGCTGGGGAGAACAGCGCCACCACCCGCTCTGCAGCATCCAGAGCGCCGTGCATCTTGGTGACGAAGTTTTCGCCCGCAGCCCAGTCCCAGGAATCCAACTCCACGGTGTAGCCGGCTTCGACCAAGTGCCAGGCAACCCACTCCGCCCAAGCGTGATCCCGCCCAGCGTGACTGACGAAGAAGTCCACTTCCGCCATGCCCCGCGCACCACTTCCGATCACCGTCACAGCATGCCCCTAAATCATCTTCTGGTGGTAAACCGCTGTTACCGATGCCCAAATAAGAGCAGTCTAGCTTCCATACATGCGGAACTGGAACCTCAACGGTGTAACTCCTGGGCTAGTACTCCAGCCGTAGATCGTGATCTTGCGGCGTGTCGGTCCTGGACGGTAAGGGTGGCTACTGTGTGATCATCGTTGGTTGTGTGGATGTCAGAAGATCTTGTGGCGGTCGTAGGTCATAGCGTAGAGCCCGGCCAGTGGCAGGCGATGTTGGATTGGTTACTTGGGCGGGTGGCCGGCTGCTTTCCTGGGGTCGAGCTGCGGCGGCGGGTCCAGGGGTTCGTGCTGGGGTTGCTGGCCGGTCTGCCGCGCAAGAACCTGCTGGACGGTCGTTGAGCATACCGGGGAGGCGACGTCAGATGGGATTCAGCGCCTGCTGGGCCGTGCGGTGTAAGACACCGACGGGGTAGGTGATGACTGTCGTGGAGCACATCAGTGATCCGGGCGCGGTGTTGGTGGTCGATGAGACTGGCGATGTGAAGAAGGGAACCGCGACGGTTGGCCTCGCGGTCATCGCCGCGACAAACGGGCCAAGCACCCACCGCAGATCAACATAATTGCACTGACCTGCAACGAGATCCGACACCTGTTTACCACGTCGGTTACCCAGTCCGCACGCCAACTCATCGACCCGCTGACCTGGTCACGCTGGCGACGACACCAACACTGCGCCCGCACCAACCACTACCGCCGCCAAGAAGCCCAACTCACATGATCACGATCTACGGCGGGAGTACTAGGCGTGCACCACGGGCGCGCACAGAGTGCACGACAGGCGGACACGCCGAGCCTAGCGGTTAAGATCCCCGCGGATGAATGCCTCGATGGCCTGATAGGCGTCGGAGTCGGAGTACTCTTCCGGCGGCAACTTCATGAGGTAGGACGACGCGGAGACAATTGGGCCGCCGATGCCCCTGTCCTTCGCGATCTTCGCCGCGCGGATCGCGTCGATGACCACGCCGGCGGAGTTGGGTGAGTCCCAGACCTCGAGTTTGTACTCCATGCTCAACGGCACATCACCGAACGCTCGGGCCTCCAGCCGCACGTAGGCCCACTTGCGGTCATTCAGCCACGGCACGTAGTCCGACGGCCCGATATGGACCGACCCCTTGTCCATCTCGTGCGGCACCTGCGAGGTCAGCGCCTGCGTCTTGGAAAGCTTCTTCGACTTTAGGCGCTTGCGCTCCAGCATGCTCATGAAGTCCATGTTGCCGCCGAAGTTGAGCTGGTAGGTGCGCAGCAGCTCAACCCCACGCTCCTCGAACAGCTTGGCCATTACCCTGTGCGTGATGGTAGACCCCACCTGGGACTTGACATCGTCACCGATGAGCGGCACGCCAGCCTCGGTGAACTTGCGCGCCCATTCCGGATCGGAGGCGATGAACACCGGAAGCGCGTTGACGAACGCGACTCCGGCGTCCAGCGCGCACTGGGCATAGAAGCGGTCTGCCTCCTCCGAGCCCACCGGCAGATAGGACACCAGCACGTCGGCGTTCGACTCGCGCAGCACGTCGACCACGTCGACCGGCTTCTCCTCGGACTCGGTGATGACGTCTCGGTAGTACTCGCCCAGACCATCCATCGTGGGCCCACGCTGCACGATGATGCCCAGCGGTGGCACGTCGCAGATCGTGATGGTGTTGTTCTGGCTCGCCACGATGGCCTCGGACAGCTCACGCCCCACTTTCTTGGCATCGACATCGAACGCGGCGACGAACTGGAGGTCACCGACGTGGTAGTCACCGAACAGCACGTGCATCAGACCGGGTACTCGGATGGAGGGATCAGCGTCGCGATAATAGTGCACACCCTGTACCAGGGAAGCAGCGCAGTTACCGACGCCCACCATGGCGACCCGGATACCCGGACCGGCGTGACGCTCGACGCGGCCTTCAGTCATGGTCTGACCTTTCTCTGTCGTCGTGTGATAATCCTGGGTTGGCCTTTTCATGGGCGATCAGTTCATTGAGCCAGCGCACCTCGCGCTCACTGGTCTCCAGCCCCATTCGGTGGAGCTCGAGGGTGTAACGGTCGATCTGATCACCGGTCCGGGCGAGTGTGGCGCGCAACCCCTCGCGACGTTCCTCGACCCGGCGCCGCCTTCCCTCCAGGATGCGCATCCGCACTTCGGCCGGTGTCCGCGAGAAGAACGCCAGGTGCACTCCGAACCCGTGGTCGTCCCAGGTCTGCGGGCCGGCGTCGGCCAGCAAGGTAGCGAAGCGCTCCTTGCCATCGGAGGTGAGCCGGTACACCCGCCGGCTTCGGCAGGCCCAGCCTGCGCTCCGGCTGGCGCGCAGGTCGTCGGCGGGCTTGTTGTCCTCCACGATGAAACCGGAGCGCTGCAACCGGCGTAGCGTGGGATACAGCGACCCGAACGAGCAGGCGCGGAACGCCCCGAGCAGACCGGTGAGACGTTTGCGCAGCTCGTAGCCGTGCATCGGGTCATCGTGCAGGACCCCGAGCACCGCTAGCTCCAGCACTCGGCACCTCCCACCGACGCTTCGACGGATAAACGCACTATATCGCGTCGATACATCGCCGGCGCGGTATAGTGCCCGAACGCCCGAGCGTAGATCACGCATCGATTGCGTACGCTGTTGAGCGTGCGGACCCAACGACAGGTGGTGGACTACGCGTTGCGGCGACGTGCGCTGCTCGCGGAGGTCTACGCCGGCCGGGTTGGCCTCACCGACGTCTGCGACGCGACGCCCTACCTGCTGCAGGCGGCGAAGTTCCACGGTGAGCCCAGCTCGGTCACCTGCCCCATGTGTCGTAAGGAGTCTCTGACGCTGGTCTCGTGGGTGTACGGTGACGAGCTCAAGCAGGCGGCCGGGTCCGCCCGGACCGCTGACGAGCTGAACAGGTTGGCGACGCTGTACGAGGAGTTCAGCGTGCATGTCGTCGAGGTGTGCCGGACGTGTAGCTGGAACCACCTCGTGCAGTCATACGTCTTGGGAACCAGCGGTGTGGGCACCAGGCGGTCCCGCCGGAGGACCGCAGCGGAGTAGGGCTTTCGAGCCCCTCGCGACCCCGGGTACCGGTCTGGGAGGACCACGCGTGAGCGACCAGCGAGATGACAGCGGTCTACGCTTATCGCCGGCCGAGCCGTCCAGCGGACGGCGGAATTCGGATCAGAGCTACCCACCTGAGCGGTTCGCCCAAGCTCAATCAGGCCAGCCGCAACCACATGACCGGGCCCTTGCGCCGCCAGCCCCGCCGCGGGGGGAGCCTGCGCTGCTCACTCACCGGGCACCGCCGGCTGGGCCGGCAATCGGACGTCCGCCGGTTGAGCCGGCAATCGGACGCGGGCCGGCTGAGCCGGGGTGGCCCAAACTCTGGCGATGGGCGCGCACGATTGCCCTGGTTGGCCTGCTGATGGGCATCCTGCTGCCGGTGCTGGCGTTCTTTGCCGGTTGGCTGTTTTTCGCCGTGCCGTCTCCCGCGGCGCTGGCGGCGCAGCGCAAGCAAGTCACCACGATTATGGCCAGCGACGGAACCACTGAGATCGGCCGTTACGTGCCTGAGGAAGGTAATCGGATTCCGGTCAGTCTCGCGCAGGTGCCGATGCACGTGCAGAATGCGGTACTGGCCGCCGAGGATCGCAGCTTCCGGTCCAACCCCGGGTTCGACATCACGGGCATCGCGCGGGCCGCGTGGAATCAGCTCACCGGTGGCGACGGCGGTGGCTCCACAATCACTCAGCAGTACGTCAAGGTGACCACTGGTCACGACGAGAACAGCATCATGTTTCGGAAGTTCCCCGAGGTGATCATCGCAGCCAAGATCACCAAACAGCGGTCCAAGGACCAGATCCTGGAGGACTATCTCAACACGATCTACTTCGGTCGCGGAGCCTATGGGATTCAGGCCGCTAGCCAGGCGTACTTCGGCGAGAACGTCCAGAAGCTGACCGTCTCCCAGGCGGCGGTGCTGGCCAGCGCGATCCGGTCCCCCTCCCGGTTGGATCCGGCCATCAACCCGCAGCAGGCGCAGTCCCGATGGAGTTTCGTGCTGGATGGCATGGTCGAGAAAGGCTGGCTGTCCCCAGCTGATCGGGCTGGGGCACGGTACCCGGAGACGATGGCGCCGAGCCAGGCTCCAGGAGCACCGACCGATGACCGGGCGCACATTATCCATCGGGTGATGGACGAGCTGAACAAGCAGGGCATTAACCGTGAGCAGCTGGCCATGGGCGGTGGCCGGATCACCACCACCATCGATCCCCGAGCCCAGCAGCTGGCTCGTGACACGGTGCTCACCGAGCTGCGCGGGCAGCCGAAAAACCTGCACTCCTCGCTGGTCGCGATCGATCCGCGCAGCGCTGCGGTGATCGCTTACTACGGCGGGTCGGACGGGGATGGCTTCGACCTCGCCGGCGGGCCGGCGTGGAACCCGGGATCGGCGTTCAAACCGTTCACCATGCTGGCCGCGCTGGAGAGCGGCATCGGGATGAACTCCCTCTACGCCGGGGACTCTCCGCTGGTCATCGACGGTCACTCCTACGCCAACTCGGAGAGTCGCAACTACCCCAAGCTGACCTTGCACGATGCGATGACCCAGTCGGTCAACACCGCCTTCGTGCGCCTGGCCCAGGATGTGGGACCGCAAGCGATCCGGGATGCTGCGGTTCAGGCCGGAATCCCGGAGCAGATCAACGGCAAGCGCGCCATGGCCGAGCCGGACAGCGGGGCTCCTGCGCTCGGTATCACGCTCGGCCAGTACCCGGTGCACACGATCGACATGGCCAGCGGCTACGCGACCTTCGCCGCCGATGGGATGCGGCGTGAGCCGTTCTTCGTCAGCCAGTACGCCAACGCCCGCGGCACCGTCGAATACCAGCATCTCGACAAGCCGCAGCCCGCCTTCGACCGGGCAAACGTCGAGCACAACTCCCAACTTGCTCGCAATGTCACCGCGACGCTGACCGACGTCGCGCGCAGCTCGCAGATCCCGCTGGCGGGCGGCCGGCAGGTAGCCGCCAAGACCGGCACCCACCAGCGCGGCGACACCGGCACCAACTCTGCGGCCTGGACTGTCGGGTACACGCCGTCGATCTCCACCGCGGTCTGGGTGGGGGACCCGGCCAACTCCGCGATCAAGAACGCCAACGGTAGCGACATCTTCGGCCGGGGCCTGCCAGGCGCGATCTGGCAGCGGTTCATGAACTCCTACGTGATGAGCACCCCGATGGAGGCCTTCCCCCCGTTCACAGTGATTGGTCCCGCCGCGCCACCCATTGTCGCCCCACCCCTTGAGGACCAGCCGGCGGTGCGCCACCGCGAGCCACGCGGCGCCGCACCGCACGTAACGCCTGAACCGGATATCGACGATTTCGGGCCCACGCCAGTCGAGCCTCCGGCGAAGCCGAGAAGACCGCGGCGCGATACTTGCTTCCCCTTCTGCAACGAGCCGGCGCCGGGTGACGAGCAACAAGGCGGCCGGGAAAACTGAGCCGGTGGTGGCGCAGCGGGTGGTGCCTAGCTGGACCGATCCGGTGCCGGCGCGGGCCAGCCGGCTCGTGGGTGGTCCGCTGGGTCGGCATGCGGTGCTGGGCCGGCACTGGTTCTGGACCCCGCTGCGGGTGGTGTTGCTGTTCGCGACGATCACCTTGGCATTGGGCTGGCTGGTCAAGGTACCGTGTTTGCAGACCTACCAGGACAGCGCTGGTGGCTTGCAGGTGGACTGGCGCGATGGCCGCCAGTACCTGGCGATGTGCTACTCGGACACCGTCCCGCTCTATACCGTCGAGCGGCTGGACCAGCCTGGGCTGGCCGGATTCCCGTACGCCACCTCATGGGTTGAGCACCGGGGCGAGCCCGGTGAGCAAGTGCGTTACATGGAGTACCCGGTGCTCACTGGCCTGTACCAGTGGATCACCGCCAAGCTCGCGCAGACCTGGGTAGCCCTCGGGAATTCCGCTGCGGGCGGTTGGCTTCCCAGCTCGGCACCCGCCATCGTGTACTTCGATATCAGCGCGCTGGGGTTGGCCGCCGCGTGGTTGATCACGGTCTGGGCGTTGGTGCGGTTGTCCCGGCGACGACCGTGGGACGCCGCGCTGGCCGCGTTGTCGCCGCTGGTCGTGGTCCATGCTTTCACCAACTTCGACGCGCTGGCCACCGCGCTGGCCACCACCGGGCTGCTGGCGTGGGCCCGGCGACGCCCAGTGCTTGCTGGTGTGCTGCTCGGCCTGGGTGCGGCGACCAAGTTCTACCCGCTGTTGCTGCTGTTTCCGATCCTGCTGCTGTGCCTGCGGGCCGGACGGCTGCGGGCCGGGCTGCAGGCGACCGCCGCGGCGGCACTGTCCTGGACGGCGGTAAACGTGCCGGTGGCGGTGTTGTTCCCGTCCGGGTGGGCAGAGTTCTTCCGCCTCAGCAGCCGGCGCGCGGCTGACCCGGACACGCTGTACACTGTGGTGTCCACCTTCACCGGCTGGCCCGGTCTCGACGGGGTGCTGCGACCCGGCCAGATCCCCCTGACGCTCAACCTGGTCAGCGCGACGTTGTTCGTGCTGGCCTGCGCGGCGATCGGGGCGCTGGCGTTGACCGCGCCGCGCCCTCCTCGGCTTGCGCAGCTGTGCTTTCTGGTGGTGTGCGCGTTTCTGCTCGTCAATAAGGTGTGGAGCCCGCAGTACTCGTTGTGGCTGGTGCCCCTGGCGGTATTGGCGATCCCCCGGTGGAGACCCGTACTGGCGTGGATGGCCGTTGATGCGCTGGTCTGGGCGCCCAGGATGGCCTATTATCTCGGCCCGGAGCACAAGGGGTTGCCCATCGAGCCGTTCCTGGGCGCCGTGCTGATCCGTGACGTGGCGGTGCTGCTGCTGGTGGTCCTGGTGCTTCGGAACATCTGGCGGCCGGAGGATGACCCGATTCGCGGATCGGGCGAGGACGATCCACACGGCGGTGTCCTGGGCGGTGCCCCCGACGCCCGCCCTGCGATCTAGCCCAGCTGCTCTCGCAACCAGGCGATGTCTGGTGCCTGGGAATCGGGGTCGGTCTCCAGTACCACGGTGGCGTCCGCCGCGGCGCAGACTGCCACGAGCTGCTCGGCGTCGATGGTGCCCTGGCGCAGCGGCGCATGACGGTCCCGAGCCGAGCCGAACTCATCGCGCGAGTTGTTGCAGTGCACCAGGTCGATCCGGCCAGTGATGGCCCTGACCCGGTCGACGACGTCGGTCAGGTCCTCTCCGGCGGCGAACGCGTGGCAGGTGTCCAAGCAAAACCCCACGTCATAGTCGCCGATCGCGTCCCACAACCGAGCTAATGAATCGAACCGCCGGGCCATCGCGTTGTCTCCGCCCGCAGTGTTCTCCACCAGGATCCGGGTACCGAAACCGCCCTCGACTGCCTGGCGGGCGAACATCTTGCGCCAGTTCTCGACGCCCTGGGCGGGATCCTCACCCTTGGCGAGATGCCCGCCGTGCACCACCAATCCGCGGGCGCCGACTGCGGCGGCCGCCGCGGCGTGCTGGGCGACCAGCTTGCGTGACGGTATGCGGATGCGGTTGTTCAGCGATGCCACATTGATGACGTATGGTGAGTGCACGTAAACCTCGAGGTCGGCACAGCGCAGCTGGTCGGCCTGCGGATGCGGTCCCGGAGCCTGCCAACCCTGCGGGTCGGCGAGGAAGAACTGCACCGCCTCGGCGTTACGCTGCGTAGCCGCACTCACCGGATCGTTGCCGCTCACGTGGGCGCCAATGTACATATGAGTAGCCTAGAGGGTCCCTTGAGACCGGTCCGCGTACCCGTACAGTACACGGTGAGTGCACAGTGTAACCACGATCTGCTGAAAGTGCTCGTTATCGTCACAGAACGGCTCGAGGTTCGTTACTCTAACGACACAACCGGGTACGGAGCGACATCGGAGCGACACGGAGGCACCTATGGGAACACGCGTGAGGGTGACCACGGTTGCTGGAGCAGCCACGTTACTGTGCGCAGCAAGCAGCTTGGCCGGGGGCTTGTCGGCCCTCGCCGCACCTTCCAACGTTTCCACCACCACCACTGCGGCGGCAGCTCCCACGCCGATGCTGGTGGGTGGCTGCGGGGACACGGTGCGTGGTGATCCTGGGCAGCGAGTGGGTGTCCGGGAAGCAGGTCTATCGGTGATTGACGTCGGTTCGGTGCCCTCCCGTGAGGCGAGCACCTTCGACGCCACGCCAGCTCTGCGTGAGATGATGGGGGCGCTGGCCCCAGTATGCAAGATTACCGCCGAGCCCTCGCCGGTCATGGCTCCTGTTGGCACAGTGGTTGCCGCTCTTCCGGGTCCGGTCCAGGGCCCGGTCACCGGGTTGATTGTTGGGATGTACCCCCAGCCTGCCTCCCCGGGAGCACCGGGCACGTCGCCGACGGTAGCGCCGGCTGGTCGGTCCGGACCCGGCGTGGCCCCCCCGCCAGCCCTAGCCGCTCCGGCCTTCGGTCCGTTCGCCGGGCCGGTGATGCCGAGCGACTTCCCCTTCGCGCTCGGCCGCTACAACAGCGGGCTGCCCCGCTACAACTACGCTGATCTGCTGGCGATAGGCCATCCCGGTGCGCTGGGACGACTGTCGGCGGGCATGTTGACGGCGGACCTGTTCGGTGCACCTCAAGTCAGTAACGGCTCAGGATTCGGCAAGCAAAGCGCCGCAGCCAACGATGTGGCCGCCGCTGGCCGCGCGACGGCGTTGCCGGCCAGTGATGTGGAGCGTGTCGCCCTGCCAGTGCTGATCGCGGTGCTGATGCTGGCCAGCGTCACTGCGGCCCTGCTCCGCGGCTGGGTTCTCGGGCGCCGCTGAACTCCGCTTGCTGAACTCAAGCTTCACGCCGCCCCGCGATTGTCCTCGCGGGGCGGCTTCTTGCTATCCTCATGCGCACTGCCGGTTCAGCCGGTTTCCTCCTGCCACGGAGAGTCCGTGGCCGACGAGTCCACAGGAGGTGAGTGGTCTTCATGCGTCGTTACGAGATGATGGTCATCCTCGATCCACAACTTGACGAGCGCAGCGTGACACCATCGCTGGACCAGTTCCTTGGCGTGGTGAAGACGCAGGGCGGCACCGTCAACAAGGTCGACGTGTGGGGCAAGCGCCGGCTGGCCTACGAGATTGACAAGCGCACCGAGGGGATCTACGCGGTAGTCGACATGTCCTGTACGCCCGCCACCGTGGCTGAGCTCGACCGGCAACTGTCGCTCAACGAGTCTGTCCTGCGGACCAAGGTGTTGCGCCGGGATCCGAGGAAGGGCTGACATGGCCGGCGAGACTGTCATCACGGTGGTCGGGAACCTGACCGCCGATCCGGAGCTGCGCTTCACTCCCTCCGGTGCGGCGGTGGCCAGCTTCACGGTGGCTTCCACACCGCGCACCCTCGACCGCCAGAGTGGCGAGTGGAAAGACGGCGAGGCGCTGTTCCTGAGGTGCAGCATCTGGCGGCAAGCTGCGGAGAACACCGCTGAGTCGCTCACCCGTGGCATGCGAGTGATTGTCAGTGGGCGGCTGCGCCAGCGCTCGTACGAGACCCGGGAGGGCGAGAAGCGCACCGTGATGGAGATGGAGGTCGACGAGGTCGGCCCTTCGTTGCGCTACGCCACCGCCAAGGTCAACAAGGCTGTCCGTCAGGGCGGCACTTCGGGCTCCTTCGGCCCGCCCTCCGACGACCCGTGGAGCTCGGCTCCGCAGGCCGGGGCGCCGGCCGGATCCAGTAACGGAGCCGGCGGTTACGACGACGAGCCCCCGTTCTGATGACCTCCCTGTAGATCATCGACGTTTCCGATCACACCGTGTCCCATCACACTGCTTCCCATCACGCTGGCCCTCAGGCGCAACCCACTCAGGAGTATCCCAGTTATGCCCAAGCCACCGGTGCGCAAACCGAAGAAGAAGATCTGCATCTTCTGCAAGGACCAGGACACCGCTATCGATTACAAGGACACCTCGCTGCTGCGGAAGTACATCTCCGACCGCGGCAAGATTCGGGCTCGCCGGGTCACCGGTAATTGCAGCCAGCATCAGCGAGATGTCGCGGTCGCGGTGAAGAACTCCCGCGAGGTTGCGCTGCTGCCCTACACTTCAACCGCACGCTGACATCGGGGAAGAGGCGACCACATGAAGATTATTCTTACTGCTGACGTCCCCCAGCTCGGTGGGCCCGGCGATCTGGTGCAGGTCAAGGACGGCTATGCCCGCAACTACCTGCTGCCCCGCCGGCTGGCCGTCGCGGCCACCAAGGGTGCTGAGAAACAGGTGGCCACCATCCGTCGGGCCCAGCAGGCCCGGCAGGTCCGCAATCTCGACCACGCCCGGGAGATCGCTGACGCGCTGTCGGGTCTGGGTACCGTGTCCGTGACGGCTAAGGCTGCCCGCTCCGGTGGAAAGCTGTTCGGCGCAGTCACCGTGGCTGACGTTGTCGACGCGATCCGTTCCTCGGGTGGCCCCCCGTTGGACAAGCGGGCGGTTGACCTCGGCGGCCATATCAAGTCCGCCGGTGCCTACCAGCTGACCGTGCGGCTGCACCCGGAGGTCTCGGTGATCGTCCCCTTCGAGGTCATCACCGCCGGCTGAGCCGGTAATCAGATTACCGCCGGCTGATGGTGTTGGACGGTGTGTCGAGCCACACCTGTTGCCCGGTTGGTGTGATGGTCAGGCCGTATCGGGTACGGGTGGGTCTGCCATGAGTGACCCACCAGCGGTGCGCGTTCTCCGCTTCGCTCCAGAGCGTGCGGGGTCCATGCTGGCGGACGGGGTAGTGCCCTTCGGCGCTGCTTTGGGGCGTGACCTGAACAGTGGCCGCTGACTCGGTGGTCACGTGATAGAGCAACACCTCGTACCGGCTGTCGTCCTCGGAAAAAACACCGCATTGCACGTCGGGCAGGTGCAGGCCGACGCTGAAGGCGCCATCGCCGGTCGCCACCTCGTGGGGCGCGACGCTGGTGGTGGACTCGACGGCGGTGGTGGAGGTGTCCACCAGGTCGCCGAGCCGAGCGGCATGACCGAACGGGGTTCGTTGCTCGCGCAGCCGCATGAACGCCGCGTTCCCGATGACCCTACCGGTCGCGGTGCCGTCGTCGTGCACGGAAAGGCGCACGAGTGCACCATTGTGGTAGGCCGTTCCCCACGGTGTCAGGATCAGCCCGCTTGGCCGGGTTTGCTCGACCCACGCATACGGCAGGCGCCCGGCAATAACCGCTGCGGTGCTGATGATCCGGTCATATGGTGCGGTGCCCGGCCAGCCGCCAGCGCCGTCCGCGCATACCACCGTCGGTGCGTAGCCGGCCGCCTTGAGGTTGGCGCAAGCCTGTTCGGTGAGAACGGGATCGACGTCGATGCTGGTTACCAGGTGCTCGCCTAAGCGGTGGGCGAGTAGCGCGGCGTTGTAGCCCGTGCCGGTGCCAATCTCCAACACCTGCTGGCCATGCTGGACGTCCAACGCGTCCAGCATGGCCAGCACCATGCTGGGTTGGGACGCCGAGCTGGTCGCCGCATTGCTGGTAGCCGGCCAGGCCGTGGCCCCGTCATCGAGCTGCGTGACGATCGGCTCGTCGGAGTAGACCGCTGATCGCCAGCGATCAGGCTCCTCATCGCGATCTAATGGTTGAAGGCGGCCTTGCTCGTCATCGAACCAGACCCGGGCTGGGATGAATCTGGCTCGATCCACCTCGCTGAACACCTCGGCCCAGCTTTCCGGCAGTGCACCTGCGGCGGACAGGGCCGCGATGAGATCCTCGGGACTCACTTGTCTTCTCGTTTACCCATCATGATCTCCCCGCCGGCAGGTACTCCCGTGCGTACAGCCTACGGCGATACCTGACTGGTGGTGGGGGTGCCGACACGCCAGAGCGGGGGCGGCGGGCAGGGACACGCCGGGTGGCGGCAAACAAACTCTATCCACATCCATGCACAGGTGTCTGAGCAGCAAAAACGACGAAATCTAGGCCAAGTTTCCCCAGGTTGTCCACAGTGCTCCAGTGCTGCGCCAGTGGTGCCGGGTGATTTGCTCGGGCGGCGTCCCCAGGCTGCCCCCAGGCTGTCCCCAGGCTCTGCTTGCTCAACCGGTCAGGCCGCCCCTAGCCTCGCCCGGCGCCTGGAGGAACGGGTTGTGGAGCCCAGTCCGAACGGATTTTGTCGGTGCCATCCGATAGAACATATGTTCTACGAGGGTTGGATGGTCGGGGGAAGGGGAGGTACCCAGGCGTGGCGCTGGTAGATGACCGTGGGGTGCGATTCGAGAACGGTGGGCCGCTCTTCGACCGGCAGCCGCCGCAGGACATCACTGCCGAGCAGTCAGTGCTCGGCGGGATGCTGCTGTCTAAGGACGCCATCGCCAACGTGGTTGAGGTGTTGCGGGCCGAAGACTTCTACCGGCCCGCCCATCAGGCTCTCTTCAACTGCATTCTCGACCTGTACGGCCGAGGTGAGCCGGCTGACCCGGTGATGATCTCCGCCGAGTTGGAACGTCGCGGTGAGCTACTGCGGATTGGTGGGGCGCCGTACCTGCACACGCTCATCTCGATCGTGCCGACGGCGGCCAATGCCGGGTACTACGCCGAGATCGTCGCGGGCAAGGCGGTGTTGCGACGTCTGGTGGAGGCCGGTACCCGGATCGTGCAGCTGGGCTATCACGGGGCCGACGGCGCTGACGTGGACGAGGTGGTCGACCGCGCGCAGGCCGCGGTCTACGAGGTCACCGAGCGGCGGATGAGCGAGGACTACATCGCCCTGGAGGAACTGCTGCAGCCCACCATGGACGAGATCGACGCGATCGCGTCCCGGGGCGGCGTCTCGGCTGGTGTCCCGACTGGTCTCGTGGATCTCGACGCGGTGACCAACGGACTGCATCCCGGCCAGATGGTGATCATCGCGGCTCGTCCCGGGATCGGGAAGGCGCTCGCGCTGGACACCCCGTTACCTACGCCGACCGGCTGGACGACGATGGGCGACGTCGCCGTGGGCGAGGAGTTGCTGGGCGCGGACGGGCGTCCTACGACAGTGGTGGCCGCGACAGACGTGATGCGTGGAAGGCCCTGCTACGAGATCGAGTTCTCCGACGGAACGGTCATCGTGGCTGACGGGGAGCACCAGTGGCTTACCGAGACTCGTGCTTCACGCCGCTCGGCGCAACAGGCCGCAACTGGCTACAACCGCTACCGGAACCAGCGGTCATTTGCCGAGGTGCGCACCACCGAGGAGATCGCAGCGACGCTCCGGTGTCGTACCGCTGACCGGAGGCTTAATCATTCGGTGGTCAACTGCCGGCCACTCGATCTCCCCGAGGGCGACCTGCTCATCCCGCCCTACTCCCTCGGTGCGTGGCTCGGTGACGGCTCCAGCCACGCCGCGATCTTCACTAGCGCCGATCCCGAGATAGCAGTTCATGTCGAGGCCGAGGGATTGCGAGCCGAGCCGCGCGGCCGGATGCGTTACACATTGCAGCTGCCCAAGCATGAGCCACCGAGCGAGCGCTTCTGTGTGGTATGCGGAGCCGTGTTTATCCCCCGTACAAGTGAGGTCCGAACCTGCGGACGGTCCTGTGGTGGGCGGGCGCGGTTCGTATCTGAGCCGGTGCCCGCCCCAACCTGTCGTGACTGCGGCGGCTCTTCGTCCGGTCTCGTTCAGTGCCAGTCTTGCCGCGACCGTCACGGAAGTATCCAGGCGAGGCTGCGTACGCTCGATTTGCTGGGAAACAAGCACATCCCGTTGATCTACTTGCGAGGTTCGCTCGCGCAGCGGCGGGCTCTGCTCGCCGGTCTGCTTGATACCGACGGCACAGTTGCACCCTGCGGATTGGTGCAGTTCTCCGTTACCTCTGCCCGGCTATCCTACGATGTTCGGGAACTCGTTGTCGGTCTAGGTTATCGGTGCGGAATCTCCACGAAGCGGGTGCGTGGGCGTACCGAGCAGTCCGCGACCGCCTACACAATCACGTTTAGTACCGAGGACGACGTATTCCGGCTGGAGCGCAAGCGGCTGACGCACAAACAACGGCGGCAGTACTCGTTGGCGAAGTCGGGCGCGCGCTACGTCGTCGACGTGCGGCCGGTTCGTTCCATTCCGGTCCGCTGTGTTCAGGTGGACAACAGCAACCATCTCTACCTGGCCGGGGAATCGATGATTCCGACGCACAATTCGACACTGGGATTGGACCTTGCTCGGTCCTGCTCGGTCGCCCACGGCATGGCCAGCGTGATCTTCTCGCTGGAGATGAGTCGCACCGAGATTGTGATGCGGCTGCTCTCCGCCGAGGCCAAGATCCGGCTTTCGGACATGCGGTCTGGCCGGATGAGCGACGACGACTGGACTCGGCTGGCCCGGCGGATGGGCGAGATTAGCGAGGCGCCGCTGTTCATCGACGACTCGCCGAACATGACGATGATGGAGATTCGCGCCAAGGCGCGGCGGCTCAAGCAGCGTCACGATCTGCGCCTGATCGTGGTGGACTACATGCAGCTGATGACCTCGGGCAAGAAAGTCGAGTCCCGTCAGCAAGAGGTCAGCGAGTTTTCTCGGCACCTGAAGTTGCTGGCCAAGGAACTCGAAGTCCCGGTGGTGACGATCTCCCAGCTTAACCGTGGTCCAGAGCAGCGCACCGATAAGAAGCCGATGCTGGCCGACCTACGTGAAAGTGGTAGTCTCGAGCAGGATGCGGATATGGTGATGCTGATCCACCGGCCGGATGCGTGGGAACGGGACGACCCCCGGGCCGGGGAGGCGGACCTGATCCTGGCCAAGCATCGCAATGGACCGACCGCGACCGTGACTGTTCAACACCAACTGCACTACAGCCGTTTCAACGACATGGCCCGGGGTTAACCCGCCTTTCATCGGTGGTCAGCGGCTGACCGGCGCGATCGGTAAGGACGTCCGCGACCACAGCCCGTCCATCGCGGAATCCGCCTCGTAGCAGTGCCGGCAGGCCTCACGGCCATCACGCCAGGCGACACCGTCGAACCACCTGGTGGGCTGCGTCGGCAGCGGGTGGCCTTGGGGGCAGGCCGACACCTCTCAATGAGACAACTGCCACGTGGCCTGATACGCGCAGATTCAACTCGGGTATGACACTGGTGGGTGAGGAGTGGGAGCAGCGGCTGCGGTCCCCTGTGGCGGTTAGTCAGTGATCGTCTCTTCGAAGGTGTCCACCGCACGTGCCATTCCGGTGAATCGCAGGGGCAGGGTGATGGGGCCGGTGATGCCGATGTCAGGTCGCGACGGTGCGGGTCCGGCCAGTGCGATGTCACCGAGCCGGGACGCCAGGATCGGCAGTGCCTCGCGCATCTCGGCGCGGGCCAGCCATACGCCGAGGCAGTAGTGGATGCCGCCGCCGAAGGTGAGTTGCGCGGGGCGCTGGGCGGTGATGTCGAACGGTGCGTCCCCGAAGGTGTCGGGCTCGGTGTTGGCTGCGGCCACGAACAGCGAGATGTGGGTGCCGGCCGGGATGTCCACGTCCTGGAAGGTGAGATCCTCGGTGGCCACCCGGGCGATGAGAGGGACGGTGGGGTTGACTCGCATCAGCTCCTCGACGGCGGTGCTGGCCAGCTCGGGTCGTTGGGCGAGTAGTCGCCACTGCTCGGGGTGCTGGGCGAAGGTGGTCATCGCCAGGCCGAGCTGGTTGCGGGTGGTGTCCTGGCCCGCGAAGACCAGGGTGCTGACCAGGATGCGCAGTTCCTCAGTGCTCAGGCGCTCGCCCTCGGCCTCCGCTGTGATCAGCGCGGAGATCAGGTCCTCGCCTGGGTTCTCGCGGCGTTGCGCGGTCAGTTCGTCGCAGCAGCCGTAGAGGCCCGTGACGGCTGCGTCGATGCGGTCCTGTTCGGCGACGACGTCCGGGCTGAAACCGAGCCCCATGTCGGTGGCCCAGCCGAGAAACGCGGTGAAGCGCTCGGCAGGGATGCCGAGCAGTTCGGCGATCACCCAGGCCGGGTAGGGGTCGGCGAACGTTGCCATGAACTCGCAGCTGCCATCGTCAGCGAAGCCGTCGACCAGCTCGTGCGCCTTGGCCCGCATGAACGGTCGCAGCACATCGATACTGCGTTGGGTGAAGGCCTTGCTCACCAGCTGGCGCTGGCGCTGGTGCGGGTGGCCCTCGAGGTTGAGCAGCATCGTGCGCAGCCAGTCGGCGAACAGTCCGGTGGTGACGCCGTAGGCGACCAGCCCGTCCAGGCTGCCGTGGCGCAGGCGACGATCCCGCAGCAACGTCAGGCACTCCTGGTAGCGCAGCACCGCGATACCGATCGGGGTGCGCGCCCACCAGCTGGCGTCGGCGGCGGCGCGGACCTCGGGAGAGTTGACCCGGAACGCCGGGTCGAGAATGTCGAACATGGCGATGTCATCGTGGGAGGTGGTCATCGTGGCCTCGCTTGCGCGTTGAGTGTGACGATGGTCGCGGGACTGGCCGGGTGGCGCCGGTTGGCCCACCACACCCGCAGCATGCGGTCCGGCCGCAGTAGCGCCTCGGGAGCCTCGATCAGCCCCACAACTCGGACGAACGCCGCGCCCAGGGTCACGTCGTGGGCGGTCGCCGCGTGCAGCCGGGGTAGGTAGGTGTTGACCAGCCGGACCTTGGCGGTGCGGGTGCCGGGTACCCCGGGGAAGCTCAGGTCCGCGCCCACCGCGATGTCCCATGGCGAGTCGATCGTCTTGGCGATCGCCCGGAAATACTCACTCGATGCCGGTTCCGTGCCCCGGGCGAGCAACCGGCGCAGCGCCAGAGCCTCATTGGCCGCCACCGTCATGCCCTGACCGTAGATGGGATTAAACGAGCAGACCGCGTCACCGAGGACCAGCAGGCCGGCCGGGAAGTGGCGCAGCCGTTCGTAACGGTGCCGCACGCTGGCCGGGAAACGGACCGCGACCGGGTCGTCCAGCGGCTGTGCCTCGACGATCGTGTCCGCGATGTCGGGGAAGGTCAAGCTGGCGGCGAAGGCGTCGAAGCCGGCCGGGTCGGTTGGCGGGTGGTCACCGAGGATGCCACTGAGGGTGACCATGTGCCGGCCGCCTTCGAGTGTGCTCACCACGCCGGCCCGCGGGTTATCCTGCGTGCCGCCGATGAGAATCGCCTTCTCCGGCCCGAGGGCGCCGGGACGCAGCCGGTAGGTCCGCGTGGCGTAGCCCAGCCCGATGTCAACCCGGTCCTGGACCGGACGCTGATAGCCCCATTCCTGTAGCCAGACCGGCGTCCGCGAACCGCGACCGGTGGCGTCCACGACCAGATCAGCCGCGATCGTCTCGGGCCCCTCGGCGCGGCCGGTTTCTGATTGCCGGCCCGGCCGGCCGGTGGCTGATTGCTGGCACTGCACCCCGGTGACCCGGCGTCGGTCGGCCGTGGTCATCAGGCCGACGATGTCGGTGCTCTCCAGGAAGGTGACGCCGGGCAGCGCCCGGACCCGGGCGCGGACCTGGCCCTCCAGGAACGGCCGGCTGGCGAACAGCACTGCCAGGCCAATGTCGGCTTGCCGCAGCCAATGTCCGGACAGCGCGCTGCGGACGCCGCCCAGCGCGTCTGCGAGCTGCGCCCCGGCTTGGACGATGTGTGTCGTGAAGCCGGGAAACAGCTCCTCGAGCACTTCGCGGCCGCGCGGGTGCAGGGCATGGATGTGGCGTCCTTGCGGCACGCCGCGACGCTGCGCGCCGATCTCGGGCATGACGTCCCGATCGATCACCGTGACCTTGCGGTAGGTCTCGGCGAGCACCCGGGCAGCCAGCAACCCGGCGATGCTCGCACCGAGGACTACCGCGTGATCACCTGCTTGCCCGCGCGCCGTCGCCAACGTCATAGGATCAGTCTCCCTCCGTGAGCTTCGTTCATCCGGAGCCAAGCCGGAGCCATGGATGTTGAACGTGCGTCTACCGTCGCATACCACACCTGATGTTTTCTTAAGAGTTACGTGGCGGACTGGAATCGCCGGTGGGCGAAAGCCCCAGACACGCCCTACACACCCTGCATGAGCGCGCGACACACCGGTGTTCTGGACGATCCGCAGCGACGCGGGCCGCGCTAGACGGAATTGTCGCCGGTGGCGCTCCATACTGCTCGCCGACCGGTTGGACCTGGAAGCGGGAGGATGCGATGGCACAGCGGAATCGGGAGCGACGGGTTACCGCGGCGGCGCAACGCCGGGCGCGCCGCCGCGCCCACGTTGGATCCGGCAGCGTTGGATCCGGCAGCGTTGGACCGGAGCCTGCGGGCACAGCGGCTCCACACGCGGGGACGGCCCGGGCGAGGCCGTCAGCGGAGACGATCTCCACCGTGTTGCTTAGCGCTGCGCGCGAGCACTGGGCCGGCGATCCGGAGGCTGCGGCGCGCATCGGCGCCATGGTGGCCGATCGGTGCGCCGAGGAGCCCAGTCTCGTCGCAGCGGCGCTCCGGTGCGCGGTGACCCCGCTGATCACGGCGGCGTGGGGACATGGTTGGTCGCCGGAGGACCTCCACCAGATGGCCCGACGGCGGCTGGACGGCGCGGGCATCGGCTACCTCGTCGATGCGATCGCTGAGGAGTCACAGCGCTACGCCAAGGCCACGATCCCGCAGCGCTGGAGCGAGGACCTCCGACAGATCGGGGCGGTGCTGTGGTGGGAGCCTGCCCAGACCGGAGGTCATCTCCCGCAGTGGGCCCGGCGGCACGGCCACAACCTGGCAGACGCGCTCACCACGGTGATTGAGGTGCTGGCGATGCTGCTGGCGCTGCCGGTGTTGCCGAGGATCGTGCCGCTGCCGGGCTCTGCCATCGCCAGCGCGACGCCGCGCCGCGGTGTCGACCAGAAGATGTTGGCCCGGGTTCGGGCGCTGCTGGCCAAGGCCGAGTCGACCACCTTTCCCGAAGAGGCAGAGGCACTGTCAGCCAAGGCGCAGGAACTGATGAGCCGGTACTCCCTGGAACGGATTGTGATAGACAGCGCTGGCAGCGCGGGGGCGGATCCGCATCCCGCCACCGCCCGCCGGATGTGGCTGGACAATCCCTACGTGGCAGCCAAAGCTCTGCTCGTGAGCGCGGTGGCCGAGGCGAACCGGTGCCGGACCGTGCTGTCGGAGAAGCTTGGGTTCACCACCGTGCTCGGCGACGAGGTCGACTTGGAGATCGTTGAGCTGCTCAGCACGTCGCTACTGGTCCAGGCGACCAGAGCGATGGTGTCGGAGGGTAGTCAGACCAGCCGCGCCGGGCGGTCTCGGACCCGGTCGTACCGCCAGTCGTTCTTGATCGCCTACGCGACCCGCATCGGCGAACGGCTGAGCGCCGCGCGGAACGTGGGTGCCGCTGCGGTGGCCGATTCAGCTCGGCTGCTGCCGGTCCTGGCCGCTCGAGAGCGGGTTGTGAACGAGCTGTTCGAGTCGATGTTCCCGCAGTCGGTGTCCCGTTCGTACAGCGTCGGCAACGCCGCAGGGTGGCACGCGGGCCGTGCGGCCGCGGACCTCGCCACACTCGACACCCGACGCGCCGTGTCCGCAGGAGACGGCTGACTACAGCCACCACCCCGCGTCTCATGGTGACGCGTTGAACCGGCCCAGCAGGATCTCGAACGCGCTGGGCTCGACTCGGTAGGCACCGGAGAAGGGGTGGTTGAGCACGCTGACAAGGTAGAGCGCACCGGCGACCACCACGGTTTGAATCTGGAGTGTTCCCGATTTTATTGACACCGGTTTAGGCTGCCAGGTCGGTTAGTTTCCTATATCCTAGCTCGTATTCGGTTGGTGTCAAGTAGCCGAGGGTGGAGTGTCGGCGGCGACGGTTGTAGTA
>JBOHFR010000049.1:0-41394 GCA_050699715.1 Pseudonocardiaceae bacterium
ACACCGCCAGCACGAGGACCTCACCAGGGAAGCGAAACCCAGCGAAGCCCGACCTCGGCGGAGGTACTCGACGATGACGACGACCCATCAGCTCAGCCTGCCCAAGCACGTCATCAGCTAACGCAACTGCCGATGAGGCCTTCCGCTGCCTTGCCGAGGCGAACGACGGGTGGGAGCCCCGCGACGCGTTCGAACGCGCGGGCGCCGACCTGGGGACCGCCGGGATTCACCGCGACCTGGACCAGCTCGACACCGCCGAGCCCTTCGCCACCAACGCGGTACGCGCCTACAGCGAGAGCCCCTACCGCCGGGGCCACACACTGGCCGAACTCCTCCTCGCCGAGATCCACGTCCGGGCGGGCGAGCCCCGGGGCCTGACACTGGCCCACCACGCCATCGAAGCGGTGAGCACCCTGCAGTCCGCCGCTGTGCGACGAGAGCGGCTGATCCCGCTGGCCGCCGCGCTGGAAGCCCGACCCGGCACCGACACCCAGGAACTCGCCCGGACAGCCCGACAGATCGCCACGACCCAGAGCTAAGGCTTTCGCGCCACCGCGACGATCGGCCCTGGCGGCGTAGCCGACCAGGGGCGGGGTTAAGGTCGCGCGGTGTAGGGTCTCATTCGGGGTCTCAGTCATTGAGGTTCGTGGACGTTCACCGACGACCACACTGTACCGGTGACCTGCTGAAACACCTGGGGCGGTCCTGGCTGAGCCGTCGGGCGCAGACCTCGAAAGCGCGTGAGGGTTCACGCCCTCCGTGGGTTCACATCCCACCGCTACCGCCATCTAACAGGGAGCACGTCTGATGATCTCGTACGTGCAGCCCGCGTTCCGCCAAGCCCGTCTCAGTCGATCCCTCCGGCCGACCTTACGTAGCGGTGCATCATCATGTTGCGGTGGACCGAGCAACAACGAGCGGTGATCACCAGGGAAGGGCATGGGCGGGAACGGGCAGCAGCCAGGGCCGGAGCTGGGCTGGCTATTGACGATCGCCCTGGTGGGAGCTGTGGCCGTCGTGGCACTACGGTGCTTCTACGGTGGCGGGACCGAATGGGATCGGACCAGGCTGTGGGTGGTAGGACCACAGGGACGCTCGTGGTGGGGGGAACCAGTGGGGGCCATTGCGCCGCTGCTGACCGTTAGCCGCCAGCGATCCACCGGGCTCACTCTGGAGCACCAGCGGAAGGTCGCCCCAGCCACAGAGCGAGACGCTGCTGAGCAGCGCATCACCGCCACCCGCAGCGGGAGGCCTTGGCTGTGATGCAGGAACTGTTCGGTCCGTACCGACTGGAGACGTTGATTGGCCGAAGCGGCACCGGCGAGGTGTTCATGGCCTACGACAGATTCCGCTCGCGCACCGTGGCGGTCGAGCGGCTGTCTCACGAGCTGAGCGTCGACCCTGACTTTCGGGCCCGCTTTCACAAGGAGTGCGAGATCGCCGCGGGGCTCCGGGAGATTCATGTGGTACCGATCCAGGACTACGGTGAGATCGATGGTCGGCTGTACATCGACATGCTATGGGTCGGCGGGACCAATCTGTCTTTGCTGGTGCGCGAGCGGGGCTCGCTGCCAGTCGAGCGCGCGGTGGCGATCGTCGAGCAAGTCGCTGCGGCCCTCGACGCTGCGCACGCTGAGAATCTGGTTCATCGTGACGTCAAATCCTCCAACGTGCTTATCGCCGGAGCCGATGAGGTCGGCGAGCGAGACTTCGTCTACCTGGTCGGCTTCGGAGTCGCCCCCATCCGAGTCACAGACGGCGAGCCGTCTCCTACCGCCGTCGAGACGTGGGGCTACAGAGCGCCTGAATGGTTAAGCCCATCGCCGATCGACCACCGGGCCGACGTCTACTCCCTAGCCTGCGTGCTCTATGAGGCGCTGACCGGGCGCACTCCCTTCGAACTGTTGGGAGACCGGAGTTTTCTGATGCACGCTTATCTGAGGACCCCTCCGCCGCGACCCTCCATTCAGCGACCATGGATCCCCGTTGCCCTGGACCGGGTCGTCGCCTGCGGGATGGCCAAAGACCCTGCACGGCGCTATCCAACCGCAGGTGCGCTAGCGGCAGCGGCCCGCGCCGTCCTTGATGGGCACACCCTGGACACCGCCGTGGACATTGATATTGGTAGGTGGCGGAGGCTTGGGCGTGACCTTGATGACGACATTCAGTTCACCGATGAGGACATTCAGTTCACCGTGTACCGGCCAGCTCGCGTCCGGCCCGCCCGCTGGTACCCCCTGCTCGCTTTCGTTCACAAGTCCACCGAGTTCCCAGGTCCCGAAGGCGGCATGGTCAATCCCATCGCCCTGGTGGAGCAGCAAGCACAGGATCTGCTGCGAGATCAACGGGGGCCGTTCAACAAGGTCAGTACCGACAGCTCACTTGAGCTGGACCGCGGCAGCGAGCTGCTCCTCGAACCGTGGCTGGACGGAGGTGAGATGGAGCCGCTGCGGGTCTGGCTCCGTCGCACCGAACCGGTGCACAGCGTGCAGTTCAAACTGCGCGCACCGGCATCGGCTGAGGGCGGCCGTCTGGCCGGGGGAATGCGAGTGTTCCTCGGCGTCGTACTCATCGCCGAGGTCAGCTTCCAGGTGTCCGTCAGTGCCACAACACCATCGAACAACGACACCGTCGAGCGTCTTCCAGTCCAGCGATTTCGGCAGATCTTCGCCTCCTACTCCCATCAGGACGCCGACGTCGTCCACGCAGTTGCCCACTATGCCAGCCTCATCGGGGACCAGTATGTCATCGACATGCAAAGCCTGCGCAGCGGCGAAGTGTGGGCACCGCGCCTGGCCGAGTTGATCGAGCAGTCTGACATCTTCCAGCTGTTTTGGTCCCACAACGCGATGGAATCACCTCACGTCCAGCGCGAGTGGGAATACGCGCTACAGCTACGCCGCGAGGGATTCATCCGCCCCGCCTACTGGCAAGAACCACGGCCGGCGGACCCAGTGCGCGGCCTGCCCCCCGAAATTCTCGGACGGCTCCATTGGTCCAAACTCGCCATTCACGGAGCAGCTCGACAGGTAACCAAGAAGAGGTTGCCGAACCGCACGGCCGAAATGCGGAGAATCCCCCCAGCTACAATGTCACCCCCCAAAGCCCAGCGGAGGCCGACCCCATCAGCGGCCCCACGATACGAACCCCTATTTCACCCGCCTCTGGCCTCGCCGCCCTACCGACGCGTCCTATGGAGGTACCGGCGCGTCAGGGTCGCGCTGGCCGTACTCGTGGTGATCGCGGTACTCGCCGCCATCATCTTAATTCTGCTGCGGTAGGAAAGGCGACAGGCTGGTAACGCGGCTAGTCGGATAGTGTCGTTACAGTAACTATGCGGTGGAGTGGAGCCTCATCACCGGTGGACGTGGGAAGGCCCCGGTGTACACATCCCGCCCCGACAGGTGATCAGGTCATCCGCTCGGCACCAGGAGGAGAAGGACATGGTGCTGAAGCCGGAAGAAGAGCGCGCCCGCCTGGGCACCGCCGAGATCGAGTCGAAGACCGAGATCGACGACCTGATCTTCCGTCCAACGTACGACGTGGTTCCCGCTGGTGCGGACGTCGGGGCGGTGCTGGAGATCGGTGAAGGGACCCGGGTTCTCCGGCGGAACGCAGCACCAACTCTCCCCCGTGGGCATCGAGATCATGACGATCATCGATCAGGTCACGGCACACATGCCATCAACAGTCGTGGCTCAGCTATGAGACCTCAACCCCGGTGTGCCCATACTGCGCTGCCGGCGAATCTCCCTCGATCAGCACGGACGGCGCGTGGAAATCTCAGACGCCGAATATCCCACAGACCGCACCCGCCTGGACTTCATCACCCCGCTTACTCCCATGGGAGACACGCTGAACGATCTTCAGTACGCGCCCAGACGCGGCGATAACCAGTACCAGGAGTCGCGGCTGTTCAGCTACTCGGACCGGAACTCCCGGGCCGCCAGAGCGGTGCGGCGGTGGGCATGAGTCCATATGTTTGCAGCTTGGCATCGAGTGTGGTGACGGCTTGGGTGTTTTCCCAGGGTTGCATCAGGGCGCGGGTGGCGTGGAGTTCCGCTGTGAGCCGTGGTGAGAGGTGTGCGAAGCTGGCCGCGTCACCGAGCACCCGGGCGGCCTCGGTGATCTCCTTGGAGAGCACGAGCGCGTTGCCCAGTTTCACTTCACAGTGCGCGTAGTTGTGCACATAAGGGGTGTGATCCAATCGTGCTAGGGCATTGGTTGCGGCTTCGACGGCTTGGCTTGGTTTGCCCAGCAATGATAGAAATTCGCTGCGAAGACTGTCCAGCATGCCCTCGTGGATCCAGTATGCCAGTGAACTCGGGGCACGCCCGTTCCCACTGGCGAGGAATCCCCTGGCCCGCTCACACGCCGCCATATACGGCCCGTACTGGCCATCCAGTGCGTAGGCGCCGGCGGCCATCTGCTCAACGAAAGCTTTGAGCTGAGCGTCGTCGGTGCGTGCGGCCAGGCTCCGCGCGGCGGCGGCGGTGTCCAGAGCGGTGGGCGTGTCGCCGTGCAGGATTGCCGCACGGGTTGCCCATGCTGCCGCGTAGGCGGCGCACGCTGGGTTGCGGGCGTCGTGACCGGCTCGGCGGGCACGCTCGAAGTACCATCTAGCCCCGTCAAGCTGGTTCATGCTGATGAGGTAGCCACTAATCGTGGCTGCCATGGTGCTATCCACGGTGCTCAGATGCCTGCGTAATCCCTCCGGACAGCCACCCTTGAGCAGGCGGCGCACGATCCCGTGCTGCGCGACGACCGTATCCAGCACCTCACACGGTCCGAGCGTGTCTTCTTGACGCTTGCAATGGGCCAGCGTGGTCGCCAGGTTATTCACCACATGGGCGTCTACCCGGTGCGGAGCGTCCAGAGCCTGCGCGACCCGGGCGCACTCGTCGGCGTCCAGGCCAGCCAGGCCCATGGCTCCCAGCGCCCACTTAGCGACCCGCAGCGCCTCGCGACGACCCAAGGACCGCGCCAACTTCGCGACCACCTCCCGCAGTAACTCCTCAGCCAGCTCACTGCCCACACCCATCGTCTCCGGCCACGCGCCGCGCCCACCCACCTGGCCACGCTCCCGCGCGGCAGGGCAACCGTGCGGGCGAGGCCCTGAGGGCATCCGCGCCGGCCTGCGCCGCCGCTTGCCGCGCCTGGCGCTGCTGGGTGCGCCACCGACCACGGTAGTCCTGTTCGGCCTGGACCAGTGTGGCGTGCTCGCTCACCAGGGCACCGTCAGCGCGGCACACCTCGTCGGTGATCTTCCACTGCTCCTCGGGCATCCCGCGCGTGCCGTGCTCGACCTTCGAGACCGTGGTCCGGGTACGCCCGAGAGCCTGAGCCAACTCGGGTTGGGAGACCCCGGCCGCGTTGCGGTAGGTGACCAGGTGCAGACCTAGGCTCCGCCGCAAAGTCCTCAGCCGCACCCGGTCAGCCGCCAGTTCCCCCGTATCGACCGTCACACCCGCCAACCCTAGAGGGTGGCAACGGGGGTGGCAGCCCTCTAGACGGGCCGCCCTCTACCGCCACTGTGGCCCCAGCTGCCACAGTGAGCCCTGCACCTGGTGCTGGGCCGCCGCGACAAAACCCGTGATGCGGTGGGCGCGGGCGAAGCAATGGCTGCTGGCCCGTGTGCAACCCCCCGAGTCCCCGGTATCAGGTGCTTCCACAGCAACGGGACCAACACCCGAACAGGAGGTGATCATCGGTGGGTCCTGTTGACCCTGAGTTCTTCGACGGCGAGGAGATGCGCGCCGCGCTGGCCGCCCGCGACATCGGCACCGTCTACCGGCTGCTCGGGCGCCAGGGCGTGAGCCAGCGCCAGATCGCGCACCTGACCGGGCAGTCCCCGTCGGAGGTGAGCGAGATCCGCAAGGGTCGCCGGGTGCGGGATGTGGGGGTGCTGGAGCGCATCGCCGACGGACTCGGGGTGCCCCGGGCGTGGATGGGCCTGGGCTACGGTGAGCAGGAGCAGGCGCCTTCCGTCGGGAAGGAGGTGGACGGGCCCGTGAAACGCCGCACCTTGGTTGCCGCCACGTCGGCTGCTGCCTTCGGTCAGGCGTGTGTGGGACTGGGCGAGCTGGTTCTGCCGGCTGGCCAGGTACTGCCCTCGCGGCTGAGTACGGCCCATGTGCACACGGTGGTGGCGGTCACCGATCGGTGGCGCGGGGTGGTGCGGTGCTACGGCGGGCAGGCCGAGGCGCTCAGCTCCGTCGCGACGTCCTACACCCGGTGGATGCAGGCGCCCGCCACCGATGCGGTCACGGCGCAGCTTGCCGCCGCGCTGGCCGAGTTGCACACCGAGGCGGGTTGGGCTTGTCACGACTCAGGGCTGGACGGGACGGGCCACTTCACCCGCGCCCTGGGGCTGGCCGGGGCGGCCCGGGACACCTACGGGATCGCCAACGCCGCGTGGCACGCCGGGATGACGCTGGTCCGCAGCGGGCACCCTAACGATGCGCTCAAGCTGTTCCAGCTCGGCGGGTGTCAACTCCGCCCGAGTGCCGATGACCCCTGGATACCGACCCTCGCGGCGCGGCTGGCCCGGACTTCCGCGACCGCTTATGCCCTCATGGGTGGCCGTGATGAGGCCCTCCGCTGCCTCGCTGAGGCGAATGACGGGTGGGAGCCCCGCGACGCGTTCGAACGAGCGGGTGCGGACCTGGGGACTGCCGGGATTCACCGCGACCTGGGCCAGCTCGACACCGCCGAGCCCTTCGCCACCAACGCGGTACGCGCCTACGCTGAGGGCCACTACCGCCGGGGCCACACACTGGCCGAACTCCTCCTCGCCGAGATCCACGTACGGGCGGGCGAGCCTCGGGGCCTGACACTGGCCCACCATGCCATCGAAGGGGTGAGCACCCTGCAATCCGTCGCCGCCCGCCGAGAATGGCTGACACCGCTGGTCACCGCGCTGGAAGCCCGACCCGGCACCGACACCCAGGAACTCGCCCGGACGGCCCGGCAGGTCGCCACGACCGGAATCTAGCGGCTGTCGGGCCACAACGATGATCCTCGCCTGACTGGGGGCTGGGCGGCTGGTATCGGGCTGTCTGGCTGGTTGTAGGTTCTTTGCGGGTCGCCGGGCCTGTCCGATCTGGAGTCGTCTGAAGGGGTTGGACGTATCGTCCACTGCCTACGAGACATCTCTGGGGGGATCGTGGCTCGCGTCTTCATCAGCTACGCCACCCCGGACCGAGCCATCGCCGATGAGGTGTCGGGTTGGCTGCGGGCGGCTGGCCATGAACCGTTCCTTGACCACGACCTTCGCGACGGAATCAGCGTCGGCGAGGAGTGGAAGCAGCGCCTGTACCGCGAGTTGCGCAAAGTGGACGCGGTGATCGGGGTGGTGACGTCGTCTTTCGTGGCGTCGAATTGGTGTTCGGCTGAGGTGGGGATCGCGGATTCGCGGGGTTGCCGGCTGATGCCGTTGCGCGCTGAGGCCGGTGTGGTGCACCCGCTGATGCAGGATCTGCAGTATGTGAACTACCTGGCTGATCCCCAGCAAGCCCGTGACCGTGTGCTCCAGACGGTGCGATCGCTGGACGATGTGGGGGGTACGTGGCGGGAGGGTGACAATCCCTTCCCGGGGCTGGAGCCGTTCACCGCGGCGCTGAGCCGGGTGTTTTTCGGTCGCTCGGCGCAGGCCTGCGAGGTCGGCAATCGGTTGCGCGCCCTGGGCGGCGCTGGCGGGATGCTGGCTATCGTGGGGCCTTCGGGTTGTGGGAAGTCGTCTCTGCTCAATGCTGGGGTGGTTCCGCTGCTCGCCGGGGATCCGGCCTGGCTGATTGTGCCGTCGCTGGTTCCCGGCAGCGATCCGGTGCCCGAGCTGGCCCGGGCACTGGCGACCACGGGTAATCGTCTGGGGCTGAGTTGGTCGGCCAGCGAGGTCCGCGACCGGCTCGACGCCGGCACTGATGGCTTGCGGCGGGTGGCCGATGACCTGCTGGTCGCCTGCCCGGGCACGCATCCTCGGCGGCTGGTGGTCACGGTCGATCAGGCTGAGGAGTTGTTCACCCGGACGACCCCGGCTGCCCTGCAACGGTTCGCGCTGCTCGTGAGCGACGCGGTTGCCAGCCGGGTGCGGGTGGTGGTGGCGATGCGCTCGGAGTTCCTCGATGACCTGCGCGATCTCCCCGCGCTGGCCAGCGTACCGATCGAAGCTTATGTGTTGGCCCCGCTGGGCCGGGAGGCGCTGCGCGAGGTCATCGAACAGCCCGCCAAGGCGGCCCGGCTACGCCTTGACGAGGGCCTGGCCACTCAGCTGGTCGCCGACACCGACAGCGGAGAGGCCCTGCCGCTGCTCGCCTTCATCCTGCGCCAGCTTGCAGAGAGCGTGCCCGTCGGCGGCACGGTGGCTCTGTCCCGCTACCGCGATCTCGGTGGTGTCCGAGGCGCGCTGACCCAGCATGCTGACACCGCGTTCACCGACGCGGTCCGGGTCAGTGGCCTGACCGAACAGGAGGTGCTGGCCGGGCTCACGCGCCTGGTCACCGTTGATGAGACCGGCCGTCGCGGTCGGCGTCGGATCAGGCTCACCGGCCTGCCCGAGTCGCTGCGGGTCGCGCTGGGAGTCTTCGTCGAGCGCCGCCTGCTACTCAGCGACACCGACGACGACGGTCAAGTGTGGCTCACCGTGGCCCATGAGGCCCTGCTCACCGGGTGGCGACCCCTGGACACCGCCACCGCCGACATCATCGCCGCCCTACCACCGCCCGAGCAGTCGAGCAAGCGGCCGCCGAGTGGACGAGCGCGGGCCGGCCCGAGCACTACCTCTGGGACGACAAGCGGCTCACCACCACCCTCACCACCTTGGGAATGGCCAGCGACGACGGCCACCGCAACCCCGCTGCGCCCATTGGGAGCTCGATGACGAGGCCCGGGCATTCATCGAAGCCACCGCCCAGCGTGTCACCGCTGCCAAGGAGCGTGAACGGCGTCGCCGCACCCGCACCACTACTGTGCTGTCGACTCTGCTGGTGCTTGCGCTCATCGCTTTGGTATTCGCCTTCCAACAACGCAGCATCGCGCAGGTCCAACGCGGCACCGCGATCTTCAACCAGATCACCGCCCAAGCTGAGCGACTACGCAGCACCGACATCTCCCTAGCGGCTCAACTTGACCTCACCGCCTACCGCATGCGGCCAACTCCCGACCTCTACACGGACCTAGTTACTCTGGGAAACGCCGTCTTGTCGGCCCCGCTGACCGGCCACACTGACAACGTCAACGCGGTGGTGTTCAGCCCTGATGGACGCACCTTGGCCAGCGACAGCCGTGACCGAACTGTGCGATTGTGGAACGTAATCGATCCGGCTCACCCAGTGCCGTGGGGCAAGCCCCTGACCGGCCACACCAGCGCCGTCCGCTTAATGGTGTTCAGCCCTGATGGGCGGACCCTGGCGACCGCCAGTGACGACAAGACCGTGCGGTTGTGGAATGTGACTGACCTCGCTCACCCGGTGCCGTGGGGCCAGCCGCTGACTGGCCACACCGACTGCGTCCGTTCGGTGGTGTTTAGTCCTGATGGGCGCACCTTGGCTAGCGGCAGTTGCGACAAGACTGTGCGGTTGTGGAATCTGATTGACCCGGCTCACCCGGTGCCGTGGGGCCAGGCCTTGATCGGCCACACTGATTTCGTCCGCTCGGTGGTGTTTAGTCCTGATGGGCGGACCTTGGCCACCGGCAGCAACGACAACACTGTGCGGTTGTGGAATGTGGCTGACCCCGCTCACCCGATGCTGTTGGGCCAGCCGCTGACTGGCCACACCGATGTCGTCACAGACGTGAAGTTCAATCCTGATGGGCGCATCCTGGCTAGCAGTAGCAACGACAGAACCGTGCGGCTGTGGAACGTCACCGACCCGGCGCATGTCGCCTCGCTAGTCCCACCTCTGACCGGGCACACCAGCTCTGTCTACGCGGTGGCGTTCAGTCGGGATGGGCACACCTTGGCCAGTAGTAGCGCCGACCACACTGTCCGGTTGTGGAATATCCCCTCTACACTCATGACCGGCCACACTGACGACGTCAAAACGGTGGTGTTCAGTCCTGATGGGCGCACCCTGGCCAGCATCAGCAGCGACCGGACCGTGCGGTTCTGGAATGTGACCGATCCGGCCCACCCCACGCCCCTGGGCCAGCCCCTGACCGCCCACACCGACGATGTCAGAGCGGTGGTGTTCAGCCCGGATTGGCGCACTGCTGCCACCGGCAGCGCCGACGGCACTGTGCAGTTGTGGAACCTCACCAATCCGGCCCATCCCACGTTCCTAGGCCAACCCCTGACCGGCCACACCAACTCCGTCACCACGGTAGTGTTCAGTCCGGATGGGCGCACTCTAGCCAGCGGCAGCGCCGACCAGACTGTGCGGTTGTGGAACGTGACTGATCCGGCTCATCCCTTGCCGTTAAGTCAACTCCTGATTAGCCACATTGATTCGGTTAATGCGGTGGTGTTCAGTCCTGATGGGCGCACTCTAGCCAGCGGCAGTGACGACGAGACGGTGCGGTTGTGGAATGTGACCGATCCGGCCCACCCCACGCCCCTGGGCCAGCCCCTGACCGCTCACACCGACCGTGTTTTCTCGGTGGCGTTCAGCCCGGATGGGCGCACTCTGGCCAGCGGCAGCGCCGACGAGACGGTGCGGTTGTGGAATGTGACCGATCCGGCCCACCCCACGTTCCTGGGCCAGCCCCTGACCGGCCACACCGACCGCGTTCTCTCGGTGGCGTTCAGTCCCAATGGACGTACCCTGGCTAGTGGCAGTATCGACCGAACCGTTCGGCTGTGGGGGATGAACGTCGACCAAGCAATCCAACGGATCTGCGCCACCACTGCGAACACCCTCACCCCCGCGAAGTGGGCGCAGTACGTTTCACCTGACCTGCCCTATCGCCCGCCCTGCCCGTGATGTACCACGACCATCCGCAGCAGCTCGTCCTGTTCAGCGCCCGTACGGGAACGTCTTCAGCACCGCCTGCCGTCTCGAATGGGCACTGAAGCGACTCCCGTTTCCCCAGTACAGAGTCTGATTTCCAGCCTCGTCGTTCGTACCGAGCCTCCGAGACGTACTGACCGACAGACGTGGCGACAGGTCGGCCAACACACCGATGGGCACGTCCTCTCCCCAGGTCGCCGGCTGCACTCTCACCCGACGTGAAGGCGCAGCTGCTTCTCCGTAGCGGCGTAGTCCAGTGCGGGCTGCTCGACGTGCGGCAGAGCGGGGTCTGAAGCGGGCAGAGGACCAGGGTGGTTGCATCTGTGGTGGCGTTCGCTCGTGATCGGCGACGGCCGCAGGCGACCGCGCCAGGCGGGTGAGCTGCCCAAACCGTTCCGGCGGTCACCGCTGGTCGGTGCGTCGCTGACCTCGAAAGCGCGTGAGGGTTCACCCCCTCCGTGGGTTCACATCCCACCGCTACCGCCACTGACCAGCGAAAACGGCGGATAGTTAGGTCCGTAGGCGGCCTCGGTGATACTCAGCGCTCGCTCGACCAGGGGCTGGTCCTGGTCCGGTTTCCCCAGATCGCGCAGCGCCACTGATTGCTGCTGCGCGGCAACCGGATACCACGCGCCTCACCAACAGCCCACACGCCTTACCGCCCCGGCTCCCTCGATACCCTTGTCCGCCAAGGCGTCCCATCGCCTGTAGGAGGTGTCAGCCGCGCCTGACATGCCAACTGGTGCGCTCGTCCGGCTGTACCGCATCCAGCGTCGGATGAGCACGGTCTCGCTAGCCACGCATGCTGGTATCACGGTGTGTCCGTCTGATGCGCGAGGCAATCCCACTGCACATCGACAGCTTGCGCAGGCATGGGGAGCCGATCCCGCTGCCATCGACCGTCGGGGTCCTTACGATCGACGCAGCGTGAACTGCCGGTTGCCCAACGGCTTGCCGCAAGGGTTCAGCGTGGCGCTGCCCCCACGGTAAAGCGTTGCTCACTCCGTCGGAGGGTCGAGGACGGCTAAGTCTGGCGGAACGAGGGTGGTCGACTGCACAAGTTCGGTCAGCAGATTGTGGTTGAGTGCGTTTCCGATCGGTTCGCCAAGCTCCTCCCGGGTCAGGTGGGCGACGCCTGCCTTAGACAGTCGGGTGCGGACCGCGGCGACCATGTGCTCGACTCGCTTGGCCTTCCATCTGGCGCCGGGTTGCAGCTCGGCGAGCTGGTCGGCCACCTGGCGCCACGACAGGGGATGCGGGTCAGCCTCGTGCAACAGGTAACGCTGCCCCAGCACGATCAGGACCAGCCGCTCGTCTTTCGTCAGTTGCCAGACTCGGGGCAGCTGAGTGTCATCGCTATGCCGTGACGGCGGACGCTGCCCGTCCGACCCGGCCACGTACAGCTCGAGAAGGTGCTCACGGCCGCGGGCGCCTTGCACGAACAGTGGCGTGTACCCCTCGCTCAGTGGCACCGGTTCGTCGTCTGGCAACAGCTTCAAGGCACCGGGTAGCCGCAGGGGTAGCTGCCCGGTGTTGCTGACTCGCCATTGGCCGCGGTGGTGGGTCAGCAAACCGTGCTGGCGGCTGACCTGCGGATCGTCCTCGCCCACGCAGACGTGCACCTCCGGCCGATTGCGTCCGAAGACGACGGTGCGGCCCTGTCGGGGCTTGATCGCGATGCCACCGGTGACGGCGAGAACGAAGATCGTGCCGGGCGTCGAGGGCGGTACCCCGAGCGCCAAGCTGCCGTGCGTTGCCGAGAGCGGCTGAACATGTGTCCTATCCACACTGAACCTCCGTCGTCATTCGCGTCAGCGGGGCGGCAGCCTGCGCACTGCGGCTGCGCCCAGTTCCTCGGTCGGTCCGCAGAGCTGATCCGAAGGTTGCGGACCTCTGACTTCGACCCGGAGCAGTTCGTTCACCAATTTTCCCGCACCGTTAGTGTCTGGCCGGTGCGTCACCCGCGCTTCACATTCGGGCTTGTCGGATTTCGGAATGATGTGGGCGTCGCGCCCGCCGATCTTCTCGGGTCGCCCGTTGGTTGGGGTCGACAGTTTGTCTCGATCGAAAAACAAGGCTACTGAGAGCTTGCTGGTGGTGCTCGTCCAGAGACAATGCCAATCCCCGAAGCCGATCTCCGGACTGCCTACACCGGCACCGAGTACCCGGATAAGGTCCCCCCGGTCCAGCAGCCCGCAAGCGTTCACCCAGGCCAGCGACGCACGGTTGAATGGTGCACTCCGCTGGGGAATCGTACCCCTGCTGAGCACGGCGACCGCATGAATGGTGGCGGCCTCGGACATCGCGCACAGGTCCTCGGATCGGGGCCCGAACTCCTGCTTCGCGGTGATGGTGACCCGGTTCGTGACCTGGTTCTGGCCGCTCAGCTGCAGCGTCCGCACGCAGCTGTCGCCGTTTCGGGGAGGCTGGCCGACGTGCACCGGTCCGGCCCCATCGATCGTCGTCTCCGCCGGTGCCCGAGGTTCGAGCTCCACCTCGACATCCACCTTCGAGCCACTGCCGGAGCGCACAATGACGTCACATCGATTGAAGTTGCCGCGGGCTGTATCCCGGCTGGTCCCACCGAACCGGGCCAGGACGTCAGTGTCGGTCAGCGCGCAGGGGTCGGCGCTTCGGGGATCATCGGCGGGCAGCGGGCTGGCGAGTGGCGGATCATCTGGGAGAGCGGCCAGCATCCCGACCACGATCAGCGGTGCGGCAAGGCACGTTCCGGCGACGACGACGGCGCGACGCCGGAAACGCCATGGGCGGCGCGGATTTCGGAGCGGCCACGATAAGAAACGTCCATCGTCGGTCAGGGTGGCGGCGAGTTCCTGGAGCATCTCCCGAACCGCAGCGGCATCGGGTCGCTTCGCCGGGTCACGCTGCAGCAGTGCGGCGAGCACCGAGGTGAGCGGTCCGGCCCGGCGAACCGGCAGAAGCTTGTAGGCGGTCGCGTGGCGCAGTGTGAGCCGGGGGTTGTCGGCGTCGCCGAACGGCGGGGTGCCCTCGACGGCCTTGAACAGGGTGGCCCCGAGGGAGAAGATATCTGAGGCCCGAGTGGTGTCCTCCCCGCCAGCGACCTCGGGGGCCATAAACGCCACGGTACCGCCGACCCCGACGGAGTCGGCCGTCACGTCACCGCAGATGGAACGGGAGATCCCGAAGTCGGTCAGCTTGGCCGTGCCGTCCCTGGTGACCAGGATGTTGCCCGGTTTGACGTCTCGGTGCAGAGGATCCCTTGGGCGTGCACCGCCTCCAACGCACCGGCAATCTGCGCACCGATGTGCGTGACGTACTGGGGCCCCAGGGCGCCAGCCCTGTTCAGGATCTGCGCCAGGCTCTGTGCCGGCACGTACTCCATGACGAGCCACCGCTCGGGGCCCTCGGCCGCCTCCTCGATGAACGCGACGATATTCGGGTGATTCAGTTTCGCTGCGTTCTTAGCCTCCCGCTGCAGCTGCCGACGGGTCCGCTCGCTGTCTGCGTCGGGTCCTCGCGTGGCTCGCTTGAGAGCGACCTCCCGAACGTCTTGCTCATCGACGGCACGCCAGACCTCGCCCATTCCCCCGGAACCGGCTTCTTCTTTCAGCCGGTACCGGCCGGCGATCAGCTCGCCAGTACGCACCGCCCCTCCGTCGCCATGATTGTCGCAACAGCACTGTGACCAGTCGGTCACTGACCGTACTGCACCGACAGCAGGCAGAGTGTGCCCGGCTGCCCTTCGGCTCACCGTCGTGCCCGACCGGTAGAGCCGGGGCTCAGGCAGCCGCCTGCTGCGCCACCCGGCGGAACGACACGTCGTCACCATAGATCAACTTACCTTGCGTGACGTTAGCTTGGGACCCCTCCCGGTATGCCTCCGGTAAAAAATGCGTGCCACCGGGAAACGCCAGGGTGGTTCAGCGAGAATTCTCCCAGGAAGGTCAGATCAATGCATCGTCAACTGCGTCGTGCCGCCATCGTCTCCACCAGTGCGGCCGTGTTCCTCGGAATTGCTGGGATCCAGGCCGGTATAGCGCAGGCCGCCCAACCCGTCTCGATGTCCGTCGCCCACGTCGGATTGGCCACGCCGCTGGTCACCTCATCATCGTTGTGGCCCGCGCATCATGGCAACGCCGGTAATGACGGTCAGCGTGCGGCTGGTGGCAACGGCGGCCCCGGCGGCAACGGCGGAATCTGCGACCACGGCGCCTCCTGCGCCGGCGGCAATGGCGGCAATGGCGGCGACGACAACAGGAAGAAGATCCGGAGGGACGACCACGGCCGCAAAACCATCATCGGCGATCACAGCCGCAATGAAAACGACAATCGCAGCCACAATCACGGCGGAATTGGCAATCACAGTGGAAATGGCAGTGGCAATGACAACGGTACGGCCAACGGTAACGCGAACCACGATAGCGCGAAACACCAGCACGGCAAGGGGAGTGCGCATCACCGGCACGGGAACCGGTAGCACGAACAGCTGACCCCCAAGGCACTCAACATGTGCCGGCCTGCCTGACCTGGTAGAAGCCGGCAGAATCGACTTTCGAGGAGCGAGGACTATGACTCTTTGGACTTTCAAAACCGCAACCGCGGTCGTAATCGCCGGTGCCGGTATTCTCAGCGGCAGCACGTTCGGCCACGTCGGGACTTCTACCGCAATTAGTCGGGCTGTTCAGGCGCCGGTCGCGGACATAGCAGTGGCCATGCCATTGGCCGCCACATCAGGGTCACACCTCGCACATGGTGGGGCCGGCGGCAATGGCGGCAATGGCGGGGACGGTGGCAATGGCCAGGCCGCTGGGCACTGCATCGATGCCCGACCGCGCCCACCATGATCGCCACGGCCATCACGGAACTCTCCCCCCTGGTCCGGACGGCAAACCCGGTAAGGATTGCCCGTCTGGCGGCCACGGCGGCCACGGCGGCCGCCCCGGGCACGGCGGCACTAATGGCGGTGGCGGTGGCGGTAACGGTGGCGCCGGCGGGATTAACGGCAAGGGTGGCGACGGTGGCCAAGGCGGCAAAAACCCCGGTGGTGGCCACGGTGGCGCCGGTGGTCGCGGTGGCCCGTGCCCGGGATGATCAACTCTACCGGCTACCGGTGGGTATCCACCACGCCTGACACTCACCGCCACGGCTGTCACCAGCAGTGACCGCCCTAGTTCCCCACCCCGGTCCGAACAGTTCGCCAGAGTTGGACCGGGGTGGGGTGGTGGCCTCAGCCCCGGGTCGTCGTGGTCGAGTTCGCGTGACGTTGAGGCCGCCGCTTGCACCCCCGGTCGTTCATCGCGCATGGCACCCAGGACACGTTTATTTCCATCGAATCGTCACGCGCCGCTGCCCACCATTTCACCGCTGAACGCAAGCTCGTTTGAGATTGAAGGGGTGCAACGCGATTTTGCGGTGCGCGATGACCCCACATGCGCTAACCCGCAGATGAACCCAGTCCGCTTCACTCGATATGAACAGACCGGCGTCGATCTTGAATCCGTGATCTGGGGAGCGTCAGCTCTCGCGGTAAGCTGTGCTCCGATGCGCGACCCGGATTACGCGGACGATCAGCTCATCGTCGAGAATTTCGTAAACCACCCGGCAGTCGCCGATGCGGATACGCGGCCAGGTCGTCGGCGTACACGGCCAGCACGTCCTCTAACGGAATGTCCGGATCAAGATCGGCCCGCGCCGTGCGGGCGCTCCGAATGTCCTCAGCGTTTTCTAGTGCTTCGATGGCCGCAGCCCCCGCAGTGGCCATGTCAGCAGGAACGATCGCGGCGACCGGCTCGCCGTTATGGGTCAGGTACACCACGCGGCACTCGACAGCGGCGTCCACCGTCTCCGAGGGGGTGTGCGGAGTGCGGCGGGAGCTCAAAATGCGGGCGCGGCTGGCATGCTCCCCAGGATACGACATTACGGCGGCGGTACGGTGTGCACGACAGCAGCGCCAGCGGATCCGGGTCTTCTAGCGGGCGATTCGTCTCACCAACAGCCCACGCACCTTACCGCCCCGACCTTCTCGTTACCCTCGCGGTCACAGCACCCTGTCCCTATGTAGGAGGTGTCAGACGTGCCTGACATGCCGACTGGTGCGCTCGTCCGGCTGTACCACAATCCAGCGTCGGATGAGCACGGTCTCGCTGGCCACCCATGCTGGTATCACGGTGCGTTATCTGGAGATGATCGAGGCCGAGAGCAAGACTCCCTCGTTGCCGGTGCTGCGCACATTGGCCAAGGTGTTGGGTATGCGGACCTCGGCCCTGGTGGGTGAGGCTCACGAGGGGCCGGTGAACCCCCGGCTGGCTGAGGTGGAACGGGCGCTGTTCACCTACCGGTCTGTGGCGCTCAGTGATGGGGGTCAGCTTCCCACGGTGGAGGAGTTAGGTGAGCGGATACGCGCCGCGCAGACGGCTTGGTTCACCTCGCCGACTAAGTACAGCGATGCGTTGCGGGTGCTCCCCGATTTGATCGTCAACAGTGAACGAGCTGTACACAAGTCGGAGCGTTCTCGTGTGGCGTGTCGGCACGCGTCCGAGGTTTACCAGTTGGCGCGGGCGGTGTTGAAGTACCTGGGGCGGGTTGATCTCTGTGGACTGGTGTCGGACCGGGCCATGCACTACGCTGAGGAAACCGAAGACCCGCTGTTGATCGCGGCAGCCACCTGGAGCCTCGGCCATGCCTTGCTCACGGACGATATGCCAGGCGGAGCTTTGGATCTCGCCATCAAGGGGAGCGAAGCGTTGGAGCCGTTGTTGCCGGACGGGACGCCTGAGCATTTCTCCCTCTATGGTGGGCTGTTGTTGGTAGCGACGCTGGGATCGTTGCGGACCGGTGATCCGTGGCGGGCGCGTGAGTTGTTGCGTGGACCAGCCCATCATGCCGTGCTGCAGGTCGATGAGGGACACAATTACCACAACACGTTGTTCTTCAGGCCGACGAATGTGGGCATCCACATGGTCAGAGTGGAGTACGAATGCGGCGAGATATCCGAAGCACTGCGGCTGGCGGACGACGTGGATATTACCCAGACACCATCGCTGGAGCGGAAGACCAGCCTTCCCTGCCATCCCTAGCCATGAGGACGTAGTAGAGGTCGATAAGGCGGCCATTGAAGCACTTCTCAGTGAAGGATAGGACCCTTGAAACTGATTTCTGACGAAGAACTAGGCCAGCTCGTCGCGACGTTCAAGCGCGAGGCGCTGCATCTCGAGATGCGGGACGTGTACGCGGTTAAAGATGAGGTGGAGCGGTTCGCACGGTTCCTTGAGAAGGGATACCGGGATCAGGACGCTGAGGTTAACGAGCGACGACCATGGATGACGCTCATTCAGGATGCCACTGCGGCCGGAAAAGTGTTCAGAAGGGCGCGGATCATCTCCGAGCCGGTGACCGACTACATCCGCTACGAATGGGAGGGCACAGGTCTCAATGTCGAAGCAGGGGAAAGGATTAAGTGGTTGCCTCGCAGATTGGCATCGGCCATCGCGCTGCCCGGCAATGATTTCTGGCTCTTCGATGATTCAACCGTCGCCTTCACCGTTTTTACCGGTGAAGGCGACGTGTTCGAACGCCAACTGACGACCGACCCGGCCGCCGTCCAACTGTGCCGCTCGGCGTTTGAGGCCGTCTGGTCAATCGCAATCCCGCACAGCGAGTACAAGCCCTCCTGACCGTGTCCACCGCCACCAAACAAGCTCGTGAAACGCTAGGAGTCCGGCTCCGCGAGATTCGTCAAGACGCCAATCTCACGGGGCGGGCTCTTGCTACTCGTTGCGGCTGGCACTTCACCAAGATCAGCAAGTTGGAACACGGCACACAGAACCCATCGGAGGACGACCTACGGGCATGGTGCCACGCCTGCGATGCAGACGATCAGATCCCTGACCTTATCGCGACGGCACGCGCTATCGAGTCCATGTATCTCGAATGGCGATGTGTCTTGCATTCTGGAATGAAACACGGCCAGAAGGCAAGAATTCCGCTCTATGAGCGGACCACACTGTTCCGGGTCTACGAGCCCGGCCTCGTTCCGGGCTTGTTTCAGACAGCGGAGTACGCGTCAGTTATCATCGCTCGCGCTATCGAGTTCAATCAGATCCCCAATGACTTGGATGAGGCACTCGCAGCACGCATGGAGCGTCAACGAGTCCTCTACACAGGAGATAGACGCTTTCTTGTGGTTCTGGAGGAACAAGCCCTGCGCACTCGCGTAGGCGACGCTGCTGACGTGATGGCAGGCCAGCTAGACCGACTACTCGCGGTCATGTCACTGCACCGGCTCAGTCTCGGGATCATCCCGTCAACGGGCCAACGCCACACATGGACTTCAGCCGGATTCTGGATCTTCGACCAGCGCACCGTGCACGTCGAAACACCATCGGCTGAATTGACCATCACTCAACGCAGCGAGATAGCGGTATTTGAGAAGAAATTCGCCCGACATCAGCAATCAGCGGTGTGCGGCCAAGAAGCACGAGATCTGATCAACAAGGCTCTCTCCGATCTCTCATTGGAGCCGCCCGACCCGAGTTGAGCAACATGGCGCAACGTCCTTGGGGTTAACCTTTGCGCGACCGTACCGTCACGGCCGTGAATGAGACCACGACGCCCGTCGCCCCACCGGGCGGGCCTGCCGGAGCCCGATCCTCAGCCCGGCAAGAAGACCCCGGCTGGCCATTCGGTAACCGGCCCCGCTTATAACCCGCTGAGCAGCGGTAATGCATCCTACCCGGGCCGGGGGTGGGAGCTGGTGGAGACTTCCGAGGGCCCGGATGTGGTGATGGCGAGACAACTCCTGGACCAGGCCAAGCTGCTCGGATTCACCTTCCAGCGCGAGGCGTCGGGCATCGACGCTGCGTTGGTGGGCCACCGAGTCAGCGAGGACTGGATGAATCTGATCCGCATCGCGGGATTTAGTCGGGACTGCTCGGCCTGGTGTGAGTGGACCTCCTCACTGATCGTCTCCCCAGACGAGCTCGGGCACCGTCACCACGAGGTGCGGGGCAACGCGCTACATGTTCTCAGCGAGGTTCTGACCTGGGAGCCTGTACCATGACCGGGCGTTTTCGGGGTCTCCGAGTGAGAACCGCATGACACGCACAAGCCCGCCGCGCGCGAGGAGTACGAGGCGCAGGCGGAGGTTCGTTGCCAAGAGCATCACCTATACCAGCACCCAGCGCCCGCATGACCGGTCTCGGGAATTAACCGTGAGCATTACCCCCGGGGAGGTCATGGACATCGGTTACGCGGCCGCGATGGTGGCGGTTCGGACGGGTATGCCTCTAGCGGAAGTATCCATTCTCACGATAGCCGTCACGGGAGAACGGCCATGACCACCGAGCGGCGGCATTCGTCTGGGCCTGGCCCGGGCGACCACCCGAGCGGGCGCCGCACGGTGATCCCGGCGACGTGTCAGCTGGAGGGGGGTTCGGTGGCGGCCACCCAGCTGGTGGTGAGCAAGCGTGACCGGAGGATCGTGCTCGATCCACAGGTACCTGGCTCGTGCGTGATGTCTCTCGACGAGGACGAGGCCACGACGCTGGGCACCCAGCTGAGCCTGTGGCTGGGCTGAACCGGGGACAACGGGCTCCAGACCCTCAAGACCGGCATCGGGGCGGGTGCCGCCACCCAGAGCCGCCAGCCCCGATGCCTTCCACCACCCTTGCCCGCACCATCCACGAAATGGAGTATGAGCCGATGCTCGTGGGAGCCACAGTGACCGGAAACGTGACAACAGAGAATATCAAATATACTATAATTTACGTGGAATCACACAGCTGAGTGGATCTTGGTTGGTGGTTTCGCCATGAGCTGAGGCGTGTCGTTGAGCCCATCTATGATGATCACGGAGAAGTGGCCGGTTCTGGACGGCATAAGCGAGCGGAGAAATAGTTGTAGATCTGGACCAACCTGGGGCGAGCGCCACGCATGATCGATGCGTATGCGCTCGGGTTGGGCGAGTATTGGAGGGGGACGGGTTTGGTTTCATTCGTGGTGGTGTTCGCTCGCGGCCTGCGATGCCCGCAGGCGGGCGAGCTGCCCACCTTAACCAGGTGGTCCATCTTCATTACAGCCGTCCGCACCGGCGAGTTCACCTGATCGTCAGTCTCGTTTGAAGACACCGCTCATGCCGGCGACTACGACGGCGGCGAGCAACCAGCCAGCGAAGGTGAAGCCAAACGAGACCCAGACGACCCAGCCGGAGGCAACGAAGCTGTCCCGCTGCTTGAAGTTAGCCACCGGCAGCAGCAGATCCACGGTGTAGCGGAACGAGTTGAAACCGAGCTGCTCGGGTGATCCGGGTTTGGCCGCACGCAGCAGGTCGGGGTGCCCGGCGGCAAAGATCAGCGATCCGAGGATGACCAGCACCGCCAGCCAGATCAGGGCAAGCATGGGGCGGTGGCCATAGCCGATGGTGCAGCGCAGGAACACACTCCATGCCCGCTCGGCCAGTGAGTCCACCCTCGAACATGGGCTCGGCGGGCCCGTTGTTTCCCGATCGCCACCATGCGGGCGGCCTGCTCGTTGCCCTCCCGTCGGTATACCCCGGCCAGTTGTTCGTAAGGCTGCGGTAGATAACCGGTCCTGGGCAACCACGACCGTACTCGATCTTTGACCGTGGCGTCCGGCGCACCGATCGAGTCGTAGACGAACTCCTCCAGCTGGAGTTGTCCCGGCCAAGTTCTCCTTTCGTCGTGCCAGGCGCCCACCTGTGCGCGGTGGAGGTTAAGACCGCCGTGGAACACGGCCGGACACATCACCACCGCCTGCACCACAGACGCAAGCTCCAAGTCGACCGCCAGTCCCCGAGGATTACAGAAGACAGCATCGGTGCAGTCCAGCTTGCCACCGATACGGGCGTTGGCCAACTGCACCTTCCCGGTGAACTGCGCCTTCTCCAGGGACATGCCGGCGTCAACGGTCAGCTCCTCAGCGTTCAGGGCTAGGCCGTTGGGGTTGCTGAAGATAGCCTCGTCGCAGACTAGCTGACCACCGATGCGGGCCAGGAACAGATGCACCTCCCCGGTGCACTGCGCCTTCCCCAAGGACACCCAGCTGTCGACAGTCAGCTCGGAAGCGTTCAGGGCTAGGCCGTTGGGGTTGCTGAAGACAGCCTCGTCACAGACCAGTTGACCACCGATGCGGGCCAGGAACAGATGCACCTCCCCGGTGCACTGTGCCTCCCCCAAGGACATCCAGCCGCCGACGGTCAGCCCGGAAGCGTCCAGGGCCTGGCCCTTGGGGTTGCTGAAGACAGCATCTGTGCAGTCCAGCCCGCCGCCGATGTGGGCTCGGGTCATCCGCACCTCTCCGGTGCACTGCGCCTTCCGCAAGGACATGTCGGCGTCGACGGTCAGTCCGAAAGCGCTCAGGGCTCGGCCGTCGGGATTGCTGAAGACAGCCTCGGCGCAGTCCAGATGGCCGCTGATGTGGGCCTCGCGAAGAGCGACTCCACCGTCGCAGCGGAATCCAGTCACGTTGAGCGTATGGACCACTCGCAACCGTCGTGCGGACAGCCGGGACCGCAAGTAGCTTCCTCGCAGGCTGATGTCCGGCGCCTCCGCCTTCGCCAGGTCGAGTCGGCAGTGCAGGTAGCACTGATACAGCTCAAGGGGGCAGTGCAGCTTCCATCCACCCAGGTTCAGCCGGCCCACGATCTGAGCCCCTCGCAGACGTACGGCTACCACACTGTCGGTTAACTCAGGGCCGTACCCGGTCAGCAAGTGGAACAGCACTTGCGCTCGGATCCGCCGCTCTGGGCTCCACAGCTGGCCCCGGGTCGGGTCGTCTTCGCCCGGTCGCCGGGATCGTAGATCCAGCAGCACGCCCTCGGCCGCCATGGCGCACAGCTGCCGCTCCTGCGGCCATAAGTCTGCTGCCCCGAGCAACCCTCGCGCACTCACCGACACAACCGAGAGTTCTACGCACCTCCCGCCGGCCAACGAGCACCAGGGGCGCCCTCCGCATGCCACTTAGGTGCTCCCTGGGGGCAATCCCGAGGGTGTTGCTTCCACAATGCCCTCGGCGGTCGCTACAGCGCTTCTCGAAGTTCCGAGTGATCGCTTACATCGGGGTTGTCCCGGTCGATGGCTTCGAGGTCGTCGAGTCGCAGTTCAGCGTCGAGGTCGGGGAACACGGCGTGGATCTCCAACCGACCGCCGATGGCTTCGATGTAGCGGCGCAGCGTCGACACGTAGAGATCGGCCTGGCGCTCAAGACGGGAAACCGAGGGCTGCACCATGTGCAGGCGCTCAGCGAGAGCGACCTGGGTCATGTGGCGAGCGTGACGCAGGTCACTCAAGCGACGAAAATAGGCATCGTCCTGCGCCCCCAGGATGGCCTTGGCTTCTGCGGCACGCTGGCCGTGGTCTGGCCGGGCCTCCAGCTCGACTTGCAGTGCTCGGTAGTTCTTGGTCATCTACCGGCCCTCCTGACGCTCGATCTCTGCTAGGTGGCGTGCATAGATGCGCTCCGCTGCTGGGATGGCTTCGAGGTACCAGCGGCTCCACTGATCTCGCTTGTCGCCTCCGAGCAGTAAAATCGCCGTACGACGAGGGTCGAAGGCGAACAGCACCCGGATGGTGCCTGCCCGTAACTCCTTGAGGTTGGCGAGGTTCGAGCCGACCAACGTGTCGACAGCCGGCCTGCCGAGGCCTGGACCTTGGTCGCTGAGCAGTCGAAGTCTTTGGTCAACAAGCTCTTGTTGACCAACGCCCAGCTCCCTCCACCACGCCTCGAACTCGTCGCTGAACTCGATCTCCCACATCGAGAACGCAACTTAGCATATCAGCTATATGTGTTCCATGCTATAGCGGTTTCGTGTCGGTATGCCTGTGGCTATGGAGGCTGAGCTTGCCACTCTAGGGCGGTCCCGGATGGGTGAGTTGTCAGTGTCTGCTCTCAGTTGGTGGTTCCACATGCCTGCCCGGCCGGTGAGCGACCCCCGACCTGTGGGCTCCCCGGCGCAATTCTGGTGGCGTTCGCTCACGATCACCGGTGGTCGCCGGGGACCGCTCGGGCCGGTTGACCTGCTGGAACACCCTGGACGATCAGTACTGAAGTGTCGAGCGCAGACCTCGAAAGCGCGTGAGGGTTCACGCCCTCCGTGGGTTCAAATCCCACCGCTACCGCCATCTAGCAGCAGACATGTCGGGCAAGTCAACTGCGGACTCACCCGGCATTCCTCTATGGGGTCTCAGTTGCCTCGGTCACACCGTTGGGACTGACGCTGTGGTTTGCTGACCAGTTGTAACGTAGTGCCGGGCGCTTGGCGCCTGTCTCGTCAGCCGGCGGTTGACTGCTCTGACGGGAGCATCAGCCGTGACTGGGGGATGTTGCCCCACACGAACTGGGTCCATTGATCGCGAGCGGTCCAGGTCCCCACGTAGGCCACGCCTGCCAACAGATTGATCATCTCGGGACGCCACTGCGGTGTCGCCTCGTCATCGAGCACGACAAGTTTCCGCTCCGTGGGCAGGCGCCCATTAACGTCGGAGAACATCGTGAAGCAGCGCTCCACCGCCGACCTCTGCGCGGCGGTGTTCTGACCGGCCGCCGTCTGGACGTAGACCGGCCGCTTCTCGCTGCCGCCGGCCGCCGCGGTGACCTGGTAGGGCGAGCCGCTGGCACCTGTCAGTTTGGCTCGCGGTTCCACGAAGGGGAACTCAGCCTCCAGGTAGGTCGTCAGCCGCTCCGGAAACGCCGGGCGGCGTGGCACCGGTGCCAGCAGCCTCAGGCCATCAAGGTTGGCCACCGCATCAGCCATCTCCCGCACCAGGTCGGCGGCGTGCTCGACGCTCGCCCGACGCACAAGCTGGCCGTGGTCGTCTTCAAGCGCGTGGGCCGCCATCAGCCGTTTCCACGACGTGCCCACCCGACTGCGGGAGTCCAGGTTCACCCCCACGCTGTCGAGCCGCGCTAGAACCTCGCCGCCGTCAGACACGATCACTTCGTCACCGACGGTCTGGACGATCAGCTCGACGGTATCCCCGTCCGCGTAGTGGTGCGACGTCACGAGCAGGACAGTGTCAGCTGACACCTCGCGGCACGTCCACCGACCGCGCTCACTTGCGAGGACGGAAGAAAGTAGAGTGTTGCACTCGGTCATCCAGTCCCCTCCTAGCGCGTCGGCAACACCGGGTCGACCCAGCGGTACTCACCTGTCAGCTTGATGGCCTGCTCTGCACAGAACGCCTCGAACGCTCCACGGTAATGCTCCCCCACGACATTCGCCGTGGGAACAACCGGAATGTCACCAGGGGTGTACGCGACCATGTCCTGGTGCTCCTCGGAGAAGGTGTGCTTGTGCGTGCGCTCGTTCCACACCTCACGGCCTCCGGTCCGGTTGCCATGTGAGCCGTTGACGTCAAGCCGACGGAGGTGCTGACCATAGATCATCAGGTAGCAGGTCAGCTTCCACGGCTTGAGTATGAGCACCTGAACGCCGAGGTACAGCGGCAAATCATGAGCGTTGTGCACGCCCATCTGAGCGCGGACGGCCGTGGCGCGGGTCTCCCACCTCATCGGCACGCGCAGCTCCAAGGCAGCGGTCTCGCCGAGGACCAGCGCCGCGAGGTCGTTATCCAAGTGCACCCCGGCATCCCATTCTCTCGTTGCTGACCGAGCCCTCCTGGGTCGATCAGGCTACGGCGCCATCACGACGGCATCCGCGCCAGCGCGCCGGAAGCGAGACGCAGGGCATGAACGCGCTCCTCGTGCCGCTGTCCACGGTCTCGGTGACCGGGAGCTGATCACGTGTGCTGAGCGGAGTCGTGCCAGTCGTGCCAAGCCGCTCCACGGGGCGTGCTCGAACGCCCGGGTGAAGAACCGCCGGGTGGATGACGGCCGCTTGCGTGGATCTTGAGTTGCCTGCCCACTTAATAGGGTCTCATTCGGGGTCTCAGTCGCTGAGGTTCGTGGACGTTCACCGACGACCACACCGCGCCGGTGACCTGCTGAAACACCTGAGGCGGTCCGGGCTGAACCTTCGGTCGCAGACCTCGAAAGCGCGTGAGGGTTCACCCGCTGGCGTGGGTTCACATCCCACCGCTACCGCCACTGAACAGCCGAAACGCTGGGTGAGTCAACCAACGACTCACCCAGCGCCCCACTGTTGGGCCTCAGTTTGGGTCTCAGGCCCCTTTCTGGGGTGATGGGTAACCGCGGCACGTCACCGTCGCGGTGAACGCGACTCGCGTCACCGGGCACCTGCACCGCAGCGGCACAGAGGCGACAGGCGGCCGGGCGCAACGGCCCCGGCCCAGAATCTCCCGCAGTGTGGCAAGACGACGGAAACGGTGTCTGCCTGGCATAACGTCTCGCTCCTGACATCTTGGCAGTGATGCCGCCCGACCCGGCCGGGGAGGAACAGGCCGGAGGGCTACGTCGCCGTCCCTCCACGCGGATGTACCGTCCACGTCGGCGACCTGGCCCCAGGCATGGCTGAGCAATTTGCACAGAAAAAGTCTCAGAGGTCGATGTAACCCGATCGTGGGTGCCAGTTGCTGTGGCATTGTCTGGCGCCATGGCATCGGTCCCCAACATCCGACGACGCCGCCTCGGCGCCGCGCTGCGGCGACTCCGCGACGCCACCGGCATGACCCTGGAGACCGTCGCCGAGGAACTCCACTGGTCAACCAGCAAGATCAGCCGCATTGAACGAGCGGCAATCGCGGTCAAACCCACCGACGTGCGCACGTTGCTCGGCGTGCTGGAAGTGGTGTCCGACGAAGTAGAAACCCTGGTCAACCTCGCCAGCGAGGACCGCCAACCGGGCTGGTGACGCCAGTACGCCGAGGTGTTGCCACCGTGGTTCGAGGGCTACCTCTCCCTGGAATCCGAAGCGGCCCGCCTACTCGTCTACGAATCGGAGGTCGTGCACGGTCTACTCCAGACCGAGGACTACGCCGCCGAGATCCTCCGCCACCCCCCTACACACCACTGCCCGACGAGGCGGCCCGAGCCGCGGAACTACGCCGCGCACGCCAGGTCCGACTCTCCGGGAACGACCCCGTGCACCTCGACGTGGTGATCAACGAGGGCGCATTGCGCCGCGTCGTCGGCGGCCCGGACGTGATGCGCGACCAACTCCACCACCTGACCAAAACCAGCGAACTCCCCCACGTGACGATCCGAGTACTGCCCTGCCGGTGATCGTGTTTACTCGCCGGGCGCACCCCGCGCCCCACGGTCGTTTCACGATCGTATTGGTGGGCCGGGAGTCTGTGGCCAGCTACTTTCCGGGGGCGACACCCGTGCACCACGAGAGTCCGATGCCTGCCACACCACGTACCGATGTCACTGTCGGTAAAGTCCGGGGAAGGACTGTCGCAACGTGCGGAGTTGCCACAGATGGCAACTTCTCGCCCCAAGTTGCCATCTGTGGCAACTCCGCAACAGATCCCCCCACCTCCTCGCGGAGCGAACGAAGGCCAGAGCGGACAGCGACCACGTGCCGCGCCACACCAGGTGGCCAGCGACACCCACCGAGGCCCCGCGCCTGGCGCGGGAGGGCCGCGAATATTCCGCGCCATCAAGCTCTGAAAGTCACATCCTCGTCGCCGCGTCCCAGCGTAGGTGGGAATGCAGCTCGGAGTCAGGCCGGCGTCCTTCGGCCGCGTTCCAGGACAGCCACCCGACGCAATTCACGTCAGGGCAGAAACAGCATGAGAATGCGTGTCACCGCAGTGTGGGCGGATCGACGGCCGGGGCGGCCATCGACTCAACCGGAGGCGCGAGGTGGTCTTGCAGGGCGACGCGGCAGTAATGACGCGGCAGTCTTTGTGCATTTGACGATAGTGGAACGGCTGCGCCCGGAGGACTTCCAGCACCGGCAGGAGATGCGCGGCATGGTGCGCACCCTTGTCAAGCACGCCAAGCCGTCATACGCCCAGGAGGTGCGGGAGTTCACCGGGCGGAGCACCCGCGCCGATACAGGAGATTGAGCCCTCGTTCCTCGACGATGACGAGGTGCGCGTCGCGGTGGCCGCCCGTGACATCGGCGCGCTGTACCGGCTGCTCAAGCGCCTAGGCGTGACTCAGCGCCAGATCGCGCGGCTGACTGTGTCCATCGCCGCGCGACGGGAACGGCTCATCCCGCTGGCCGTCGCTCTGAGTGACCGATGGGTTACTCTAAGCGAGATGGCCGCTGGGGCCATGGTAAAGATGGGGCCATGACTGAACCCGCTGCGACATCGGTCCCCACCGTTGACCCGCTGCGCGCTCTGGAGCGCGTCGATCGTCGGGCGGTCAACCGGGCCCTGGCCCAGCAGAGCCCAGCCCACCAGGGACTTTTCGCCCCCTAGGCGTCTTGCTGCCTGAACGAACCACGCCCGAGTTGACGTACCTGGAATCGACATTCGCCGGGCTCGGCTGGACCCGCGTTCGGGATGGTGGAGCAGAGGCGGACGATTTATGTCCCATTCATGCCGTATTCATCTAATTGCCGTATTTTGTTTCCAGTTTGTTCACAATGACCTCGTTGTCACCCTGTGTAGCTGGGAAGCAGCTGATTGAGCAATCCTCCGGAATGTTCGGCAATCCAGAGAGTGGTGGTTGGTGTGGCTGGGGACGAGGGGACGAGACGGGTGGCGACCCGAACGGCGGTAGTGACCCGAACGGCGGTGGTGTCGTTGGGCGTCGCTGTGGCGGTGGGGGCGGTGTTGGTGACGAACACGACGAACACCTCTCCACTGAAGCCGATGACAGCGAACATCTCGCCACCGAAGCCGATGACGGCGGTGGTAACGGAGGGGTCGGTGTCGAAAATGATCTCGTCGAAGGGGGCATTGGCGGCGGCGAAGACGACGAACCTCGGCTTCAAGGCGGCCAACACACTCAAGACCATCAATGTGAAGGTCGGAGACAAGGTGAAGAAGGGCCAGTTGTTGGCCGTGGAGGACAACAGCTCGCTGGAACAGGCGCTGATCCAGACCCAGCAGGTACTCGCCGATCAACAGGCGCAGCTGGCTCTGATCCTCAACGACGTGACCGTGCCCGGGGACCTCGCAACTCTGGACCAAGCGCGCAGATTCGCTGAGGACGCACGGCACAACATCGATTTGAAGGAGAAGGCGGACGCGGACCTCGTCACTCGGGCGCGCGGTGTGCTCGAGTTCGATGAGCAGGCGCTGCAAACGGCACAGAAAAAGGCGGCGGCGGATGGCTGCGGTCCGAACGGACCGCTGGCCGCGCTGCCGACCGCTGCGGAGATAACGCTGTGCGCGACCGATGACGCGGCGGTGCGAGCCGCTGAGCTGGTGGTGTTCAACCAGCGCACGGTCGTGATCACCGATGAGGACAACGAACGGGTCGATCGCGGCAACTTGGAGACCACCTACGCGCAGGATCTGGTCACCGTGAAGACCGATGAGAACATCTTCCGGATCGCCGCCACGAACCGTCCCTCGCAGATCGCGATCCAGCAAGCGTTGCTAGACGTCGATCAGGCGGCGGTGGTGATCGCCCAGAACAACTTGAAGAACTCGTATGTGTATGCCCCGGCGGACGGCACCGTGACCGCGGTCACCGGGACGGTCGGGGAGTACATGCAGTGCTGCGGGCCGCAGTCGCCGCCCTCGCCGTTGGCGCCGGGCAGTGATGCGCAGATTCCGGACGTGGGTGGGCCGGCGACGTCCGACCGGAAGAATCCCGGCACCCTGCAGGGTGTGGGTGGGCTCGAAGCGTTGCGGGCGACCGCGCCGAGCGGTGGTGCGTTCATTCAGCTCAGTGACTTGAAAACGTTCCAGGTGGTCGTTCCGTTCCCCGAGGCAGACGCAGCGAAGATCGAGCCCGGTTCGGCGGCGAAACTCACTTTTGACGCGCTGCCGGGAGTCGAGCACGACGGCACGGTGACCTCGATGTCGCCAACCGGAGTGGATATCGACGGTGTGACGAACTACTACGCCACGGTGTTGCTGACCAACGTCGATTCGGCGCTGAAGTCCGGGCTGACCTCGAACGTCTCGGTGATCACCAGCACGGTCAAGAACCAAGCGTTGGTGGTGTCGACCGCGGCAGTGACCACGCAAGACGGCAAGTCGTTTGTGGCGACCCCCGGCCCAGACGGCAAACCACAACGAGTTCCGTTCACCCCGGGCAAGGTCGGCGATGACAACACCGAGGTGCTCTCCGGGCTGACCAAGGGCCAGGAAGTACTGCTCCCGGCAAGCGGATCACTACCCCGGCCCCGACCGCACGCCGCGCGGGCTCGCTAATCTGCTTACTCGTACACGAAGTTCGGTACCGGGAACGTACGGTAGCCGGCGTACGTTCCCGGCCGAATGTAGCCAGTGGGTCCAGTGTCATAGTATACCCGAACTGTCGGGAATCCCAACAGCAGAACTTGATACCGGAGCACTGCATCAAAGGCATCGGCGGGTCGAGCGCAGAATCTCGCGGGTTCCGGGATCGAACCCGCGCGCAGTCGCCTGGCACTCCCGCACCCATTCCGACCAGAGGCCAGCTCCCACCCATCACGTGGGGCGCAGCGACCTCCCTGACCCTGTATGAGGAAGGACGTATTCGCATGCAGATCGCAAGAGCCCTCTTCGTCGTTGCCGCAGCCGTTGTTCCGCTGGCCTTCGCGATCCCCGCCGAGGCCCGCGACGAACTCACCTACGACGAACCCACCTATACCTGCGACACCGTGATGACTCCAGGAGGGACCGTCTTCGGCGAGGGCAATTGCACGGCCACCAACGGGGCGCCGGAAAAGGGATTCATCACAACGGGGCACCCCTTCTTCGTCGCAGCTCGCACGGACCTGAAACAGAAAATCCGCTGCGACGGTGGAACCTTCGACAGGCCAGGCGGATACGCCGATACGCCAACCACGGTGACCGGAAACTATTGCCCTTAACCGGGTCCGGTGCTGGCGACCTCTTGTCATTGTGTCGTGAAGGTGGGCTGGGGTAGTCACACCTTGTATCTCGCCTCCGTCCAGAACTACCTGAACCACGTCCGCCCGTTCCTGCTGGACCACTCGGCCCGTTATGGCCATCTGCAGGAAGTCACCCGTCAGGACGGCCCGGCCTTCCGGGCCGTCCTGACGGACGGCGACATTCAACACCGTTGCACCCCCGACCGGGGTCGTCTGCCGCCGGCGGTGGCCCATCCCCGCAGTCCCGCAGCGGAGCCCACTCTCGGGGCACCCTCGACCTATCCGACATCGTGGCCGCCGTGGCCGCCCGCACTGATTACGCCGAAGTAAGGAGCGGCACTCATGATTCTCGTAACGGGAGCGACCGGAAAGGTGGGTTCCGCATTCCCCTGATCGCGCAGATCAGACTTCGCATCGCCCGATCCGTTTGTCAAACCTTCGTTGCGTGCGACAACCCGTGAGTTCCGCTGCGCCACCGCCACCCCACGGGGAGCTGGGGGGCGCGGTGAACCCCCGGCTGGCTGAGGTGGAGCGGGCGTTGTTCGCCTACCGTTCTGTGGCGCTCAGTACTCATGACCCACCAACGCAACAGTGCCCTTGCCGGTCATGGAACGTAGACGCGCTCGATGCCAGCGCCGACGAGGAGCCGCCGGGCGGGGATGCGCGCAACAGATCCCGGCTCGATTCCGGCGATGCCGTCCACCTGAACGGTCACCTCCTGCATCGCGATGCGTCCGACGACGGGCGCCTTGCGCTCCCCGAACCACACGAACCGCGGCGAGGGTCGCCGTCGAAGCGCGACTGCGGCGACGCGCGCGCTGATGCGAGCGGCCTCGGCGATGGACTCCGTGCGCGCGGCCGGCTCGAGGCCGAATCCGTCCGCGTAGCCGATTGGGAGCGTAGCGACGCGCGTCGGGACTTTGGCCCGCCATTCCCCGCCGTAGCCCACCGGTTGTCCGGCCGGTAGTTCACGCACAGACACGACCGTAGCCTGCCACTCGAACGGGTCTCTGAGCGCAAACGGGGCACGAGCTCCCACCGGATTCTGGCCGTAGAGCAGCGTCCCGACGCGCACCATATCGAGTCGCGCGGCGGGAAGTGCGATCGTTGCGGCGGAGTTGGCCGTATGAAGAATCGCGCGCGGCGCGTAACTGACGAGTGCCGGCCGTACGCTGAGGAAACGGTCCAGTTGTTGACAGCCGGCCGGACCTGCGGCGTGGGCAAAGTGCGTCCAGATGCCTTCGAGGGAGAGATCGTCCGACGAGGCGACTTGAGACGCGATCGCCGGAGCCTGTTCCGGACGGACGCCGAGCCGCCCCATGCCCGTGTCAATTTTCAGGTGGACCCGCGCCGGCCGGCCCACCGCCTTCGCCGCGGCTGCGTAGGGCTCGACGTCGCCGCCGTCCGCGAGCGCAAGCGCGCAGTTCATCTCGATCGCGAATCCGAGCGCGTCGCGCGGGGGCGGAGCGAGGACGAGGATGTCGGCCGCGACGCCAGCGTCGCGCAGCTCGCGCGCCTCCTCCACCCGCGTGACCGCGACCATGCGCGCGCCGGCGCGGTGGAAGATCGTCGCGCACTCCACGAGGCCGCTCCCGTAGGCATTGGACTTGACGACCGCACATACGGCGGTGCCGGCGTGCTCGCGGACGGCTTCGAAATTCGCCTGGAGCGCGCCGCGGGACACCTCCACCCACGACGTCTTGCCCGACCAGTGCGCGACCATGGCTGCGCAGTCTGCCCGACCTCATGACCCGCCGACGCAACAGTGCCCTGCGGGCGACCTGCCCACACTGCTCCAGCGGCCGCCTCGGGATGCGGTGCAGCCGGGTAAGTGACAAGGGACTGGGCTTTATCAGTCGTCCCGGTCACGCTGGTGCTACCGGGCCCGAGCCGCCACACGAGCGGTACCGTGGCCCCGCTGGGCAACTGCGGGACGCATCACGCGTCTACAGAGTCGGACCGCCTACAGAGTCGGACCGTGAGAATTCACCCAAGGAGTTTACCTTCCCGATGGCTGATGACGGCGACGCGCTACACCTGACAGGCGGTATCCCGCTCGGTGGAACGGTCAAGATCCGAGGCTCGAAGAACGCGGTTCCCAAGCTGATGGTCGCCGCACTCCTCACTGAGGAGCTTGTGCTCATCCAAAATATCTCGCAGATTGTCGACACCCGGCTGGTGACCGAGCTGCTTGAGCTGCTGGGGTGCAGCACCGCGCAGCCGGCGGACGGTCAGTTGCGGATCGAGGCGCGTGACATCCACACCGCTGCGACGCGCGATCTGGAGTACTTCCACGTGCGGAGCCGGATCCCGGTACTCACCTGCGCACCGCTGCTGCACCGCACCGGTTACGCGGAGCTCTGGAAGCCCGGTGGCTGCAGCATTGGTGAGCGTCCGGTCGATCTGCATCTGGAGGTGCTTCGCGCGTTCGGCGCGGTGAGCGAGCGGACCGACACCGGCTTCAAGCTGACGGCCGAGGTGGGCGGGCTCAGCGGCGCAGTCGTCGAGTTGAAGTACCCGAGCGTGGGTGCGACCGAGCAGTTCCTGCTCGGGGCGGTCGTCGCCGCGGGTGACTCCGAGCTGCGCAACGCCGCAACCGAGCCGGAGATCATCGACCTGATCTCCATGCTCCAGCGCATGGGTGCGCTGATCACCGTGCAACCCGGCCGCGTCATCCAGGTCACCGGCGTCTCCCACCTGAGGGGAGTCTCGCACACCGCCATCCCGGACCGGCTCGAAGCGGCTTCCTGGGCGAGTCTCGCGCTGGCGACCGACGGACGGATCACTGTGTGCGGCGTCCGGCAGGCTGATCTTGGGACGTACCTCAACGTCTACCGGCGCGCAGGTGGCGAGTTTGACTTCTCCACCGACGGCAACGAGGTGACGTTTCGGCGGGAGAAGTCCATGCCGCGCCCGCTGGTCATCGAGACAGACGTGCATCCTGGCTTCATGACCGACTGGCAGTCACCTATGGTCACCGCACTCACGCAGGCAGACGGCGTGACCGTGCTGCACGAGACGGTGCACGAGAACCGGCTGGCGTACGGAAAGGCACTCCAGGCGCTCGGTGCCCAGATGCAGGTCTTCACTGAGTGCCTCGGGCGCACCCCTTGCCGCTTCGGAGCGCGAAATCACCATCATTCCGCCGTCGTGGTCGGGCCGACGAAGCTACAGGGAACAACCGTGCATGTCCCAGACCTGCGGGCGGGCTTCTCTTACGTGCTGGCCGCACTCGCCGCGCAAGGTGACTCGACAGTGACGGGAATCTCTCTACTGGACCGCGGTTACGAGAACTTCCGCGAGAAGCTGATCAGTATTGGGGCCAAGCTCCGCTGACCGGGTGCACCAAGGTGGTACGAAATTGACGTTACTCGTGGCAAGAGATTCGAGTACCCTGGGCTAGGTGGTACGATCTCCGCCTGGGAGTAGACTGGATCTCGTGCACCGTACCGGAGCGGCGGTGCTAGGGGTCGGATTATGCATCTTCGGGATCCTCGGGATCATCGATCGGCTGAAGTTCCTCGAAGTACATGGCACAGTCGTACTCGGGCTCTCCTCGAACGGCTTGCTGTCGACGATCTCTCTTATCGTCGGCGTGGTCCTCATCGGCGCCGCAGTGCGCGGTGGTCGGATCTCCTCCACGATCACGGTGGTCGTGGGCCTGCTCTTCCTGCTCTCCGGCTTGCTCAACCTCACCGTGCTGGACACCAAGCTCAACCTGCTGGCGTTTCGGCTGCCGAATGTCATCTTCAGCTTCATCGCCGGGATGTTGCTGCTGTTCCTCGGTGCCTACGGTCGATTCAGTGGCGGCTTGCCAGTGGACAATCCCTACTACCAACTTCGGCATCGCGACAATCCGAGTTCCTGGACCGGAGGGCACCACCGCGATGAGGAGATTGACCGCTTGACGGCCGCAGAGGTGGCGGTCGCCGGGGGGCACGCCACGCCGGAGCAGGAGCGGCTGGTGCGCGAGGATGCGCAGCGCCGCGCCAATGAGGCGCGCCGGCGCGCCTGGGAACTCTACGAAAGCCAGCAGGCACGTGACGATGGTTCGAAGTGAAGCGCCCTCAGCGGGCGCTCTCCCTACGTGACTGAGCCCCGCTGACGGAGCGGGCACCGGAGGCGGGCACGATAGCGCGGTGCCCCACCAGCCACGCCCCCACCGACCTGGGCCCCACCGACTTGGGCCCGGCAAGCGACGCAGGAAGCGATTTCTGGCCCTGGCTACCCTGCTGGCGTTGTCCACGACAGGTTGTATGGCCTCCCCAGAGAAGCCGTCGAGCGCGACACGTACGGGTGAGCCGTTCACCTTTCGCGTCCTGACTACCGGTTTGGCAGACCCGTGGGAGGTCACCTGGGGTCCTGATGGTTTTCTCTGGGTCACCGAGAAGTCGGGCAAGAGAGTAACTCGGGTGAACCCGTCGGACGGCTCGAAGAGCACCGTGATCACCATCGCCGACGTGTACTCCACCGAAAGCCAGGACGGCCTACTCGGCATGGCATTTGCGCCGAACTTCCTGAAGGGGAGCAATGACGTCTATCTCGCGTACACCTACGACGCCGACCCTGGCCCCGCAGTCGACCGACGCGCCAAGATAGCCCGCTACACCTACGATGCAGCAACGCACACGTTGAGCCATCCAGTCGACGTGATCACGGGTTTGTCGGCGAGCACGGACCACAATTCCGGACGCCTGCTGGTTGGCCCCGACCAGAAGCTGTACTATTCGATCGGGGACCAGGGGAACAACCAGTTCGAACGTTTCTGCAATCCGATCCGCGCACAGGATCTGCCCACTGCGGCCGACGTCAGTTCCCGAAATTGGGCGACATACGTCGGCAAGGTTCTGCGGCTCAATCTCGACGGCAGCGTTCCGTCAGATAACCCGGTGATCAGGGGAGTACAGAGCCATATCTACTCCTATGGGCACCGGAACCCGCAGGGACTGGTCTTCGGACCGGGAGGCCGGCTCTTCTCGTCGGAGCATGGCCCCAAAACCGACGATGAGATCAACCTGATCCAAGCCGGAAAGAACTACGGCTGGCCGTATGTGGCCGGCTTCAAAGACGACCAATCCTACGCGTATGCGAACTGGTCCGCATCGACCACGCCGCCGTGCGCCAGCCTGCACTACGACAGCTTTACGATCCCACCATCTGTTCCCCAGCAGAAGGAGACTTCCTGGAGCAGCCCGGACTATGTGGATCCACTGAAGACGCTCTACACCGTCCCCAATGATTATAACTTTAAGGACCCGGCCTGCGGTAAGCAGTCATACATCTGCTGGCCGTCGATCGCGCCCTCCAGCATCGATTACGTGCCGGCTGACCAGGGCGTGTTTGCCGGCTGGCGCAACTCCCTGCTGGTCACCAGCCTGAAGAATGGCGCGCTCTACTGCTTGCGACTCACCCAGGACGGTGGCTCAGTCCAGGGCGATATCACCCAGTTCTTCAAGACCACAAACCGCTACCGGGATCTAGCGCTGAGCCCGAACCATCGAACTGTGTACATCGCCACTGACAGCACCGGCCTGGCAGGACCCAAGTTCGGACCCCCGACTGAGCAGCTCGCCAATCCCGGAGCGATTCTGGAGTTCACCTTCGTCGGCTCTGGGTAGGCCCGAGTAAAGCCCGATTAAAGCGATATCATCCGCGGGCGATGTAGAGGTCCCGGAGCAAGTTGGTCTCCAGCTCCATGTCCGCGATCCGGGCCTTGACCACGTCACCGATGCTGACCAGACCGGCCAGCTTGCCGTGATCCACTACTGGCAGGTGACGGTAACGGGAAGCCGTCATCTGCTGCATCAGCCGGGTGATGCTGTCCTCCGGAGAGCAGACCGGAACGTTGCGTGACATCACGTTGGTGATCTGCATGGTCAGCAGCTTGGCGCCGTACTTGCCGAGACCGCGGATGATGTCGCGCTCAGTGAGCGTGCCCACGATCGGCCGCTGCTCGTCATCGTCGTGGACGACCAGCGCCCCGATCTGGGGAGGGCCGTTCAACCGGCCTATCGCTTCAGCGATGCTGGCGTCGACCTCGATGGTCTCGACCGATTCACCCTTGGACTTCAGGATCTCCGCGACCTTCATTCAGTCCCCTCCCGATGGCGCAGGTCCTTCTATAATCCCCCGGGACGTGGGCCTCCCACCACTGATTTATCCCAGCACCCCTGTGATGGAGACCTCAGTCGCCCGCCGTGGCAGCGGTGGGCTCCGCGGCAAGGCTGGCCTCGACATCCCGGGCGCGGTTCTGCAGGGACCGATACTCCTGGTGAGCCGTCAACCTCGTCTTCACCTTGAGGTCGAACACATCTTGGGTTCGCCAGGGTGATACCCACTTGCGGTCCACCTCAGCGGCGGCTTCTTGCTTGATCACGGCCATCCGCTCGCGCAACTCCACCAACTCCTGCCGCACAGCAGCCAGGTCGCCGTGGACCTCCGCGCCATCCTGGGTCACGTTACGGTCCCCGCCTTCCAACCATCGAGCTAACCGAGCTCGTCGCGTGTGCCGCTGCCGGCAACCCTTACCCTAGACCGAAAACCTGGGATCAGCCTGAGGACGATCCTGGCGGCCGGCGCTGGTGCCGCTAGGTGGCGCGGAGGGCGCGGGAGTTGAACTTCGGCTAAGGTCTCGTTTGCTCGATCCAGCTCATCATCTCGTTGAGATCATGCGACCACCAGATGGTGAGCCCCCGCACTCGGGCCTTGACGGCAGCGTCGTTGTTGAGGCGTTTCACGGAGTTGGTGCTCGAGTTGCTGACCTTGCACTCCAGAGCCATGACCCGGTGGTCCCAGAGGCGGATCACGATGTCAGCCTTGCGCGTGCCGAAGAGGCTCTCGCCGCAGAACTCACCGGCGGCAGGCGCGCTGTGCAGTGTCGAGATCTCGCGAGGTGCGACCTCGGTGAAGCCTGCCGCCCTCAGGGTGTCTCTGACCTTCTGCTCCTGTTCCCCCTTGGCTTCGTTTGCCCGAGCGGTCATCACACGGCGAGCGGACACCAGCGCGGCCGTGCTCATGATGGCAACGGCCTTCTCGGTCTCGGTGGGCTCGCGGCCCTCGGTAACCCAGGGGAAACGCTGCCGGTCCAGCCCCAGGAGAACGGTCTCGATCACCCGTCTAGCCATCTGATCGTCGGCCGAGAGGGCGCAGCGCGAAAGTTTGGCGTCGGCCACCACCCTGAGGTCGTCGGCTGAGATCGGTGGACCGGCCAGATAGCGGACCGCTTCCTGGTGACGCGGATCACTGAGGATGTGCACGGCCCTCGCCTGGAGGCAGGAGAGGTCGACTGACCACCGGGGCGGGGAGAGGCTCATGGGCGACGAGGCTATCGAGGTCGGGCACCGGAAGGCGCTCCATCTCCTTCGGCTCGAACTTCGTGAGTCCCCCCGCGTACGTCCGCCCCTGCGAGAGAGAGATCGACTGCCGGAGGCACTGAGAGAGGCGCGCCAGCGCATGAGCCGGCAGTTCCTGACGGGGGTAAAGCCCGTGCGCGATGTTGATGTGGCGTGCCCCGGCGGCGTTCATGACGAAGGCCGGAGGACGGCGGGCCATATACGTCGCCAGGATAGGAGCAGGCTCACGGAGCCCCACTGACCACCAAGCGCGGCGGTGAGCGGCGATGTAGCCCTGGTGGACCAACGCCTTCTTCACCTGCCGAATGAATCGGTCCACCAGCTTGCGCTCGGCTGGCTCCAGCTCGTCGAGGTCCACCGGGATGTCGATCACGCGCCGGAGGCTCGCTGGATCGCTGAGAACCTCTCCCGCCTCGAAAAGCTCACGCGCCCTCGTTACCGCTGGGAAGAGGACGGACTCCGGCAGCTTGACGTCGCCACGCGTCACCCAGGTGGCGTTCGACCCGGTGACCGTGCCCCGGTGCACCCGGCAGATCTCCCCCAGTTCGATATAACCCGCGGGCACCTGAGCACGGGTACGGATGAAGGGCGACCAGCGGGGAGCCTCCACGAGCCGCTGACGAGCGACGGGCTCACCAGTCGTCCCGAGGTCGCCCAAGCCGCTGAGGCTCGTCACCGGGCGAAAGCGGACGGAGCCCGGTCGTTCGCCAAAGCGGAAGTTGACCACGACAGCCGTCGTTGCCGTGCCCTCGAAAGGCATAGCCTGCGGCTCCACGACATGGACCGCCTCGCCCCCCAGAGCGCCGAGGAAAAGTTGCCGGACGATAGAGCCGTAGTTGACGTCCAACCACTCCGCCGAGGTGACAAAGCAGCCAACGTCTCCGGGGCGACCCATGGCGGCTGTGGCGAGGAAGAAATAGGCATGCAGGCCGGCCAACCCGCTCACCGAGTGGCCAAGCTTGGCGGCGACGTTGCGCGCCCACGCCTTCGCCGCGGGTGTGAGTAGGTGGTGCCGGACGTACGGGGGGTTCCCGAGGAACGCTGTCCGCCCCGTGGTGGCCGGAAGCGGGAAACGCGTGTAGTCGGTTTGCAACACCGCGGCATCGGCGACGCGGAAAACCGCGAGGTTGCCCCGAGTCATGAGCGTGGCCACCGGGTCGGAGTCAACCGCGACCAACGGCACCTCGGGGGTCTTGCGGGCGATGGCCACTGAGAACCGCCCACTGCCCGCTCCGGCGTCCACCACGCGGTCGGGGTTGCGCTCCAACACCCACTGAACCATCGGGTCGACCAGCTCGGCCGGAGTGTACACAGCACCCGCACCGCGGCGAACCTCCGCCGACCGCAGAGTGCAAAACTCCTCGCCGAGAGGATCGGCACCGGCGAGGATCCGCCTCGCGGTCTCCACCACGAGGCACTCAGCGGGCTCTCCGCCGAAAATCTCAGCCGTCTCGACCAGGTCGGCCTCGGATGGCGAGAGCGGTCCGCCGACAGTCAAGGCTCCTAGGCCAACCGCTAGGCGGACAAGATCGTATTCGGCGGTGGGGACCTCGCCGGGCGAGGTGCTAATCCTGGTCACGGAGCTTGAACACGCCACGGGAGACACGCTCGAAGTACCGCTCGTCCTGAAGACTGCTGCGGTAGGAGGAGTCGGGCCGCTTCCCCAGCTTGGGCTCGAGAGCCGCCTTGATCTCGCTGATGGAAGCCGGGCCGCCACCCTTGCTCGCCAGGTACTCGCGTATAGCGGTCTTGAGCTCGCCGTGTGGATGGCGTTGCCGTGGCTCTCCAGTGGCCATGGAACCCTCCCGCGAGTCGACCTTATTGCGTCGACGCTACCACGCCGCTGCTACGGTTAGTAACATCACGGAGACACTCTAGTATCAGACTGTGACAATCTCCGTAGCCGGTCTACTGTGACGGGGGGTGGAGCGCCAACAGTTCACCCGGGCCTCCCTCGGCACCGCCGCCCGAGTGTTCCACGGGTGGGACAACCGCCACGGTGCTGTCGTCGATACACCGGCCGCGCACGTGCACTGGCCAAACTGGGCGAAGTACAGGACACAGTGTCCGCGATTGGCGTGGCGGACGAGGAGTTCAGTCATCCTCGATCAGCCGACGAGATGTGACGAGATGTATTGGCTCAACTACAACGCCGGGCAGCACGCCGGAGAGACCGGACACGCGCTGTGGAACGTCGCCATTCAGGGCCATGTCATCCCTGAGGCACGGCGTCTCCTGAGCACGGCCGTGGTGCTCTCGTGAACCGCGATGACACTCTGACTGTCCGTATGCTGGCGGTGGTGGCCAGATGCTTGGCATGCTGGGATCGGTGACGCGCGAGCAGCGGGCCGGGGGGTTAGTGTGGGTAAAGATCAACGGCGGCTCTACGTGTGTCCGCAATGCAATGGCGCCCAGGTGATCATAGAGTGGAAGCGCGTACGATTGAGTGACCACCCTGAGGTGGAGGAGATTCAGATGGCGGAGAACTACCCAACCTGTGATGGGGCTGGGCAGATCCTCGGTCCTCCGACGTAACCACCTGTTTAGACTGGCAGTATGCCCCGCACCGCGATTCTCTACGCTCGGTCACAACGCCGCGAGGAGCTCGCGCGGCAGATCCGGGAGCTGGAGGATTGGTGCGATCGTGCCGGTGTGGTGCCGGTGGACACAGTGGCGGAGGTCGCGCTTGGCATCCGAGCATCGAAGCGGTGTCGTGCGGTTCTTGCTGATGTCGCGGCTGGCCGAGCGGACCTCGTGCTCATCCGAGACGTCTCCCGGCTATCCGAAAACCCTGATCAACTCCGGCGGATCATCAACGAACACCGGCATCAGATCGTCATCAGCCGAGACGACGCAGACCACTCCCGATGACAGTGACACCCGAACCGTGGCGCATCCTGTCGGCTCCGGCGGATGCGCAGCCGCGCGACGCAATCTACTGTCCGGCGAAGACGTACCCAAGGATGAGCCGATAGCACCGCTCAAGGAACGGTTTGCCCGGTTCGGGGTGTAGGTGTACCGCGTTGTCGACGATGATCAGGCACAAGAGCAGGTCGCAGCGCTGCCCGCCTACGCCGAGGCACGGACGTTGCTGGAGGTTGCCCCCTGGCCTGGCAGCCCGTATCGCAGGGTGAAGCCGGTTCCCCGCCCCTCCAGAGACCGACTCCGGCTGCGGACTTGCGGCTGACGCGACTACCAGGGCCCGTCCCGCCAGTCGATTCTCAAACGACAC
>JBOHFR010000050.1:0-39451 GCA_050699715.1 Pseudonocardiaceae bacterium
AGGTCAGGACGTTTTACTTGAGTGCCGGTCCGTAGCACAACCAGTCCCTGGAGTTGTCTCTCGCGCACCGCTGACCAGGGACAACAGTCCAGCTTGCGGTTCAGGACACGTTCGGGAGCACCGGGCCTACCCAAGCTGTGGCGTCAGGCCGAGGATGGTGGTCAGGGGTCGGGTCGCTGCCGGGGTGCTGGCACCACACGTGTCCTCGGCGCCTTCGCTCACCAGGCGGCGCGCAGCACCGCCGCGACTGCGGCCACCGCGCAGCGCACACCAGCAATGTCCACATCGTGGTGGGTCACTGCCCGGACCAGGTCGGGTCCCGGCGCGCCCATCCGTACCCCGTGCTCGGCCTCCAGCCGCTGGCAGAACCGGAGCGCGTCGACCAGCCCGAACACCACGATGTTGGTCTCGACAGTGTCCGGGTCGAGGGTGATGCCGGGTAGCCCGGCGAGTCCTTCGGCGAGGATCCGGGCGTTGATGTGGTCCTGCGCGAGGCGGTCCACGTGGTGCTCCAGCGCCCACTGGCAGCCGGCCGCGACGATGCCGGCCTGGCGCAACGCCCCGCCCATCATCTGCTTGTAGCGCCAGGCCTGCTCGATCAGCTCGGCCGAGCCGGCCAGCACAGCGCCCACCGGCGCGCCCAGGCCCTTGGTGAAGTCGATCCACGCAGTATCGAACCCGCGAGCCCACTGCGCGGCCGGCACCCCGGACGCGACGACGGCATTCATCAGTCGCGCCCCGTCCAGATGGGTGCACAGTTGGTGCCGTGCGGCGACCTCCAGCACCGCGCGTACCTGCGCAAGCGGCCATACCCGCCCGCCGGCCAGGTTGGTGGTCTGCTCCACAGACACCAGCCGGGACCGCGGTTGATAACGGTTCCCGGCCGGGAACAGCGCGGCCTCCAGCGCGTCGGCGGTGAACATGCCGGCCTCGCCGGACACTGGGGCCAGTACCGCCCCGGACAGCGCCGACGGGCCGCCCCCCTCGGCGACGACTGGATGGGCGCTCGGGTGCAGGTGCACCGCGTCGCCGCCGGGCCGCACGTGCAGCCGGAAACCGATCGCGTTGCACATCGTGCCCGATGGCAGGAACACGGCGGCGGGCTTGCCGAGCAACCCTGCGACCCGCTCGCACAGGGCGTTGACGGTGGGATCCTCGCCGCGCTGCTCGTCGCCTACCTCGGCGTCTGCCATCGCCGCACGCATGGCCTCGACCGGTCGGGTCTGAGTGTCCGAGTACAGGTTGACCAGCATCACCGGCGAGGCTAGTCGCACGGCGCAGCCGGTTTTGTCAGACCCTCGCCATAGGATCTGCGCATGATCCGACCCGGGGACAATCCCGCCCTCCGCAAGGAGCGTGGCGCCTTCTTCACACCCCCACAGATCGCTGACTACCTGGCGGACTGGGCGGTCGGTGCTGACCGGAATGCTCGAATTCTGGATCCGACCTGCGGCGAAGCCGTCTTCCTCCGGTCAGCGGGTCGACGGTTGCGGGCACTCGGTCGCCAAGACGGTGACCTCGACGAGCACCTGTTCGGTGTCGATCTTCATGAGACCTCGCTGGACTGGGCGACGTCCATCCTGGAGGCCGAGGGCTTGGACGCCCACCTGCTGGCGACGGACTTCTTCGACCTCGCTACGCCCGACCAGCTGGGTGCGCAGCTGCCCGCCATGGACGCAGTGATCGGCAATCCTCCTTTTGTCCGGTACCAGCGCCATATCGGGGAGGCTCGAGCGAAGTCGCGGCAGGCGGCGCTTCGGCAAAACGTACGACTGTCTGGTTTAGCCTCATCGTGGGCGGCACTGATTGTCCATGCCTGTGGTTTTCTCAAACCACAGGGTCGACTGGCGATGGTACTGCCCGCTGAGCTGTTGACCGTGGGGTACGCCGAACCAATCCGCGCCTGGCTGCGACAGCGGTTCGAGCAGGTACACCTGGTGCTGTTCGAACGGCTGCAGTTCCAGGACGCGACTGAGAAGGTGGTCTTGGTACTGGCGGCTGGCAGTGGTGGCTGTGATGCCTTCTCGCTGTACTGCCTCGATGATGCCGCTGACCTGGCGGGTATCCGCCCGATGACCAACTTGAGTGTCACGCCGGCCGACAGCGGCAAGTGGACGGACTTGCTGTTGCCGAACCAGCAACGCCGTTTGTTCAAGATGGTCAGTGACGAGCGTTTCACGCCATTGTCTAGCTACGGCAAGCCTGAACTGGGCACGGTCACAGGCGCGAACAACTACTTCACGATGTCGGAGCAGACCCGCGCGCAATACCAGCTGGTGGAGGGCCGACACGTCATCAAGGTCTGCCCGCCCGGAACAAAGCATATCCGAGGCATGGCCTTCTCGACCGCGCGCTGGGCGCAGCTGCGTGAGCAAGGGGAGCGGGTGTGGCTCCTGCATCCTGCGGCCAACGACCGGTCGACGGCGCTGGCGGCCTACATCGCGCTCGGTCGCGAGCAGGCAGTGCATAAGGCCTACAAGTGCACGGTCCGCTCCCCGTGGTGGCGCCCGCCTGCGGTGTCGCCGCCGGACCTCTTCTTCACCTATATGAGTCATCGCTACCCGCGACTCATCGCCAACACGGCCAAGGCGACCTTCGTCAACTCGATGCACGGGCTTCGCCTGCTCCCGGGTGCACCTCGAATTGCTCGGTTAGCCTTGCCAGTAGTGTCCCTCAACAGCGTTACCTTGCTTGGGGCCGAGGTCTTTGGTCGCTCCTACGGTGGCGGCATCCTCAAGATAGAGCCTCGTGAGGCAGCCATGCTGCCGGTACCGGGCCCCACGGACCTGCAAGCGGTCTGGACACGGTTGCAGTCATCGAGCACGACGCTCGATGACTGGCTTGCCGATGGCCGGTGGGCCGAGGTGGTCACGCGGGTGGACGAGGTGCTTCTGCACGAGGTCATGGGCCTGGAGACCGCCCAGGTCGAGCTGCTCCGCGCTGCCGCCGACGCGCTCCGCTCGCGCCGGCTGGCCCGGTCGCAATGGGTAAGGGGTGCAGCGCGTGGTCAAGGATGATGCCTTCGACAGCTTCGAAGACGCGATCCATGGCCGCGCCGACATCGGCAATCCCTGGCAGCTGACGCCGACGGGCCGTCGTTACGAGCCGGACTACGAGCTGCTCCAGACGTTGTTGGCGATCCCGATCGAAGCTGGCAGTGGCTCGGAGTCTGGTCGACTCGCCAACGCGATCGATGCCTGGGTTGCCGCAGAGCTGCGGCGAGCTGGCTTTCCCGCCGATGAAGTCTGGCCGCGCCTGACGAAGCCCCGAGTGCTGCCGCGTGAAGTCGGACTCTTCGTCCAAGGTCTACCGAAGAAGCTGCGCGGTGACGTCGAGGCCCAGCTGGTGCGCAACGCGACGGTGGCCCCGCGCGATGCCAGGGTGCTCGGCCGAGCCTATGTCAAGCAGGTCGATGTCGTCATCGCACAGTGGTCTCGCGGCCCCGAGTTGATGGTGTCGACCAAGTCGATGGTCTCGTCGTTTGGCAACAACCTGAAAAATCGCTTCGAGGAGTCTTACGGCGACGCCAAGAACCTGCGTGCCCGGTTCCCGCTCGCCGCCATCGGGTTCCTGTTCGTCTTTCGATCGACGATCCTGTCCAAGCCGGGCCGCTTCGAGTCGGCGATCGACATGTTGCGCAAGCTGCGGTCCGAGATGAACGTCTACGACACCACGGCCATGGTGGTCGCCGAATGGAACGACGAGACACTACCCGGCAGCTCGGCAGGTGGTTCTTTCAACGGTGTCACCATCCGCAACGACGTAACGCCGCCTGACTTGCAGGCTGACATCCCAGCGGCTGATGCCCTACTTCGGCCCGCGCGGCAGTGTCAGGGCAACCTCAGCGTCGCTGATGGCAATACCCAGACTAGTGCCGTTGGCTTCTTTGAGCAGTCGAGCGATACGTCGTATTCCGGTACCCGCGCGGGTGGCGAGTTCCGCCTCCACGACCCTGCTGTAGATGTGCGGGTTGCGGGTGACGTGCACCCCGGCGCGCATCGCCTCGGCATCCACGCTGTTGGGTGGACGTCCAGGGGATCTCACCTCAACCCGGTCGGAGAGCACGAAGACGCGGGTTGGACCGGGGATCGTGTAGTCGCGGTGCACCAGTGCGTTCACCACGGCCTCACGCAGCGCCGCCATCGGGATCTCTTCACGCTTCTCCTTCTTGAACCCGACGATCTCGTGACCAGTCCTGAGATGGAGCCGCAAGAACGTCTCAATCTGGGCGATGGCGCTAAACAGCGATCCGTAGATGTCTTGACGATCTACGAAATCATCACCGATGTCATCGCCTGCCAGTGCGCCGACGACGACGCGGGACGATTCGAGAGCAGCCTGCGGGCGTCTACCGAACAGTACGAGCCCCCCCACTGTGGGGTGGGAACCGTCGTACATGCGCCATGCTCGCAACAGCCGCACCAGATCGTCGTCAAGTTCCCCCTGATTGGTGTCATTGAGGTACCGAGAGACCGCATCGAGGTCCAGGTCGGCCAGGTCGAGTCGGGGGAGCGGCTGCTCGTCGTAGAACAGCGAACGCGCCGCCTGGAAGAGCCTGAGTAGCTCCTCCCGGCTCGCCCGACAGCACCGTGTTCCGGATCGGATATAGTAGCGGCCCTCGTGAGTGGAATAGGGCCGCTGGTCACCCTTGGGTATGTTGAGGACAACGACGTCCTTGCCATCCAGCGTGACAATCTCAGGTACCACTGTGACCGGGGGTGAGCAGCTCTGGAATGCGACGTCATCGACCCTCAAAAGCAGTTGATCAGTATCGGGAACGCCGACCACACTGCGGCCCTTGGCGACCCCAATCACGAGCTGGCCGCCGTCGCTGTTGGCGAAACAGACGAGATCCTTGGCGAGCTCACTGTTGTACCCGACGACCTCTTTGAAGTCGGTATGTGGGTCCTCCCAGCGGAGGATACGATCGCGCAGCTCGTCAGGCGTCATCCAGGCCACCATATTTCTCTGCGCGGCGACGGAATGCGTCAGCGCCACCTTCCAGCACGGTCCTAATCTCGTTGCGAACAGTGGCGTCATCGATCGAAGCGCGGGTACGCACCGCACATCTGCCACCCTCGTCCGCGAGACTCAACACCAGCTCCGCATCGCCATTAACCGGAATATTAGCGTTGTGGGTCGCTACAATGATCTGTTGTCGCCTAACGGGGTAGACGATACCTTTTTCTGCTCGCAGCAACGGCACAACGTCTTCGTAGACGAACCGGTTGTCCAGATCCTCCTCGGGTTGGTCGAGAATAAGGGGCCTTCCGCTTTGCGCGAAGACAAGCAGCAGGAGCGCTGTCGCCTTCTGGCCGATGGACACGTTGCCCAGATCGCGTGGTTTCCCGTCGACGGCCAGCGCGATGGACACGCTATCCTCGGGAGCAAGGACCTCCACCTGACGCAACCTGGTCGGTTCATCCGAGAGCCAGTGGACCAGCTTGTTCGCCATCGCTTCGGTGATACCGAAGTGTTTCGTTACAGCGGCGCCGCCCTGGGTAGCGACCCGGGAAAACTCGACGCCATCGGTGCCGGATTTCGCGGCAATCGTCGCAATAGTTTCAGAGTTGACTCGTGAGCCTTTCAAGATGGTCGAGAGGTGAGCAGTGAAGTCAGCGATGTTTCTCAGGTAGCTCACGGTCATCTCAAGCTTGCCAGCGAGCTGCCTGTTGACGTCGTCGACCGCCTGGCTGCGCAGCCTGAACGCACCCCTTCGTTGATCTTGTAGTCGGCGCAAGAGTTTTTCTCGCTGGGTCCGCAGCTCAAGGAGCTGCTGCTCATGGCGTGCGAGATTCGGTGACGATCGGCTGCAGAGCGGTCCGTTGGTGGACCGCGTTGATATAGCGTTGTGCGTCGAGTTGCCCACCGAGCTCCGTTTGGATTCGGCGTAGCTGCGTATCAAGGTCGGTGACGCGCGCCGGCCAACTTTGAGCTGTGTCGCTGACCCGGTCGCGCAACGCGCGAAGATCGGCATCGATGCCGGTGAGTGCGGACCCGATTCGGTTTCGTGCCTGCTCGACCACCACGGCGAGCTCACTCAAGACGGTGGCGTGGTCGCTTTGCCCGGCCCGCAAATCGGCGGCGCCTGCCGCGAGGAGTTCGATGATGTCCGCCGTCGTGTCGGCGTGCGTATTCACGGCGTCAGCCATGCGTTGCGCGGCAGTATCGAGTCGTGCCCGGTCGGCACCGGCCCTTGCTTGGCGGTCAAGTTTGTCTGCGACACCCTGTTGCTCGAAGTAGTCGATCTCGGCGTTGAGCTTCCCCAACCGTTCCACGTACTCGTCGCGGCGGGCGAGTCGGCGCTCGACCTCGTCGATGGCGCGGTGATTTCGCCGGAGATCCTCAGCTGTCCTTCGGACGGTTAAGTCGGCCTGTCGCGCGTCATCGCCGATGATCTCGTCGAGAAGCATTCGGCGGAATGAGTCGTCGCGAGCAACCGCCTGAATCTCTCGCTGCAGGAGGATCACTGGGGAGCCGCCCGCTCCGAAGAGCTCCATGGGAGGAACCTCCACCGCGCGGCCAGTCACGAGGTCTGTGACTCGGGGCTCCTGGTCGAGCACTCGGGTGATCTCGTAGCGTTGTTGTCGCACAGGGCCCGGGCGTCCTATCACTAGGCGGACCTGGCCGCCACTGCCCACGGCGTGCCGCACGAGCGACATCCGTTCGGACTGGTCGGAGTAGACGGGGCCGTTGAGCGTATATCGCAGAGTCTCGAGAATCGCCGACTTACCGGCCCCCCGGCCACCGATGAGCGTGGTGAGGTCGTCGTTGAAACACAATTCCAGCCCATCGAGGAAACCACCTTGGACCTTCATCGACAGCACCCTCGGGTGGTGCGGCGACTCGGGAGGCTGGGTCAATACCCGAGTCTTCGGGTCGTGCAGCGCGAGTCGCAATGCGGCGACGTCGACGGTGCTCAACTTGATCCAGGTAAGCCTGCGTCGCCCGTCGGACGTTGTCTTGGCCCCGATGTCCTCAAGTCTTTTCGGGTCACTGCTGAGGGTACACGCCAGGGACCCCAGTTGCTCGGGTGACAGAACTGCGGTTGCCTGCAGTCTCATGACCGCGTCCTCGCAGTTGTCGATGGCATCCAAGAGGCCGTCGCGAATGAGCTCTGCGGTCTTCTGGGGACCCCACTCCTTGAGAATCCCGTTCTTGTCACGAGCGTGCGCGGCGATGATAACGCAGTCGAGTTCCTGGCGTATCGCCTGCAGAGTATCGGGCAGAAGATCGCGGAGTTCGATGTCGATGTGTGGCTCTCTGTTGGCGAACAGCGGTTGCGACCGCTGAGCCTGATGCCGGATGACCTCGTTGATGCGCTCCGGATCGGTATTCGGATCGAAGATGAGGAGCAGGTGCAGGCCCTTGCCCACGTTGTTGATCGAGAGTTCCGCGCCGGGCAGGACGGTGATTCCGTCAGCCTTGTCCCGAATGAGAGAGTACCAGTCGGTCCGGACACCCTGGTAGTCGGTGATCGCCGCCACGTCGATGCGGGCTGCTCGTAACCGCTCGACGTACTGATCAGCGATCTGCTCCCGATCCCGCTGCTGGTGAACGTCAACCGCGCCCGGCAAGGTGAAGGTGGGTACACCGGGCGTGTGCAGGTGCAGGTCCACACAGCGCCAAGTGGCGCCGGAGGGCACGTTTGGCAACGAGGTCACGGGTGCATCCTCCCCGATGCGACCCTGCCGCAGGTGCTTGGCACGGCAGTTATCCCACGGTTTGGGGTATGTGACAGCGACGCGGTACGCGACAGTGACGCTGTCGCGTACCATACAGTTCTACTGTTACATCAGGAGGGGTCGCTGGTGGCCGACGAGTTCACCATCGCGGAGCTGGCCGCCCGTGCCGGGATCAGCGTGCGCACCATCCGGTTCTACGCCGGGATGGGTTTGATCCCGCCACCAGCGGTGCGCGGCCGGTTAGGCCTGTATGACGAGCGGCACGCGGCTCGTCTGGAGCTGGTCCGCGACCTGCAGGAACTGGGGTTCACGCTGGCGGCGATCGAGGGCTACCTCGCTCGGATCCCGCTGGACCGCTCCCCCGAGGACCTCGCCCTGCACCGCGCGCTGCTCGCCCCGTGGCTGCCTGAGCAGCCCGAGACGGTGGATTGGGCCGAGCTCGACGCGCGCGCCGGGCGCCCCCTGGACGCTGAGCCTGCTCGACGCGAAGATGGATTTCGAGGTCCAGCTGGCTTCCCAGCAGATCATCGAGCGGCACACCAGCGCGCTGGCGACCGAGCTGGTTGCCCTGTTCCATGACACCGTGTTACGTGAGTACCGAGAGCGCGGGCGCCCGCCCGAGCTGCGTGCGGCGCTGATCGCCCTGTTGCAACGACTCAAGCCGGTCGCCGTGGACGGTGTTGTCACGAACTTCCAGCTCGCCGTCAACCGCGCGATCCGCGAATCCGCGGTGCCCGCCACGACCAGCACCCCCAAGACTGGGAGCCCGTCATGACCGAAGCATTCCTGTATGAAGCGCTGCGCACCCCGAGGGGCAAAGGCAAGCCGACTGGCGCGCTGCACGGCGTCAAGCCGATCTCCCTGGTCACCGGGTTGGTCGACGAGCTGCGTAGCCGGCACCCGAGCCTGGACCCAGCGCGGATCGATGACATCGTGCTCGGGGTAGTCGCCCCGGTGGGCGACCAGGGCGCGGACCTTGCGCGCGCCGCCGCGCTGGCCGCCGGGTTGCCGGACATCGTCGCGGGGCTACAGATCAACCGGTTCTGCGCATCGGGACTGGAGGCGGTGAACCTCGGCGCGATGAAGGTGCGCTCGGGCTGGGAGGACCTGGTGCTCACCGGCGGTGTCGAGTCGATGTCCCGGGTGCCGATGGGCTCCGATGGCGGCCCGTTGGCGATGGACCCCGAGACCGCCTACGCCGCTCGCTTCGTGCCGCAGGGCATCAGCGCCGATCTGATCGCCACCATCGAGGGCTTCACCCGCGAGGACGTCGACTCCTACGCCCTGGAGTCGCAGCACCGCGCTGCCAAGGCGTGGAGCAACGGGTACTTCCAGCGCTCGGTGGTGCCGGTGCGCGACCGCACCGGCATCGTCGTGCTGGACCGCGACGAGCACCTGCGCCCGGATACCATCCTGGCGGGCCTGCGCGCGCTCCCGCCGTCCTTCGCTGACCTCGGCGAGCAGACCGGATTCGATGCCGTCGCGTTGCAGCGCTACCACTGGGTGGAGCGCATCGAGCATGTGCACCACGCCGGCAACTCCTCGGGGATCGTCGACGGAGCGGCGCTGGTGCTGGTCGGGTCTGAGCAGGTCGGGCGGGATCTCGGGCTGACCCCTCGGGCCCGGATCGTGGCCGGCGCGGTCACCGGTGAGGAACCGACGATCATGCTGACCGGCCCAGCACCGGCAACCCGCAAGGCGCTGGCCAAGGCCGGCATGACCATGGACCAGATCGACCTGGTCGAGGTCAACGAGGCCTTCGCCGCGGTGGTGCTGCGCTTCATGCGGGAGATGGACGTGCCGCACGAGCGGCTCAACGTCAATGGCGGCGCGATCGCCATGGGCCACCCGCTGGGCGCCACCGGCGCGATGATCCTGGGCACCCTGATCGACGAGCTGGAGCGCCGCGACCTGCGTTATGGCCTGGCCACGCTGTGTGTCGGCGGCGGCATGGGCATCGCCACCATCATCGAGAGGGTGTAGCTGCCATGACCGAGAGCATTCGCTGGGACAGAGACGTCGAGGGCACGGGGGACGCAGAGGGCATCGTCATGCTGACCCTGGACGATCCAGGGCGCTCAGCGAACACGATGAACGACCGCTACGTCGCGTCGATGGGGCAGACCCTAGACCGCCTGGAGGCCGAGCGGGACTCGATCACCGGGGTCATCCTCACCTCGGCGAAGAAGACCTTCTTCGCCGGCGCTGACCTCACCGCACTGCGCAACGTCACCCCGGAGGACGCCCGGGCGTTCGCCGCCCACATCGCGTTACTCAAAGGCCAGCTGCGGCGGCTGGAGAAGCTGGGCCGCCCGGTGGTCGCCGCGATCAACGGCACAGCGCTGGGTGGCGGCCTGGAGATCGCGCTGGCCTGCCATCACCGGATCGCGCTGGACACTCCAGGATCGAAGATCGGCTTTCCCGAGGTGACTCTCGGGATCCTGCCGGGTCTCGGGGGGGTGGTCCGCACGGTGCGGATGCTGGGCCTGGTCAACGCGCTGACGCAGCTGCTGTTGCAAGGCCAGCAGGTGCGCCCGGCGCAGGCCAAGGAGATCGGCATCGTCGACGAGGTCGTCACGACGCCGCAAGAGTTGCTCGGCAAGGCCCGCGAGTGGATCGCGGCGCACCCGAAGGCGCAGCAGCCCTGGGAGGTCAGCGGCTACCGGATTCCCGGCGGCACGCCCGCCACCCCGGCGTTAGCGCAGCTGCTGCCCGCGTTCCCGGCCACGCTGCGCAAGCAGCTTAAGGGCGCGCCGATGCCGGCCCCGCACCACATCCTGTGCGCGGCGGTGGAGGGCTCGCAGGTGGACGTCGACACCGCGCTGCTGATCGAGAGCCGCTACTTCATGGACCTCGTGACCGGCCAGGTCGCCAAGAACATGATCAATGCGTTCTTCTTCGACCTGCAGCACATCAACAAGGGCGGCAGCCGGCCCGACGGGTATCCGCGGCGCACCTTCCGCAAGGTTGGTGTGCTCGGCGCCGGGATGATGGGTGCTGGCATCGCCTACTCCTGCGCCCGCGCGGGCATGGACGTCGTGCTCAAGGACGTCGACCTGGCTAGGGCGACCAAGGGCAAGAGTTACTCCGCTGGGCTGCTGGACAAGGCGGTGGCTCGAGGTAGCTCCACCGCTGAGCAGCGCGATGAGCTCCTGGCCCGGATCACCCCGACCGCTGACGCGGCGGATCTCCGGGGCGCCGACCTGGTGATCGAGGCGGTGTTCGAGGACCCGGCGCTGAAGAAGAAGGTGTTCGCTGAGGTCCTCGACGTGGTCGACTCCGACGCCTTGCTGTGCTCGAACACCTCGACGTTGCCGATCACCGATCTCGCCTCGACGCTCGAGCGCCCGGCTGACTTCCTAGGCCTGCATTTCTTCTCCCCGGTGGACAAGATGCCGCTGGTGGAGATCGTCCGAGGGCGGCGGACGTCAGACGCCGTGCTGGCCGCCGCCGTGGACGTGGTGCAGCAGATCCGCAAGACCCCGATTGTCGTCAACGACAGTCGCGGCTTTTTCACCAGCCGGGTCATCGGTACCTTCATCAACGAGGGTGTGGCCATGCTCGCCGAGGGCGCGGCACCCGCGTCCATCGAGCAGGCCAGCTCGCAGGCGGGCTACCCGGCGCCAGTGCTGCAGCTGGTCGACGAGCTGACCCTGACCCTGATGCACAAGATCGGTGCGGAGACCAGACGCGGCGTCGAGTCGGCGGGGGGCATCTGGACCCCGCATCCGGCCGACGCGATCGTCGACCGGATGGTGCTGGAGTGGCAGCGTCCGGGACGTTCCGGTGGTGCGGGATTCTACGACTATGAGGCTGGCAAGCGCACCCGATTGTGGCCCGGCCTGGCCGAGCACTTCGGCCCGTGGCGCCCGGATGCGATTCCTTTTAGGGACATGCAGGAACGGATGCTGTTCGTTGAGGCGCTGGAGACGGTGAAGTGCCTTGACGAGGGCGTCATCACCTCGGTGCCGGACGCCAACATCGGCTCGATCATGGGCATCGGGTTCCCGCCGTGGACCGGCGGCGTGGTGCAGTTCATGAACGGCTACCCCGGTGGTCTGACCGGTTTCGTCGCCCGGGCCAAGGAGCTGTCCGACCGCTACGGTGATCGGTTCACCGCGCCCCCCTCATTGATCGCCAAGGCCGACGCCGGCGAGTCCTTCGATGACGTCGCGGTGTGAACGATGTCGAGCACCGGCGCCAGCCCGCGGCATCCGCCCATGGGCCGGTCGGGCAGCAGGTAGACGTGCAGGCCTACCTTGACGGCTGAGCCGTCGTTGACCGGATCATCCCCGACCATGAGCACGTCGTTCGGCTCGACCCCGAGCTCGGCGCACGCGGCCAGGAACAGCGTCGGCTCAGGCTTCTCGCTGCCGTGCTCGCAGGAAAGCGCAAATGCGCTGACCAGGCCGCCGCCCAGGCCGTGGTGGGCAAATGTGGGGCGAATATCCCATCCGACATTGCTGACGACAGCTATCGGCACTCCCCTTTCGTGCAGCGCTGTCACGGTGCGTACGACGTCGCTGTACGGCGTCCAGCCGTCGGGATCGGTGAGTCTCTGGTACAGGGCGTCGGCAATCGTGTCGTCCGCCCCCGCTCGGCGGAACCACGAGATCAGAGCTTTCTGGTGCGTCGTGGGGGAGCGCTGGCATCCACGCTGCTCGTCGAGCACTTCCGGCCACCACCGAGCAGCCGCTATCCGCTCGTACAGGGCTCGTATCTCGGCCGGCTCCACCGTGCGGTGGAGCCGGCCGAGCGCGAACCGTAACCACTCGATACTGTCGTCAAACCTGAACAGGGTGTGGTCGAAGTCAAACAGGACAGCGTGCACGAAACGGTTGCCCTGGCTTCTTCTCATTGTGGCCTTGCCTTCTGTGACGGGTGAGGCGGTGGTGGGCAGGACGGAGCCGAGCCAGAGGTCACTGCGAGCGCGTCTGCCAGCTGCCGGACCAGCCATTCGGTTGGGCTCAGCTGACTGACCGCGGTCCGCATCCGATTGGCCCGGTCACGACGCTCAGCCGGCGAGAGCGACAGGGCGACTTCTAACGCATCTGCGGTTGCCTGCACGTCTCTGGGCCGGTCCAGGATAACCGCGCCCGAGACCAGGTCGGCGGCTCCGGCTCCCACGGACAGGACGACCACGCCGTCATTGGTGTTGACAACTGGTCCCTCCTGCGCAACCAGATTCATGCCGTCGGTGACGGGGTTGACCAGCAGCACGTCGTAGCCGCGCATCACCCCGAGCGCTCGGTCCTGGTCATTGCCGTAGTGCACGGTAATGGATCCTGGATGTCGACGGTTCACATCGTCAATTACCCGCCATACTTTTCTGGCGTAGCGCTGGTATTCGGGTAGCCGTTCCCGGGAGGGAACCAGGCAGGCCACGAAGCGAAGATCCCGCGCTAAGCCCGGGCGGCGATGCAGAAGCAGTGAGTACGCCTGGAAGCCCCGCAGGGCGTTCTTCGCGGGGTCTAGGCGGTCTGCTCGAACGATGCGCCTGCGCCGGTCCTGCGCCCGCGTCCGCTCCGCCCATCGTGAAACCTCAGCTGCGGTGGACCGGACGGTCAGAGACGGGACGTCGACCGGCACCGGGTAGCATCGCACCCAAATGCGGCGACCGCCGTACCGTACCTGGCCGTGGTTCTGATCAACTTCCAGGCCAAGCCGGAGGCAACATTGCAGGAAACGATGCGCCCATCGGGCGCATTGGAAACCGAGTAAGTCCGCCCCCAGCATTCCCGTCACCAGCGCTCTGACGATGGCTGAAGGCAACCTGGCCACCGATTCGGAGTCCGGAAATGGCGTGTGGCTGAAGTGCACGATTCGGACGTCCGGCCGCAGGGTGCGGATTATCGTAGGAGCGAGCATGAATTGGTAGTCCTGTACCGCTACAACCGCACCTTTCGCGGCTACCTGAGCAATGTGCGACGACAATTGTCGGTTGACTCGGGTATAGGACGCTAAAGACGCGAGCGGGTTCTTGTCGTCGCATCGAACTGGAATATCGTCCTCGATGCCGTGCCAGGCTGACCAGATGATCCTGACCCCGGCGTCGTCGTAGTACCGCGCATACTCCCACTCGTGGACAATAACGACGTCGGGTGAGTAACCAAGGCGGGGGGCCAAGTCGCGGAACAGTCCTAGCTGGATGGCTTGCTCGTCAGCGGCTGAGGTTGATGGAGCGACCCAGGTGACCGGGAACGCGATCGCGCTTGCGACCCCGTGCAGCAGAGCGGTAACGCTGCTCGACTGTCGCTCCGGGACGAGCTGGCTGGGCCCGCTGGCGAACCGCACTGGCCCACGGTCTGACAGCAGAACCACGTGTTCCGGTCGGGTGTGCGGCACCGTGGTCACGTCTGGTTGCCCTCCCGTTTATCACGCTTACATTACAGGTCGCCGTGGCGGGGTGGCTATGATGTTCAGGAGCCAGTCAGAAGATCGGCGGCGGCCGCGGCCGCGCCGTACAAGGGTGCCTCGAGGGCGAGCTCAGAGATGAGCACTTGTGGTAGGTCGCCGAGAGCGCGTTCCCGCAAGACGGCTCGAGCCGGCTCGAGAAAAGGCTGCCCGCTGTTAATGACGCTTCCGCCTAGGACGATCGCGGCCGGATCGCAGAGGACAACCGCAGCGGCAAGGCCTAGCCCGAGCGCATGGCCCGCGTTGGCGAGGACCGTTAAGGCGATGTCATCTCCCAGCGCCGCCGCTTGTGCGACGAGGCGAGCATCCAGCCCAGCGAGGTCCGGCCCGCAGCTAGCTCGCAGGATTGCGCCGCGCTCGCCTTGCCTGCGGAGGGCATGGCGCGCCGCGCGGGCAATGGCGGGGCCGCTCGCGAGTGCCTCTAAGCAGCCCTTGCGGCCGCAAGAGCACCGTGGTCCACCGTGGGACACGGGGAGGTGCCCTAGCTCTCCTGAAAGCCCGTGGGCCCCGTTGTATAGCCGTTCCCGCAATATCAGACCGGCGCCCACGCCCGTGCTGACCGTCACGTAAAGCATGTCGGAGACGCCGCGCCCGGCGCCCCACCGTTGTTCCCCGAGTGCGCCCGCGTCCGCATCATTGAGCAGGGCGCAGGGGACGCGGTATCGCGCAGAGATCTCCGCCGCGAGCGGATAATTATTCCAGCCTCTCACGTGGCGTGAGATCTGCACCATTCCTCTTGTCGTGTCAACGGGGCCGCCAAAGCTCACCCCTGCGGCGTCAAACGGGGTGCCCCGGGAAACCTCATTGGCCAGCGTCTGGATGATGGCCAATGAGGTGGGCGCGTCGCCCGGGGTCGCGGCCCGTTGCACCGCCACTACTTCGCATAGCCCATTTTTCGCCACATCAATGTGAGCGGCCGCAAGCTTGGTTCCGCCGAAGTCTAGCGCGAGGAGGTGTAGGGTCATGCTCCGTCAGTCCCGCCATCGACATAGGCGCGCAAGCGCGCGCGGAGCAGCAGAGTGAGGACGTGGTTGTAGATGACGTGCCAGTCCTCGATATGCTCCATCATGGATGAGGGGGCTTGCACTGTGACGTCGCAGCGGGACACGAGCTTAACGGCGCTGTCCTGTTGACCGGTCAGTCCCAGCCTGTGGACGCCCACGCTCTTGGCGTAATCAAGCGCATGCAGCACGTTTGGCGAGCCTCCGCTGCCACTCAGCGCCATGACCACGTCGCCGGCATGCAGCAGGCACCTCAGCTGCTCAACATAGACGTATTCATAGCCGAAGTCATTGCCGTACGCGGTGAGGAGCGCCGTGTTATCTGACAAGCTCACAATGCGAATTCGGGGTTGCCGGAGGGCCTCCCCGGCCGCCCCTAGCGCCACCGCTGTTCCCTTAGATAGATCCGTGGCCATGTGAGCGGCCAATGCGGCACATGCCCCGTTGCCAAAGACGTAGACGGTGCCACCGGACAACGATGCGTCCCAGATTATGTTCGCCATACGCTCTAGCTCCAACCTGGGAACGACGCTCGCCTGCTTAGCGTAATGGTCGAAATAGGCCTCCACGAGATTACTCTCGCTAGTCATCATGACCTCCTGTGTGGTGATCTTCAGGCGTGTCGCGCCTCGGGTACGTGACCGTAACGGTAGTGGCATACTATGGCGCTTTCTCGCCCCGAGGTAGCTTCCCGGAGCATCGGCGGGGGCCGGAGAGGATATCGAGGACCTCGCCGCCCAGATGGTTGAGATCCTCGGCGCGCTACGCGGCCCTGCGGTCGTGGACCCAGCACCGGAATCCGAGCGGTAGGCCCGGAAGTGGCCGGTGGGGTGGGCCCGAGGGGGCGGCTGCCCAGCACGTGGCATGATCTGCGGCCATGCCGGCCACCACCGACATCCCGGCCACCACCGACATCATGGCTCCGCTGTGGCGAGGCGTGGTGGTGTTGCGAGCCATTACGGCGGCCTTCGCCATCACAGCGATCATCGTGCGGCACGGCGGCTTCACCCGACCCGGCTTGGGATGGGCGGTGCTCGCCGGAATCTCGGTGTGGACCGTGCTGGCCTGCCTGGCCTACAGCTACGACGGCACCCGCCGGATCCACGTCATCGTGATCGACCTGCTGGTGACCCTGGCGTTGATGAGCTCTTCGGCACTGGTGTTGTCCCCCGGGCAGCTCGCCGAGGTCACCCAGCGCACCCCGCTGCTCACCACCGTGTGGGCCAGCGGTCCCGTGGTCGCTGCTGCGGTGCACGCCGGCTGGGTTGCCGGAGCGCTGTTCGGCGTCGTGGTCTCGGTGATCACTATCTGGCTGCGCGGTTCGTTCACCATCGGTCTCGCCCGCGACACCATTCTGCTGGTCGGGACTGGATTCGTGCTCGGGCTGGCGGCCACGGCAGCGCGCCGGGCGACCGAGCAGCTCCGCAGGTCGGCCCGCGCGCAGGCGGCTACCGCTGAACGAGAGCGGCTGGCCCGATCCATCCACGACGGCGTGGTGCAGGTGCTAGCCCGGGTGCGTGCCCGGAGCGGTCAGCTTGACGGGGAGGCCGGTGAGCTGGCCCGGCTGGCCGGAGAGCAGGAGATCGCCCTGCGGTGCCTGTTCTCGGCGACTCCACCGGACACCATCGGGCCGGGCACTGCCGGTGAGCAGGATCTGGCCGGTGCGCTGCGGCTGTTGGCCGGGCCCCGGGTCGAGGTCGCGGCGCCCGCGACCGCAGTGTCGCTACCCGCGGCCGATGTGGCGGAATTGGTCGCGCTCGCCCGTGAGGCGCTGGCCAACACCGCCCGGCATGGCGGTCCGCAGGCGAGGTCATGGATTCTGGTGGAAGATCTCGGCGAGGAAGTGGCACTCACCATCCGTGATGATGGCCCGGGAGTCGATGACGGGCAGCTCGCCGAGGCCGAGAGTGCGGGCCGGATGGGAGTCTCGCGCTCAATCCGTGGCCGGGTGGCCGACCTGGGCGGCACGCTGACTCTCGGCACCGGCCCGGGGCGGGGCACCGAATGGGAGGTGCGGCTGGCCCGCATCCGGAACGGCTTGGCGCGGTGAGCACCAGATCATGATTCGGGTCATGGTGGTCGACGATCACCCAATCTGGCGCGCTGGGGTGGCCCGCGACCTTGGTGAGCAGGGCTTCGCGGTGGTTGCCACCGCGGCTGACGGCGCGGCCGCGCTGCGCATCGTCCCAGCCGCCAGCCCAGACGTCGTGCTGATGGACTTGCACTACGCTTGCGGCGGACCCTCCGGCGTGGAGACCACCCGGCGGATCATCGATACTTGTCCTGACATTCGGGTGCTGGTGCTGTCCGCCTCCGGCGAGCACGCCGACGTGTTGGCGGCGGTCCAGGCGGGCGCCTCGGGGTACCTGATGAAATCGGCGACGGTGCCGGAGCTGGTGAACGCCGTGCGCCGGACCGCCGAGGGAGACGCGGTGTTCACCGCCGGTTTAGCCGGCTTGGTGCTCGGCGAGTACCGTCGGATGGCGCTGGACCCGCAGCCCGACTCGCCGCGGCTGACCGACCGGGAGACTGAGGTGTTGCGCCAGGTGGCCACCGGGCGCACCGCCCGGCAGATCGCGCACGCGATGGTGATCAGCCACCGCACGGTGGAGAACCACGTGCAGTCTACGTTGCGCAAACTGCAGCTGCACAACCGCGTCGAGCTGGCCCGCTACGCGATCGAGCATGGCCTGATTGACCCTAGTGGCCAATAGATTTGGTCACTAGGTGGGGACCGCCGGCCGGGTAACAGGGGGGCGAGATGCACCCGGTCGGCGGCCTGTACGCCAGCGGCCAGGGGGAGGTGCCGCTTGCGCAATCGGCGTGCTGGGCACCCGTGCGGGCGCCCAGCAACCGTTCGGTCCGGCTGAATGTTATGTGGAGCCGGGTCTTACGGCTAGTTCACCGATCCTGTCAGTGTGAGTGATGCGCTATCTGCTGACAACCTCTGACAACCACCGGGCCACTATGACCACCCACCCCGGTACGCTGACGCACCCGGCGCAACAGGGAGTACTCGCAGGGACGGTGGATTAACGTGGAGTTCGAGCTTGAGCGGGACGCGTTCGCCGAGGCGATCGCGTGGACGGCGAAGGGCCTACCGGCCCGTCCGGTCGTCCCGGTGACCGCGGGCGTGGTGATCGAGGTCACCGACGGCACGATGATCGTCTCGGGATTTGATTTCGAGGTGCTCAACCGCATTGAGCTCCCGGTCACCGACAAGTCCGCCGGCCGGGTGCTGGTGTCGGGCCGGCTGCTCGCCGAGATCGCCCGCGCGTTGCCGCCCAAGGACGTTCGGGTCGTGGTGGAGGGAAACCGGCTGGCGGTGCGATGCGGTTCGGCCCGGTTCAACCTGCCACTGTTGCATATTGAGGACTATCCTGCGGTGCCGGAGCTGCCCGCCACCTCGGGCAAGGTACGGGGTGACGTCTTCGGCACCGCCATCGCGCAGGTCACCGTTGCGGCCAGCAAGGACGAGACGCTACCCGTGCTCACCGGGGTGCTCGTGGAGATCGGCTCCGAGGCGCTCACCTTGGCCGCCACCGACCGGTACCGCCTCGCCGAGCGGCGCATTCCGTGGACGCCGGCTGGCACGGTGTCCTCCTCCTCGGTCATTGTTCCGGCGAAGACGCTGGCCGATGTCGCCAAGTCGCTCGGCTCGGCTAGCGAGGTGGTGTTGTCGATGGGCGACGCCGCCGACGCGGGTTTTCTGGGCTTCACCGCCGGTGGCCGCCAGACGCTGACCCGGCTGCTGGACGGCGAGTTCGTCAAGTTCGCTTCGCTGTGGCCCACCGAGGTCACCACCACCGTGGAGGTGGACGTCAGCGAGTTCATCGCGGCCCTGCGGCGGGTGTCGCTGGTGGCCCAGCGGTTCGCGCCGGTCCGGCTGGCCTTCTCCGATGGCACCGCGCAGCTGTCCGCCGAGGCCGAAGACGAGTCCAGCGCCGAGGAGGAACTCGAGGCCAGCGTTACCGGTGAACCGTTGACCATCGGGTTCAACGCCGGGTATCTGCTCGACGGGCTGGCTGCGGTGACCACGCCGAGGGCGATGCTGTCATTTACCGAGCCGTCCCGCCCCACCGTCATCACCCCGGTGATCGGCCTGCGGGCAGATCAATCAGCTGAGCCGGATAGCCCGGATAGCGGCGACGGCTCCTACCGCTATCTCGTCATGTCGATGCGCTTGCGGGGCTAGTGGCGGCACTCACCGGGCGGGCCGGCGGAACGACCATGGCCGTCGGGTAGCCGGTGCCGGCCGGATCGGCTCCGTCGGCGGAGCCGGCAACGGGCGCCCCGTCGGCGGAGCCGGCAATGAACCTTTGCTGCGGCTGCGCCAATCGGCGAACTGGACGATGGCCTCGGCGGCTTCCATGACGGGGATACCCAGCGTGCCTGCGGTGCGCACCGTGGGATGGTCTGCGGGCACCGAGGAGTCGGCGATCACGACGGCGACCCTCGGCGTGAGCCGGCAGCGAGTGACCGCTCCGTGTGCCTCCATCAACCGACGCAGTGCGCCAAGATCGGGGGAACTGCCGACATACAGCACGTGCAGCGGGTCCTGGGTGGCCGCGTGATGACTCACCGCGTCTCCAAACTCTCCCCCAAGATGTGCTCCTCGCGGAGGCGTGCTCAGCGAGATATTACTGGCTGCGCACACCTTGCGACTTAGCGCTATCGTACTCTGCCTATTGATTGGGCCTCACTGGCTGGTAATCCCGGATACCCGGGAGCGCAGCGCGGTGTGTGCCTGCGCGGAGTCGACCCGGGTTGATGTGCCGCTGTGCAGCACTAGCTCCCCGGCCACCCAGACATCCCGCACCGCTCGAGCTCCGGCAGCCCACACCAGGTTGGACAGCAACTGACTGTCCGGCACATCCAGCCCGGCTGCGAACGCCGGGGCATCGGCTCCGATGTGCACCAGGTCGGCCCACCCACCTGGGTGCAGACATCCAAGATCATCTCTTCCTATCGCGATCGCGCCGCCCCGGGTGGCCAGCAGCAGCGCCTGCGCGGCGGTCAGCGCGGCGGCGTCCCCAGTGGCCAGCCGGGCCAGCCGGGCGGCCAGCCTCACGTCATCCCAGAGATCGAGGTCGTCATGCGAGGCGGGGCCGTCGGTGCCCAGCCCGACGGCGATCCCGGCGGCGCGTAGGTCGAGCAGCCGCCCGACGCCGGAGGCGAGCTTGCTGTTGGAGCCGGGGCAGTGCGCGACCCCGACGCGGTGCCGGGCGAGTACCGCGATGTCGGCGTCGGACAGCTGCACGGCATGCGCCGCCAGCACCCGCGCGCCGTCACTCAGTACCCCGAGATGCTCCAGCAGCAGCGGCACCGACCCGTACTCCGCGCGGATCGCGGTGTCCTCGCCGGTGGTCTCGGCGACATGGATGTGCAGCAGCGCACCGCGCTCCCGGGCGGCCGCGCCGGCCTGCGCCAGCGCCTCGACGGGCAGCGTGTAGGCGGCGTGCGGGCCGTATCCCAGCTCGATGCGCTCGCCAGGCCCAAAACGGATCCCGTCGGTGTCGATCCAGGCGCTGGTGCCCTCGAGCATCTGCTCCCAGGTGCCCAGCCGGTCCCAGCCGGGGGCCGCGATGATGCCCGGTGTCACCACCGCACGGCTGCCCGCGGCGAGCACCGCGTCCACCACCGCGTCGTTGTGGAAGTACATCTCCACACTGGTGGTGATCCCGGCGCCGAGCATCTCCAGGGTGCCGACCACCATGGCGGCCCGCACGTCCTCGGCGTCCATCCGCGCCTCGGCGGGCCAGATCACCTCGGTCAACCAGCGCATCAGCGGCAGGTCCCCACCCAGCCCGCGCAGCCCGGTCATCCCGGTGTGCGCATGGGTGTTGACCAGCCCAGGCAGCAGGATGCCGGTGAGCGCCAGCTCAGGCCCGGGTGCGGCGGGCGCCCCCTTCAAGGGCCCGACGTGCTTGATTCGGCCGGCGGCATCGACGTCCACCACGGCGTCGCGCAGCACGGTGCACCGCTCGTCGCAGGGCAGCACCACCGGTGCGGTCAGCCGCATCATGGGATGGCCTCCACGATGGTGTGCCGCAGCAACGCGGCGAGTGGCCGCAGCGGGGGAAGCCACGCGCCCTCGGGGGGCAGCGTCTCCAGGGTGATCCGGGGCAGCGGCTGCAGGAACAGCTCCGGGATGTCCTCCAGATCCTCAAAGTCCAACACCCCGGAGTTGACCGCGAACGAGGCGTGCTCCCGGAACCCCAGCACGGTGACCGCAACGCCCTGGGCGACCAGATCCTCCAGCGGCTCCCGGAAGGCCCGGCTGTCCCCGGAGGCCACCAGCAGCTGACGCAGCACACCCTGCTCGTGACGATTCCGGATATGCGTCAGCATGTCCTCGTCGATGTCCGATTCGTCGATCTTGGGCTTGGCGAACACCGCGAACCCGGTGTTGCGCAGCGCCTCCACCCAGGGTCGCACGAAGTCCGTGCTGCCCGCTGCGACGTTGGTGAACACGGTCGCCTCAGGCTCGCTGTCGGACCCGGCCCGCGAGATCAGCCAGCGACCCAGAGCGTCGAACCTCGGCCGGGACGCGGAGCTGGGGCGTCCACCGAGGATCGAGCCCAGGCTCATGTCGATATTGGGCGCGTCCCAGACGAGCAGAGTTATCGGGATGGTCGAGGCTGGCGCCGGGTTCATGGTGACCGATCCTGCCTTATCAGCGGGCCCCAGCGGCGGACCCGGCCAGGGGACACACTGAAGACTTGCGCCGAGCCCACCGGGAATCGCGCTCAGCTGCGGGCGAAGAGCAGCTCCCGCACCACGCGGCCCTCGTCCCGGGCGCGTTGCTCGAACTTGGTCACCGGCCGCCAGGCCGGCCGCGTCGCGAAGCCATGGAGTGACGTGTCGTCGGCGGTGTTGCGCAGGGCCGGCTCGGCGGCACAAGCCGCGAGCATCTCCTGCGCGTAGGGCACCCAGTCGGTGGCCAGATGCAGCGTGGCGCCCAGGGCCAGCCGGGATGCCACCAGGGCGACGAACTCCGGGCGCAACAGCCGGCGCTTGTGGTGCCGTCGCTTGGGCCATGGGTCGGGGAAGTAAATCCGGACGGCGTGCAGGCTGCCTGGCCCGACGTGCTCGGCGAGCAGCGTGTGCGCGTCGCCGCGCAGCAACCGCAGGTTGGTGATCTCGGCCTGCTCGATGCGGAGCAGGAGCTGGGCCAGTCCAGGCTGGTAGACCTCGACGGCGAGATGGTCAACGCCGGGTGCGGCCAGCGCCATCGACGCGGTCGACTCGCCCATCCCGGAGCCGATCTCGAGCACGACCGGCGCGGCGCGGCCGAACCACCCGGCGGTGTCCAGCGGGCCGCCGGGCAGATCCCTGACGTCGGCTCCCCACCGCTCCCAGCTCCGCTCCCAGGCGCGTTGCTGACCGGTGGTCATTCGAGCCCGCTGCGGGTAGATCGTCTGGCTCGTCCCTTGCATGCCTACAGCCTGGCCTGGGGACGGTGCGGGCGTGCGCCGGGTCCCGACTGGGCCCCGCCCAGGTCCCGAACTGGCAGGGCCAGGATGGTTGGCGTGAACACGCTCAAGGAGTGGGTCGAGCTGGTGTGTCGTGAGCTGGACATCGCCGATGCCGTGTCGCCGGCCGCTATGCAGTCGCGGATACTGGACATGTCGCGGGACGTCGCTCATGGTGTCGCTCGGCCGGCCGCTCCGCTCACCGCTTACCTGCTGGGCCTGGCCGCCGGTCGCAGCGGCGACCCGGAGGCCACCGCCGACAAGCTCGTCCAGCGGGTGTGCCAGCTTGCCCAGCGCTGGGCGGACGAGCAAGGCAGCTCGCCAGCGCCCTGAGATATGGGTGCTCGGTCGCGACGCCTGGGCGTCCCGGCGCTGCGTCCAGGCGTCGCGACCGACAATGACTACGGTGCCGCACCGCGCCGCCCGAGACATGAGGGTTGTCCCCTACCGGGACCCTGGCTGAACACCACCACCCCGTCCGGGATCTCCCTAATTCCCGTCACACCCGTCACACCCGTCACACCCGTCACACCGGGAGGTCTGTGGGATGTTCTGCGGACGTGCCACAGGTGGCAACTTTTTCCCCAAAGTTGCCACCTGTGGCACGTCCGCGCGCCGCGACCCTGATTCCCTGGACGACACGGACAGTGACGAAGCCCTCTTGTCAACCCTCGGGCGTTGTGGCTGTGCATAACGGGGATCGCTGTGCACAACCGCACCCGCAATGGACGTCAACTAGCCCGCGTGTCGGTGCTGTCCGGCATTGTGATCGGCATGAGACGCCGCATCTATGACAGGACCTACCGCAGCACGGCCGAGCTGATGAGAGCGATCCGCGACGAACACTCGCTGACCCAGGATGAGCTTGCCGGGCGTACCGGCCTAAGTCGATATCAGCTGTGCCGCTGGGAGAAAGGCGCCCGCGAGCCAGCCTTGGATGTAGTGCGGCGGGTACTGGGTGAATTCGGTATGGCGGTCACTTTCAGGCTGGAGCCGAGCACCGCCGCTCTCGACGAGCGCCTGGAACCGGGCGTCGACGCGATAGGTCTGGACGCCTGGCTGCTGGCGCACCGCGTGGTGTGGCCCGCGCTCGTGGCAGCGGTGCCGATGGTCGTCGGCGGGGAGTTCGCGGCAGGCCTGCAGGGCGTCCCGATCGAGGATCCTGAGATGGTGCTGCACCTGCGGCTGACCGATCTCGACGCGTTCCACCGGGTGGTGCGGACTGCCCGGTGCACGTTGGGCGTCCTCGGGTCATCGCTGGGGCCGCTCGAACCGGAGGAAGTCACGGTCGGTAGCGAGCTTGCGGTAGTTGCGCTGGTGGGCACGATCCGGGTGCTGGTGGTCGCGGAACTCCCGGTAGCGAGAGTGATCACCGTCGAGCGCCACTTCGTGGAGGCACGAGCCCCGATCGATGTGCCGGTTGTCCCGTTGGCGGCGTTGCGGGAATCCGGGGTCCTCGGGTCGGCTGCGGCGGCGCTGGCCGAGCGACTGCTGCGGCGGGTGCCCGGCTAGGGTCGGCAGGTGAGTATCGGCATGATCGATCCAGACTTCCTTGCCCTGCCATTGCGGCCGGTGGCCGACGCCGCCCTGGAGCGAGCTCGCGAGCTGGGCGCCGAGCACGCCGACGTCCGGATCGAGCGGACCACCCATCAGATGCTGCGGCTGCGCGACGGGACGGTCGCGACGGCGCAGAACTCCACCACCGTCGGGCTGGCCGTTCGGGTGATCGTCGAGGGCACCTGGGGATTCGCCTCGCACCTGGAGTTGACTCCCCAGTCCGCGGTGGCGACCGCGCGGCGGGCCGTCGAGGTGGCCTGTGCCCTGCGCCCGATCAACGCCGAGCGGGTCGAGCTGGCCGCCGAGCCGGTACACGCTGGCGCGGTGTGGGTCGGTGATCACGAGATTGATCCGTTCACGGTGCCGCTGGGTGAGAAGGTGGCGCTGCTCTCGGAGTGGTCGCGCCGGCTGCTCGCCGCTGACGGGGTGGAGCACACCGAGGTGTATTTACGAGCGGAGAAGGAGATCAAGTTCTATGCCGACTCCGCCGGCACCAGCACCACCCAGCAGCGAGTACGGATCCACCCCGGCGCCACCGCGATCGCGGTGGACCGGGCGGCCGGCTCGTTCGAGAGCATGCGGACCTGCGCGCCACCCACCGCGCGAGGTTGGGAGTACCTGGCTGGCAACGACTTCTGGGACTGGGACGGTGAGCTCGCGCGGATCCCGCAGTGGCTGGCCGAGAAGGTCAAGGCACCCAGCGTTGTGCCCGGCCGGTACGACCTGGTGATCGACCCGACCAACCTGTGGCTGACCATCCACGAGTCGGTGGGGCACGCCACCGAGTACGACCGGGCGATCGGCTACGAGGCAGCTTATGCCGGGTCCTCCTTCGCCACCCCGGACAAGCTCGGCACCCTGCGCTACGGCTCGCCGGTCATGCACGTCACCGGGGACCGCACCCAACCCCATGGGTTGGCCACCATCGGCTACGACGACGATGGAGTCGCCACCTCCCAGTGGGACCTGGTGGCCGGTGGGACACTGGTCGGGTACCAGACCGATCGGGTCTTTGCCCACCGGTTGGGGCTGGAACGCTCAGCGGGCTGTGCGTACGCCGACTCGCCACACCACGTCCCCATCCAGCGGATGGCCAACGTGTCGCTGCAGCCTGACCCGGACACTGATACCGCGACCGAGGAGCTGATCTCTGGGGTGCGACACGGCATCTACGTCGTCGGTGACCGCTCCTGGTCGATCGACATGCAGCGGTACAACTTCCAGTTCACCGGGCAGCGATTTTACCGCATCGAGGCAGGCGCTCTCGCCGGGCAGCTCCGCGACGTCGCTTACCAGGCCACCACCACCGATTTCTGGGGCGCCTTGGAAGCCGTGGGTGGCCGTCGCACCTGGTTGCTCGGCGGCGCGCTGAACTGCGGCAAGGCCCAACCCGGCCAGGTCGCGGCGGTCAGCCACGGGTGCCCATCCGCGCTGCTGCGCGGTATCACTGTGCTCAACTCCCGTGAGGAGGCCGGCCAGTGACTGGTGGCCCATTGACGGGTGGCCCAGTGAGTGATGGCCCAGTGAGTGATGGCCCAGTGAGTGATGGCCCAGTGAGTGATGGCCCAGTGCTTGGTGGACCCATGCTGGGTTCCGACGAGCTCACCACGACCGCGCTGGCCGCGTCGAAGGCCGATGGATGCATCGTGCTGCTCACCGACACCAGCGAGGTCAACCTGCGCTGGGCGAATAGCACGATGACCACCAACGGACACACCACAACCCGCTCGTTCTCGGTGATCTCGGTGTTGGACGCAGGCGTTGGGTCCGTCGCCGGCTCCGGGGTTGGCCCCGCCATCGGTGTGGTCAGCGGCAACGGCGTCGACCTCGACGAGGTGCGCGCCGTGGTGGCGGCCAGCGAGGAGGCCGCTCGGCAATCCGGTCCGGCCCGGGACGCCGCGCCGCTGATCCAGGGCCCGGCGGACGACGATTTCGCCACGCCGGCGGCGGCCACCGAGATCGGAGTCTTCGCCCGGTTGACCGATGAGCTGGCCAGGGCGTTCCAGGGCAGGGGCGAGCTGCTCTACGGTTTCGCCGAGCACCGCCTGCAGACCACTTGGCTGGCGTCCTCGACCGGGCTGCGCCGCCGTTGGGTGCAGCCCACCGGCACTGTGGAGCTCAACGGCAAGATTGCCGCCGACCTCACCCGTAGCGCCTGGGCCGGGGCCTACACGGCTGATTTCACCGATGTGGATCTCACCGCGCTCACCGCCGAGGTGCGGCGCCGGCTGAGCTGGTCGGGACGGCGCCTCGAGCTGCCAGCGGGTCGGTACGAGACCATCCTGCCGCCCTGCGCGGTCGCTGATCTGATGCTCGATCTGGTCTGGTCGATGGATGGCCGGCCGGCGCACGAGGGTCGTTCAGCCTTCGCCGCTCCTGGCGGGGCGCCCAGCGGCACCCGGATAGGTGAGCGGCTCACCGACCTGCCGCTCACGCTGTTCAGCGATCCGGCCGCGCCGGGATTGCGGACCGCGCCGTTCCTGGCCACTACCGCCTCGGGCGACTCGGTGAGCGTCTTCGACAACGGTGCCCCGATGCATCGAGTGGACTGGCTGCGCGATGGCACAGTGAACGCGCTGGCCTATCCCCGGGCGGCTGCGACGGAGCTGGGTGAGCGGTTCACCCCACCGCCGGAGAACCTGGTGCTGACCGGGGGTTCCTCAGCCTCGACCGACGAGCTGGTGGGGCGTACCGAGCGTGGGTTGCTGCTGACCTGCCTGTGGTACATCCGGGAGGTCGATCCGGTGTCGTTGCTGCTCACCGGGCTGACCCGGGACGGGGTGTACCTCATCGAGGGTGGTGAGGTGGTCGGTCAGGTGAACAATTTCCGGTTCAACGAGAGCCCGATCGACCTGATCCGGCGCGCCAGTGAGGTCGGCGCGACGCAGGTAGCGCTGGGTCGGGAGTTGAAGGACTGGTTTTCCCGCACCGCGATGCCCCCCATCCGGATCCCCGATTTCAACATGTCCTCAGTGAGCCAGGCCAGCTAGCCATCTGAGGTTATGAGGCATTTCTCAATCGTTGTGAGGCATTTCTCAATCGCGAGTCGCTGAGTTGGGCACCCTCCGGCGCTAGCCTGAGGTGTGATCCCTTCTCTCGACGATGCGCCGACCAGCCACTCACAGTTGCGCGACTGGGTGCGGGAGACTGCGGAGCTCACCCAGCCCGACCGCATCGAGTGGTGTGATGGATCCGAGCGGGAGTGGGCCCAGCTCACCACTCAGCTGGTCGACACCGGCACGTTCACCCGGCTAGGCCGCAAGCCGAACTCGTTCTGGGCCGCCTCGGACCCCTCGGACGTGGCCCGGGTAGAAGAGCGTACCTTCATCTGCTCGCGAGCGGAGCAGGATTGCGGTCCCACCAACAACTGGATGCACCCGGGCGAGATGAAGTCGGTCATGACCGAGCTGTACCGGGGGTGCATGCGCGGTCGGACGATGTACGTGGTGCCCTTCTGCATGGGTCCGCTGGGGGATCCGAAACCCAAACTCGGCGTCGAGATCACCGATTCCGCCTACGTGGTGTGCTCGATGAAGATCATGACCAGGATGGGCGAGGTGGCGCTACGCAAGTTCATCGCACCCGACGGTAGCGATGCGGACTTCGTGGCCTGCCTGCACTCGGTGGGCTACCCGCTGGAACCCGGCCAGGCTGACGTGCCCTGGCCGTGCAACGCCACCAAGTACATCAGCCACTTCCCCGAGGATCGACTGATCTGGAGTTACGGCTCCGGCTACGGCGGCAACGCGCTGCTGGGCAAGAAGTGCTATGCGCTGCGGATCGCCTCAGTGCTGGCCCGCGACGAGGGCTGGCTCGCCGAGCACATGCTGATCCTCAAGCTGACCAGCCCGGAGCGGGTGACCCATTACGTCGCGGCCGCGTTCCCGTCAGCCTGCGGCAAGACCAACCTGGCGATGCTCGAGCCGACCATCCCCGGTTGGATAGTCGAGACGTTGGGTGACGACATCGCCTGGATGCGCTTCGGTGCCGACGGCCGGCTGTACGCGGTGAACCCTGAGAACGGGTTCTTCGGCGTGGCCCCGGGCACCAGCTGGCAGACCAACCCCAACGCCATGCGCACGCTGCGCTACGGCAACTCCATCTTCACCAACGTTGCGCTCACCGACGACGGCGACATCTGGTGGGAGGGCATGGAGGCAACGCCGGCGCACGTCACGTCGTGGACCAGACAGGACTGGACACCTGCCGACGGCGCCACCGGGCAGCGCTGCGCGCACCCGAACTCCCGGTACTGCACGCCGATGGCGCAGTGCCCGGTGCTCGCCGACGAGTGGGACGACCCGGGCGGCGTGCCGATCTCGGCGATCCTGTTCGGTGGCCGCCGGGCCAGTACCATCCCGCTGGTCAACGAGGCCTTCGACTGGCAGCACGGGGTGTTCCTGGGCGCCACCTTGTCCAGCGAGAAGACCGCGGCGGCAGCCGGCAAGCTCGGCGAGGTGCGCCGCGACCCGATGGCGATGCTGCCGTTCATCGGCTACCACGCCGGCGACTATTTCCAGCACTGGATCAACCTCGGCAAGGGCGCCGACGCCGGCAAGTTACCGAAGATCTTCTATGTGAACTGGTTCCGTCGCGGTGCCGACCAGCGCTACCTGTGGCCAGGTTTCGGGGAGAACAGCCGGGTGCTCAAATGGGTCATCGAGCGGATCGAGGGCCGGGCCGGGGCAGCCGACACCGCTATCGGCCGGGTACCCACCCCAGATCAGCTTGATCTGTCCGGCCTGGATATCCCGATCGAGGACGTCAACGCCGCGCTAGCGGTCACTATCGAAGAGTGGCGCGCGGAGCTCCCCCTCATCGAGCAGTGGTTCAACAAGATCGGCGACGCCCTCCCCACCCCCCTCCACGACGAGTTCACCACCCTCAAAGAGCGCCTCCTCGCCCGGTGACCTTCCCGCATCCAGCGGGCTCAGCGGGGTTATTCACCGCGATTTACCCCGCTGAGCCTGCGCAATGCGCATAATGTCCACCGTGCGCTGGATCGAGCTGGGTGTCTTTGGGGTGCTGTTTGGTGTGGTTAGTGGGTTGGGGTTCTATGCCTCGCGGTGGCGGCAGGGAGGGGGTGGTCTTGATCATCTTGATGAGTGGGGGCTCGGCGGGCGCACGTTCGGCTCGTGGGTCACCTGGTTCCTCATCGGTGGGGACACTTACACCGCTTACACCTTCGTCGCGGTGCCCGCGCTGATGTTCGGTGCTGGGGCGGCGGGGTTCTTCGCGCTGCCCTACACCGTGCTTGTCTACCCGCTGGTGTTCCTGCCGCTGGCCCGGTTGTGGTCGGTGTCACGGGTCCACGGGTATGTGACGCCGGCGGACTTCGTGCAGGGCCGCTACGGGTCGTCCACCCTAGCCCTGCTGGTGGCGGTCACCGGCATTGTCGCGACGATGCCCTACCTCGCCCTGCAACTGGCTGGGCTGGAGGCGGTGCTGCGCACCATGGGCCTCAATGGGGTCGGGCTGGCCGGGCACGCCCCGCTGTTCATCGCGTTCGTGATCCTCGCGGTCTACACCTACCAGTCCGGCCTGCGGGCCCCAGCGTTGATCGCCTTCGTCAAGGACGGGCTGATCTACCTGGTGATTATCGCCGCTGTGATCATCCTGCCAGCGAGGCTCGGCGGGTGGGGCTCAATCTTCGACGCCGCGAACGCGAAGTTCACCGCCACGCCCTCGCATAGCGGCGGAATTCTGCTGGGCGCCCATAACCAGTTGCAGTACGTCACGCTGGCGCTGGGCTCAGCGCTCGCGTTGTTCCTCTACCCGCACTCGCTGACCGGGGCGCTGGCCGCCCGTAGCCGCAATGTGATCAAACGGAACATGGTGGCGCTGCCGGCGTACTCACTGGTGCTGGGGCTGGTCGCGTTGTTGGGCTACGTGGCTATCGCGGCGCACACGCACCCGATCGTCAATGCGGCCACTGGCCGGCCGGATTCCAACACGGTGATCCCGATGCTCTTCGAGGGGCAGTTCCCCTCCTGGTTCGCCGGTGTCGCGTTCGCGGCCATCGGGATCGGCGCGCTGGTTCCCGCTGCGATCATGTCGATTGCGGCGGCGAACCTGTGGACCCGCAACATCTACAAGACGTATCTGCGCCCCGACGCCACCGCCGAACAGGAAGCCAAGCAGGCCAAGATCGCCTCACTGGTGGTGAAGTTCGGTGCGGTGGTCCTGATCGTGTTGCTTGACCCTCAATACTCCATCGATCTGCAACTGATCGGTGGCGTGATCGTTCTGCAGACGTTGCCCATGGTGGCGATCGCGCTCTACACTCGCTGGCTGCACATCTGGGGGCTGGGCGTGGGGTGGGTGGTCGGTCTGGGATGGGCGCTGGCGTTGCTCTACCGGATTCCCAACCCGGTCAGCGGCAGGCGACACTTCGGTGGGTCGGCACTCGCGCTGAAGGAGTTGTCGATCCTCGGCTGGCATCCCTTTGCCGGCTCACCGACGCAGGTCTATGTCGGATTTATCGCGCTCATCGGCAATCTCGTGGTCGCGGCGCTGGTTACCATCGTGGCGCGCCAGATGCGGGTCTTCAACGGCACCGACGAGACCGAGACGCCGGACTACTACGTCAACGAAGCCTCCCCGCGCCTCAAGCCTCTCGCCACCAAGGCATCATAGGTACTTATGGATGCTTGTGTACCTCGGGTGGCGCTCCGGGCTTTCTTCGCGATTGCCAGCATCGCCAGTCTGGGGGTGCTCATCGGCGCCTGTTCTGGGGCGAGCGAACCCAGCTCGCCGTCGAGTCGCACTGCCACGTCCTTGCCGCCGATGCCCTCGGCGCGCGGGGTGAGCTGGTTGCGGATGTCCCCTGAACAGGGCGCTCCGGGCTCTGCGGTGTCACTTGACGTGGCGTGCTTGGACAATCTTGGCGAGCTACACTCGCCGGTTCTCGACATCGGTGCGCTGAAGGGGAACCCGGACGGCCACCAACCGTGGCATCTCTTCGGTCCCGGCACCGTCCGCTCGGACGCAGCTCCCGGTCGGTACCAGATTTCCGCGACCTGCGGCGCCGCCGAGCTCTCCACCGCCTTCACCGTCATACCGGCACCCTGATCTGCGCGGATCGTGGCCAGTGCCGGTCGACGAGGACGAGTTGCTGCTGCTGGCCGACGCGCAGACCTCCGGCGGTCTGCTGGTGGCCGGTGAGGTGCCCGGCGCACCGGTGATTGGCGAGCTGGTGCCGCGGAATGAGCAGCGGAATGAGCATCTGATCAAGGTTCGGTGAGCGCTGGGCGCCGGCTAAGACCCCGCTCACCGAGCACGGGAACCGCACCCGGTCACCGTGACCCGCTCGGTTGGAGCCTGACGGGGCCGGGTCCGGTGTAGGTTTGCCCTCGCTGGCAAGCGCAAGGGCGATGTGACGTATACTGCGTCCGCTTTAGGTCATTTGTGGTCGTGTCTGTGTACTCACGTGGTGATACTGACTCCTTGAAGGGATGGGTGAACGAGGGTGTCAAGCCCAGTCGGGACTCTGCCTAAAAATGGTTCGGGCCCGTGGAGTACCGCAGGAATTCGGGACTGCTGGTTGGGCGGATCGCACCACAATCCGGCAGATCGCGAGATCGCTGAGCGCCTCTTGCTGGGCGCGCCGCATCTGCCGCACGTGGTACGCGTCTATCGGGCGTTTCTGGGTCGTGTGGTGCGGTATCTGGTGGAAGCGGGTGTGCGGCAGTTCCTGGATCTCGGATCAGGCCTGCCTACTGCGGGTAATGTGCACCAGGTGTCGCAAGATCTCAGTCCTGATTGTCGCGTGGTGTACGTAGATACAGACCCGGGCGTTGTGGCTCGGAGCCATCGTTTGTTGGCTGGTAACCACAACGTCGATATGGTGCGCGCTGACTTGTGCCAGCCCGAACAGGTGCTCGATGCTGCCAGGCGATGTGGGCTGCTTGACCTGGGTGCCCCGGTCGCCGTGCTCGCGATCGATGTGTTGCATCACATTCTCGATGCCGACAATCCAGTCGGGTTTATTACGGCCTATATGGACGCGGTATGCCCTGGTAGTTACCTGTCTGTTGCGCATAGTGACCATGACGAGGCTCTCATCACCGGCCTGGTGACTTTTTATGATTTTTACCAGATTCCGGTTCCGCTACTGAATTTCCGCAACCTTATGCAGATCACGGGATTCTTCGACAAGCTGGATATCGTGGGCCCAGGTATTGTTCCGGTTCCGTTGTGGCGCCAGGAGTCAAACGAGGGTCTGTGTGTGAATCCAGAATCTTTCCCGGCTTTCGGTGGACTTGGTCGGAAACCGTGACTCGTCACGTTCCTTGGGCGGCCAGCGGGAGTAACACCAGAAGTATGTCGGCAATCATGACCGAGGAGAGGTCTCGACGGCGCATCTGCGTAGAATTTGGTAAGGTATGGTCGGATAAACGGCTCGGTAGTGATAAACGGCGTAGTAGCGCGATCTTGTTGAGGAGGAAGGGACCATTGACGGCCACTCCCAGCAGTGCCCATAGTGGCCCATAGCGCCACCACAGGCCCCAGCCGAGCAGGCCGAGTCCGACTACGGTCGCATCGCAGGCTATGGCCATCGCCTGCGATGCGCCGTATTGGACGGTCGGTGTCGTCATTCCTGTCGTTTTATCGCTGATCTGATCCGGTACTGTCCACCATAGGGCGCGCCCCGTGATCAGAACCCCGAGCCCGATGAAGATGAGCCACGTTGATGCGGCGAGGTCGGGCCGTACAGCGCTGTAGGAGACGAGACTTGGCAGCGGTCCCGTGGTTAATGCGATCGTGATGGGGTTGGCGAGCCCTCGACGCTTCAGTCGGACTGGTTCGAGATTATAAAGCAGACAGAGTGTAATGGTCCATGTTATGCCGACCGCGATGAGCGCGCGGTCCAGCCACAGTGAGATCATGGTAGCCGCTGCTAGTGCGAGTATCATTTCTGTTGCGGTCCAGCTCATGGCATGGCGACGGCCAATCCGGAGTGCCGCCTGGGCGATGTCACGTTTGTCCTGGGTGTGTGCGTCGGTCGAGATATCGACGGCGGCGTTCAGCGGGTTTCCTCCCACGATGGAGAGCAGGTTCGCGATAATGCAGAAGAGGACGGGCCCGGTGAACAGCTGTTGAACGTCGCTTGCCGCATAGCAAGCACCCAACGCCGCGTGGCACAGGTAGTGGACCGGGAACGGGTACTCAAGGCGGTGAACTCGGAGGACGTCCCGCCATCCGCTCACGGGGTGATCGACATTCGTAGACTCCGGGCCAGTGTCATGGCAGGGCCGCGCAGCTCGGGAATACCCGCTTCGGGGTTGACGCAGTGCAGCTGGCAACGACGCAGCACAGCGGCGGTGATCATACGGACCTTCAGTATGGCCAGCTCGCTGCCCAGGCAGCGCCGCGTTCCACCACCGAACGGAAAGTAGTACTGGCGCGGGACTCTGTTATCAATAAAACGGTGCGGGTTGAATCGGCGCGGATTCGGAAATAGGTCCGGTTGATGATGAGCAAGGTATATGCAGGGAGTGACAATGGTGCCCGCCGGTAACGGTTTGCCGAGCAGCTCGCCGGCCACGGTGAGCATCCGCTTACCGGCAATGATCGCGGGCGGAGACAGTCTCAGGGTTTCTTGGGTCACGGCATGCAGTAACGGAACCTGTGCGGGGTCGGAGCCGTTGTTGGAGGTGGTGGCCAGCTCGGCGATGACGTCGCGGCGCACTCTCTCGTCGCGACCCAACCAGTAAAGCGCCCAGGCGATCGTTGATGCGGTGGTCTCATGTCCAGCGAACAGCAAGGACATGATCTGGTCCCGCAGTTCTTCATCGTCGAGCACCCCGAGTGGTCCGTCACCCGCCAGCAGTAGGGTTGCCAGCGCGGGCGGCTGGGTGGTCGCTGTGGTTTTTGCGCTCGTCAGCAACATGTCGTCCAGTTCGCGGCGACCACGGGGGAAGGACCGCCGGGCAGAGATCGACAACGCGTGCGTATAGAGGTAACGGTGAGCTAATGTCCGACTGCGCGAGCCCAGCACACTGTTGACGCGAGCGCTGAATAATTCGAGCAACAAGTCGTCTGAGTGGCCCAGGAGAATCTGGCTGATGATGCAGAGCGTGATCTTTCGGGTCCACTCTATTAAGCTGATAACGGCTCCTGGGGCCAACGCGTCGATTGCGGCGTGGACAGTGTCGGAGATAATGTTGTGACAAACCTGCAACTGATGGCCACGCAGCGCGGGGCCGAGCACTCTCCGGTATGCGGCGTGCCGAAGACCTTCGGTTCCCAGCAGGGATTTTCGCCCGAGCAGAGCGCGCAGGGTACGGCTGGGCATATGGTGCAGTTGCCGGTCGGCTTGGAAGATCCAGTCGATCCCTTCCGGGTGCCATACCAATAGCTGCGGTGTGGGTCGCGCGCACAGTTCTAGAACGCCAGTGGGATCACTCTCGTAGGAGTCCAGGAATGGCAGCGTCTGAAGCGCGAAGCGGAATTTTTTTCGATTCATTGCGCTTCTCTCCGCCACCTCTTGTTCGGACTCTGCTGCGCCCCACTTCTCTGTGCCCTACTCCTTGGGGACCCAGTGATTTTTCTTTTGGGGTCCTTCTTTGGGGGCCAGCGGTCAATGATCGCGGCGACGTGGGGATTGGCGTATGCCAGGTGCAGCGCGGCCAGCCCCTCGGCTTGGACCACCCGGATCGGTGTATACAGGTCCTTGTCGTGCCACAGCGGCGGCTGCTTGTGGTCTCTTGTCGATCGTCGCAGGAATACGCACCCACGGGCGGCGGCCTGTTCGACCGCGTTGTCGGCCCGCGACGCACACGTCTGCAACAAGGTTTGCACTGCGTACGCGGTTTCCTCGTAAGTTCCGCTCCATCGTCCCCATGACCCATCCGCACGCTGGCTGTCGAGCAGCCATTCCACGGCCCGAGAAACCGTGGCGGCTGATGCGCTCCGACTGTGCCGGTGCAGCGCTGTGGCGCAACGCGCTGTCGCGTAATAGGGTGAGGCGTGCCATTTATCCCACCAGCTCCCATCAGCTTCCTGGCGGTTGCGTAGCCACCCCGAGAGCTTGCCCATCGCGGCTTGGTGGCGAAAGCGTTGCGGCGCGTTGCGCTCCAGATACCCGCCAAATGCCTGGAGCACGTGGGCGTTGGTGCTGGTCGAAGGCGTGCGCTCGTCGGGGAAACAACTGAAATGCTCGTCCACCTGATAGGCCAACAGGCAGTCCGGCGAGCGGGGGCTACCCAACTGTGCCAACGCGTACAAGGCGGCTGCCGTGTCGTCAGCGTCCGGAGGAAGACCGGGGCCGGCGGCGACACCACACTCACCGAACGCGGCGTGCAAGCTGCCCATCAGTCGGTGTGGCACCGTCACGTCGATGCTCGCTGTCGTGAGCGCGGCCAACACCCAGGCCCGCTCGAAGACGGTGATCGGGGTGACCCCTGGCACTGGACCGCCACCACGGTTCTGCACGGCTTCCAGATAACCCACCGCTGCACGGCAGCCAGTGCGGTCCTGCAGCCAGGCTGCGGTCGCCGCCGGCGAGCAGCCCACCGCGCCGTGCACCGGCTGGATGAACAAAGCGCCCCGCGCGGAGGGACTAAGAGCTTCAAGTGAATGCAGCAACTTGGTCGGTAGCGCATAACCTTGGCGCACCAGATGGCCCAGCCGCGCCAGCAGTCTGTCGTCCATCCCAGGGGGCAGCAGGAGATGGCCACTGCCACACCAGTTATCCAGCCCGATTACCGGTTCTGGAATGAGCCCGTCCAGGTGCGCGTTGACCTGCGCGACCAGGGCGGGAACCACGATTTCCGCTGCGGTCGTATCCGGGACCATGATCCGCGCGCCAGCGCTGAGCCACCCGAACAGCGCTCGCAGCCCACGGTCGGCTGCGCTGACCACGTCTGCGTAGCCGAGAGCCTGTCCGTTCCCGTCCTGCTGCCATCGCCGCAGGCTCGTCAGCAACGCCTCAGTGGCACTCAGCGTCGGGACGAGGCCATAACCGTCCAGATCACCCCAGGTGCCGTCTCGACGCTGGCTCCGCAGGAGGAACAGCACTCGTTGTGCGTGCCCAGCAAGCCACGGTGCCAGCGTGACCAGGCGAGCGGTCTCATAGACCGACGGCGAGACCGCGCCGTACGAGTCGGACGATATCTCGGACACGAGGGCCGCAGCCTCGGCGTTCGCGTCCTCTGTTCGCAGCGCATGTGAGCTCATAGCCGCCCCCCGACGACGACAAGGGCTTCCTGGTTACCGCGCGGAGCCCGTCGTGGGAACCAAAGCATGACAGACTTTATGATTACATACTATATGACTACCTACAATCTGATGGCCTAACGTAGCAGAGGGTTGCTGCTCCTGCGAGCCCTAGTCGGGTGAAAAGCGCCCTAAGTCACCATCATGGGTGTTGTTTCTTGACTCGTTCCAGAAAGACCTGGGATAGTGGCTCGCGTCATGATCTCCTCGGACATCCGCCACCAACTGCGTCAGGCGGGGTTGCGGGTGACCGCACCCCGGCAGTCTGTGCTGCAGTGGTTGGCTGAGCACCCCCACTCCACCGCTGAGCAGATCCGCTGCGGGGTGGCGCAGCGACTGGGATCGGTCTCCCCCCAGACCATCTACGACGTGCTAGCCGCCTGCGCCGCCACGGGGCTGGTGCACCGGATCGAGCCGGCCGGCCATCCTGCCCGGTTCGAGCGCCGTACCGATGACAACCACCACCATGTGGTGTGTCGTTCGTGCGGACGCACCGAAGATGTCGACTGCGCCGTTAATGTGCGCCCGTGCCTGACGCCCAGCGATGACCACGGCTACGTGCTTGACGAGGCCGAGGTGGTGTTCTGGGGAAGCTGCCCCAGTTGCCAGGCCCCGGCCCATGACTACCCCCAGGACAACCAATGACTACCGACAAAAACCCCATTTACCACCATCAGGAGGCACTACGGTGACCGGCCCACAGCCCAAGACGACAACGGATGCCGGTATCCCGGTCGCGAGTGACGAGCACTCGCTCACCGTCGGCCCGGACGGACCGATCCTCTTGCAGGATCACTACCTCATCGAGCAGATGGCTCAGTTCAACCGCGAGCGCATCCCGGAGCGCCAGCCGCACGCGAAGGGCGGCGGCGCCTTCGGTCGGTTCGAGGTGACCAACGATGTCAGCGCCTACACCAAGGCCGCCGTGTTCCAGCCGGGCGTCACGACCGACGTGCTGATCCGGTTCTCCACGGTGGCCGGCGAGCGCGGCAGCCCGGATACCTGGCGTGACCCCCGCGGTTTCGCGGTGAAGTTTTACACCACCGAGGGCAACTACGACATGGTCGGCAACAACACCCCGGTGTTCTTCATCCGTGATCCGATGAAGTTCCAGCACTTCATCCGCTCACAGAAGCGCCGCGCCGCCACCAACCTGCGTGACCACGACATGCAGTGGGATTTCTGGACGCTGTCGCCGGAGTCGGCGCACCAGGTCACCTGGTTGATGGGCGACCGGGGTATCCCGAAGACCTGGCGGCACATGAACGGCTACTCCAGCCACACCTACATGTGGGTCAACGCCCACGGTGCGAAGTTCTGGGTCAAATATCATTTCACGACCGACCAGGGTGTCGAGTTCCTCACCCAGGACCAAGGTGACCAGCTGGCCGGTTCGGATGGCGACTACCACACCCGCGACCTGTACCAGGCGATCGAGCGGGGTGAGTACCCAAGCTGGACCCTCAAGATGCAGATCATGCCGTTCGAGGACGCCAAGACCTACCGGTTTAACCCGTTCGACCTGACCAAGGTGTGGCCGCACGGCGACTACCCGCTCATCGAGGTCGGCCGGATGACGCTGGACCGCAACCCGACCGATTACCACACTGAGATCGAACAGGCGGCCTTCGAGCCCAGCAACCTCGTGCCAGGTATCGGCGTGAGCCCGGACAGGATGTTGTTGGGCCGGCTGTTCTCCTACCCGGACGCCCACCGTTACCGGATCGGCCCGAACTACAAGCAGCTGCCGGTGAACGCGCCGAAATCACCTGTGTACAGCTACAGTAAGGATGGCCCGATGCGGTACCAGAACGTCTCGGACCCGGTGTACGCGCCGAACTCTTACGGTGGGCCGAAGGCCGACAGCGCGCTCTACGGTGAGTCGGCGGTGTGGTACGCCGATGGGGATATGGGGCGCCACGCCCACACCCTGCGCGCGGAGGACGACGACTGGGGCCAGGCCGGAACACTGGTCCGCGAGGTTCTTAGCGATGCGGCCCGGGAGCGGTTGGTGAACAACATCGTCGGGCACCTGCTGGGCGGCGTGAGTGAGCCGGTCCTGGTGCGGGCCTTCGAGTACTGGCGCAACGTGGACAAGGATCTGGGTGACCGGGTCGAGCAGGGCGTCCGCGCCGGACAGTCCGCACCCGTGGCTTAACCCCGTGGCTTAACGACGAGGGGCCAGCGAAGAAGGAACACAGGCGAGGCCCGGCATACTGGGGGTGCTGGGATACTGGGGGTGCTGGGATACTGGGGGTGCTGGGATACTGGGGGTGCTGGGATACTGGGGGTGCTGGGATACTGGGGGTGCTGGGATACTGGGGGTGCTGGGCCCTCGCGTACCCGGGAGTGGGCGCCTCGTCGGAGGAGTCAATGGCATGGGGCTCACCGTGGTCGGCATCGGTGGTTCGATGCGTGCGGACTCGCAGTCTGTGCGGGCACTGAGCGTGGTTCTGCAGGGTGCCCGCCTCGCTGGCGCCGAGACGGTCGCGATTACCGGCCTGGACCTGGTCTTGCCGTTTTACGATCCGGCGGTGCTGGAACGCGGCGAGGTGGCGCACCGGCTGGTGCACGCGTTGCGGGAGGCAGATGGCGTGGTGCTGGTCTCGCCGGGCTATCACGGCACCGTCTCCGGATTGGTGAAAAACGCGCTCGACTACGTCGAGGATCTGCGCGCCGATCCCCGGCCCTACCTGGACGGGCGGGCGGTCGGCTGTGTGGCTGTGGCGCTGGGCTGGCAAGCGACGGTGACCACGCTGACCGCGCTGCGCTCGATCGTGCACGCGCTGCGCGGCTGGCCCACGCCGTTGGGCGCGGCGTTGAACTCCGCTGAGGTGAGCTTCGACGACCAGGGCGTCCCCTCCGATGCCGCAGTCGAGCGCACGTTGCGCACGATCGGCGAGCAAGTGGTGCAGTTTGCGCGGGAGCACCGCGCCGGGGGCGCGAGAGCGGACCGCGCCGGGGGCGCGCGAGCGGACCGCGCCGGGGGCGCGCGAGAGGACCGCGCCGGGGGCGCGCGAGAGGACCGTGCTGGAGGCGCGCGAGAGGACCGTGCTGGAGGCGCGCAAGAGGACTGCGCCGGGGGCGCGCGGGAGCACCG
>JBOHFR010000051.1:0-39306 GCA_050699715.1 Pseudonocardiaceae bacterium
AGAGGCCGGCCGAGCAGCTCTCCTGTCGAACTCGGCGCACTGAGAGCACACGAGATCATGATCGCCCCTCTCGTTCAGTGATCTATGGGCATCTATCTGCCGAAACAGGACTTTGCCGGGGCCCTGAGGTAGGCCCTGGTCGAGGAAGAGCAAGTTGCCATCAAGCGAGATGCGCAGGGTCATCGAGTTCGTTCGGTATGAGTTTGGTCAGAGGATCAACGCATACGCACCCGATCCGATTTGTTGTTGCTGGCCGACGGCCGCGAAGAGCCTTACCTAGTCTACGAGACCGCCGTCCGCCGCTGGAGTAACGCTCCTCAGGTCATCGGCACCACTCTGCACGTACACGCATTCGCGTCCTAGGGAACCGCCACCCCGTTCCACCGCCGGTGGCACCCGAACGGCACGCTTAGCATCGATAGGCATCCGATTGGTAACCAAGAGTCACTAAAATTACTGTTTTTCACTCATGATGGTGATACCGTAACGGGTTAACGTGTGCTGCAGATATCAGCGTTGAGGGGCCGGTGCGATCCTGGGAGGCAAGGGTGCTTGCTGATCGGGCTAGCCGGGTCACGAACCTCACCGTGCCCGGAGTGGGTCCCTACCCTCGTGAGCTCAGTCCCAGTGAGCCGACGGCATGGATCGACATCGAGCAGCTTGAGCACGTGCTCGACCTCGCGGTGGAACGCCCTGCCGTGCGTCTCAGCTTTGACGGCGGCAACTGCTCCGATGTGCACATCGCCCTTCCACGCCTGGTGGAGCGGGGCTTGACCGCCGAGTTCTTCCCACTCGCTGGCCGGATCGGCGACCCGGGTCGAATCGATCGGTCTGGGCTGCGGGAGCTCGTGGCCGCAGGCATGTCGATTGGTTCCCACGGATGGGAACACCGGGACTGGCGGGCGCTGGACGACGCCGCCGCCGAGCAGGAGATCGAGCTGGCCCTTCGCGTGCTGACCGAGGTCTCGGGCCAGCCTGTCGACCGGGTCTCCGTACCGTTCGGATCCTACGACCGGACCGTACTGCGACGGCTCCGCCAGGCTGGAGTGACGCGTGCTTACACCAGCGACGGTGGCCGGGCACGGGTCAACGCCTGGCTGCAGCCCAGGACCATCTTGCGATCGGACATGACGCCCGAAGAGGTCCACCTGCTGGTTGATGGCCGGACCAAGCTTGGGCCGCTGCGTGCCCTACGGTTAGGGAAGCGTCTCAACATAGGGTCATGGGGAGCGCAGCTCCACATCAGCGAATAGCAAGGCATGGTCGCTGCCTGCGGCGGTGGCCTCGTCGGACAGGCGCTCGAGGGCGAGTACCTCGAGTTCTGAGGTGGCCCACAGGTAGTCGTCGCCCACGCTGAGCAGCTGGTTCAGGTGGTGCACCGGTCCCGGCCCGAGCAGCGGGTCCGAGCCCTCGGGTGCCGGTGGGCCGGCGTCGATGCCGAAGACCACCGGGCCGGGCACGTCGGCGAGCCATCCCGCGATCCCGGTGTGAAAAGCCCGCTGCAGCGCTGCGGCGGGCGGCCCGGTTGGCTGCCGGCCGTGGAAGCTGCACACCGTCAGCATCGCGCCGCTGGACAGGGCGACTCGGGTCGCCACCGTCCGCCAGAGAAACCCGGGGAGCACGGGATCTGGGACGCTGAAGGGGGCCGCCGTCAGCACCTGGGCATCCAGCAAGGCGGTGCTGGAGACGCCCAGCACGGCGCATCCCAACCGGTACTCGCTGGCCCGCGGGGTACACAAGTCGGTGGACAGGGCACCCCAAGAGAACAGCCTGGAGCGCCGGTGCATCCGCTCATGCGCTGACGGGTGCGGCAGCAGGGCGCGGTAGACCGGCCGGCCGATCTCTTGGAGCAGCACGAGATCCGGCTGCAGCCGGCGGAGCAGCTCGACCTTGGCGTCCAGGAGCCCAGTCGGTCGGGAATCGACGTTCCAGCTCACGACCCGGATGCGCACCGGCGCTACTGCTCCGCGCCAGGAGCGCCAGGAGCCCGGTACTCCGCGACCCGGTGGATCTCGGGAACGAAGCCCCACACCGACCCCAGCCGCCCGAGCTCGAAGTCCCCGCCGACCCGCTTGCGGTAGGACGCGTCGAGGATCGGGTGCTCGTCGACCCCCTGAGTCATCGCCAGGCACGGCGGCCGGTAGGCGCAGCCCGAACAGTGCTCCCAGGAGGGATTCGGGTAGATCCGCAGCGACGGGTCGGTCATGTCCTGCATCTCCAGCGCCACGGCGATGCCTTGGCGTTCGATTTCGAGCTCGGTCCTGGGGATGTGGGTACGACGGAACGACTCGGTGCTGCGCTGCGTGGTGATGCCACCCGCCCCCGGCACCGCCCGGACCTGGACCTCACGCGTGCCCGCGGCAGGCGCGGCAGCGCGCAGCTCGTTGTGGATGGTGCCTTCGAGCCTGGCGAGGAAGCCCAGCTGCCACGCCCAGCTCCGGGTGCGGGCCTGCTCGTCGAGCCGCAGCGCCTCAAGGTCCAACCAGTGCGGGTCACTGGTGATCCGGTGCTCGACGAGCCAATACAGCTCGTGGTCATCGATCACCACCAGGTCGATCCGGACCCGGTACTGCAACGGACGGCCTTGCGCGGTGATGAGCCCACTGTCCGGGTTGGCTGGGTCGGGCAGAGCGATGTCGAACTGTGAGGCCACCTGGATCGGGGTGAACCGGTCCACGTCGCTCGCCCACTCGAAATAGCGCTCCAGGACTCCCCCGCCCAGCTCCAGGTGCTGCTCCCAGTCCTGGACCTGCTCTGCGGACAGGTCACGGGCCTGGGTGTAGGCGTCGCGCTGCCGGCGCATCGACTTCTCGAAGCCGGCGACGGCCAGCGGCCGCACGATCGCCCGGTTCCAGTCCCACATGCCCGGGAAGTAGTAGACGTCAAGCGCGTCATGGATCGCCTCGCCGAAGTCGAAGACCCGTGCCGGCTCGATCGGCTCGTAGTCCTGCCGCTCCCGGGCGCCGAGGTCCCAAGCCCGCCGGCACCGCCGGAACAGTGTGCTCTCCCACGGTCTGGCCACATAGTTCACACTCACGGCCGCCTCCTGCCGCCTGCCAGGAATCCCCAGCCTACCGTGACATGCCCCCGTACACGGGCGGGCAGGCGCTAGCCGACGCCGAGGTGTCGGGCGATGAGCATGCGTTGGACCTCGCTGGTGCCTTCGCCGATCTCGAGGACTTTGGCGTCTCGGTAGAAGCGGGCTACCGGATAGTCGTTCATGAAGCCGTAGCCACCGAAGACCTGGGTGGCATCCCTGGCGTTGTCCATCGCCGCGTTCGAGGAGACCAGCTTCGCAATCGCGGCCTCTTTCTTGAACGGTTCGCCGCGCAGCATCCTCGCTGCGGCATGATAATAGGTCAGCCGGGCGGCGTGCGCCCGCGCCTCCATATCAGCAATCTTGAACTGGATCGCCTGATAGCGGCCGATGGCATGGCCGAAGGCGTGCCGCTGCCGGGCGTAGGACACACATTCATCAATACAGCCCTGGGCCAGACCCACGCCCAGCGCGGCGATCGCGATGCGGCCCTCGTCAAGAATCGCGAGGAACTGCGGGTAACCCCGGCCGCGCTCACCGAGCAGATTACCCAGCGGCACCCGGCAGTCGTCGAAGAACAGCCCGCGGGTGTCCGAGCAGCGCCAGCCGACTTTGGAGTAGTTCGCCGAGACGGTGAAACCCGGATGCTGGGCCGGGACCACGATGGTGGAGATCTCCTTGCGGCCCCCGCTGACGCCGGTGATCGCGGTAACGGTGACCACAGACGTGATGTCGGTGCCCGAATTCGTGATGAAAACCTTGGACCCATTGATCACCCAATTGTCGCCGTCGCAGCGTGCGGTGGTGCGGGTGGCACCCGCGTCGGACCCACCGCCGGGCTCGGTGAGGCCGAAAGCCCCGAGCCGCGCTCCGGTGCACAGCTCCGGGAGCCAGCGCCGCTTCTGCTCCTCGGTGCCGAACCGGAAGATCGGCATCGCGCCCAGCGACACGCTGTCCTCCAGCGTGATGGCCACCGACGAGTCCACCCGCGCCAGTTCCTCCAGCGCCAGGCACAGCGCGAAGTAGTCACCGCCCATCCCGCCGTACTTTTCGGGGAAGGGCAGCCCGAACAACCCCATCGCGCCCATCTTCGCGACCAGCGCGTAGGGGAACGTCCCGTGCTCATAGAGCTTGGCGATGACCGGGGCGACCTCCTTACGGGCGAACTCCTCGACGGTGGCACGCAGCGCCACATGCTCCTCGCTCAGCTCCACGGCAGCCTCCCTGTGGATAACCCGTGAGTGGCTCGTCGGCAACTAGCCGAGCCACTCACGGGTCGATGACCAGCAGCACGGCGTCGCGCTCGACGGTGTCACCAGGGCGGGCGCGCAGCTCACGAACCACCCCGCCCACCGGTGCGGTGAGCGCATGCTCCATCTTCATCGCCTCCAGCGCGAGCAGCCGGGCACCCGCGGTGACCTGCTGGCCCTCGGCGACGTCGACAACGGTGACGGTGCCGGGCAGCGGAGCGCGCACCGCACCGCCGGCGCCCTGTTCGGTGCGCCGCGCGGCGTCGAGGGACTGCTGCTCGCGTAACTCCCAGCTGTGCCCGTCGCGGCCCAGCCACACTGCGGCACCGTCGAGCGCGCAGGTGTAGCGGCGGGTGATCCGATCAAGGGTGACGACCAGATCCGCACCATCCCACCAGGCCGACCCCCTGATCGGGGCACCCTCGCCGACGACGAGCTCAGCGGCGGCGGCCCGGCCTCGGGTTCGGACCTCGATCGGGTCGTGCCCGGCTGCCTGCACCCGCCAGCGGGTCCAGGCGGGCTCGCTGACCCGCCAGCCGCCGGGCAGCGCGAACGGATCCACTACCAGTCCAGCGGGTTCCAGTGCCAGCAGCGCGCGCAATCCCGCCGCGGCGAGCACGTCGTCCGGCACCGCCGGGCAGCCCCCCCGTGAGACGACACGCGCCACCAGCCCGGTCTCCAGGTCTCCGGCCCGTACGTCAGCATCGGCGAGTAGCGCGCGCAGGAACGTCACGTTGGTGCCCAGGCCCAGGATACTGGTCTGGGCCAGCGCGGCATCCAGCCGGCGCAGCGCGGTGTCCCGGTCGCCGCCGTGCGCGATGACTTTGGCCAGCAGCGGGTCGTAGTCGCGGCCCACGGTGTCGCCCGCCGTCAGCCCGGAGTCCACCCGAACGCCCAGCCCGGCGGGCTCGCGCAGGTGCAGCACTCGCCCTCCGGTGGGCAGGAAGCCGCGAGACGGGTCCTCGGCGTAGATCCGCGCCTCGACGGCGTGCCCGTGGAGGCGGACGTCGTCCTGGGTGAACCCAAGCGGCTCCCCAGCGGCCACCCGCAGCTGCCACTGCACCAAGTCCAGCCCGGTGACCAGCTCGGTGACCGGGTGCTCGACCTGCAACCGGGTGTTCATCTCCAGGAAGCAGAACTGCTCTGGCGTACCGGCCGGCACGAGAAACTCCACGGTGCCCGCACCGGTGTACCCCACGGCCTTCGCGACGGCCACCGCGCACTCACCCATCCGGGCCCGGGTCGCGACGTCCAGCAGCACCGATGGCGCCTCCTCGATGATCTTCTGATGCCGCCGCTGCAGGCTGCACTCACGCTCGCCGAGGTGCACCGCCGCGCCGTGCGCATCAGCCAGCACCTGGATCTCGATATGCCGAGGAGTGGCGACCAGCCGTTCGACGAGCAGCGTGTCGTCACCGAACGCACCCCGGGCCTCCCGGCGGGCGCTTGCGATGGCCTCGGGCAGGTCCCGCGCGCGATGCACTACCCGCAGGCCTTTACCCCCACCACCGGCGGAGGGCTTGATCAGCACCGGGTAGCCGATCGCGGCGGCTGCCGCAGCCCACGCGTCGTCGTCACCGCCCGCATCGCCACTGCCAGGCAGCACCGGAATGCCCGCAGCCGCCACCGTCGCCTTGGCCCGGATCTTGTCACCCATCGCCTCGATCGCGCCAGCGGGCGGGCCGACGAAGACCAGTCCGGCGCTGGCGCAGGCCCGGGCGAAGGCGGCGTTCTCCGAGAGGAACCCGTAGCCGGGGTGCACGGCCTGAGCGCCGGTGCGCGCGGCGGCGTCCAGGATGGCGTCACTGGACAGATAGCTCGCAGCCGCCGGCGCGGGGCCGAGCCGAACGGCGACGTCAGCGTCCCGGACGTGCGCAGCGGTGGCGTCGGCGTCGCTGTACACGGCCACCGAGCGCACGCCCATCGCGCGCAACGTGCGGATCACCCGCACCGCGATCTCACCGCGGTTGGCCACCAGAACGGCGTCAAACATGCGACTCACATCCGGAAGAGGCCGAAGCGGCTGGGTGGCAGCGGCGCGTGGGCGCAGGCGGACAGCGCCAGCCCGAGCACCATCCGGGTGTCCGCCGGGTCAATCACCCCGTCGTCCCACAACCGGGCCGTCGAGTAGTAGGGGTGCCCCTGATGCTCGTACTGGGCACGTATGCGGTCCTTGAAGGCCACCTCGGGTTCAGGATCGCCGGGGCGGCGGACTTGGGCGAGCACCATGGCGGCCTGCTCCCCGCCCATCACCGAGATCCGCGCATTGGGCCACATGAACAGAAACCGGGGCGAGTAGGCCCGGCCGCACATCGAGTAATTCCCCGCGCCGAATGAGCCGCCGATGATGACGGTCAATTTGGGTACCCGGGTGGTCGCGACCGCGGTGACCATTTTAGCGCCGTGCTTGGCGATCCCGCCGGCCTCATACTCCCGGCCCACCATGAAACCGGAGATGTTCTGCAGGAACACCAGCGGAATTCCCCGCTGGTCGCACAGCTCAATGAAATGCGCACCCTTGAGCGCCGACTCGCTGAACAGGATCCCGTTGTTGGCCACGATGCCCACCGGGTGCCCGTGCAGCCGGGCGAAACCGGTGACCAGCGTGGTGCCGTACTGAGCTTTGAACTCGTGGAAGCGGGAGCCGTCAACGATCCGGGTGATCACCTCGCGGACGTCGTAACCGACGCGGGAATCCACTGGCACCACATCGTAAATCCCCGCCACGGTGGGTTCTTCGGTGGCGATCACCTCCCACGGCTGGGGCGGGCGCGGCCCGAGGGTGCCAACGATGGCGCGGACAATCCGCAGCGCGTGGGCGTCGTCGTCAGCGAGGTGGTCGGTGACCCCGGAGACGCGGGAGTGCAGGACGGCACCGCCGAGCTCCTCAGCGCTCACCACCTCACCGGTGGCGGCCGCCACCAGCGGCGGGCCGCCGAGGAAGATCGTGCCCTGATTGCGGACGATCACCGCCTCGTCGCTCATCGCCGGCAGGTACGCCCCACCCGCGGTGCAGGACCCGAGCACCGCCGCGATCTGCGGGATGCCGTGGGCGGACATCGTCGCCTGGTTGTAGAAGATCCGGCCGAAGTGCTCCCGGTCGGGAAACACCTGGTCCTGCTCGGGCAGGTAGGCCCCACCGGAGTCGACGAGGTAGAGACACGGCAGGCGGTTGTCCAGCGCCACCTCTTGGGCGCGCAGATGCTTCTTGACCGTCATCGGGTAGTAGGTGCCGCCCTTGACGGTGGCATCGTTGGCGACGATCACGCACTCCCGCCCGGCCACCCGCCCGATCCCGGTGATGATCCCGGCGGCCGGCGCCTCGTCACCGTACATGCCGGTGGCCGCGAGCGGGGACAACTCCAGAAACGGGCTCGACGGGTCCACCAGCGAGTCCACCCGATCGCGCGGCAAGAGCTTGCCACGCTCGAGATGGCGTTGCCGAGCCCGGGGCGATCCGCCCAGCCGGGCCCGTGCGAGCCGCTCGCGCAACTGCGCCACCAGCGCCGCGTGCGCCCCCGCGTTGCCTTCGCTACCCGCGTTGCCTTCGCTACCCGCGTTGCCCGTGGCAGCGCTGGCCAGGTTGTGCACCGCGCTGGCCAGGGCGTCCATCGCCGCTCCTTCCCCACGCTGGTGAACCGACGGTAGCGCGCACTACCCAGCACCACTGCTCAGCGGGCGTTGTGGAAGATGATGCCCAGCACGTTGCGGTCACCGGTGTGCACCATGCTGACGCCATGGCGCACCAGTACCTGGTGGTAGCCGCGGGGGCCCCGCTTGGGCCGGTGCCGAACGGGGAAGATCACCGCCTGGCCCTGGCCGGGGTGGGCCACCATCGGCCGGGACTGCTGGCGCGGCCGCTGCTCGACGAACACGCTCTCCCCGCCGGTGAAGTCCTTATCGGGGCGGGAGAGCATGATGCGCAACTGCAGCGGGAACGTGAGGGCGCCGTAGATGTCCTGGTGCAGGCAGTGGTAGCCGCCCGGGCCGTAGCGCAGCACCAGCGCAGTGGGCTTGTACTGGCCCAGCATCGCGCACTCGTCGAGCAGAGCGTCGAAGGTCTCAGGGAACCGGCGCTCACCGAGCCGGTCAGCCCAGCGGTTGGCGATCGCCGCCAGCGGTGGGTAGAGGCTCTCCCGTAGGGTCCGCACCAGCGGGGGCAGCGGATCGGCGAAGTAGCGGTAGCTGCCTACGCCGTTCAAGTGCGGCGCCATGATGACGATCTTGCGGAACAGGACGTCATCGTCGAACATGTCGACCACCTCGGCGCATCGCTCGGGCAAGAGCAACGGCGGGGTGATGGCGAAACCCGAGCCGTCAAGCTGGTTTTCCACCGCCGGCCAGTCCAGATCGGCCAGCGCGGGCAGCTTGGCCGCCGCGGGACGGGTCACGACCTTGCCGGCCTCGCTCATCACGGTCCTCCTCATTGGTAACCGACCTGCTCGTTGACCCCGACCTGTTCTGGTCCATCATCGAGCAGCGGCGCAGGGCTTGTCCATCTTAAAATACCTATGTAGCGTAAATCTCATGCGCACCACGTACGCTCTGGTCCAAGTGGCGATGGCCCTGGTGAGCGATCCTACGGGTCGCCACTGGGGTTACGAGCTGTCCAAGCAGACCGGCGTCCGCTCCGGCGTGCTCTACCCGATGTTGACCCGAATGCTCGACGAGGGCTGGGTCGAGGATGGGTGGGAGGACCCGACCACCATCCGCGACAAGCGCCCGCCCCGGCGGTACTACGAGCTGACCGCCAAGGGCCGGCTGGCGCTCGGCGCGGTTGTCCAGGAAGCGCGCCACGACTTGCGGTTCGCCGGAGTTCTCGCGGCGGCCCGCCGCGACCCAGGGTTTGCCGGCCTGGCAGGAGGGTTGACCTGATGGCCGAGCTACTGCAAGTTGTCGCGTCCTGGCGGAGCCTGCTGATGGTCGTCGTCGTGTTCGGGCTCGCCCCGGGGCTCTGCCTGCGCCTGATCGTTCTCGCCTACCCCCGCGGCGACCCGCGCCGGGCCGAGCTGATCGCGGAGCTGTACGCCGTGCCCCGCATCCAGCGACCCTTGTGGGTCACCGAGCAGCTGGAGGTCGCGCTGTTCGAGGGTCTCGGACACCGCATATCGACGGCACGCCGTCGGCGCGCTCACGTTCGCGCCGCCCGTCGAGCCCAAGCGGAGTTTGCTGAGCGACCCGTGCATCCTCCCGAAAGGTTCGTTGGACTCTTCTGATATTTGCGTGGAGCCTGACATGATGTATGGAGTCGCAAAGATGCCATCCGGTCCACCTACCCACCCAGCGCCACAATGGAATAGCTGGAACCTGCTGCTCCTGGTGCCGCTGCTCGTGCTGGCCACGCCACTGTACAACAGTGACAAACCACGCCTGTTCGGTTTCCCATTCTTCTACTGGTGCCAGTTCCTCTTCATCCCGCTCGGCGTGCTCTGCGTGCTGGTGGTGTACCTGAAAACGGATGATCGGCGATAACCGTGCGCTGGACCGAGCTGGCCGTCTTCACGCTGCTGTTCGCCGTCGCCACGGGACTCGGCTTCTACGCCGCCCGATGGAAGGGCGGTGGCGGCCTCAATCGTCTCCATGAGTGGGGGCTGGGCGGCCGCAGGTTCGGCTCGTGGGTCACCTGGTTTCTCCTCAGTGGCGACATCTTCACCGCCTACACCTTCGTCGCGGTGCCCGCGCTGATGTTCGGTGCTGGACCGATAGGATTCTACCCGCTACCCTTCATCGTCTTCGTCTACCCGTTGGTGTATCTGCCGGTGATCCGGTTGTGGTCGGTGTCGCGGGTCCACGGGTATGTGACGCCGGCGGATTTCGTGCAAGGCCGCTATGGATCGTCCACCCTGGCCCTGCTGGTGGCGGTCACCGGAATCGTCTCGATGATGCCCTACATTGCCCTGCAACTGCTCGGGCTGGAGGCGGTGCTGCGCACGATGGGTCTCAACTGGGCCGGGTTGGCCGGGCACACGCCGTTGTTCATCGCGTTTGTGATCCTCGCGGTCTACACCTACCGGTCAGGCCTGCGGGCCCCAGCACTCATCGCCTTCGGAAAAGGATTTCTGATCTACCTGGTGATTATCACCGCTATGATCATCCTGTCGGTGAAGCTTGGTGGGTGGGGTGCTATCTTCGACGCCGCGAACGCGAAGTTCACCGCCGCGCCGTCGCCTCGTGCCGGCATCCTGTTGGACAGGCGCAAGCAGCTACAGTACGTCACGCTGGCGCTGGGATCGGGGCTGGCGCTGTTCCTCTATCCGCACGTGATGACCGGTGCACTGGCCTCCCGGAGCGGCAAGGCGCTCAAACGCAGCCTGGCGGTGCTGCCCATCAATGCGCTGGTGCTGGGGCTGTTCGCGTTGCTGGGCTACGCGGCGATCGCGGCGCACACGCACCCGATCATCAATGCGGCCACCGGTCAGCCGGACTCCAACACGATCATCCCGATGCTCTTCGAGGGGCAATTTCCCTCCTGGTTCGCCGGGATCGCATTGGCTGCCATCGGGATTGGCGCGCTGGTTCCGACCGCGATCATGTCGATCGCGGTGGCGAACCTGTGGACCCGCAACATCTACAAGGTATACCTGCGTCGCGACGCCACCCCCGAACAGGAAGCTAAGCAGGCAAAGATCGCCTCACTGGTAGTCAAGTTCGGCGCGGTGGCCCTGATCGTGTTGCTCGACCCGCAATACTCCATCAACCTGCATCAGATCGGTGGTGTGATCATTTTGCAGACGTTGCCCATGGTGGCTATCGCGCTCTATACTCGCTGGCTCCACATCTGGGGCCTGGCCGCAGGCTGGGCCATCGGATTGATGTGGGGCCTGTCGATGCTCTACAGCATCCCCGACCGCGCCACCGGCGCGGAGCACTTCGGCGGCACGGGGCTCAAGCTGGGGATGCTGTCGATCCTCGGTTGGCACCCCTTCGCCGGCTCACCGATGCGGGTCTACGTCGGATTAATCGCGCTCATCGGCAATCTCGTGGTCGCCGCGCTGGTCACCATCGTGGCGCGCCAGATGCGGGTCTTCAACGGCACCGACGAGACCAACGCGCGGGACTACCGCAGCGACAAGAGCATCCCCCAGCTCAAGCCGGTCGCCAGCGGCTGATCATCAACACGAGGTGCCCAGGAACTCGGTGAGCAGGGCCGTGGTGCGCTCCGGGGCTTCTTGTTGCACGAAATGCCCGACGCCGGGCAGCACCTCGTAGCGGTAGCCCTCGCCGGCCCAGCGGGCGGAGCGGCGCGCGGTTCGCTCCAGCACGTACGGGTCATCGGCACCGTGCAGCTGGAGCACCGGCACCCGGACCGTCCGGTCCACCGCGTGGGACAACCGGCGCCCATCGAAGCGGAACTGCGAGCGACCGACCCACCGGTAGTATTCCAGCGCGCAGTGCGCTGCGGCGGGGATCAACATGGCCTCACGGCAACGCCGGGCCACCTCGGTGAACTCGCTCGACGCGCACCACCGCGGGCCTGCCCCGGTGCGCAGGATCTCCTCCACCAGCGCCGCTCCGTCGCGGGTGAGGCAGCGCTCGGGCCACCATGGGGCTTGGAAGCTGGCCAGGTGTCGGGCCGCTGCGCGCTGTGCTGGGTCACGCAGCAGGGCTTGGCCCATCGCGCGGGGATGCGCGGCGGCCAGCATCGCCACCGACCGCACCACCCGGGGGTGCAGCGCGGCCACACACCAGCTGAGGATTCCACCCCAGTCGTGCCCGACCAGGTCGGCTTGGCGTTCCCCGAGCGCCCGGATCAGGCCCGCCACGTCACCAGAGAGCGTCCACAGGTCATATCCGCGGGGGGGCTTGTCCGAATCACCGTAACCTCGCAGGTCCACCGCGACGGCACGGCGACCCGCGGCGGCGAGCGCCGGGAGTTGGTGACGCCAAGACCACCAGAACTCCGGGAAACCATGCAGCAGAAGCACCAGGGGGCCCGTGCCGAGCTCCGCCACATGCAGCTGGATCCCATTGGCCGATACGTCACGGTGCGTCCACGGTCCAGGAATCCGGACCGAGCTGGGATCCGGCGGGCGGCTCACTCCCTGGATTGGCCAACGCTGAGTTCGCCAACGCTGGGTCCACCGGTGATAGGTCCACCGGTGATGGGGCGGCTGGCGCGTCGGCGGGTCAACGCCACTCTGGTGTCGCGGACGGTGCTGATTGTGCGTTCGGGCTTGCGGATGCTGCGCATCCGGCGCCAGCCCAGCAGGGCACACCCTGCCGCGGCGGCCAGCATCAGTCCGAACACGATGCCGAACCCGGCCCACTGGGGCAGCCAGATGGCCAGGACCTCGGCCACCGTGATGAACAGGAAGAACAGGCTGAAGAGCACGATCGCCAGCGCGAGGAGGAAGAAGACGCTGCCCTTGACACCCTTGCGGACCTCAGCGGTCACCTCCGCCTTAGCCAGTTCCACCTCCGAGCGGAACAGGGTGGAGAAGTGCGTGGCGGCTTCCCGGACCAGTTCGCCCAGGGAGGTATCCGCAAGCCGGGGGAGCTCTTCCGGTGACAGCGGGACAGAAGGCACCGCGGGCGGTGGTTCCGGTTTGGCGTGCCGGCCGCCGCGGGGCTGCGTGCTGCTCACCTGCGACATGGTGCCATGGCCCTTCTCGGCCACCCACCGTGGCCGGCATTCGGCCGAGAGTGACCGGAATCAGGCCGGCGGTGACCTCACCATGGGAGGGTGAGCGTGGGCCGACCGGATCCTCGGCACCGGGGTGTCACTGAGCGGGATGTCCCGGGGTGTCACGGAGCCGCCGGACGACGACATCGTTGCGGGCTAGGATCGGGCATGATCGCGGGGCCCCGCGACTGTTACCGTGGCACCCCCAGGCGAGATTGGTGTTGTGAAGTGAGCCCAAGGTCCCGCGTTGCCGAGCTTCCGCCGGAATGGAGCCGCAGCAAGCTTGCCGTGGTGATCCCGACCTACAATGAGGCGGATACCCTCCCGGTTCTGGTGAAACATCTGTTCGCCCTGCCCTTGCCCAGGCTGACCGTCATCGTGGCCGACGACAATTCACCTGACGGCACAGGTGCCATCGCCGATGACCTCGCGGCAGCCGAGAACCAGCAGGGCCAGGATCGCATGGTCGTCCTACACCGGCCGGGCAAGGCCGGTATCGGGCGGGCGCACGCCGCCGGCATGATTGCCGCGTTGGAGCGGGGTTTCGATTACGTCGCCCAAATGGATGCTGACCTGTCGCATCCTCCCGAGGCGATCCCCGGCATGCTGGGGACCCTGCTGTCACTGGACGCTGGAGTCGTCATCGGTAGTCGCTACGTCAACGGGGGGAGCCTGAGTAGTGACTGGGGGCGCGATCGGCGATTCCTGTCAGCATTCGCGAACGTCTACGTGAACGCGATCCTCACATTGCGTATCAGGGATGCCACAGCTGGATTCAAGGTATGGCGGGCGGATGTGCTCACCCAGATCGACCTGGACGGCTTGCGCAGCGACGGATACAGTTTCCAGGTCGAGATGAACTACCGGTGCGTCAACCTCGGATACTTGGCCGTCGAGGTTCCTATCCATTTCGAGGAGCGCTTGACAGGCGTGAGCAAAATGGGACTGGCCGATAAATGGGAGTCGATGAGACTACCGTTTATCCTGCGCCGCCACAACCGTCTCCGGGCACGTCGCAGCATGTTGCCACCCTCGTGAGATAAGTCCACGCAGGCCGGTGGCGGTGTCCGTTCAGCTACCGGCGTGCTCCGGCCCAGCGATCGTCGTGAGCAGCGCGGTGATCTGTGCCATACCGGTGGCCTGCATGGCGAAGCCCGCACGCATCTCCCGGCGCAGTCCGTCAATCTCCCGGTGCATCTCCCGGCGCAGCTCGTCGATCTGCTGGCCCTGCTCCAGCTGGGTCTCGCGCAGAGCATTCAGGACCTGGTGATGGGCCCGCATCTCAGTGCGCAGCTCGGCGACGTCGCGGTCGGCCAGAGCGGCGAGCGCACGGGCGGAGGCGACGTCTTCGCGCAGGCGGGTCACTTCGTCCTCAAGCTTGGTGAAGCGCGACTCGAGATCATAGTCCGACACGGGCACGATCCTACTGTTGCCACTGAAGATCATCCCACCGTACCCAAGATCGGGCCGCCCTCTCGTTCAGTGATCTACGGGACCCGTTCTAAGGTGTGATGTAGAGCGGCCCGACTTGCCGGGAGGGGCTGCCCGGGGGCACCGGAAATTGGAGCACCGGCACCAGTTTGCCGTGGGGGTTGCCCGCACCTGCCGGGCTGGAGCTGAAACTCAACGTGCCACTGGCCCCCTGAACCTGGTACTGGCCGTTCAAGTTCAGCAGCGCGTCGTGCATCATGATGGCCTCGCTGTCATTCAAGTCCTCGTCGTTGAATCCATTTCCCCGAAAAGCCGACAGGAAGGCACAGACCTCCTGAAGTAGGTCATGAACGTCGATCGATACGGCGCTCGCTGGCGGCGAGCCACCAGCTGCCCGTCGCCCCACCAGCTGCCCGTCGCCCCACCAGCTCGTGTGGTAGGCACACCCATGACCCCGCCAACCGGGCGCTGCCTCAGCAGGCGACGACGTAGACGCGGGCGAACAACGTCCCGCCCGGGGCGGTGGTGGCCCACATCAGGGCGGCACCACGGTCATGATCACGGTTTCGGTGCCGAAAGTGACACGACACGTCACTTTCGGCACCGAAACCGTGATCATGAGTCCCCGACCTCCCCCGGCCAGCACTTCCCGCAACACGCGCCTCACGGGCACCACCCGGTCCTTCGCAGGCCTAGGATATTCACAAGATTTTCCTGCGAACGCCTCGCGGGTGCCCCAGGTCAGAGTTTGATCAAGAAGCTGTTTCAGGAGGTCTGAGGCACCGTAGTTCTGTGGCGTTCCCTCCACACCGTGCCCCCAACGCCTGCGCGTCGCTCGTCCCCGCGTACACGACCGTGAGCTTCGCCGCACTCAGTTGCAGCTCCCGCAGCAGCACCTCGATATCCGCCGCAGTTATCAGGGTCAACGGGGTACTTCGACACTGCCGACCCGCCAGCGACGTGAGGAAACCGTCGAGATCTACTTCCCGGCCCGGGTAGAGGACAACGTCCGTTCGCACCGAGCAGATGTTGGGCGTGACGATCGTCTCGAGAGTGGCCGTGCGAGCGTGCCCCTCTCGAGCCACGCTCAGCGGGAACACTTGCGGCGGATGACCGTTGTCAGGTTTAATGCCACGCGGTAGAGTGGACTGCTCTCCACACGAATAATCGATGTCGATCAGAGTGGCGTTACCGCTCATTCCTCCGTCGGTCTGCGCAGTTGCTTGGTGACCGTCCGGCGTCGTTTGTCGGCGAGGCGACGCTCGCGAGCGGCCCGGGAAGGGCGGGTCGGGCGGCGCGTTGGCGGGTCCGGGGCCAGTGCCTGACGCAGCATCGCGGCCAGCCGGGCGCGCGCCGCCTCCCGATTGCGCAGTTGGGAGCGGTACTCAGCGGCCACGACCGTGAGCACACCGTCGATCAGCCGCCCGGACAATCGCTGGAGTATCCGGTCCCGTTGGGCTGGCGTGAACGCCGCGCTGGCCGCCACGTCAAAAATCAGTTCGACGCGCGAGTCGGTGGTGTTCACCCCCTGCCCACCCGGCCCACTCGCCCGAGAAAAGCGCCACCCCAACTCCCCCTCAGGAACCAACAACTCACCCACCTACCCAGCATGCCCGCAATCGCGATTCGGCTCCACATGGCGATCCGGCAGGTGCCCGGGACCGCGATTCGGCTCCGAATGCTCGTCCCAGGCTACTCTGCGAGGCCCGAGCGCAGGCCGGTGGAGATCAGGTCCATGACTGTGGAGTCGGCTAAGGTGGTGATGTCGCCGATCTCGCGGTGGGCGGCTACGTCGCGCAGGAGGCGGCGCATGATCTTCCCGGATCTCGTTTTCGGCAGGTCCACGACGACCATGATCTGCCTCGGCTTGGCGATCGCGCCGATCTGGGTCACCACGTGGTTGCGCAACGCCTTGATCGCCTCTTCGCCCCGTGCCTCGTCCTGGGCGACATGACCGCGCAGGATCACGAACGCGACGATGCCCTGCCCGGTGATCGGGTCGGGGGCGCCGACCACGGCGGCCTCGGCCACCGTCGGATGAGACACCAGCGCGGACTCCACCTCGGTGGTGGAGATCCGGTGCCCGGAGATGTTCATCACGTCGTCCACCCGGCCCAGCAGCCAGATCGCGCCGTCGTCGTCGTACTTGGCGCCGTCCCCGGCGAAGTAGTAGCCCTGCTTGGCGAAGCGAGACCAGTACGTTTCCCGGTACCGCTCGTCGTCACCCCAAATGGTGCGCAACATCCCCGGCCAGGGCGCATCGAGCACCAGGTATCCGCCCTGGCCGTGGCCGACCCGGTTGCCTGCGGCGTCCACCACGATGGCGCTGATGCCCGGCAGCGGGCGCATCGCCGAGCCGGGTTTGGCCTCGGTGACGCCGGGCAGCGGCGAGATCATGACCCCACCAGTCTCGGTTTGCCACCAGGTGTCCACCACCGGACAGCGATCAGCACCGACGTGCTCCCGGTACCACATCCAGGCCTCGGGGTTGATCGGCTCCCCGACGCTGCCCAGCAACCGCAGCGAGGACAGGTCGTATTTCTCCGGGATCTCCTTGCCCCACTTCATGAAGGTGCGGATCAGGGTCGGCGCGGTGTAGTAGGTCGTGACGCCGTAGCGCTGCACGATCTCCCAGTGCCGGCCCTCGTGCGGGGTGTTCGGGGTGCCCTCGTAGATGATCGACGTCGCCCGGTTGGCCAGCGGCCCGTAGACGATGTAGCTGTGCCCGGTGACCCAGCCGATGTCGGCGGTGCACCAGTAGACATCTTGGCCGGCCTTGTGGTCGAAGACGACGTGGTGGGTGTAGGCGCACTGGGTGAGGTAGCCGCCGCTGGTGTGCAGGATGCCCTTGGGCTTTCCGGTGGTGCCTGAGGTGTAGAGGATGAACAGCGGGTGCTCGCTGTCGAACGCCTCACAAGTGTGCTGGTCAGACTGGTGATCCACCAGCTCGTGCCACCACAGGTCACGGCCCTCGGTCCAGGTGACGTCGGTGTCGGTGCGTTTGACCACCAGCACGTGGCGCACCGTCGGGGTGTCTTGCAGCGCCTCGTCGGCGTTGGCCTTCAACGGGGCCGCACGGCCCCGCCGGTACTGCCCATCAGCGGTGATCACCAGCTTGGCCTGCGCGTCGGTGACCCGCTGGCGCAGCGCCTCGGCGGAGAAGCCCCCGAACACCACGCTGTGCGGCAGGCCCAGCCGGGCGCAGGCGAGCATGGCGAAGATCGCCTCGGGGATCATCGGCAGCTGGATGGCCACTCGGTCCCCGGCTTCAAGGCCCAGCCCGAGCAAGGCGTTGGCCGTCTTGGCGACCTCCCGCTGCAGCTCGGCGTAGGTGATGGTGCGGGTGTCACCCGGCTCGCCCTCCCAGTGGAAGGCGACCTGATCACCATGGCCGGCCTCGACGTGCCGATCCACGCAGTTGTAGGCGACGTTGAGCTTGCCGCCGACGAACCACCGCGCGAACGGTGCATCAGACCAGTCGAGGACCTGCTCGAAGTCGGCATGCCAGTGCAGCCGGTGCGCCTGCCCAGCCCAGAAAGCCTCCCGGTCAGCGTTCGCCTGGTCGTAGAGCGCGGCGGTGGCGTTCGCCTGCAGGACGAACTCCGCGCTGGGGGGAAACGCGCGGCTCTCAGTGAGCAGATTGGCGAGTCGCTGGCTCGGGTCACCCATCGCCGGAGGACCTCCTGTGTCGGGTTCAGGTCATGACGGTAGTAGCATCGTCGCCCCAGGGCTACCGTTACAGGTTTTTTAGTGATAGTGCAGAATCGCCTGGTCACTTACCGTTACGGGTCTGGCTGAGGAGCGCGGCGAACGTCCGGTCCGGGTCCTTGACCAACCCGTGGATCGTCGTCACCACCGGGCAGGGCCACGCCGAGGAGCAGGTTCGGCAGCCCCCCGTGGGCTGCGGTTTGTGCTCCATCAGCAGCCCTCGGATGACGACCACCAGGTCGGAGATCAGCGTGCGGGCCCTGTCGCTGTCCACCTCGGACCACTCGAACATGTACGCCAGGGCATCTGCCTCGCACAAGTGCTCATCAAGGTCCTCGCGCAGCAGCGCGAACGCGTCGGCGACGGCTGGGGAGAGCGCGTCCATCGGTTACCTCCTGAGGAGTCCGGCGGGATCCGCTTCCCGCCCATGATGAGGCAACCACTTGTCCGGAGGTCAAGGCAAACCTCAATGGGATGACAAGATGAGTGCCGATGCGACATGTGCCGGGGAATGGCTCTACAGTTTGCGGCGGGAGGTCATCATGGACGATCACGAGCCGACAATCCGCAGCCGCGAGCTTGGCGAGGGACTGCGCCAGGCGATGAAGTACGTCGGGCTCAACGGCCAACAGGTCGCGGAGCAACTCGCCTTGTCACCAAGCTGGGTGTCCCGGCTGCTGTCGGGCAAGCGTAACGCGAGCGCGGTGCAGGTGTCGGCATTCCTGGCGGTGTGCCGGGTGACCGGCGAGGAGCGCGACCGCCTGCTGGCGCTCTGCGCGGACCAGCACACCCCAGGTTGGTTCCAGCAACACGGCGCCCGCCTGCCCCAACAGCTCATGACGCTGATCGATAACGAGAACAAAGCGGTGACGATCGGCGGTTTCGAGCCGACGCTCGTGCCGGGTCTGCTGCAAACCGGCGACTACACCCGGGCGTTACTCAAAGAGGCCGGCCGGGTGCCGGCCGCCGAGATTGATGACCGGGTGGCCGCCCGGCTGGCCCGCCAGAGCCTGTTCACCCGGGAGCCCCCACCGCGATTCGAGTTCTACCTGCACGAGTTCGTGCTCCGGCTGCCGGTCGGTGGAGCCGCCGTGATGTCCGAGCAGTTGCACCACCTGCTCCGGATGTCGCTGCGCCCCTATCTCACGCTGCGGGTGGTCCCAGCGTCGCTCGGCGCGCACGCCGCGACCGCCGGGTCGTTCATTCTCATCGAGTTCGCCGAGTTCAAACCGGTGGCCTACCTGGAGAGCGAAACCTCCAGCGTGTTCCTGGAGCTGCCGGTGGAGATCGACGCCTACCGAGGCATCCTGGGAACCCTGGCGAAGACGGCGCTGGGTGAGGAAGAATCGAGGGAGTTGATTGCCACCCTGGCAACCGAGCTCTACCCGGATCGCGAGGACTATGATGACCGCGCCTGAGCCGGACGGGATTGTCTGGCACACGAGCAGCTACAGCTCCAACGGCGGCACCTGCGTCGAGATCGGCTGGCGCACCAGCAGCTACAGCAACGGCGGCACCGCCTGTGTCGAGGTCGCGCCCACCCCGGAGGCCGTGCTGGTGCGCGACTCCAAGCACCGCACCGGCCCCGCCCTCACCCTCCCCCCCACCACCTGGCACACCTTCCTCACCACCCTGCACCACTGACCCCCCGGCCGACGTCGCGACCACATGTCCGCGCGGGCCTAACAACGGCCCGCGCGCGACACCCGTGCCTTACCGGGTCTTTGTGCCCAGGGGCCCCGGACTGGTGGCCGTAAAAACAACGGATTACCTGATCACAACCTCGATGGAGCGGCCCCGGACGCGGGGCCTGACGTAACCGCTGACCTGCATATCCGTTGTTTTTGCGGCCAGGCGGGAACCCTCAGACACAGGCAACGCTCACCGGGCGGCACGCCGACACCGCGCGCCGCCGCCAGCGCGTCATCACCGCGCTCGACGGTGCCCTCGCCGAGTGCTCGCTGCAGGCCGACCTGCTCGCCGCCAACGAACGCACCGCCCGACTCCACACCCGCGTCCAGCACCTGGAAAAACGCCTCTCCGAAGCCCTCGGCGAACACGCCTGGCGCGAGTCCTAAAACACCAGCCACAAAACGCTAAAAAGATCAACATCTCAGGTCGGAGATCACCTTATCGGGCTACTCGCCGATTCGGGTCTGAAGGCCTGTCGCAGAGCTTCTGGGCGGACGGGTGGAGCAGGCCTGGTGAGCCGATCTCTTAATGCAACAGTGCCCACGACTTCCCGGTGAGCTGTTGAACCTCGAGGTCGACGTGATCGCGAAATATGTCGAGAGGGTTGGCCTGCCCACATCGTGGCTCCGGTAGCGACGGGGCTGCGACATGATGTTTGGAGGATGACGCGGGGAGGATTGCGACCGGTTGGACCTGCCGCCGATGTTTCACACCAATCAGGACAAGCGGGGCACCGCGTACACGGTGACGGTGGATGCCCGCGAGGGTGTCACGACTGGGATCTCGGCGGCGGACCGAGCTCGTACCATCCGGTTGTTGAGTGACCCGGACGCCAAGTCGGTCGATTTCGGCCCGTGACCAACGATCTAACGGCAGTCCAATGCGGACAAGCTCAGTCGGTACGCGCGTCTGGGCAAGCATGCCAGCCGCTTGGCTGCGGCGGTCAGCGTGTTGTTGGACGCTGGGGAATGGGACGGCACCATCACGATCGATGTGCTGTGGGACGCGATCGAGACTGTGGCCAGCCGTGCGCAGCTGCGGGCATCGGTGGCCAACGTCCACCAGATCCTGCCCCCGGATGCTGATCCAGACGGTGAGTGGCGTTCGGCGTTGATGAGTCGCTATCCGCTGGTCCGTAAGTTCCTGCGGGTGCTGGCGGAGACGATCGAGTTCGGGGCCACGACCGACGCCGCGCCGGTGCTCGATGCGCTGAAGGCCCTGCCCGGGCTGCTCGAGGTGGGTCCGTCCAAACGGATTCCCGCTGGTTTCCTCGATGCCCGCAAGGTCGCGATCGAGGTGGTGACGCCAGGCTGGCCCGCGCTGGTGTTCCCGCGGGAGCGGCCGCCGGAAACAGTGGACCGGGTCGCGTATGTGTTCTGCGTGCTGGATCAGTTCCATCAGCGGCTGCGCCGGCGCGATATTTTCGCCGTGGCGTCGTCGCGGTGGGCCGATCCGCGAGCCCAGTTGCTCTCCGGCCAGGTGTGGGAATCCGCTCGGGAGTCGTTGATGGATTCGCTGCAGCTTCCCCCGATCCCGAGGAGTTACTCGCCGAGTGCGCGACAGAGTTGGACGCGATGTGGCGGCACATGGCCGCCCGAGCGGCGGAGGGGGACATCACCGTCGACGGGCAGGGACGGGTGCACGCCGCGGCGCTTAAGGCGATCCCCGAGCCGCCGAGTCTGGTCGAGCTGCGGCGGCGCTGTCAGGCGATGATGCCCCGCGTCGATATCGGGGAGCTGATCTTGGAGGTGATGGGTTGGCATCCGCGGTTCAGCGCCGCCTACACCCACGTCTCCGGCGGCGGCGCGCGGATCGGTGACAACCTCGATGTGACGTTGGCCGCGGTGCTCACCGCGCAGGCGCTGAACGTCGGCTGGGGTCCGGTCGTCACCCCGGGGGCCGAGGCGTTGACCCGGTCCCGGATCGGGCACGTTTATCAAAACTATGTGCGCGCGGAGAACCACGCCCGCGCCAACGCCGCGCTCATTACCGGGCAGGCCGGGATCGCCACGGCGGAGTTATGGGGCGGTGGGCTGGTCGCCGCGGTCGACGGGACCCGATTCGTGGTTCCGGTGCGCAGTATCGACGCCCGGCCCAACCCGAAGTACTTCGGTCGCAAAAAAGGCATCACGCTCCTCAACATGATCAATGATCAGGGGGTGGGGCTGTCCGGGTTGGTGCTGGCTGGCACGCCGCGGGACTCGCTGTTCGCGGTCAATCTGATGTACCGCCGCGACGGCGGCCTCCGGCCGGAGGTGTTCATTTCCGACACCGGTTCCTATGTAGCGACATGGTGTTCGGGCTGCTCAAACTCCTGGGCGTCGATTACCGGCCCGAGCTTGCCGATCTGCCCGAGCAGAAGCTGTGGCGGATCAACCCCAGCGCCGATTACGGCCCGCTGGACACCGCCGCGCGAGGCAAGATCGACCTGTCTCGGATCATGCGGCACTGGCCTGACATCGTGCGGGTGGTCGCCTCGGTGCATAGCGGACAGATCTGCGCCTCGGATGCGATCCGTATGCTGCAGCGCAGGGGCAACCCCACTCAGCTGGGGGACGCTGTGGCCCACTACGGGCGGATCTTCAAGACTCTGCACGTCTTGGCCTACGTGGACCGAGAACCCTATCGGCGAGGCATCAAGCGGATGCGCAACCTGCAAGAAGAGCGCCAAGGCCTGGCCAAGCACGTGTTCCATGGTCGCAAAGGTGAGCTGCGCGAGGCGTATCACGCCGGGATGGAAGATCCACTCGGCGCGCTGGGTTTGGTGACCAATTGCATCACCAGCGTGGAATACCGTCTACCTCGACCTGATCATCGATCGGCTGCGGGAGTCCGGTTACCCGGTGCGCGAGCAGGACGTGGCACGGCTGCATCCGTACTGGTACAAGCACGTCAACGTCGCCGGCCACTACAGCTTCCCAGCTCAGGAGCTGGGCGGCACCGGCCGTCGCCCGCTCCGCGATCCGGAGCTGCCCGACGACGAATGATCGGGCCGGGCAGGGCCGAGCAACAAACTATCCGAAGGTTGGGATCGTGTGCGGTCGGCGCCGTCCTGCGCCCGGTTGTTCCGGTCGGCGGACTCGTGATCAGTGGGTGTTGTGCTGACGCACCGCGGTGTTCACCGAACGCTGGGGTTTTGGTTGCCAGGTGATGGTCAGCCGGGTGTGTGGCCGGACGATGTGGCGTGCGGACGGGAGCGGGATATCGGGTGTGTCGATGGGGTGGGCGGTGATGGTGGGCTGGGTGGGTCGTTTCTGGTTCCAGCGCTGTAGCAGGTCGCTGACCTGGGTAGCGAGTTGGGTGCTGTCGGGTCCGTGCGCGATGACGCACAGCTCGCTCGCGTCGTCGGTGCGCTCGCGCACGGCGAGGTAGGCGAGGGTTGCACCGTCGTAGAGGGTTGCACCGGCCCACCGCAGTGCTGGGTTGACCAGGCCGCTGGCGCGTGCCGCGGCACCGACGGAGAGCCGGCCGAAGTTGCCGCTGCCGGTGGTGGCCAGCCACAGGTCAAGGTGCTCGATGGGCTCGCTGTCGCTGATCTGCACGCCGGTCCAGTGGGTGCGCGGGGGGTAGGTGAGCGCCTGGCCGAGCGCGGCTTCGTCGGGTAGGTCCGCGGTGTCGAGGTGCAGGGCAACGTCGTCGGCCAGTTGCAGGACGCGTTCGGCGCGCTCGGCGGTGCCGCGCAGGGGCACGAAGCCACACACCGCTGCTGAGGTGCTGACCATCCGGTCGGGCGCGTAGAGGGTGAGCGCGACTGCTCGGGTCAGGCCGCTGCCGTGCAGGCGCAGCGGCACGACCAGGCGCCCCCCGAGGGCGAGTTGCTGCCACCATGCCGAGACGATGTCCCACGAGCCGGCGGTGACGATGATCCTGTCGTAGGGTGCGCGGGCGGGGTGACCGAGCGCACCGTCGCCACAGATCACCTCGACCTGGGGGTATCCGGCCACGGCTAGCCCGGCGCGGGCTCCGGCGGCGAGGTCGTCGTCGAGTTCGATGGTGACGACCGTGCCGGTGGGGCCGACCAGTTCGGCCAGCAGGGCGGCGTTGATGCCGGTGGCCGCGCCGATCTCCAGGACACGGTGACCGGGCGCGACGTCGAGCGCTTCGAGCATTTCGGCCACGAGGTTGGGGCTGGAGGCCGAGGAGATGGCGGTGCCGTCCTCGGCGCGTTTGGTCACGACCTGCGTGGGTGCGTAGGCCGTCGTCAGGTCCACGCCGGGCAGGAACAGGTGCCGTGGCACAGCGCGGAAGGCAGTCTCTACTTGCGGGGTTCGAAACGTGCCGCGGCCGCATATGTAGTCCGCCAGGGCCATCCGAAGCGTCTCGGGATCGGAGGTCGCCGTGTCGGTGGCGGTGGTGGTGTCGGGGGTCATCGCGCGCACGGTAGTCGCGTCAGCGCGGGCGTAGCTGCCGGCTGACCCGGTGGTGGAAGCGTGTTCCTGCTGGAAGACAACCTGGCTTGCTGCGGTGGCCAGGAGGTGTTGGTGCTCGGCGCAGATGCCCAGGCGGTTGAGGGCGAACAGCAGGTGATGGGTCAAAACGGCCCGCAGTCCCCGTGTGAGGTTGCCCTGCTGGTTCTCCTCGGCGAGGACCCGGCCGGCGTGCTCGAAGGCGGCCGGCCAGGCCGGCGTCGAGCCTAGCGGGCTGTCGTCGGTGTCGGCGGTCGCGGTGACGAGCCGCTGCACGGCGGCCACCGTCGTCGGTGATGGCTTAGGCGAGTGCTCGCCGGCCCGGTGCGCGGCGACCCGCGCCCAGATGTCGCCCTGCTCGTACCAGTCCTGTCCGGCGGCGCGCATCAGCCGGGTGCCCAGGAGCAGTCCCAGCTCGCGACGGTGATCCGGGCGGCGCTGCGCGAGGTGGGCAAGCAGATGGCGGCTGTCGGCGTGGAAGAGTGCGTGTGCGACGTCCATGGCGTCAGCGCCGCCGAATGCGTGGATCTCAGGCTCATAGACGACCTCGGCGGATCGGCGGATCGCCCCTTGCTCCCTCAGCGCCGTGACCATCCGGTCTGCGAAGGTGGTCGCGGTCTCGTCCCTGCCGTCGAAAGGCAGGAAACGCAGCCGCCAGGATCCGCCCTTACGGACGAACCACCAACAGGTGATGGATCGGTTGTCTTGGGTCTCGGCCAGCAACGGCCACAGGTACTTCAGGGCCATCTGCTCGGCGGCCCGCCAGTCCTCGCACCACAGGTCCACCTGACGCCACCCGGTGCCGGTGTTCGGGTCGCTCATCACACGGTCTCACCCTGTTCATCGTTGATCAGTTCAGCAGCAGGCAGGTCCGCCAGCCGCTGTTCGTCCCTGTCGCGATGCTGTGCAGGGTCAGGGCGACTCCCGCGCTGCCCTCGATCAGGCCGGGCAGTCGGCTTGGTGGCACGTCACCAGCGTGCTCGAGCAGCGTGTCGAGCAGCCGCGGCAGGTGAACGCCGATGTCGGGCGACCCGGCGTCGGCGGCGGCGCACCACGCGGTCGCGATCAGCCCGGCCCAGCCGTGACAGAGGGCGGGGTCGGTGATGCGGGCAAGCTGGACGGGGTCGGCCAGGCACCTGGCGAGGGCGTGTTCGGCCCGGTGCTGGCGGGCGGGGTCGCCCAAGGCGTGACCGGCCAGCTGCTGGGCACGGGCCAGGCCAGGAGTTCCGTAGCACCAGGAGGGCCTGGCCGGTCCGTCGTGGGCCGATCGGCCGGTGCGCAGCTCGGCGAGGCTGACGCGTTCGGGCCACCACGGGCCCGCTGGTGCCTCGTGTCGCCAGGCGTCCAACCAGTGGCAGATCCGGTCAATGGCGCCCGCGTGACCATCGACGGTGATCCCCTGCCTCATCGCCAGGGCCAGCAGCGCGAGCGGACCGCTGATGCCGTGGGCCATGCCGAGGTCAGCGTGCCCGCCGCGGAAACGGTGCGCCGGTTGCCCCGAGGGGATATCGCTGGTCCACCAGCCCGGCGCGCTGCGCCCTGCGTCATCGTCGGCGGGAACCGGTTCGATGAGCGCCACCAGGTAGGCCAGCACACGGCCAACCAGGTCGCCACGGGGGTCGCGGCGCAACAGGTACGCGCCGAGCCCGGTCAGGCCGCGCACCAGGTCGAACTCCGAGCGCGGCGGCCGTGCCGCGGCGGCCATCCGGGCGTGGGCCGCGTCCAGGCGCGCGCACACGAGCGCCCCGACGGCCGAATGAAGGCTCTCCATCGCCCGCGGATACTGCTGCGGTGCCGCAATCGAGATCGCGAACGCGACGGCGGGGGCGCCGAACCACAGCCCGGCCCCTGGTCCGGCGCTGAGATCCTCGCCGGTGGCGCGGGTAAGCCACGCATGCACCGGCTCCGGGCTGCCTCGTCCGTCCTGCGCGCGGACACCGTGCAGGACGGCGACGCCAGCGGCACCTTTGGACAACGACTGGTCTCGCCAGCGAGGGCTGCTCGGGCTGCGGTCGTCACCGAGCTCCCGCGGCGGGGGCACCACCAGAACGTTGCTGAGATGGGTGGCCACCGCCTGCGCGGCGCGTCGTTGCAGGTCACCGTGGAGCAGGGTCATCGGGGCTTTCCCGTCGTGTTCTGGCGGGTGTTCCAGGACAGGGCGACTGCGCGCGCCAGCCGGTGGGTCAGCGCTTCGGCGTCGGGGTCGATCCCGTGTGCGCGCACGTGGTGCAGGTGCAGCAGCGCCACCACCACCGAGGCCGGCTCGACGTGGGTCGCGCCGACGGTGAGGCGCTCCACGTAGCAGGTCGCCGCCTCGCGTCGGGTGTTCCACGCGGACGCGATCTGCCGACCGCCCGGGATGGTGTGCAGTGCCGGCTCGTTCCCGCCGAGACCGGCCAGGCTCAGAGCCTGGCACAGAACAGTGCGGTCACCCACCGACGCGGGGCCCGCGAGTTCGGCGTGGTCGATGAGCCACCGCATCGCCGCGGGCCGGCTTGCCGTCATGGCGCAGACCAAGTCGACCAGACTCGCCGCGGTCAGCGCACGCGCGTGCACCTCCCGCGAGCCGGCCAGGGCCCTGAGCTGGGCAACGACCGCCGCGGAGTCGGCAGCAAACAGGGCCTCGGCCGCGGCCATCGCCGCACCGGATCCGTACCGTGCGGTCTCCGGGTGATAGGTGTCCAAGGCCAGGTCACCGACGAGGCCACGCCGCCGCAGGTCGGCTGCCCACACCCCGACGCGGTCGGCGGCCTGCCCGTAATCCTGCAGGTGGTGCAGGCGTAACCGCAGGTGCGGTGCAGGGGTGCGGTAGCGCACGAACCACCACACTGGCGGTTCGTCCCACGCTGCCAGCAGGGTGGGCAGGTGGCGGGTGAGGATCGTGTTGACGACGTCCGGGTGCCCGTACACCTTCGCGAACAGGACCTGTGAACCCGGCGGCATGCCGTGCTCGCGCCCGATGATCGGCAGTGGCCCCGCGCTGGTCACGACGGCGGGGGTGCAGGCGGGCGGTGCGGTGGAGGCCAGCGGGATGACGATCTCATGGGCCCGGCCGGCGAACCATCCGTGATCAGCGGCGGTGGGTGCCTCCGCCACGGTGACGGCGTCATCGACTGCGTCGAGGTGAGTGCGCAGCAACGCGAGGTCCAGGGGATCGTCAAGGTTCAACCGCAACCGGCGGTCCCCCGTGCCCACGGACACACTGGTGGGCAGTCGCAGGCGCTCACGCACCGCCACCATGGCCGCCATCCACTCCCGGCGCGGCGCGGCCGGGCCGGGCAGCGCACCGGCGGGACCCGCCACCGGGCGTCCGCGAGGATGCTGCGGCCGTAGCGGACCCGCGGCAGAAACGGCAGACAGGCGCCCGCGCCCCAGTCCATCAACGAGACCGCAGCGCTCGTGGCCCGCGGAATCTCGCACAGCAGACGCGCGAGGGCGGGCATGGTGTGCCGCGCCGCGGCATGCGCCAAGACCGGCTCCACCACGCGCCGCCGCGACAGCGACACCACATACAGCCGATCATTATCGGCGGTGACCGCGAGATCCTGCACCGGGATCCGACCCCGCACGCCGCCGCGGTACTCGCCCAGAGAGATCAGATGAGGCAGCACCAGCGGCGCGCGGACGACGTTGTGCACCCGCGGATGATTCGGCGGGAACGACAACTGCGCGGGCAGCGCACCCTCGACTCCGACCGGCAGCCCGCCGTACAAAGCGACCATCCGCTGCCGATCGGCGTCGGAGACGATGTCGAGGAACCGGCCGGACGTGGCGATCGCTGTACGGCCGATCCCGGTCACCGCCAGCAGGAACGCGCCCTCGGCCAGCGCCGTCGCGGTGAGCGCGCGGATCTCGACGCACAAGTCCACATGCGGCGCAGGTCGCACCGCATCCCTCCCGCTGACGGCCAGGGCGTCGATATCGTCGTCGTCGAGCACGATTTCCCGCGCGCGATCCAGCGCCGCCTGCTGAGCCAGCCTCAGCAGCTGTTCATCGCGCCGCGACATCTCCGCCGGGACCGGTCGCTCCTGCTGGCTGTAGTGGCGGGGGAACCCGAGGCCGGCGGTGGGATCCACGAGCTGCTCAACCGGAACCACAGCGCCGGAGCCATACCGGGAAAGAAACCTTTTCCGAACTACGCGGGCCTGAGTCTCCCCAGTTCGGAATTCCTTGGACTCGATTTGGGCTTGGAGGGTTTCTGGGGTCGGAGGGCCGGGCGGCTGATGTCATGGCAGATACAGGTTCGGGCTCGGGTGATTGGACCGTTCAGCGGTTGTGCGGTCAGGGGTGGGTCGATGGTCAGAGCGGCTTGAACCAAATCGGCTGATCGAGGCTCGATTTATCCGATTTAGGCGCCTCGCGATTTGCCGGTTGAGAGAGGGTGAACATGGGCGCCGGCATTCGGTAGGGGGCATAGCGGTGCCAGCACTGTAGGCGAGGCGGAGTTCCTCGAAGTTTTTGACCTCGCCTTCGTCTGGGTGCTTGGTGGGATCGGGGCGGGCGACTCCGTCTGGGATAGTCCATCCGGCTCGCTGAACGGTGTCGAAGAGCAGGCGTCTGTTTTTACTCGCGTGGGCCGCGGTAGCGGCCATCGCGGCGTCGCCGGCCTCGGCCATCCATCGCATGGCCAGGGTGTGTTCGAGGATCGAGCGGACGCTCGGGTTGGCTTCATGACCCAGGCCCGCGTGCACCAGGATCACGCGTTGACTGCTGTGGTTGATCCAGGCCCGCCACCCGAACACGGACCCGGTCAGGCGTTGCTGGTCCAAGCCGACAGACATCGACCCCGACTCGGTGATCTCTTGGAGCGTCTCGGTCAGGATCGGGGTGGTGTCGAGGGCTTGACTGGTGGTGATCTTGTAGCTGGGTGTCGACGTGTCTGGTGTGTCGGCCCTATGAGGTGGCCTCCTCCGTCCCTCACGTTTCCGTTGTCCCTGGTGAGGGCGCCGCTTTGAGCCGGGCTTCCCAGGAGAGGATCTGCTGCGCGGGGGATGTCACCGGCTGGGGGTATCGTTGCTGGCGAGAGGCCTTCGTCTGGGCTGGGCCAGGCATGTGATTCGTGATCACGAGAAGGCGCGCAGCCATGATGGACTTCCCGGATCCGATAACCGGGACGTCGCCGGTCGATGATTCATGATCGTCGAGCCCGGCTTCAGGTGCTGCGGTGAAGCCGCCCCGATAGTGCGGAGGACTGACGCACTATCGGAGACGACGTGGTTCTTGCATCGTGGCTCCCGGACCTTTCCGGCGTTGCCGCGACCGGCGGTGTTGCCGGGACGGCCTACCTGTTGTTGATCAGCGTCGCCGCGCTGACGGCGGTCTTCTCGAAGAAAAAGGTCCGCCGTGACGCCGCGAAAGAGGTGCTGCGGATGTTGTGGTGGCGTCGTCGCGACCGGTGAGCCAGCGCAACGGTGGGTCACCGGGGCCGTTCCTTGATCATGGGGATGCCCAACTCGGTGATCCGAGGAGGGCTGCCGGCGCGGTCGTGCATTCGGTCGAGGCTGACGAGTTTGGCCGCAACGGCATCGAGGCTGATTCGCAGACCCTCGGCCTCGCCGGTCCAGCCGTTGGCGCGGGCCTCGGCGATGCGATCGCGCAGGTTGGCGGCGATCTCGATCAGCCGTGGCCGCGCGCGCGGGTCGACTCGGAGACTGGGGCAGCGGATGCAGGCGTGCTCATGCTTGCAGGACGTCTCGTAGGCCCGGCCGCACTCGCCCAACTCCAGCTTGCGAGCGTGGAAGTGCTGCTGGAACTCACGCCATTCTTCCTCGGTCGGCTCGCGGTACTCGGCCTCCGGTCGCAGCGCCCGCCGACGGTCGAGAAAAGACCTGTAGACACGAACGAGGTGTTCGTCGAAGACAGCTGTGTACGCCTGAGTGGTGTTGATGTTGGCATGTCCCAGGATCCGGGCAACGATATGCACGGGCAATCCACCAGTGACGGCCTCGGTGGCGAACATGTGCCTTGTGCCCGCAGTCGTCGTGTGCGGTGGGGTTCGTGTGGCGATTGAGCAGCGTGGTTTGGCCGTCGGCAGGTTCGGGACTTCGGTTGTCGGTCGTGTTGCATTGCGGTGCCGTTGGGGTGTCAAAGATCACCGTCCTGGGGAGACGTTGTTGTGGTGTCAGCTGCGGGATCCGATGGTCACGGCTGGGCGGGGAAGCCGGGGGACTCGGCTGGCCGCGGCGGCGGAGCCGCGCAGGCGGGTGATCTCGTCGTGTTGCGCGGCAAGCCGGGCGAGGGCTTGGGTGCGGAAGTCGGTGAGTTCGTCGATCGTGCTGGCGGACTGGGTGAGGCGTTTTTTCAGCGCGGTGGTCTCGTCCTTGAGCCGGGTGATCTGGGCGTCGCGTGGGTCGGGGTGGTCGCCGCTTTGTTGGAGGGTCTGAAGGCGCTGGTCGAACTCGGCGCGTAGGTGGGCATAGGGGCGGTTGCCGTAGAACGCGGTGCGGTCGACTCCTGCTTCGCGGGCGAGGGTCTTGATGTCGCATCGGCCGCTGGAGGGGAAGTCGCCTCGTAGGAGGCGGTCGATGGCGGCGCGGATCCGGTTCTCGTTGGCGGTGCGTTGGGCTGCGGTGATTCGCATGTCACTCCTGGTTGTCCGTGGCGGTGTCGATGGAGTTCAGGACACGCTGTGCGCGGTCGTGGTCGGCTTGTAGGCGTGCCCGCTCGGTTTTGCGGGTGGGACCGAGGCCGCCGAGGAAGGTTTTGGTCTGTTGGGCGTGCTCGGCCCAGACGGGTCGGTGGCAGGGGTGGTGGGTGGCTTGCGGGCAGCGGGCCGAGTCACACATTCCGGCCAGTGGTTTGTCGGCGTGCGGGGTCCCGGCGAGCTTCAAGCACAACGCTCGGGACGGGTCGGTGAACCAGCAGTAGTTCGCCGTTCCGAGGTGCAGTGTCTGGGCGCGTTTGGTGAGCAGGTTGAGCACGTCGCGATCGCTGCTCTGGGTCTTGAGCGCTCCGGCGTCGGCGGGGGCGAGTTTGCCGTCGATGTGGGCGAAGAACTCGGTCAGCTCGCGGGCTGCGGGACCGGCGGGCATGATGCCCTGTTGGTAGTTGCGGAACTCGGCCCAGACCAGCTCCAGGTTGCGTTCGCTCTCGTGTTTGTTGACCTCGGCGAGCAGTTCGGCCTGGGCGCCGCCGGGCCGGGAGGCGTACCCCTCCGTTGTTGCCACGGCGATGTGTTTGAGGTGCAGTTTCGCGGCGAGCACCCCACCGGGGCGGTAGGCGAGCTCGATCGCCAACGTCCTGCGCAGCATCCTCAGATTGACCGGGGTGTCGGGGATCGGGGCGAGCCCCAGGCGCTGGCCGGATGGACCGTTCACCCAGTTGCGGAACCACTTGTAGCGAACGTCGAAGGAGAACCTGCCCAGCAGCGGCACCCCGTTCTCGGGGTTGTGGTGGAGCTGTTCGAGGAGTTCGGTGGCCCGGTAGGCGGGTTCGATGACGACCCATTCGTCGGCGATTCCGCCCAAGGCCTGCCCTTTGACGACCTTGCTGGCCAACCGGTAACGCACCAGTCCAGGGCCGAAGTGCTCGGGTGGAGGGCAGCAGCCGACCTGGAGTTCCATCAGCTCGCTGGAACGCATCCCCGAGACCGCGGCGAGCGTGATGATCGCGGCGGTGCGGACGATCCCGACCACGGCAGCGGCCTGTGACCGGTCGAGAGGAGGCGTCCAGGCGAGGATGCCCTGGCCGTCGGCGCGATCGATGGGCGCCGCGTCGCGACCGAAGGGTTTCTGCGCCCCGACGACGCTCAGGGTCGCCTCGATCTGGGCGCGCAGGTGCGGGATCCAGCCGCGCAAGAACTGGGTGAACCCAGCTTGGCGGGCCAGGAGCCCCAAGGCGATCGGGGCCAGCGGATCATCTGGGGGCCAGCCGGCGGCGAGTCGATCCCGGATGTTGTGCTCAGGCAGCAACGGCAGCGGCTCGCCCTTGCGTTCGTAGTCGACCAACAGCTGTGCGATCTCGGTTGTGGGCAGGCGGGAGGCGGCGACGTGATCGCCTGATCGCAGTGACCACATCCGGTCGGCCTCGCTGATCTGGCGGGACAGCTCGATCGCGTGCGGGCCGAGCGCGGTCACCAGGTAGCTGGCGGCGGCCAGCATCGGCTGTAGGACGCTGTCGTTCACTGGCGGGGTCTTGTTCTGCCCTGCTCCGCAGGGCATCTCGGCGATGGCCGAGGCAGCGGCGCCGCCCCACGGCCGCAAGCCCACGGGAACCCGGTCGGTGGTGAACAGCTCCCGGTGGTTGACCAGGTCGACGACGACCTGGGCGGCCGCCCGCCGGGTCGCCGGGCTGAGCTCGCCAACCACCACGTCGTTCTCGTCGAGCAGGTAACGGCGGTGAGCCAGATAGGCCTCGCAGCGGTCGATATCAACTTCGGTGAGGCCGGTGACGCCCTGGGCGGTGAGCCAGTTCAGAAAACGGGTCAGCTCGGCGAGCCGCCCGAACGTGGTGATCAGGTGCAGCGGTGTCCGGTAGCCGCGGGGCAGGGGCGCCACCGCCTCGTGCCGTGGGGCGAGCATCGCCACGACCTGTTCCTTGGCGACCAGCCGCCAGGCAGGGTTGATGATGGCGGTGAAATCGAACCGGCGGCTGACCTTGGCCATCTGGTTGGGCAGGCCGATGACCTCGGTGAAATCCCAGAGATCGTCGGCGAACATCGGGCGCCGTGCTCCGTCGGGCAGGGTGAGGCCGGCTTCGTGGCAGACGTCCGCGCCGGCGAAGGGCGACCGGCGCGGGTCGGTGGCACCGAGCAGCGCGGTGGTCGTCATCGGGTGGACTCCTCGGGGCGCAGGGGAAGGTCGTCATCGCGGTCGCCGACGCCGTGGGCAGCGTGGGCCAGGACAGCGGGGTCGAAGCGGTCCAGGACCTGGGCGATCCGCTGGGAGTACGGGCCGAAGACGGCCATGAACTGGGCGGCGGGCAGTTGCTGCCATTGGCGGGAGAAGAACGCCTTGAGCCGCAACAGGTTGCCTGCGTGTCGGGGTGCGAACACCGCCAGCGGGCAGAGCAGACACACCCACGGCCGGGCCGGGCAGGGCCTGCCCTTCGGGCCGTGCAGCCCGGACAGCTGATCGGCGCATGCCGCGGTGAACACATCCCGGACCCCGCCGACGAGCTCGGCGATCACAGCGTCGTCGAGCTCGAGGCTGGCGATCAGCTGTGGGTAGTCGCGGGCGAGGGCTGCGGCGTCCTCGTCGGTCACGACCGTGGGCGGATGCGCCCTGCGCAGCAGGTCGTGTTGGGCGTCTTCAACAACGGTCTCGACAGCCCGCCGCTGCGATGGGGTCGTGGCGCTCAGGTAGTGATCGCCCTCCACCTGGGGGCTGTGGTTGGGGTCGATGGTCGCCCGGCCGCGTCCGGCCCACGTGCTCTTGTCCCGCATGGCCTGGTGCGTGGTGCGGATCCGCGACCGGTGGATCTTCAATGGGCCGCCGTCGTCATCGGTGACGCCGTGGCGTGTCACCCAGCGTTGGATGGCCACCCGGCCTGCCGCTCCCGACTTCGCCGACACCCGGGTTCCTCCGGCCCTGCTCAGCCGCAGCCACAACTGCCGGCGGTCGGGCGGGTCGACGTGGCTGCGCAGCAGCGCCGAGTGGGTCAGCCACTGCTCCAGCAGGCGCACCGCTCGTCGCGGCAGGGTCAGGCTCTCGGCCGCGGTCCGACCCTTGACATAGGACAGCAGGATCGTGGAGTCCCCGGCCCAGTCGATGTCGTCGGTGAGCAGATCATCGATGCCGTCGGGAACGATGCCGGAGTAGATACCGAACAGCAGCCGGTAGGCGATCACCACGTCCAGGGTCGGGAACAGGTCCCTGCTCACCTCAAGGATCCCGCCCCGCTGCCGCACCACATGTTCTGAGCAGCCCAGATGCTGCCCGAAGCCGACGACGCCGACCGGGCCGACGCGGGCCAGCAGCCATCGCAGGTTGTCCTCGCTCCACCCGCCGTCGCGAGGATGCCGGCCGCGTTCGGCCGCGGACAGGGCGTGCTTGTGCGCGGCAAACGACTCATCGACGACGGTTCGGCAGGTCGCGCTCAGCCTGCCCCACTCGGCCTCGCGGTAAGGCGGGAGCTGGTGGTGGTTCGGCTGGGGGTTGTAGGCCCGGCCGGCCGTGAGCTCGGCCACCCTGGCGTCCAGGCGCCCACCGGCCACCTGGAACCCTTGGAGCATCCGGCGGGTGCAGGCCTCCCGTGGGCCGGTGGCGGCCATCCAGTACTCAGCCATCTGCGGCCGGCGCAGGCCTGCCGCTCCGTCGGCGACCCCACCGGTGGCCAGCTTCCGGGTGATGTCGCGGATGGACTGGACGTAGTGGTTGACCGAACCGGCCGCGTCCACGGTGCCGTGCGGGTGGATCAGCTCGACCAGGCCGACGAGCAGATCACGGGCCAACTCAGGGCAAGGCAAGCCCTCGAGGTCAAACCGGGTCGTGGAGCCGTCGCTGAACACGCAAGCAATGCCCAGTGGATCGTCGGTGAGTGCGGCCGGCATCAGCGCAACCCGCCTTCGGTGTCCGCGCGGAACTCCGCGTCGGCTTCCCGCGCGGCCTGGGCTTGGCTCGCCGGGCCGTCGGCGATTCCGGCCTGCTCGTAGGCTTCCCGGTAGATCCGGGTCGTGTCCAGGCGCCGGAGGTACTTCTCCGTGGTCAGAACGCTGGAGTGACCGAGTAGGTCCCGCAGCACCAGTAGCGGGTCCGCTTTGGACAGATAGAACACCAAGGCGGCATCGGCGTCGGTGTCGGTCACCAGCTTGGCGGCCTGCCGGTAGTGCCCGCTCACCAGATATTCCAGGGTCCGCATGGCGAACGAGTGCCGCAGCCGGTGGGGATGCACGTGGGGGAACCGCGGCTCGAACCGGGCCCGCAGCCGGTCGGCGGTGCGCTCGAAGACCGTCGGCCACGCGGTGAACGGCCCACCGCCGCCCTTCAGCGCCAGCAGGCACGACCCGCCGGCCGGCGCGACCAGCCGCCGCCGCTCGCCCGGGGTGAGCGTGTCCCACCCTCGGCGGACACCGTTGACCCGGCCGCCCCGCGCATCCGGCTCGCTCACCAGCAACGGTTCACCCCACCGTCGCGGCGGGCGCCATGCGCAGCCCTCAGCGGTCGCGGCACGGTCGAGCTCCACGTACTGGTGAACGGCCGTGAGCGCGTCGTAGGAGATCCACGTGGTGCGGAATTTCCGGCCCTTGGTCACCCCAGCGGGCACGGGGAATGGGATCGGAACCGACGTCGGTCTGGGTGGTAGCGCGGGGATCTCATAGGGCAGCAGGTAAGTGAACTCCTGCAAACGAAGCCCGGTGGCCAACGCCAGCCCGCCCACCGCGGCGTTGCGGGCCAGCTCACGGCCCCGATACCCGGTGTCGAGAACCCCGTCAGGGGCCAAACCCCGCAAGCCATTGAGGAACAGGGCGGTGAAATCCGGCTCCAGGTACTTGATCGTCACATGCGGCTTCGGTGTCCGCCGGACCGCCAGGTTCACCCGGGCCTCGCGGCCCGTGCCGTGGAACAACGCCCGCGCGGTCTTGTAGGTGAACGGCTCGGCCTGCGCGTGGCCCTCCTCCAGCGCCCACCGGTAGAACATCGACAGGATGCTCATGTGCTGGCCCCACGTGCTCGCCGCGAACCGCTGCCGGAGCGGACCGGTCGCCCGGTGCTCGGCATACCGGCTCAACCCCAACTTCAACCGCTCCCGCGAGTCGAACAGGCCCACACCGTGCTCGGCGAGGAACTCCATCCACTCCTTGACCGCCCGCGCGTAGTTCACCCACGAACTCGATGCAGGTGCGCCGCTGGCGGGTAGCTCCCGCAGCCACCGATTCACCGCCACCACCGGCCGCGGGGCACCCGGCCCGTCCTCGAACCGCAGGTCGGCATCGATCAACAACGGCATCCGCTCTGGGATCAGCGGTCGATGCCCTACTTCCCAGGACTCCCAGCCCCGGGACGAGAAAAAACTCAAGATCATGGCCCGGGACCATAGAAACACCACACACCTCAGCGCAAAACGGAAACCCCAGAGCACAGACCTGCCAGACAGATAATCACCACACGACAACTAAGCAGAGAGAATCCTGCGGAAGTCGTGCGCTGTGTAGTGCAAAGGCCGGCCCGCGGCATCGCGGAGCCCGGAGAGGGCCAGTGTCCGGGTCAGCAGTTTCTTGACCGTACTTGGGTTCAGCACTGCCCACGGCGCTCCGTGTCTGTGCTGGAAAAGATGCGGAAGGGGTGGCCCCATCACCCGCTCGTGGCCGTCGTAGCGGGCGGTCAGCGGGACGGAACCACCGTTCTCACTCCTCAGGCGGGTGATGATGCCGGCTAGGACACTGGCCAGCTCCGGGCCGACCAGCAGCAGCCGTTCCTCGTTGGCCTTCGACGGCACGATCTGCAGCATCGGCACGACCTCGCCGGTGTCAGGCAGCTTGTAGGAGACCAGCCCGAGGTGCGTGATCTCCATCAGCTCCTCGATGCGGACACCGGTGTGCCGCAGCACTTCGATGACCGCCCAAGCGTTGAACGACTCGTTCTCGCTCTTGGTGACATCGGTTTCCTCGCCAGTGGCGGCGTCCCGGACCAGGACAGGGGGCGTGACGTGGTGATACCGGGGCTCGGAGTAGCACTTCGGCATGATCCGCTGGTATTCGCGCCCACCAGGGGGGAAGGTCTGCCCGACGACGGCCGCGCTGGCAGCCGCGAGCAGCGCGGCTTGCTCGGCTCTGTGCCGCTCCGCGGTGTCCACCAAGGTCGGTAGATGCGGCAGCCTGTCCCGGGTGCGCTGGTGCATCTCCGCCGTGGTCTTCTTCTTGAGCGTCATCTGTCCGGCCGTCTCACCCTTGCGGACAGGGCTGGGAACAGACCATTGGGCCCACGAGGGGTCATCCAGAGCCCACTCCCGCAGGTCGAGGTAGAAACCGCGGACACGGATGAGGATCTGCAGATGGTCCTTGCGTGGGCGGGTGGTTCCGTCCTTGTTATTGACGGTCCGCAGGCGTTGTTTCCACGCGCTGGCCACGTCCTCGGGCAGGTGCAGTGTGCCGATGCCGGGGTTGTGGTGCTCGATGTCAGTCCAGAACCTTCCCACCAGAACACCGATCAGCCCGGTGAAGCTGCTGTAGTCAAGGCTCGGCCGGCGTTCGTCGAGGTAACGGACCAGAACATCACGGATCGGCGTGCACTGGGGTCGATAAACGTCCACAAGCTCAGCCGTGGGGCGCTGCCCATGCCGAACCGCGTCTCGGATAGCGAGATGCTCGCCCAGGTCGGCGACGCTGCGCATCAACGTCCACGCGAGGATCAAACCGTCATCGATATGGCCCAGGCGCCGCATCCTCCAGGCGCGATACGTGAGTAGATCATCGGCCGTGAGGTGGTCGACGTCGCGCCCCGTGTGCAGCACGATCTTACTGATGGCAGTGAGGGCGTTGGGGAGCTGCCGGCCGCGTGTGCCGAGTCCGAGCCCGTGCGTGTGGAGTCTCGCGAACAGGTCCGGGCAGAACACCTGCTGTGTGTAGGAGAAGAGCCGCACGGCCTGATACTCGGCCAGGAAGTGATAGCTGGGCAGCACGATGCGGCAGAGCAGCAGGCTGCCCATGCCGGCCACCAGCTGCTGACGTTGCGTTCGCGCCGTAGCCCTGACACCAGGGACGATCAGTTCGTTGATCCAGTCGCGGCCCTCGTCCGCGCCGGACGCCAGCCAGCGGTCTTGCCATCCCTCGCCGGGATGGGCGCTCAGCCACTCCAGGATCCGGCGGGCCTTGCTGACAAGCCCGCTTCGCCTTCCCGCGCCATCCGTAGCCGGCCAGGTCGGCAACGACGGAAAGAGGTCCAGGATCTCGCTGATGGACCAATCGTCCCTGCCGGTGTTCCCACCATTGGCGCCCAGCAGCTCGTCATGCCGCTCGAAGCGGTGGGGAAAGCGTGCCCGCGGCCGAGCGGCCGCGGGCACCGCGAGCTGTGTGGATGACGTGGTCGTCACAGGTTTCCTCCGAACAGCACGGTGAGATCGCTGGCGTCGTAGCCGGTGGCGACGGGCGGGGGTGGCTGCTGGGCGCGGATCTCCCGTTCGGCGAGGTGTTTCTGGACGCGGCGGATCACCTCAGCCTGGTCCTCAACCAGATAGACCTCCGTGGTGGACAGATGGGCATGGCCGAGGATCTCCTGAACGTCCTTCAGCGTCAGCACCTCATCACGGGCCATACGCAGCGCGGCGGTGTGCCGAAGGTCGTGCATCGACCAGTTCGTGCCCAGCAGGGTGTTGACCCGCCGGAACACCGCCCTCAGAGCGTCGTACTCCAGCGGCTGCCGTTGCATGCCGCTGCCGTGGTCACGGCGGCGCAGGGTCTGCCAGACACGATCATTCGGCTTCAGCGGGTCGCCGAGCTGGGCCAAGTAGAGACGCAACCAGACGAAGGCGTCCGGGCTGGCGGGAAGCCACTGCTCGGCCTGGGTTCCTTTCCGGATAACCCGCACCAGCTGGTCGCCCCAGTCCAGGTCAGCCGACCGGACGCCGAGCAGCTCAGAGGCACGGGCGCCATTGCTGACCGCGAAGGCCAGGATCGCCCGGTCCCGGTTGGACCGCAACGCCGCGAACAACTCCCGCCACCTCTCCTCAGGCATCTCCCGCGGCTGCCGCTTGGGGATCCTCGGGTTGTAGCGGATCCTGCCCTCGGCTTTGTAGGGCTGTAACGGGTTGTGGTGCGCGTTCGGGCGCCGGTGACCTCGGCCGAGCCGGACAGGGTTGATCAGCGGGCCCTGGCCCATGTCTTCAATCCAGAACTCGTAAAAGGCACGGACAACCGCGTTTGAGTGCCGGACTGTGGTCATCTCATACTTGTCGCCGAGGTACTTCTTACGAGTGACCGGGTTGATCGTTCCGGCCGTCGCCACCGACGCCGTCCGCGCCGCCTGACGCAGCTTGGCAGCCTGCTTCAGCCACAAGACCAGATCCCGCGCCTCGGCGGGGGTGGCCTTGTCCCACTCCACACCCACAGCACGCAGCCACCGCCACCACCGCAGCAGGTCATAGGCGTAACTGCGCACCCCCTCTCTGTCAAACTCTCGTGGGACATGGCGATCATGTGAATCTGTGTAGCGCGTAGGGCGAGGACAGGACTTCAAGACCAGTGACGTTGACCATGGCAGACATGCCGTCCTCCGTGCGGGAGGA
>JBOHFR010000052.1:0-38723 GCA_050699715.1 Pseudonocardiaceae bacterium
ACGTGACAAATAATATCGAGCCGGATCGTGTTATCCCTGCTTCTCGACACTCGACACGCCGTACTATTTGTGGCACGTCCACGCAATTCTCGTGACCCCGGCTCAGGTCTCTAACTTAACGGCATTGTCCCCTACGGCGTGTACGACATCGCCGACGACAGCGCCTGGGTCTCGATCGGCGTCAACCACGACACCTCCGTGTTCGCGGTCGCGACGATCGAACAATGGTGGAAACAGATGGGACAGCAAAAATACCCCAACGCACAACGACTCCTCATCACCGCCGACGGCGGCGGCTCCAACGGACACCGCCCCTGGCTCTGGAAATACGAACTCGCCCGCCTCGCCGCGACCACCGGACTCGACATCACCGTCTGCCACTACGCACCCGGCACCAGCAAATGGAACAAGATAGAACACCGGCTCTTCTCCCGAATCACCTGCAACTGGCGAGGACGACCCCTGGAAACCTACCAAACCGTCGTCAACCTCATCGCCAACACCACCACCACAACAGGCCTCACCGTACGCGCCGACCTCGACCTCAACCTCTACCCCACAGGAACAAAACTCACCGACCAACAGAAGCAATCCATACCCATCACACGACACGACTTCCACGGCGACTGGAACTACACCATTCGAAGATCAAACGAATAAGTAGTTACATTCCGGCTCCGAAGACGTGTATAGGGTCAGGGTCATCACCGACCACTTGGATGGTCAATCCAATATTAGGCGTGGGAGCACATGTGAGATGCAGCAGTGCGAACAGACCTTGAAAGGGGTCGCCGGGGTCCTTGTGGTCAACGAAGAACTGGCCATAGATCTGCAAGAACTCAGTAAACTTATCAATAGTAAAATCCTCCCAGTTCCAGCTCTCGCTGACCAGGCAGACCCGCGACGGAGCGGCCGGAGGGTCAGCAAAAAAGAATTTTGTCACGATACCGAAGTTGCCGCCGCCTCCGCCCTGGTGCCCCCCACAGCATCAGCGATTCGACACTGTCCACCACCTCCGCGCTGAATCGATCACAACGTGCATGTCCGCTACCGTCGACATGGACCACCTCGACGGCGCTCAGGTAGTCGACCGTCAACCCGTGCAGGCGCGACAACAGGCCATAGCCCCCACCGGTGATATGACCTCCTGCCCCCACAGAGTAGCAGGAACCCCCCGGTAAGGTCACCCCGTACTGCTTGTACAACTGGACATAAACATCGAACAGCGTGGCGCCCGCGTCGACAACCAGCCACCCGGTCTCGGCATCGACATACACGCCATTCGGGAGAGACAAATCAACAATGACTCCACCAGTGTTGCCATAGGCAAAGTTTTCATAGCAGTGACCGCCACTACGCACCGTGATCCGCAGCCCATCACGCACAGCCGACTCAACCGCCGCGACGACGTCAGCCGGGCCGCTGCATAGCCGCACATACCCCGGGTCAGCGATCCAGCGCTGGTTGAAACCACGGATCACTGTTCCGAATCGCGGATCACCGGGTAGCACGATGGATCCCCCTGCACTGCTGTTCACTACATCCTCCTACCGAAGAAATGACTTACAGTAACCCCGACTCTTCGCGATCGTGGCGGCGTGTCCGGGGTTGGGTGAACGACAGTGCCCGCCTGCCTTGGGCTCGCTGAAGGTCCATGATCCCGGACAGAAAGGCACTTCCGACGTGCCGGCTACGACACCCTTACAAGAGGCGCGGTTGGGTGTTTCGGGGTTTCTGGCGCGGCTGGATGTCACCGATCTGCTGGTACCCGGCGGGGTCGAGGTCGGCCAGGAACGGTGACCGGTTGGTCTTGCGGGCGGCGCCGTGCCGGACCCGTTCAGTGGCGTGGCTGAGGTAGAGGTGCCGCTGTGCCCGGGTCATGCCGACGAACAACAGCCGGCGCTCCTCGCGCACGTGCTCCCCGTCGGCGCCCTCGGGTGCGGTTCCCGGCCAGCGCAGCGGCAGCAACCCGTCCTCACAGCCCACCACGAACACCACCGGAAATTCGAGCCCCTTGGCGGCGTGCAGGGTCAGTAGCGAGACCCGGTCGGCGCGGGGATCCCAGGTATCTACCTCGACACCGAGCGCGAGCTCGGTGCGAAACCGCTCCAGGTCATCGCCACACCGGCCGGCCAGTGGGGTGAGCAGCTCCACAGCGGTGTGGACCTCGGTGGCGGTGTCCTCCCGCTCGGCGGTCGGGAGGCGGCCCAGGACAGCGCTGGCGGCGTGTCCCAGACGGTCTAGGATCGGCATCCGTTCCGTACCGGCGGCCGGTGCGTACGCCAGCTCACCGAGGATCCGCTCCACCCCTGGCCGGTCGGCCAGCCGGTCGTGCGAGCGTTTCTGAAACGGCAGGCCCGCCCTGGTCAGCGCGCCCATCACGGCCCGTGCCTGCCGGTCGGTGCGGTACAGCACGGTGAAGTCGGAGAAACCCCACCTGGGGGTGCCCACAGTGGCGCCGGAGTCGACTCGCCCACTGTCGAGCGCGTGGAACGACACCCCGCCCAGCAACTGCTCGATCGTGCGCGCGACGAACGACGCCTCGGCCTGCTCGGTGGGCGCCTGGTGCACCCCGACCAGGCAGTCCGCGTGGGCACCCATCGGCCGCAGCACGCGGTCCGGAACCAGGGTCGTCGGCGAGATCACCTGCAGGGCCGCGGTGAGGATCGTCGCCCCGGAGCGGTAGTTCCGGGTGAGCGCCACCGTGTGAGCACCCGGGAAATCCTGCTGAAAGCGCAGGAAGAACCCGACGTCGGCGCCCCGGAACCGGTAGATCGCCTGGTCCGGGTCACCGATTGCGGTGAGGTTGCCGTGCGGGCCCGCGACCTGGCGCAGCAACCGGTACTGCAGCTCGTCGACGTCCTGGTACTCATCGACCGAGATCCACCGGTACCGATCACGGTAGGCAGCAGCCAGGTCCGGGTCGGACTCCAGAAGCGTGACCGGCAGCGCGACGAGATCGTCGAAGTCGACTAGATCCCGCTGGCGTAGTGCCTTGGTGTACCGGTCGGCGGTGTACCGGTCGGCGGTGTCGGCGAACTCCGTTCCCGGCTCGCTGGTCCGGCGCTGCCGGGCCAGGGCGGTGAGCAAGCGCCGGGCTGTCGTCTCCTCACCAGTCAGCTCGGTCGCGATGGCCACCTGCTGGGCCTGGTCGGCGATACCGAAGCCCGGGCTGAGCCCCACCCGCTCATGCTGTTCGCGCAGGATGCGCACACCCAGGGAGTGGAAGGTCGCGATGGTCAGCTCGGGCGCCTGCTCGGGTATCAGCGCGGCGAGCCGCTGAGCCATTTCCTCGGCCGCGCGGCGGGTGAAGGTGATCGCCAGGCAGTGCTGCGGTGCCACGCCGCGCGCCTTCACCAGGTGTGCGATGCGGTGCGTTAGCGTGCGAGTCTTGCCGGTTCCCGGGCCAGCGATGATCAGCAGCGGCCCTTCGGTGATCTCGGCAGCGGTTCGCTGCTCAGGATCAAGACCGTCGAGCATCGGCTCCGTGGCGGACGCCGGTCGTTCCGGTGGCGGTGGCGGTGGCGGTGGCGGTGGCGGTGGCGGTGGCGGTCCGGTCCTGGCGGGTGGGGCCGGCTCGGGCCGGAGGGTGGCCGTGCGTTTCAGCGGGGCCGGTACTGGCTCGCTCGCGCCGAACAGCGCGTCGTCGAAGAGCACCGGGGCGCTGAGCGTGCGGAGCCGTTTCAGCTCGCCGGGTTCGAAGAGCGTGATCGCGCCGTACTCGCCGTCGTACCCGGCCTCCCGGGTCACCGCGCCACGGCGCAGCCGGGCAACGGCCTCGGCGAGCAGCGGCGAGTGGGTTTCGATGTCCTCGACCGGGATGTCCTGCAGGATCACCAGCTCGGGCCCCAACGCGGCGGTGAGCTGGTCAATCTGCCCGAGCACCTTCTTGCTCTTCGGCCCCGCACCGAGGATCTCACTCATGATCTCCGGCAGCGGGACGAGGCTGCGGAAGCCGGCGGCGCCCTCAGGCCGGACGCCTTCGGGCCGGTCAGCCAGTTCCTCGACCCGGCTCAGCACACCGACCGTCAGCGGCTTGCCGCATTCCGGACACCTCCCGCCGTGCTCACGGGTCTGCTGCGGATCCATCCGCACGCCGCACTTGCGATGCCCGTCGACGTGGTACTTGCCTTCCTCGGGGAAGAACTCTACCGATCCCGCGTGCCCGGCACCGGTTTCCAGGGCCCGCCGGATCGCGAAGTAATCGAGATCGGTGTCGAACACCGTGGCCTCGCGGCCGAGCATGGGGGGCGAATGCGCGTCGGAGTTGCTCACCAGCCGGTAGCGGTCCAGACCGGAAATCCGCCAGTTCATCACCGGGTCGCTGGACAGCCCGGTTTCCAGCGCGAAGATGTGCTCGGCGAGATCAGCGTAGCAGTCCTCGACCGCATCGAACCCCGACTTCGAGCCCAGCACGGCGAACCACGGCGTCCAGACATGGGCCGGCACCAGATACGCACCGTCACCGCATTCTAGGGTGATCTCCAGCAGGTCGCGGGAGTCCAGGCCGAGGATGGGGCGCCCGTCGGAACCCAAGTTGCCGATCCGGCCGAGCCGGCGGTTGAACTCCGCAGCCGCATCGAAGCCGGGCACATACACCAAGTGGTGGACCTTACGGGTGAGCTCAGCACGCTTGTAGATCGTGGAGATCTCCACCGACAGCATGAACCGCACGTCGGCCGCAGCCACGCTCGGCGGCAGCCTGCCGGTGATGTCCCGGTCCAGGTCCTCGCGCAGCCGGAACAACCCTGGCTCGGCCGATACCAGGTTCTCCCGCAGGTGATCGAACCAGGCCGGGTGGGTGAAGTCCCCGGTGCCCACCAGCGTGATGCCCTTGCGCCGCGCCCACCAGCCCAGATGCTCCAGGTCGCAGTCCTTGCTGCAGGCCCGGGAGTACTTCGAGTGAATGTGCAGATCAGCATGGAAACGCACCCGCAGTATCCTGCCACAGCCGAGACTGGCATCCCGCCGAGGAAGCTTCTTCGGTCTGGGACGCCGGCTCTCACTACCAGTAGTGAAACCAACACCCACCGTATGGGTTACGGGGTCCCACCGAATAGTGTCTTCACCACTGTGTGACTGGTCTGTAGCGTGGAGCGACCGTCGGGGAGTTACCAGGGTCACCTACTGAACGAGAGGACCCGATCTGTGCTCGTCCGAAGCCGCTCTCACTCGCTGGCTGCTGCTGCCTTGGGTGTGCTGCTCAGCGTGGGCGTCGTGCTCCCTGCGTCGGCTGCGCCGGCATCCCCGAAGTCGCTCAGTCCGAAGTCGGTTAGCCCCGCGCAGCGGTTGGCCCCCCGAGACCTGTTGACGCTGCGGGCAGTGATGTCTGCGCTGGACTCCCGCTCGGGCCGTGTCCCCAGCTCGGTGACCGGGTGGTACGTCGACCCGGCCAGCAACTCCGTCGTGGTGTCGGCCACTGACGACGCGGCCGCACGGGCCTTCGCGGCAGGTCAGGACAAGGTGCGCATCGACCACGTCAACGCCCGCCCGGTACCACTGGCCGACCTGCGCGGGGGTGACACGATCACCACCAGCTCGGGTGGCCGCTGCTCGGTCGGTTTCAACGCTGTCAAGGGCCACACCCGCTACGTCATCACCGCCGGGCACTGCACCAAGCTGGGTGGCACCTGGTCGGGGCCGGACGGCAGCGTTATCGGCCCGGTCGCCGTATCGTCGTTCCCCGGCCACGATTTTGGCCTGGTCGAGGTGACCTCGCGGTCTTGGGAGCAGACCCACGACGTCGAGACCGATGGCGGCTACCGCCCCGTGACCGGCGAGACACCCGCTGCGGTGGGTGACCGGGTATGCCTGTCCGGGTCCACCACTGGCTACAACTGCGGCGAGGTGATGTCTATCGAGGAGACCGTGAACTACGGCAACGGTGACGTCGTGCGCGGGCTGACCGGCACCAACGTTTGCGCCGAGGCCGGCGACTCCGGTGGGTCCTTCATGAGTGGCACTCAGGCGCAGGGCACGTTGTCCGGCGGGAACGGCAGTTGCCTGCTCGGCGGGCAGTCCTACTTCCAGCCGATCCACGAGATGCTGACCACCTACGGGCTCACCCTCGTCACGGGCGAGGAGTCCAGGGACGATCGCTAGCGCGATGAGCGCAGGAGCCGCGCGAAGGCGGCGGCGGTCGCCTGTGGGTCCGCCGCCTGGGTGATTGCGCGCACCACCACCACCCGGTCCGCCCCGGCGGAGCGCACCTCCTCGAGCCGTTGGGTGGACTCGATGCCACCAATGGCAAACCAGGGACGGGCTGCGTCGGTGCTCGCTCTGGTACTACGGACTAGGTCGAGTCCGGCGGCCGGGCGACCTGGCTTGGTTGGAGTCGACCAGCACGGACCGACGCAGAAGTAGTCCACTCCACTCCGCGCGGCGGCGTCGGCGGCCTGACCGGGATCATGCGTGGAAAGGCCGATCACCACCTCGTCGCCGAGCACCCGGCGCGCCCAGCTGACCGGCAGGTCGTCCTGGCCCAGGTGCAGCACCTGCGCACCGGCGGCCAGCGTGACGTCGGCCCGGTCGTTCACCGCCAGCAGCGCGCCGTGCCGTCGGCACGCGTCGGCGAGCACCTCCAGGGCGGCGAGCTCGGGGCGGGCCTCCAGTGCCTCCTTTGGGGCCTTGTGTCTGAGCTGGATGATGTCCACGCCGCCGGCTAGCGCCGCGTCGGCGAACTCAGCGAGGTCTCCGCGATCGGTCCGGGCGTCGGTGCACAGGTACAGCCGCGCGTCGGCCAGCCGGGCCCTGATCTGCTCGCCGTCCATGTGGAGGACCGTATCGAGGTAGGGTGGACAGTGGTCCGCACGGGAGCCTGCGGCGACACCGGGCTGAGAGGGGGTGATGGCGACCCCGACCGTCGAACCTGATCCGGGTCATGCCGGCGCAGGGAGCGTGATGAGCTGTGGTTTCGTCGGGGGTTTCGTCCACGACTGTCGCTGTGGTCGGTGGCGGTGTCATCGGGCTGAGCTGCGCCTGGCGCGCTGCGGTCGCGGGGTTCGCGGTGACCGTGCACGACCCGGCGCCGGGATCGGGTGCCTCGCACGTCGCCGCTGGGATGCTCGCCCCGGTCACCGAGGCGGTACCGGTTGAGCCAGCGGTATTCGCCCTGGGGGTGGCCTCGTTGCGCCGCTGGCCGGACTTCGCCGCCGAGCTCGCGACCGCTGGCGCCGACCCCAGGTTACGGACCGCAGGCACCCTCGTGGTGGCGCTGGATCCCGGTGACCGCGCCGAGCTGGACCGGATCGCCGAGCAGCTGTCCCGAATGGGCCGTGCGGTGGAAGCGCTCTCCGGCCGGCAGGTGCGTCGCCTGGAGCCCTCGCTAGGCCCGCGAGTATGCCGGGCGCTGTCGGTCCCGGAGGACTTGTCAGTGGACAACCGGGCGCTGCTGCACGCGCTGCTAGTGGCCTGCCGCTGCGCCGGGGTGGCGTTTGCCGCCCAACGCTGCCAGCGGTTGCCGAGCGCGGACGTCGTCATTCTGGCCGCCGGTGCGCACAGTGCCGCGTTGCATCCCACGCTGCGCCGCGCGATCCGCCCGGTGAAGGGCGAGATCCTGCGGCTGCGGTGCCGGCCGGGCACAGTGGCGCCGCCGTCGCGGACCGTCTGGGCGATCGTCGGGGGGTACCACAGCTACCTGGTGCCCCGCGACGACGGGCGACTGGTCCTGGGAGCTACTCAGCGCGAGGTTGGGTTCGACACCGACGTCACCGCCGGTGCGGTGCGTGAGCTGCTCACTGCCGCCGAACAGGTGCTGCCCGCGATCGTGGAGTACGCCTTTGAGGAGGCGGCGGCGGGGCTGCGCCCGGGCAGCCCGGACAACCTACCGGTGATCGGTGAGCTGGAGCCTGGGGTGCTCGCGGCGACCGGTCACCATCGGCACGGGATTCTGCTGGCGCCGGTGACCGCCGATGCCGTGCTCGCGCTGCTGCGCGGTGAGGCCGTTCCGGTTGAAGTCGAGGCGGCTACCCCGGCCCGACTTCAACTCGTGAGTGGCGGTACGAGTCATGACTCGTACCGCCACTCACGAGTTGCGCGGAGCGCGCCATGACGGTGACCGTGAACGGCCAGCGGTGGGAGTTTCCCGGCGGTGCCACGCTGGCCGACGTGCTCGAGCGGCTCGACGTGCCCGCCCTCGGTGTCGCGGTGGCCCTGGACGGCGCCGTGGTGCCGAGGACGTCCTGGCCCGGCACGGTATTGCGCGACGGCACCACGGTCGAGGTGCTGACCGCGACGCAGGGAGGGTGACCCGAATGGCGGACGATCCGCTGGTCATCGCTGGACGGGAGTTCGGCTCGCGGCTGATCCTGGGAACCGGGGGTGCGCGCAACCTCGCCGTTCTGGAGCAGGCGTTGCTCGCCGCGCAGACCGAGCTCACCACGGTCGCGATCCGCCGGATGGACACCGGTGCGCGCACCGGTGTCCTGGACGTGCTGCGCCGGCACGGGATCGAGCCGCTGCCCAACACCGCGGGCTGCCGCAGTGCTGCGGAGGCGGTGCTCACCGCGCGGCTGGGCCGCGAAGCGCTGCGGACGTCCTGGGTCAAGCTGGAGGTCATCGCTGATGACCGCACCCTGCTGCCTGATCCGATCGAGCTGCTCGACGCCGCTGAGCAGCTTATCGATGACGGTTTCACGGTGCTGCCCTATACCAACGACGACCCGGTGCTGGCCCGCCGGCTGGTTGACGCGGGTTGCGCGACGGTGATGCCACTGGGTGCACCGATTGGAACCGGGCTGGGCATCCGCAATCCGCACAACATCGAGATGATTGTGGCGCAGTCCCCGGTGCCGGTCATCCTCGACGCCGGGATCGGCACCGCGTCGGAGGCGGCTCTGGCGATGGAGCTGGGCTGTGCGGCGGTGCTGCTGGCCAGCTCGGTGACCCGGGCCGATGACCCACCGCGGATGGCCGAGGCGATGCGGCTGGCCGTGCAGGCGGGCCGCCACGCCCGGCTGGCCGGCCGCATCCCGCACCGGTTCTGGGCCCGGGCCTCCAGCCCCGACCCTTAACTCTCGTGAGGGGAAGCAACAAGGTGCACTGCTGGCGCTTTCTCGGCGTATTCGGTTAGCAGGTGCACCAGTCGCGCCGCCCCCGGGGGGTCCACGGTCAGGTGCACGGGCAGCAGTCCGCCGGGAATCCTGATGGTCAGCCGTGTTCCGGTGTCTCTGATGATCTCCGTTGTTGCGTTGTCGGTTACTATGGCGTCTACCAGCATCAGCTCATGCTCTATTGCGTGGATTGCTTCCTGGATTGCGTGGTGGAAGGCATCGGGGCTGGCGGCTCTGAGTGGCGGCACCCGCCCCGATGCCGGTCTGAGAAGGCGGGGCCATTATCCCCGGTTCACCGCAGCCACACGCTCAGCAGGTTGCCCAGTGTCGTTGCCCCCTGCTCATCGAGGGAGATCACGCACGAGCCAGGGACTTGAGGATCGAGCACGATAGTCCCGCCACGCTTGCTCACCACCAGGTTGGTGAGATCCACTAGACACTGTTCCAGTTGACATGCTGCCGGGATCTCTTTGCGGCGGTGGCCGCTCGGATGGTCACCCTGGTCGGGCCCAGACGGACCACGTTGCTCGATTGTCACGGTCGTCCTCCTCGAATGATCACCTCGCCGGGTGTCAGGCTCTGCGGCCTGCTGTTAGTCTGAGCGACACGGACCACGAAGAGAACGGCTCGGAGGTTCACAAGCGTTGACAGCAATGACGGTCGGAGAGGCACTGCGGGCGGCTCGAGACGCCGCCGGGCTCAGCTTGTCCGTGATGGCTACTCGCACGCACTACAGCAAGCCCTACCTCAGCATGGTGGAGACTAACAAACGAGCTGCGACTACAGATGTGGTCACAGTGTACGAGAGAGTGCTCGGCATTGGCCAGTTGGGCGACGACGTGAATCGTAGGGACTCAGTCAAAGTAGCCAGCCTTGTCTCCGAGAACATCAAAGTAGCTACTGAGATAGCGGCCAGCATCGCAGGCAACGACCCCGGCCCACTTGCCACAGTCCAGACCACGCACGGTACCGACCTTGCGATAGCGACTCTGGCTGATCGTGGCACAGTGGCGCACCTGCGACGGTGGCTTGATGACGGCGATAACCCCGTCCTGCGTGTGAATGCCGCCGGAATCCTCGCGAAGGTTCCCGGACAGATCGAGGCATCCCGCGTGACTGCGGCTCTCGGCCGAGATGTTGAGGTCCGTAGCCGCTACATGACCGCTGTAGTCGCACGTGTCTGTGGCCTAGATTGGCAAGTTGCCACGCAACTCACTGAAAATCCTGTTGGTTTTCCACAGCCCGTTCTGGTGGCCCAGAGGTTCGCCCGTGAAGCGGTCAACGACCGCGATGCTGGAGCGCGATGGTGTGCCGCTGCAATGCTGCAAGCGCTCAGTCCCATGATGGGAAGGTAGCCCGTGGTTATCATCGAGGTCCGCAACGCTGAGCTGATGGAGGCCCTGGTCAAGGAAGCCAAGCGCCTCGATATCGCCAACGGGGCAATCGTCAGCCTGATCGGTGCCGTGGACAGCTTCACCATCTCCACCATGCCCAAAAACGATGCCTCCGAGGACATCATCACCGACTACTCCTTACCGGCCGAGATGACGGGTACAGGTGAGATCACCAACGGCACGGCTCACATCCACGCTGTTATGGCCGTAGAAGGTGATCAAGCAGTCGCCGGTCACCTCCACCGCGCAGAAATCGGAACGTTCTTCGCCCGCGCCTACGTGATTCCCTGCTGAGCCGCAGGTAGCCATGCGTTGTCTCCGCGACGCTCAGCGTTTGACTGCTGCTGAGGGGGGTCATGAGCGATACCGTTGACGAGGCGAAAGCCTAGTTCGCCGCCACGACGCATGCTGAGGTGCCTGAGCACGAGACCGTGCAACTATCAGCGCCGTTCGCCCGAGGTGGTGTTGCCGCTGCTGTTTCGTCCGACCTCTGGCAGACGGCCACCGCGATCACCCTCGGCGTGGGACAGGCAGATCTCGATCTGGACAGGCTCGACAGGCTGATACCCCGCCTGGACGCCGACGAACCGCCATGGCAAGTGGGTGTCGCGGACGTCGATGCTATCGAAAACACCACCGAGGTCTTGCGGCGTTGCGACTGCGCCCTGGCACGAGTGGCCACCATTGCCCACCTGAGGTCGGTTCTGCGGCTGCGTAAGGCCGCCGCGACCCCCGCGATTCGCCTCCGGCTCGATATCGCATCGGCCGACCTCGCTGTGAACGTCTTGCTGGACATGGCGCAGCAATTCCTGCACTTCAGCCGTCCCGACGAGGCGCTCCGGCTGGCCGGATGCGGGCTTGCCGTCGAGAACAACTCTCCCGGTGCCGTCTTCGATGTCACCCGGAGCTACCTGGCCAGCGTGCAGAGCTGGAGCTACGCCATGCGGGGTGAGACCATCGCGTGTGAGCGGGCCGTGGGTCGGGCTGGGCAGCACTTTGCCGTCGTCGATCCGGGCACGGCACCGCCGTGGGCGGCTTATGTCAGCACGGCTCAACTCGCCGTCGTGCAGGGCCACGCCTGGTACCTGCTCTCCGCCACCCAGCCCGACGCCGCGGCCCGAGCCGTGCCGCTGCTTACCGCAGCTACCAGCGCTTTCGGCGACGACTATGCCCGCGGCCGGGCGATCAACCTCGGCAGTCTGGCCAGCTCCCACGCCAGGGTCGGCGACATTGACACTGCGGTGAGCGTCGGGCGTCACGCCCTCGAGGCGATCTGTCAAACTTCGTCTCGGCGCGCCTACCAGCGGTTGCGCATCCTCGACGACTGCCTCGCGGTGCACCAGACCACAGACGTGGCCGATCTGCGACACGACATTCAGACCGCCTGCGCCGCCTTGTGACGGTTCCTTGCGACAGGGGGGCGCTACCTGGTCGTCACGAGTTGGATGCCGTCTGCGGCGCGCTGGGCCTAGACCCCTCCGGGGCGCGGATGCTGCTATCCCGGTCGAACGCCGTCTTCTACCTCCCCGCCGTCGACGTGGTCGTGCGCCTGAGCCATGCCACCCCCGTCCATGAAGCACGCGCTGCCCGCGTGGTCTGGTTGGCCCGCTGGATTGCTGATCACGGCGGACCAGCACTGGCCCCGACGTCGCACTCGCAACCGGTGCGGGAAGCGGGCATGGTCGCTACGCTCTGGCCCTATCTTCCTTCGCCCATCATCCCCCGGGCTCATGATCTGGCCACGGCGGTGCGGGAGTTGCACCATCTCGGTGATCAACCTCCGCAGCTTAGCCAGCACCAGCCCCTGGCTCGGTTGCACGAGGCCCTCGATCTGGACACCGCACGGCACCAGCCGGTGCTGTCACCCGATACCCGCGAGTGGTTCTTCGCCCACACCGCCCGGCTCCAGCACGCCTATGACACGACCGCGACCCCACTCGGGCGCGGTCTCATCCACGCTGACGTCGAGGCGCTTTGTGACGTCCTGAAGAACTGCGATGAAGGTGAACTGGTCGGTATTTCTTGTCTAGTGCAAGGATCAGATCAAATCTTCGCCAGGGTGGTACTGGAGCATGGCGGCGCCGTTGAAGTGGTCCTCCCGGCCGCTGATTATCGAGAGCGGAAGATTGAGCCCGACAATTTAGCGGAGTTCGACGACCTTATGAGTTGTGCTCACGTGGTGCGGACGTTGCCCTGTGCGAAATCCGACAGGGATGCGTACCTGGCGGCGAGCGAGGAGATGCTCGACTCCGTTGGCTCTCTCATCGCGATATGGGATGGCAACCCTTCCGGGGGTTACTCGGGTACCGCCGATGTCGTGGCAGCCGCACGCGAGCGCGGGATACCGGTCACAGTGGTGTGGCCCGATGGCGCGCGTCGCGATTAAGCTCCACGGCATGGAGCAAGCCGACTCGCAGCCAGCCGCGCTGTGTGAACACTTGATCAATGACGCCTGGTCATCCTACGCGCCCGAATCACCCGACAATCCCGTGTCATGCTCCGGCTACCCCTCAGTTGGCCATCTCGAGATGCTTTCGGCGGCTTGTTCACCGCGCCCCGCGCCCCGCACCCAATGTGAGATGGTCGCTGCTGCGGGACCGGTCCGTCTGGGGGTCATCGGTGACTGCGCGCCGAGTGTCGAACGTGTGGCCGTGCTGGCTGGTCGGGCTCAAACGGTCGAGGATCTGAACCACTTGGCTACTTCGCTGGTGGGCAGCGTCCATCTGCTGGCCTCGATCGGGGGGCAGGTCCGCGCCCAGGGCACGGCCTCTGGGCTGCGGAGGTTGTGGTACGCGTGGTTAGGCAATGTGACGGTCGGGGCCGACCGCTCGGATGTGCTCGCCGGTGTGATCGGCGCTGGCGTGGACGAGGAAGCGCTGGCGGTGCGCCTGCTGGAGCCGATGGTCCCGCACCCCCTGGCCGAGCAGTCGGTGTGGCGGGGTGTGCAGTCGGCCCCCGCCGACAGCTTTCTGCTGCTGGACCACGACAGTGGCGGGGAGGTGAGGCGGTGGTGGAGACCTCCGGAGCCTGAGGTGGGACTGGCTGTGGGCGCGGCGCGGGTGGCTGAGGTGCTGGCTGAGGCAGTCGCGGTGCGCACGAGCCCGGGCGGGACGATCAGCACCGACCTGTCCGGTGGACTAAATTCCACCCCGCCACCTACGCCGAGGCCGCCGCCCGCCAGGCAGTCGTCGCAGTCAGCGTGCGGTGCGCCGGGCACGGCTGCCTACCCCGCTCGATCGCCACCGCCCTGCTCTGCCGCGCCCACGGAACCTGGCCCACCTGGCACACCGGAGTACGCACCCAGCCCTTTACCGCCCATGCCTGGATCGAAGCCGAGGGCCGACCCGTCGACGAGCCCCACACCACCGCCCAGATTCACCCCCTGATCACCGTTGCCCCCAACTCACGCTCTGCTGGCCAGCCGCCCGACGCGCAGCGTTGACTAGGAGCAACAGCCCAGTTGGCGGCTGGGGACACGTTCGTGAGCACTGGGCCTACCGAGATCACCTCGCTGCGAAGGGCTATCCTCGGGCGCCGTGAGCTTCGCGGGATATGACCTCGTCGTTGTTGGTTCGGGCTTCTTTGGCCTCACTGTGGCTGAACGTGTCGCTACCCAGTTGGGCAAGCGTGTGCTGGTGTTGGAGCGGCGTCATCACCTCGGCGGTAACGCCTACTCTGAGGCCGAGCCGGAGACTGGGATTGAGGTGCACCGTTACGGCGCGCATCTGTTCCACACCTCGAACAAGCGGGTGTGGCGGTACGTGAATCGATTCACTGAGTTCACCGGGTATCAGCACCGTGTGTTCACGATCCATCGCGGCCAGGTTTATCCTTTTCCCATGGGCCTGGGGATGATCTCCCAGTTTTTCGGTCGTTACTTCACGCCTGATCAGGCCCGCGCGCTCATCGTCGAGCAGGCTGCCGAGATCGACGGCAGGGACGTGACGAATCTTGAGGAGAAGGCCATCTCGCTGATCGGTCGTCCGCTGTATGAGGCGTTTGTCCGTGACTACACAGCCAAGCAGTGGCAGACCGACCCCAAGGAGCTGCCGGCGGCGACGATCATGCGGTTGCCGGTGCGTTACAACTTTAATAATCGCTACTTCAGCGACACCTTCGAGGGCCTTCCGGTCGATGGTTACGCCGCATGGCTGGAGAACATGGCTGATCATCCCGACATCGAGATCCAGCTGAACATTGACTTCTTCGACGTGCGTGATGATATCCCCGAGGGCACGCCGATTGTCTATACAGGTCCGGTGGACCGGTATTTCGACTACTCCGAGGGCTGGCTGGGCTGGCGCACACTGGACTTCGAGCTCGAGGTAGCGCATGGCTGCGGTGACTTTCAGGGTACCCCGGTGATGAACTATCCCGACGCGGACGTCCCGTTCACTCGCATTCACGAATTCCGGCACTTCCACCCAGAGCGGGACCACTACCCGACTGACAAAACTGTCATCATGCGGGAATTCTCCCGATTCGCCGGCAAGGAAGATGAGCCATACTACCCGATCGACACCCCGGAGAACCGGGTCAAGCTGGCCCGTTACCGTGAACTGGTGAAAGCTGAGACCGCCCAGCGCACCGTGCTGTTTGGTGGTCGCTTGGGCACCTACAAGTACCTGGACATGCACATGGCGATCGGCTCGGCGCTAACGATGTTCGACAATAAGATCGGGCCGTACTTCACCGACAATCAAGCACTCGACGGCTCCCTCGACGACTAGGTTCGGGGGCGCTAACCGGACAGTGCCCGCAGACTGGTTGGTACCGGGTCTGCGGGGCCATCTCCGCTGAACCGGCCCCGGTGGTGCGGCCCGATGGCGCGCGTCGCGATTAAACTCCACGGCATCGGGCAGGTCGACTCGCTGTCTGCTCGCAGTCAGCAATGCTGTAAGCGCTCAGTCCCAGATGGGAAGGTAGCCGTGGTTGTCATTGAGGTCCGCAACGCTGAGCTGATGGAGACCGTGGTCAGGGAAGCCAGGCTCCTCGGTATCGCCAACGGGGCAATCGTCAGCCTGATCGGTGCCGTGGACAGCTTCACTATCTCCACCATGTCCAAAGACGATGCCACCGAGGACGTCATCACCGACTACTTCCTACCGGCCGAGATGACGGGTACAGGGGAGATCACCAACGGCACGGTTCACATCCACGCTGTCATGGCCGTAGAAGGTGATCAAGCAGTCGCCGGTCACCTGCACCGCGCAGAAATCGGAACGTTCTTCGCCCGCGCCTACGCCATCCCCTGCTGAGGCTCGCGTGAGCATCAGGCGGTAGGTATCTCCTCGTCGTCTAATCGCATCGACCGACCCCTCAAAGGCATCCAGTTGACGCACGGCCTTATCCAGCAAGTCCCACAGCGCGATCTCCTCACCGGACCGCATCTCCTCCATGGACAACAGCGCGTGGAAAAGATAATGCTCTGCATCGGGAAGATTTCGCAGAATCAACTCGTTGTGTTTGTCGAGTCCTAGCACGAACACGTTCACAGTCATCAAGTTACCGCCCTCGGGTAGGTGGCAGCTGGTAGTCCAATGGAGATGCTTGTCATCTGATGATCGACACGATCTGTAGGGCTGCGTCTGCCAGCTCGGCGTTGCCGCGCACGGCGACGCGCTGGCGGGCGTTGTGCGGCTCGATCCCGCGGACGCACAGGCGCCACAGGGTGTCGGGGTCGGTCGTGAGAGTCGTCGTGGCAGCCGGGCCGTCGCTGGTCCAGCGCCAATGGTGTCGTGATCTCTGCCAGGTCCAGGTGCCACCGCCCGGTCCACCCACCTCGACGGTGAGGACGGTGCCCTCGACGTCCTCGCGGTGGGCCAGCGTGTGCGGCAAGGCGCGCAGGAAAGTGTCCAGCACCAGGTGAACCACGGTCGGGCCGCCGGTGCTGGGCCTGCCGGTCGCGTCGCGGATCTGCTGCTGATGCACCCAGTACTCGGTGAAGTCCCGCGCGCAGTCCAGCCACACCGGAGCCGGGTCGGGACCCGCCCAGCTGACCGGTTCGCCCAGGTCGTCGAGGTTGAGGTCGCGCCACATCCGCAGGATTTGGGGTGAGGTCGTGTCGAATAGCTCGACCAGCATCGCGGGGCTGACCCGGCTGGCTGCCGACACCCAGTCCTGGTTGAAGCGGTGGATGAAGGTGGGTAGCGGTTCTTCGGGTCGCGGACTGTTGCCGGTGTGGCCGTCGCGGGTGCGCGCGAGCCGGCTCAGGTCGGCGCCGAGCAGGTGGGCTACCACATCACGGACCAGCCACGGCGCACACGCGGTCGGTCGTTGCCACTCGTCGGGCCGCAGATCCTTGAGCAGGTCGGTCAGTACCGCGCGGTCCTGCTCGAACACCGGTCGGGCATCGATCTTTGGGCCGAATGGCGACTCCGACGTGACCACCTGGTTATTCCATCATCCGGGCAGCCTGGCAGGTCGAGCACCGCCCGTTAGGTCCAGTACCGTCTCACCATCATGAACGTGCCGCATCGTCTTTGTCTCGCCGTTGCGCCGGTTCTTGCGTGCGCGGCGTTCACCATAGTTGGCTGCGGACGCTCAGACGTCGATACGCCTGCGGTCCCGAAGGCCCTGGCGCAGCCGGTCGTGCGGGGTCCGTCCGCCAGCAGTGACGGGGCACCGCCACCAGCCCAGCCGCCACCAGCCCAGCCGCCACCGGCCCAGTGTCGTGGTGACGCACGGTGGAGCTGTGTCCAGCAGCAGCGGTTCGCCGCCGCCGGTGCTTACATCAATCGGAACGTCAGCGGCAAGGGCTACCTGAGCGTGGTGTTCACCGATCGGCAGACCGGGCACGCCTGGCGATATGGCCCGGCGCGGCACGAGGGGTGGACGGCGTCCACCATCAAGCTCGCGATCGCCACCGACTTGCTGCGCCGGCAACGCGCCGGCCAGATCACGTTGACCGCCGCGGACCAACACGACATGGCCACCATGCTCAACTTCTCCGACGAGCCTGCCTCCGACCGGCTGTGGGCGAAATACGGCGGCGACGACATGCTGGCCCGGTTTCGCAACCAGTACGGCATGACCGGCCTGCGCTTCGTGCCCGGTTTCACAGCCACGACGTATTGGGGTTTCGTCAAGTGCACCACCGATGACCTGGCCGCCCTGACGAACTACGTCTTCACCCAGGTCAACCCCAGCGACCGGGCCTATTTGGTCGGCGCGCTGCGCGGGGTCGCGCCCAACCAGCAGTGGGGGGTCTGGGCGGCCGGCCCGGCGCAGCGGCCCGGAAACAAGGACGGCTGGTCCTACGAGACCGATCCCTACGGCAAGCACTGGGTCACGAACACCGTCGGCTTCGCCGGAGCCGATGAGCGCTACCTGGTCGCTGTCATGTACCAGGTGGATCCGAGCGGCACGCTGGCCGGCGGCGTCCACACCGTCAGTGACGTCGTCGCGTTGCTCTTCGGGGTACCCATCCCCGCGCGCATCACGGTTCCCGTGCCGGACGGATAAAGAGCACTGTGCCTGACCGTGAGCCCTCCCATGCCGCCGTGCCGGACAGCGGCATCGGTGCGGTGCTGGTCAGCGCGCGCTCGCTAGCCGAGTACCGGGCCATGTTCGCGCTCGGCGACGCCGCCCTGCGTCGCCGGCTGCTGGACTGCCCGGGAGGGGCGGCCACCCTGACCGCAGAGGTCAACGCCGCCGGGGGTGACGCCACGGCCTGTGACCCGCGCTATGCCCGCACCAGCGTCGACGAGCTTGCCGCCCAGGCACAGGCCGACACTGACCGCGGTAACCGCTACGTCCGGACCCACCCTGAGCAGTACCGGTGGGGCTTCTTCGCCGACCCTGAGGACCACCACCGCCAGCGCCACACCGCGCTCACCCGCTGCACCGCTGATCGGCGAGCCCACCCCGAGCGCTATGTGCCCGGCGAGCTACCCCACCTGCCCTTCGCCGACAACGCGTTCGACCTGACCGTGAGCTCGCACCTGCTGTTCAGCTACGCCGATCGCCTCGACCTGGCATTCCATCGAGACGGCATCCTCGAGCTCATGCGGGTCACCCGCGACGAGCTACGGATCTTTCCGCTGGTGGCCATGGGCGCCGTCAGCTATCCCTACCTCGACCAGCTGCTTGCCCAACTCGCCGACCACGGCATCACCACCCAGGTGGCCGATGTCGCCTACGAGTTCCAAGCCGGCGGCAACCAGATGCTCGTCTGCGGGCACCGATCCGATTGAGGCAGCATCGGTGCCATGTCGAAGGTCCAGTTCGCGATCACCGTGCGGCTCCGGTTGCGCACGTATGTGCTGACCTTACCGGTCCGACGTGCTCCTGCAGCGGGTCGTGATCGGCCGCGATCCCGCCGACGCCGCTGCGGAGATCGCGGCCGGCGCCGACGGACAGCTCACCGTCGAGCAGCTGTTGGACACCCCATTCGTCCTCCTGGCCCAGGACGTGGGCCAAGCCGTGGCGGAGCTGCGGCGGCGCCAGCGGGGTACGGCTTCGACAGCGTGACGACCCATCAACCGCACCTGGAGGCGCTCGGCGAGGTGATCGCCGCCCACCGAGCCGCCGATGCCCAGTCGCGCGCCGAAGGGCCACATGGATGCTTATGCACCTCCTCAGGGGTCCATATACGGTCATATGGATCCTTGTGCACCTTCCTGGGGCGGATCCGGGCGGGAATCAGTGTCGCGAGCGGGTGAACGCGTCGGAACGCAGGGAGGCGAGTTGCGGGGCGGTCTCGTAGGCCACTGCGGTGGCGTGCTCGGACATGACGGCGGTGGCCCGCAGGGCGGCCTTGGTGGCGATCACGAGATCACGGGGAGCCGCCGCGGCCCGCTGCGCGAGATCCACCGCAGCGCTCACCACCGCCTCGTGCGCGGCCGGGGAGCGAGGATCGCCGTCCACCTCGACCAGGCGGTACGCCAGCCCGGTGCGCACCGCCTCGTGGGCGTTCAGCGCCGCGCCGAACAGGGTCATCGCCGCGGCGGTCTGGGGACCGAGGGTGCGCTGCGCCAGCCACGTCATGCCGCCGCCGGGGTGGATGCCCAGCTGCAGGAAGCGCGGGTCGAACACCGCGCCCGGGCCGACCAGACGCAGGTCGCAGGCCAGGGCCAGATTGAGCCCGGCGCCTACCGCAGGCCCGTTGACGGCCGCGATGGTCGGCAGCGCGGCGTTCGCGACGGCGAGGAAGCCAGCGTAGATACGGTGCAGGTCAGCCTCGGATCCCGACTCACCGGCGGCGACGAGCGCGCCGAGATCGCCCCCGGCGCAGAACGCCGGTGGAGCGCCGGTGATCACGATGGCGTGCACCGACTCGTCGTTGTCGGTGGCCATGACGGCCCGGGCCAGCCGATCGGACAGCGCAACGCTCAGCGCATTGCGGCGGGTCGGATCGGACACCGTCAGCACGGCGACGCCGCCGCGGCGCTCTTGTAACACATCCATGCTGGTGAGTCTGTATCAGAGCGACCGCGCTCCGCGCGGTGGCCGCCTTGCCTACCATCGAATCATGTCGTCTGCTCTGCGGTCAGTGGGGCCGCTGCGGGTCGCTAGCGCGCGTCGGTATCTGATGTGCCCACCGCGGTACTTCACGGTGAGCTACCGGATCAACCCCTGGATGGACCCCACCCAACCGGTGGACGCTACCCGGGCGATGGCGCAGTGGACAACGCTGGCCAGCACCTACCGCACGCTCGGGCACACCGTGGAGGTGATTGATCCCGAGCCGGGCCTGCCCGACATGGTGTTCGCGGCCAACGCTGGCACCGTGATCGATGGCGTCGTCCTGGGTGCTCGGTTCCGCGACGCCGAGCGAGCCGAGGAGGCAGCGCACTACCAGCGCTGGTTCCGCGCGCACGGCACGCCCGGCATGGTGATGCCCAGCGCAGTCAACGAGGGTGAGGGAGACTTGATCTGGACCGGCCGGCTGCTGCTGGCCGGTACCGGGTTTCGCACCGAGCCGGCGGCGCACTCTGAGGCGCAGGAGGTGCTCGGGGTGCCGGTGATCTCGCTACGGCTGGTCGACCCCTACTACTACCACCTCGACACCTGCCTGCTGGTGCTCGACGACTCGCCCCGCGCCCCGCTGATCGCCTACTATCCGGCGGCGTTCTCGCCGGGCTCGCGGCGGGTACTGGCGCGACTGTTCCCTGACGCGGTGATCGCCGGCCCGGCGGACGCGGCGTGCCTGGGGCTCAACGGTGTCTCCGATGGCCGCTCGGTGGTGCTACCGCGAGAGGCGGTGGATCTGGGCCGCGCACTGGCTGCCTGCGGCTTCGAACCCGTGTTCGTCGACGTCTCCGAGCTTCGCCGGGCCGGTGGCGGCCCCAAGTGCTGCACCCTGGAGCTGCGCGCCTAACCCTCCTGGAGTGTCGCCGCGGAACCCCGCACCGGGTGAACGCGTTGCACTAATCGGAGCCCGAACACACCGGGAGGCTGACGAACTGTGCACAACCACGTCAACGGGCTGAAGACCGCGCTGCTGCTCGGGGGGTTGTCGGCGCTGGTGGTGCTGGTCGGGTCGTTCTTCGGCCGCGGCGGGATGCTCATCGCGGTGGTGTTCGCGCTGGGCATGAACGCCTACGCCTACTTCAACTCCGACAAGCTCGCGTTGCGCGCGATGCAGGCCCAACCGGTATCCGAGCTCGAGCAGCCCATGATGTATCGGATTGTCCGGGAGCTGGCCACCGACGCGCGGGCGCCGATGCCGCGGCTGTACGTCAGCCCGACCCAAGCACCCAACGCCTTCGCCACCGGCCGCAACCCGCGCCACGCTGCGGTGTGCTGCACCGTCGGGATCCTCGAGCTGTTGACTGAGCGTGAGCTGCGCGGAGTGCTCGGCCACGAGCTGTCGCACGTGTACAACCGGGACATCCTCATCTCCTCCGTCGCCGGGGCGCTGGCCGCCATGGTGACCGCGCTGTCGAACTTCGCGATGTTCGCGGGACTCTTCGGCGGTGGCGAGGAGGATCGCCCGAACCCGATCGCGCTGCTGCTGATCGCACTGCTCGGCCCGATCGCGGCCGGCATCGTGCAGATGGCGGTGAGCCGATCGCGGGAGTACCAGGCCGACGCCTCCGGCGCTGAGCTAACTGGGGATCCGCTGGCGCTGGCCAGCGCGCTGCGCAAGCTGGAGTACGGTACCCAGGTGGCGCCGCTTCGTCCCGAGCCCGCAGTGACCGCACAGTCCCACCTGATGATCGCCAACCCGTTCCGGCTGGACGACGGTGCCGCGCGGATGTTCTCCACTCACCCGCCCATCGCCGAGCGGGTGCACCGCCTGGAGGAGATGGCTCGACGCCAGCTGTCCTGACCGGTTGCCGCTACGTCAGAGTCGAGCGGGCGATGTCCATCACGTACTGGCCGTAGCTGGACCTCGCCAGCGCCTGGCCCAGTGCGTAGCAGGCGTCGGCGTCGATGAAGCCCATCCGCAGCGCGATCTCCTCCAGGCAGGCGATCCGCACCCCCTGCCGGTGTTCGAGAATCTGGACGAACTGACCGGCCTCCAACAACGACTCGTGGGTTCCGGTGTCTAGCCAGGCGAAGCCCCGGCCCAGGTCGATCAGCGTCGCCCGGCCTTGGCGCAGATAGTGCACGTTCACATCGGTGATCTCCAGCTCGCCGCGCGCGGAGGGGGTCAGCGAGCGAGCGACCTGCACCACGTCGTTGGCATAGAAGTACAGGCCGGTGATGGCCTTGTTCGAGCGGGGAACTGCCGGCTTCTCCTCGATGGAGATCAGCTTTCCGGTGGCGTCGACCTCGCCGACCCCGTAGCGCCGCGGGTCCTTGACCGGGTACCCGAACAACACGCAACCGTCCACGCTGGCCACACACTGCTGGAGCCGGCCGGAGAACCCAGGACCATAGAAGATGTTGTCGCCCAGCACCAGCGCGACTTGGTCATCGGCGATGAAGTCCGCGCCGATCACGAAGGCTTCAGCCAGGCCGTTGGGCTGGGCCTGCTCGGCGTAGCTCAGCCGCAGCCCCAGCGCGGCGCCGTCACCGAGCAGCCGGCGGAACAGCGGCAGGTCCGACGGAGTGGAGATGATCAAAATCTGTCGGATCCCGGCGAGCATGAGTACCGAGAGCGGGTAGTACACCATCGGCTTGTCGTATACCGGCAGCAGCTGCTTGCAGACGGCCTGGGTGATCGGATGCAGTCGACTACCACTGCCGCCGGCCAGGACAATCCCCTTCACCGATAGTTGGTGAACTGCAGCGCGACGCCGAAGTCGTGCTCCCTCAACAGGGCGATGATGGCTTGTAGGTCGTCGCGCTTCTTGCCCGAGACGCGGAGCTGGTCGCCCTGGATCTGGGCCTGCACGCCCTTGAGCTTCTCGTCTCGGACCGCTTTGGCGATCTCCTTGGCCTTGTCTTGGCTGATGCCCTGCAGGATGCGCCCGGTGCTCCGATAGACCTTGCCCGAGAGGGCCGGCTCATCCACCTCGAAGGACTTCAGCGAGATGCCCCGCTTGATCAACTTTCCCTTGATCAGGTCGATGGCGGCGCGGCAACGCTCCGCAGTCTCAGCCTCGATCGTCATCGCCTCGTCACCGGCCCAGGCCACCTTCGCCCCGGTGCCTCGAAAGTCGAACCGGGTCGACAGCTCCTTGGCCGCCTGGTTGAGCGCATTGTCCACTTCTTGCCGGTCGACCTTGCTGACCACGTCGAACGACGGATCCGCCACCACAGCCTCCTCGTGTTGAGCCGGTCTGCGACCTTACCCGCCAGACCCGGTCCACCCTGGCGTCACGGACTGTGTATCGTAACGACCGGCCGGTGCAACCGGCCCCCAGGCGGGTTGCCCGAGCGGCCAATGGGAGCGGACTGTAAATCCGTCGGCTGACGCCTTCGAAGGTTCGAATCCTTCACCCGCCACACCAGCAGAAACGGCCCCCGACCAGCACGAACACGGTCGGGGGCCGATCTTCGTTGTGTCCGGTGTCGTCCGGGCGTATCCGGTGGTTTGCGGGTAGCTGCGCCCTATACGCGCCCTAGCCCCCGGGTCGCTCGGGGCGCAGACCGGTGATCACTTGTGAACCTGGAGGCTGCGCCCGTGTACCGTCGCGTGGCGAGCTTGTCTTGGAGCGGGCCAGCGGGAGGGGTCTGGGTGGAGACCGCATGCGCTGAATGACCCCTGCCCCCGGCCCGCTACTCCGTCAGGGGCCGGTCGTCCTTGTGGTGCGAAAGCCTTAGATCTGGGCCGTGGCGATCTTTCGGGCCAACTGGGCTAGCTCCCGCGTGTCGCTGCTGGTTCGGGCTTCCAGCGCGGTGGCCAGTGGTATCAGCCGTCGCCGTCGCACTGCGACGGAGTGCAGGGTGCTCACCCCGTCGATGGCCTGGCGGGCCAGCACCAGTCCTCGGGGTTCCCCGGCCCGCACGTGTACCTCGGCGAGGATGAGCTCGGCCGTTGTGCGGTCCTTGCGGTGGCCCTCGCTGTAGGTGCGCACCGCGCTGGCGGCGAACTGCTCGGCGGTGTCGAGTCGGCCTAGGTCGAGGTGAATCCCCGCGGTCGCGCGGTCCATGCTCGCGCGCTCGAACCCATCGCGGGGCTCCCACTCGTCGTTCGCCTCGGCGAGGTAGCGGGTGGCCTGGTCGGGGCCGCCCATGACGGCGTAGGCGGTTGCGGAGTTCAGGTTCAGCCACGCGGTGAGGGTCGGTATCCGGGGGTCCTCGGCGTGCACGGTTGCCGGTGTGGGCTTGCCTGGTGAGAACTCTGCGAGCCGCCACTGCCCGAGCTGGAATAGTTTGAGCGCGTCGTTGGGATGCCCGTCGCGGACCAGTGTTCCTCCGGCGACGAAGGCGGCGTTGGCGATTCCGTAGGCGTCCCCGGCTTGACCGGAAAATCGCAGGGCGTGCGTGAAGTAGCCCGTCCCATCCAGTCCCGAGTCGTAGCGGCACCATCCCGCCTCGGTGTGCAGCTCGGCCAGCGCGGCGGCCAGTTGTGCCGTGACGGCATCGGTCGCGGGTACCTGCATCCACCGGGTGTAGAGCGCCACTGCGGCACCGAACACGTCGGCTTGCCCGCCGTAGTACCGCGCCAACCCGCGTAACCGCTCGGTGACCGCCCGCACGGTGTTGACATGGGACATACTCAGCCGCGACGGCAGCGGGTGGCCGGTCGGCAGGGCCGGCTCGGGCAGACCCAGGAACGTCTGGCCCAGGGCGGCGGCCGTGGTGGTGGCGACCAGGACGCGGCGTTTCATGCCCTCATCCACCTCCGTCTCGGCTGACGGTGTGTCCGGCGCCTGCTCACCGTAGCTCAGGCCCAGCCACGCTCGGGGTATGCCGAGCCCGTCGGCGATACGCTCAAGCACCCACACGTCCCGCACCCGGCGGCCCTTGAGTATCTCGCACACCTCCGACTGGGACTGCCCGGTCAGCTGCGCGATCCGGCGTTGACTCACGCCCTGGCGCCCGAGCAGCCGGTAGACGGTGCCGATGTCACGGGCGGCCAGAGCGGCGCGCATCTCGTCGCCTTCGAAGAACTCAGGGTCAATGGGGTCCATCGGTGATCACCTATCTGTAGTTGATGGAGGATCGAGGTGCGCCTCGATCGCATAGAGGAAAATTCGAAAGCGCGACAGAAGGTATCTTCTGTGCTACCGAGCGCTTGCAGACGCGAGGTGGTCTCGATAGTTGGTTGACGGCGCTAGCGACCCCTGGTCGCTAGTTCTATTGGTCGTTGCCGGTGAGTGGTCGGTAGTACATTCCGTTACGTTGGCGAATCTCCATCGCTCGGCGCTCAAGGAGCCGGGATGCCTGGTCGAGGGCGGTGTTCCACGCGTCGGGGTCTTGTGGCTGGTCATCGGCCTTGAGGCTCGTGACGATGTCGGATGCGTCTTGCCAGATCGCTGCCTCGTTATGTGGGTCGTACCTGTCGAATGTCACGGCCAGCCCCTCTCGGTTCTGTTTTCGGATATGAGATCATCATGGAGCCTGCCGGTCGTTGGAAGAGCGCGCCGGATGCGCGGACGTACCGGCCGTTCGCGTCGCCCGACACGGGGTCGTCAATCACGCGGACCAGGGTGCCGACTCGCTCGAACCCGTGCGTCTTGTAGTAGGCCTGGAGGGTGGGGTTGTCTCGGTGGCAGTCCAGCCGCAGCCAGTGGTAGCCGAGGGCGGCGGCTCGCGCGCTTGACCAGTTGAGGATGTGGCCGCCGATGTCGTGGCCGGCGAACTCGCGGTGTATCGCCATCCGGTAGATGTACAGGCCGGTATTGGGACCATCTGGCCAGCCATCGGCGTAGTCGGGATCGGCTGAGCTGAGGGTGAACGTGGCAACCGCCGTGGCGTTGCTGCGGAGCAACCAGGTATGTCCGTTCTCGATGTAGGCGCGAATCCGCTCGATGCGCCAGTCTTCGGCGCCGGTAAACCGTGCGGGCCACTGCGTGATGCCTCGTTCGCTGAGCCACCGTGCGGCCCCGTCCAGCACCTCGAGCACGAGGGGGAGTTCGTCCGGTGAGGCCTGATCGACCACGAGGAGAGCCACGGTCACACTCCCAACCGGTAACGGAGCTTGAGGCGGTGGCCGGGAAACACGGTGATCATCACGCGGACTGGCTGCTCGTTCTCATCTAAGCCGACGCGGGCGACCTGACCGACCGGGCTACCTTCGGACAACTCCAAGAGACTGGCCTCCTCGGCGGTGGGCATCCGGACGGTGATCTCGTCGTCCAGCCACCGCTGGGTGATGCCGAGCGCGTGGACGATGCCGCCCTTCATCACCACGTCGTGCTCGGCCAGCAGCGGGGCGAACCCGTCGACCGTGCGCCGACCGGTCTCCTCCGGGAACCAGGAATCCGCGATCGCCACGGGCACATCGTCGGCGGATCGCACTCGGCGCCGGCGCAGCACCATCGCGCCTGGCTCCATCCTCAGGTAGCACGCGATGTCGGCTGGTGCGGGCACGATGCGCACGCTGATCACGTAGTGGGTCTTGACTCCTTGGTCGAGCATGTCCGCCTTCCACTCATCGACGCCGATGGTGGGGTCGTCGCGGCGGGCGCCTCGTTCGAACGTGTGCAGGTTCCAGTAGAGGGGCTTGTACTCGCGGACGTAGGTGCCGAGTCGGCCGCGGGTCTCGACGAGCCCGTCGCTGATCAGTTGCCGCAGGGCTCCCCGGACGGTGTTACGCGAGGTTCCGTACTGTTCCTGCAGCTCAGGCTCGGTCTTGAGTTGCGAGCCAGCCGGCAGCTCGCCGGTGAGGATCGCGTCGCGCAGCTCGTCGGCGATCTTCTGGTAGAGCGGGGTGGTCGGCATGTCGTGATCCCTTCGCCTCATTGATACCAACGAATCTACCGGATGGTACTTGACACGTCCAGGGCGTGCAGTGCTACGTTGGCTCCGTTGGTACCAAACCAATGCTAGGTATGATGACAGCCCCCGAGGGGAACCCCGCGAGGGGGCGACAGACGCAAGGAGAGACACGACATGGCGCCATACGTCCGAGACGGCTGGGTGTCGTACACGCTGTGGGCGCGGAGGATGCGTTCGGCCTGCCCGCCGGCACCGCCCCGACCGCTGAGGCGGAGAGCAAGGCCGCCCCGACTACAGGTCGCTCTGCCGGAGCAGCGGCCTGAGGGGGATGCGTGATGCTCGACGCGACATGCTCCCCGGGGCCGAAATCAACGGTGAGCGTCCGATGGACGGCCCCGGACCTGCCAGCGCTGGTGATCCACCTGGACCCAGAGAGTCTGGCCGTTCACCTTCCACCATTCCCTGGTGGTGACCTGGTACTGACCCGATTCCTGCGGGAGATGTCCCGCGAAGCGGGGAGGTTGGCAGCAGAGTTGGAAGCACGGCGAGTCACCGGACCACCCCCGGAAGAACCCACCACCACGCTCGAAAGGACCTGACATGGAACCGTACAGCTACCCGCGCGGCGTCCGTCGCAAGGCGATACCCGCGACGTGTGGGCTGCACCGAGGCCCGGTCGGTTTCGCCAATCTCATGGTGAGCACGCAGGGCGGGTCGATCGTGTTCGATCCCCACGTCACGGGCGAATGTGTGATCACGCTCGAGGAGGAGAGCGCCAAAACGCTGCTCCTCCTACTGACGGAATGGCTGGGGTGACCTGGGGCGGGTTAGCGGCCACGACGGCGAGTCGTGCCGCTGCCTGAGGTGCGATGACGGTAAAGGGAGGGAGGTGAGGGTGATGGGGTTGCGCGGGTGGTGGGCTGCGCGGGTCGAGTTGCGGCGCAAACGCGCAGCTCGGGTGCGGGTGACGTGGCGGACCTGCGGCGGGTGCAGGCGTTATGGGTATCAGACGGGTACTAGCGGGTTTTGCGAGCGCTGCCTGGCCTGGCGACAACGGAAACGATAAGAAGATTCAGGAGGTTTAACGCGCCCGGGGGTGGTGCGGTAATGCCGCACGCCCTCATCAAACGCATCAGTGACGTACGCGCAGAAGCGGAAACCTGGCGACTAACCTGTCCGCTTCTGCGCTGTCCACACCAGAGACCGGAGTGAACAATGCGAAGGATAGAACACAGCACCGTGTGGGCGCCAGCCCAGGACACTTGCCACGGAATAGTGCAGGTGCAGACCTGTGTGAATGTCCACTGTGCCCAGTGCGGGGACAGCCCGGCCAGCCTGGATTGTGAGGCGTACTGGCCCGGTGAGGACGCCGTGCTCAACGCGGCCACCGATCAGGGGTGGCGAGTCGGTCCGGGTGGGCGGTTGTGGTGCTCGGCGTGCGCCCCGGTGCTGACGTGCGAGGTCGAGGGGCACGTGTTCAGCGGGTGGCGTCGCCCGCTCACCCGGGATGGGCAGCCGGCGGGCAGTGAGTACCGGCACTGCCGCCGGTGCTGCCTGCACGACTCCCGCCCAACCAGGTGGCTGATCAACGCAGGCTCCGGACGGGGCAAGTCCGTCGCGCTGGCGTTCGCGCTGCTGGCCGGTGCCGGTAGTGACGCGGGGGAGGCGGCGTGATGAGCGAGCACTTGGCACCGCTGGACCGCGAGCCGGTCAGTGTGCACGCCCCGTTCGTCTCCTACCCCGGTGGGCAGTACCGCCACGAACCCGCCGACGAGCGCCGAGAGGCGTTGCTGGCGGCCCTGGATGGCGTGCAGCTGGGCGCCTATGACAAGCGCATCGTGTCCTGGCTGGCCGGATGGGACGTGCCCGTCGTCGCAGCGCTGGTGTCGCTGTTGTGCCGTGCCCGCCACACCGACCGGCGGGCACACCCGGGTGGGGGTGGGTCCCGGTGAACCACGCGCCTGTGGTGGTGGGGTTGGTGGTGCTGGCCGGGCTGGGTGCGATAGCGGCGTTTCGTAGCGGTGCCCGAGGCGCCTACAAAGTCGCCCGCCACACCCAGGAAGTGACCCGGATGGGCGGCAACCTCGCCCGCGCGCTGGGCACCACCGTGGTGATCGTCGGGGTGCAGTGGGCGGTCGTGGCCACCACCACCGACTACCGCGCCTGGGGCGCCGCACTCGGGGTGCCCGCGTTGTTCGCGGGCAGCGTGATCGCCCGCCTGTTCTCAGTGACCGAGATCGTGCACGGCGGCAAGGGGGCCCGGCGATGAGCACCGACCAGTCCGACCAGAACACCCACACCCAGCCCAGCGCCGACCAGCCGCAGCCTGAAACCGCGCCAGACTCGGGGCGGGAGGGCAGGGTGATCCCGTTCCCCATCCCGTCTGGCGGACAGGTGGAACGAGCGCCGGAGGTGCTGGAAGGGGAACTACTCACCGAGCGGGAGTACGCCCGGTGGCCGATGCCGGTGGTGTTGCCCCTGTGGTTGCGATCCCGGGAGACCGCGCTGGGCACGGCGCGGTGGGCTGTGGAGTACGCCGGGCGGCACGTGGCCTTCCACGCCTGGCGCGCCCCCGCCTACGGGCTGGCGCTGTCCTGGTGGACCCTGCGCGGCGCCGCACGCGCCATCACGGCCGGGTTCGGCTGGGTGAGTATGCGGGGCGAGTACCGGCCGTTGATCACCGCCGCCCGAGAGGCCAAACGGTGGGATCTGGTCCGGGACCTGATCAGCGAGCGCCGCGCACTGGCCCGGGTTCGGATCAAGACCACGGCATGGCTGGCCCTGTCCGGGGGCTCGGCCGGGGTCGCCGGGTTCGTCATCGTCGGGCCGGGATTCACGTGGTGGGCGTTGACCGGGGCCGGGCTCGGCGCGCTCTGGCTCGGCCGCCCGCACACCGCCTCGGTGTTACCAGTGGGCCCGGTGCTGCCGGTGGCGTTGGAGCTCTCGGCGGACATGCTCACCGACGCGTTGCGCGCCGCAGGGCTGGTCAAAACCGACGCCACACCCCAACTGGTCACCCCACCCCTGCGCGACGGCAACGGATGGGCAGTCTCGTTGGATCTGCCCCGGGGTGGCGGGAAGACGGCTTCTGATGTGATCGCCAAACGGGACACCGTGGCCGCCGAGCTCGGGGTGGATGAGATCCAGGTCATCATGTCCCGGGTCCGGGCCGCAGCCGGGGGCCACGCCGGACGCCTGTCGGTCTGGGTGGCCGATGACGACCCCTACCTGGGGACACCGAACCCGTCCCCGTTGAGTACGGCGGAGCAGTTCTCGGTGTGGGACCCGATCCCCTTCGGCCGCGACGCCCGGGGCCGCCGCATCCTGCTGGCCCTGATGTGGCAGTCCATGTTCTTCGGGGGCCTGCCCCGCCGGGGGAAGACCTTCGCTCAGCGGCTGCCCTCGGCCGCCGGGGTGCTGGATGCCTATGTGCGGCATTACGTGGCGGATGGCAAGGGTGGGGCGGACTGGCGCCCGATGCGCGGTGTGGCGCACCGGTTGGTGATCGGCGCCGAGGATGAGGCCATCGAGCGGTTCCTCGCGATGCTCGATGAGCTGATCACGGAGATGGGGCGCAGGTTCGCGGTGCTGGGCACGTTGCCGACGTCGGTGTGCCCCGAGGGCAAGCTCACCCCGGAGATCAGCCGCCGCCACGACATGCCGGTCATCTTCATCACCATCGACGAGTTACAGGAATACCTCTCCGCCATGCCCGGCCCACTCAAAGACGAGACCGTGGAGAAATTGGCTCGGTTGGCGCGGCGGGCTCCGGCGGCGGGGTTCATCCTCAACGCCGCCTCCCAGCGCCCCGACGCCGACAGCGTGCCCGCGAAACTGAGGGAGATCATCACCTACCGGTACTGCACCCAGGTCGTGGACCGCACCTCCTCCGACATGGTCCTCGGCAAGGGCAAAGCCGCCCAAGGCGCCGACGCCTCCATCCTGTCCGAGGACCACAAGGGGGTCGGGGTGTTGGTCACCGGACCCGGGTCGTTCGAGATCGTCCGCTGCGACTACATGGACCTCCCCACCTTCGCCACCGTGTGCGCGCACGGGCGGGCGCTGCGGGTCGCGGCGGGAACCTTGACCGGGGACGCGGCCAGTGACACCGTGGCCGCCGCCGAAGCGGCCGGTATCCAGATCCCGGCCGTGCTCGCTGACGTGCTGTACGCGATGCACGGGGTGGAACGGATGCACACCAGCACCCTGCTCGCCAGGTTGGTCAACATGGATGAGGACGGCTACGGGGACTACACCCCCGAGCGCTTGGCGGAGGAACTCGAACGCGCTGGAGTCACCCGCTCCGGGCGGCAGGTGAAGGTCGAGGGGATCAACCTGGCCGGCTACCGCCGCGCCGACCTCGAAGCCGCCGTGCCCGCCGGCGCCACCCTGCCGACCACTCCCCAGCCGGTCACGGTCAGTGATGGGTAGAGGGGGAGGGGTCTACCACCGGCGCTACCCGGCCCCCGCTACCCGCACCCGTCTACACACCGGCGGGTAGCGGGGGCCCTCTACCCCGGTAGACCCCCCGGGTAGCGGCCCGCGACCTGCACGGTAGCGGGGGGTAGACCCCCACGGCCCGGCCAGCCCCCACCCCGTTTCCCACCCATTCCCCGCCACCTTCCCGGCATCACCCCCGGTGCCCGGGACCGATCTCGCACGCCCACACACGACTACTCACAGTAATCAGAAAGGCACCGGAGCATGACCACGCTTCATGACCCAACCCTCACCGTGGACGCCATCCGAACCAGCTTGCGCGCGTGGGCGTTGCACTTCGCCGCTCGGGGCTGGCACGTGTTCCCGATCACGCCCGGTGCGAAGCGGCCGCCGGTGATCGAGCGGTGGGAGACGCGGGCCAGCACCGACCCCGAGCGGATCACCCGCTGGTGGCACCACACCCCGTACTCCATCGGGATCGCCACTGGCCCGTCGGGACTGGTGGTTGTGGACCTCGACACCCCCAAACCCGGCGAGACCGTGCCGCCCCGGTGGGCCGGGCTCGGGATCAGCTCCGGTGGCGGGGTGCTGCGGGCGCTGGCCCGAGCGCACGGCACCACCGTGACCCCGACCTACGCCGTCACGACACCCTCGAACGGCTGGCACTTGTACTACACCGCCCCGCCCGGGACGGCACTGCGCAACACCCATGACAGGATCGGGTGGAAGATCGACACCCGGGCCCACGGTGGGTACGTCGTCGCGCCCGGCAGCCCGGTCTCCCCGAGCGGGTATGAGCTGATCGACGACCGGGAGCCCGCTGAGCTGCCCAGCTGGTTACGCCAGGCCCTCACGCCCACGCCGCCTCCGACGCCCTCAACGCCCGCTGTGGCCGCCGCCAATCCCAGCGGATACGTGGCCGCCGCAGTGCACGGCGAGGCCCAGCGGGTGCGCACGGCGCCGCGAGGGCAGCACAACGCGGTGCTCTGCCGCGCCGCCTACGCCCTCGGACAGCTCGTCGGCGCCGGGCTCCTCGACGAGGTCACCGCGCGGGCCGAACTCACTACCGCCGCCAGTCCCCTGATCAGCGCCGACTGTGACTGCACACCCCGCGAGATCGCCCGGGTCATCACCGCCGGACTCGCGGCCGGGGCGCGCAATCCCCGCCGCACCGCTCCCCGTACCAGCTACCAGGGGGCGGCATGAGACCCGACATCGGTACCGCGCTGACCGCGATCGACACCGCCATCGGCGGCCACGAGTGCCAGCACTGCGCGCAACCTGTCGGCGCGTCACCCTCGCCGGATTTCTGCTCCGAGGGCTGCCAGCAGACCTGGCACGAACAGCACGCCGGGACGCCGCTGACGGCACCTGCCCAGACCACACCAGGCCAGCCGCTGGGCTGGCTCGGGTGTCGGCAGCCACCACCCGGCGCCATCGTCCGGGCCGGGCATGAGGTGCTCGATGCGGTGGCCGCGTTCGTGGCCCGGTTCTCGGTGTTCCCCTCCGAGCACTGCGCCCCGACCCTGGCGCTGTGGTACGCCCACACCCACGCCACCGAACAGTTCTACGTCACCCCCCGGCTGGTTCTGGACTCCGCCGAGCCCGGATCCGGCAAAACCCGGGTCTTAGAAGTCGCCCAATACCTCGTGCGGGCACCGGAGATGACAATTTCGGCGACCCCGGCGGCGTTGTTCCGGTTGGTGTCTATGGGGCCGATCACGATCCTGTTCGATGAGGTCGACGCGATCTTCAACCCTAAGAACGGGGGGAACAACGAGGATCTCCGGGGGTTGCTCAACGCCGGGTACAAGCGGTCGGCGACCATCGCCCGCTGTGTCGGGGACGCCAAGACCATGAAAGTCGAGCGTTTCCCCGTCTACGCGCCCGCCGCGCTCGCCGGGATCGCCGGAGCCATGCCCACCACCATCACCACCCGCGCCATCACCATCCACATGCGCCGACGCCGCACCGACGAACCCGTCGACCAATTCCGAGAGCGTCAAGTGGCCTGTCAAGCCCACCCCCTCCGAGAACAACTCGCCACGTGGATCGACTCGGTAGGCACCCGACTCGGCGACGCCCAACCCACAATGCCCACGGGAGTCACCGACCGCTCGGCCGAGATCTGGGAACCGCTCCTGGCCATCGCTGATACCGCAGGCGGCCACTGGCCTAGTACCGCCCGTGACGCCTGTCGGTACTTCGCGCTCGACGCCGGACCGCAACTGACCTCACTCGGTGTCCGACTACTCGCCGACCTCCGTGAGCTGTTCACCCGCGCTGGCACGGACAGGATGGCCACTGCCGGCATTCTTCCCGCTCTGTGCGGTCTCGAAGAATCACCCTGGGGTGACCTGAACGGGAAACCACTCGACGCCCGGCGTCTCGCCAAGGAACTGCGCCGGTACGCGGTTCGGCCGCACGATGTGCGGATGGCCGGCGGCGAGGTGGTCAAGGGCTATCGCACCGCCGCGCCCGAAGGCCTGGCCGACGCCTGGGACCGCTACCTGCCCCCACCCGCGACAGCCGCGACAAGCGCTACACCCGCTACACCGCAGGTCAGACCCGTAGCGGCAGATGCACGTGTAGCGGATGTATCCGCTACACCCCCCATGGCCGCTACTGGGCTGACCAGGCATGTAGCGGCTGTCGCGGATGTAGCGGCTCCTGAGAGCCCCTCTCGACCCAACACCGAGCAGGAGGACTGACGCCATGGCAACGCCGCGCCACAACGCCCGTACCCGGCTGACCATCGCCGAGGTCTGCGCCGACCTCGACATCTCCCGCTCCACCTTCTACGACTGGCGCGCCAAAGGACGAGCACCCCGCTGCATCAAACTCCCCAACGGCGACATCCGCATCAACCGCACCGAATACGAACGCTGGCTCACCACCCTGGAAGAGGCCGCCTGATGGCTACTAGCTATGACGTCCGAATCTGGAAAACCGAGCAGTGCACCGGCCAGCGCGGCACTACGTACAAGGTTCGCTGGGTCGTCGCCGGGCGCCAGTGCAAGAAGGCTTTCAGGACGAAGGCGCTCGCCGATAGCTTCCGGTCGGAGTTGATGGCCGCACTGAGAAAGGGGCAGGCGTTCGACACCACGACCGGGCGACCTTTCGCCGGGCGGGAAGCGGCGGAAAGCGAGAGCTGGTACGTGTTCGCCTGTTCCTACGTAGACATGAAATGGCCGGACTCGGCTGGTAAGTCGCGCATGGGCATCGCCGAGACATTGGCGACGGTGACCCCGATCCTCGCTGAGGGGCGAGGGCGCCCATCGGAGAAAAATATGAGGACCGCTCTCTACGGCTGGGCCTTCAACACTCGCGCCCGCGCTCATGGTGACCCACCGGCCGAGATTGCTCCCACGATCCAGTGGCTGGAGAAAAACACGATGCAGGTCTCGGAACTCATGAAACCAGACGTGCTGCGGACCGTACTCGCCCGGATCGGCCGAAAACTCGACGGCCGACCAGCGGCAGCCAGCACGACCGGGCGCAAACGCGCCGTCCTACACAACGCACTGGAATACGCCGTCGAAAGAGAGCTACTGCCACAGAACCCGCTCACGGCGCTCAAGACGAAGAAACCACGGACAGTGGAGGCGGTCGACAAGCGCGTCGTGGTCAGCCCCGACCAAGCGGCCAGGCTCCTGGACGCGGTGCGCGGCCAGGGGAGGACCGGCCAACACCTCGTGCTGTTCTTCGCCTTGCTCTACTACGCCGCCCTCCGCCCAGCCGAGGCCGCCGTGCTGGGCAAGGGCGACCTGGTGATCCCCGAGCAGGGATGGGGGGAGCTATACCTCCCGAAGTCAGCACCCACGACGGGCGCCGCATGGGCCGACAGTGGCCAGCGGAGAGACCAGCGAGGTCTCAAACACCGTCCACGAGAAGAGGTCCGAGTCGTGCCGTGCGCACCACCCCTCACCGAACTGCTGCACCAGCACCTCGCCGAGTTCGGGCCGGGACCCGACGGGCGGCTGCTTCGGGGCATGCGGGGGGATGATCTTTCGGACAGCACGTACGGCCGGGTCTGGCAGAAAGCACGGGAAACCGCGCTCACCCCAGAAGAGGCGGCCTCCCCACTCGCGAGGCGACCGTACGACCTTCGACACGCGGCGGTGTCCACCTGGCTCAACGGCGGGGTAGCCCCCACCCAGGTCGCCGAGTGGGCAGGCCACAGCGTGGCCGTGCTGCTGCGGGTCTACGCCAAATGCATCGCCGGCCAAGGACAGGCAGCACGCGAACAAATCGGCCGAGCACTCGGCCTCGGATGAGGCGGTGTAGTCACCCTTCCCTTACATTCGCAATCGCAACCTGATCTGCCAGCCGCTGCTGGCGTATCGTTAGTCCATGTCTAGGGGTGCGAAGCCGTCTGGCGGAGCACCGCGCCGTTGGAGTGGCCTGCTTGTCGCCGTCGGGGCAGGACTGTCAGCAAGTGCAGCCGCCGCAATCAACTTCGTCGCGCCACCCACTCCGCTCCAGTCCGGTGCCTTGATCATGTTTGCTCTGCTGACGACAGCGCTCGCCTGGCACGCACAGTTTCAAAAAAAACCCTCCTACCTACCGTACCGTAATTGCTGTAGGAGCAGAGGACGCATTGGTGTACGGGCAGAGGACGATACGGGCTCTACGGCCCGGCCGCTTCGTCTAGCCACACGATCCCTCACCGGCACGGCTATCCGCCCCGAGTCGAGCGCTGGTGAGGGATCATGCGCCAGCTGCGCCCTATTCCCGCCCCTGGTCAGGGCTGATGGTGCATCACCGCTGGTCAACACGTCGCGGGCGCTGTTCTGTAAATCCGTCGGCTGACGCCTTCGAAGGTTCGAATCCTTCACCCGCCACACCAGCAGAAACGGCCCCCGACCAGCACGAACACGGTCGGGGGCCGATCTTTGTTGGGTCCGGTGGTGTCCGGCTCTGACCGGTGGTCTACGGGTGGCTGTGCCGAATACGTGCCGAAGTTCCGGAAGCATGATCTTGGAGCGGGAGCGAGCCCCAGCTTGGAAGTTCAGTACTCCACTTGTGGGCTGACCTGCGGACTTTCCGACCAGCTGCTAGACGGCTCCGACGCTGCCATTCCCCGTCGTTCCCCGCCGCCGCCTCTCCTATCTGGCACGGATCTGGCACGGGGCAGTCCAAAGACGACGTACGACCGCCGCAGTGTTGGACGCGTTGCCCAACGCCGATGTGGTGCCCGCCGATGTGGTGCCCGCCGGTGTGGTGCCCGCCGACGAGGAGCTGATGGTGCGGCAGGGTGACCCCGGTGCCGCGCCGTGGGCGGGACGGGAGAGGCGGAAGCGGGTATCCCGTCGCGTCGGCGGGCTCGTCCCGGAGTTGGCCAGGGGCAGGGGTCAAGGTGGAGCACCGTATGCGCTGAACGACCTTGACCCCTGCCCCTGGTCCGCTCCGCCTTCGGCGCTGGCGTGGCCGAGCCGGGGAGCAGGTGTGGTTGGTCGGGGTATTGGATCGGTGTCGGTGTGTCACGTCTCAGTAGGATCTCCCTGTGGATGCGTTGACGGCGTTATCGGCTCAGTTTGATCCGCTGCGCCCGCTGGAGGCGGATGAGACCGATTTGTACGTGGACTGGCAGGAGCAGCTTGACACCGCTGATGACGTCAAGGTGCGGTTGGCGAACTCGATCGCCCGTAGCCCTGGGCCGGTCACGCGTCTGTTCACCGGGCACCGGGGCGCTGGTAAGACGACTGAGCTGAATCGGGTGCGGCAGCGTCTTCAGGACGGTGTGGGTGGTCGTCGGGTGTTCGTGTCGATGTTGTTCGCCGAGCGCTGGGTCCATCTCGATGACGTTGCGCCCGAGGATCTGGTCTACCAGATTGTTCGGCAGCTGGTGTCCGACCTCTCGGCGGCCGGCTTCTCGTTCGCCGAGACGAAATTCCGCAATGCGCTGAGCGGCGTGCGCGACTTCTTCAAGGGACGGGTCACCCTCGACAAGGCGGACGTGGGCATGGACCCGGTGAAGGTCAGCCTGCGATTCGAGGCGATGCCGACCGATCGCAAAGCGTTCCGTGCCCTGTTGCAGGGCCTGCTGCCGACGATCTATGACTTGACGAACAACGAAGTCCTGCACCAGGCGCGGGGGTGGCTAGCACAGCCGGAGCACGGCGGCTACGGCGGTATCGCGATCATTGTTGATCAGCTGGACCGCATTCCGCGTAAGCAGCTCAATGGTTACACCAACCATGAGAACCTATTTTTGGACCACGCTGGCGCGCTGCGGGGGCTGAATTGCGACGTGCTGTACACCATCCCGATCGAGTTGGCGTACAGCCGTGCTCATGCCCGGCTGCAGGACGCGTATGGCAGCGAGATTCTGGCGCTGCCCTCGGTCCCGGTGAGTACTCGTGACGGTGGCGAGTTCCCCGCGGGGGTGGCGGTGCTGCGGGAGATCGTGCGGCGGCGCGCGGACAAGGCGGGCGTGGGTTTGGGTGAGGTGTTCGCTGATCCGGACCTGCTGGATGAGGTCTTGTGCTGCTCGGGTGGTCACATCCGGGGGTTGTTCGTGATGCTGCAGTCGATCCTGCACCGGTCCGCGGAGCTGCCGATCACCCGGGCGATCACTCAGCGTGGGTTGCGGCGTGCCGCTGCGGATCTTGCCGTGCCGTTGCGTCCGGTGGACTGGGAGTTGCTGGCGCGCGTGCACGAGTCTCGTGACAAGGTAGGGGACGATCATGGTGTGTGGAACGAGCTGCTGCGCGACCGGTTCGTGCTGGCCTACGAGGACGAGCACGGCCATTGGTATGACCGTAATCCGCTGTTAGAACTGGTCGATCCGGGCAAACGTCGATGACCACGACGGGTACCACACCAGCGGAGGAGAACCGCCAGGAGCTGGAGGCGCTGTGCCGGATGCTGACCCGCGCTAGCGGTTTCCGGTTGGGGTTCGTCGTGGCGAACCACCCGTCGGTGCGTCAGCGAATCGCCGAGGACTGTGAGCGGACCTGTGGTGTGCGCCCTCGGGAGGTCACGCTCGACGAGCATGCGCCGGAAGGGATCGTCGCGCAGCTGGAGCGGGCGGTCGGTGACGATCAGCCGACCGCGCTGGTCGTCCACGGGCTGGAATCCATGCTCGATCTGCGCCTGCGCCAGTCTCCGGCGATGGATCTGCTCAACCTCAATCGGGACTATTGCTGGCAGCGTTTTCCGTGGCCGGTGGTCTTCGTCGCGCCGTTGTTCGCCGTGCGTGAGTTCGCTCGTCAGGCTCCTGACTTCTGGTCGGGCCGAACAGGTGTATATCGCTTTACCGGCGATCGTGACGACATCAAAGAAACTCTCGCTGGTCTTGGAATCGACTACAACTGGTCGCTTGAGGCTGGATCCAAGCTGGAGCGACGGGAGATTCTCGAACACCTGCAGATAGAACTGGACGACCGATCGGACGAGGACCCGGCGATCACGGTGGAGTTGCTGTCTTTGCTGGCCCAAGCCGCCGCATTCGAGCACGACTGGCCCAGACAGCAGCAGCTGCTGACACAGGCGTTGCCGGTCTATCGGCAGATCGGCGCCCGGCTCGGTGAGGCTAATGCGATCCAGGCGTTGGGTGATGTGGCGCTGCAGCAGGCCCGCTACGAGGAGGCGGCTGAGCGGTACGAGCAGGCGT
>JBOHFR010000053.1:0-37896 GCA_050699715.1 Pseudonocardiaceae bacterium
ATTCGTTTGAGGTAACATTGTCACGAACGGGTCATCTGGGTCGACCTCACCGGCACAGGGCCAGGTTCGCCGGGGGTGGCCCCGGTCAGGCACGCCGCTGACGGGCGAGGCGGGCGCATCACCCCAGATGTGACGGGGGCGTCGGGGATGGTGGCGGTCTCCCTGGGTTATGAGGCGAATGGGCACCGTCCCATCCCTGTCATCGGGTCCTGTGGCGTCCTGCCTAGCCAGGGCCGGTCGTCCATGGCGTCCCACCTCGTCCAGCCTGCCCGACCGCTGCCCACAGCGTCCTTGCTACCGCTTCTACTACGGCCACCCGAGGATCCTCGCGGACAACAATGCTCGCCCGCCTTCCTCCTGGGGTGCCCGGTGGTCGCGTTCGGGAGGCCCTAGAATCTAGTTGGCGTCTTCCTAAGATCTGGGTGATCTCTCACGGCGTCCGCGCCGACCACGCGACGGGAGGTGCTGGGTCAAGGGTTAAAGATTGCGGTGCGACGCGCCAGCGATGACGCGGTATCGTCGGCCGTTGTCATGATCGGGGCGTCGGGGTGGTGCCAGGGGTATCGGTGGCGAGGTGGATGAAGGGGTGGCGGTTGTGGGAAAGATTCGAGCCCACGGCCTGTTCGTGGCGGCATGTCGGCTGCGGGTCTTGCCGGACGGGCACGAGGCAGCCGGGGCACTCCACGAGGACACACTCACCCGCTTATCGTCAGGTCCTCGGCATGGGGCGTGCATAGGGACCGTCGCCCGGGTACCAGGAGGAGGTGGTGGTATCCGGGCGGCCAGAACACCAGCTTCCCGGGGGGTTACCCGGCTGGCGTAATCGGCGAGCCGGGCGCCCTTGCGGACACTCGGCAACCCGTTCGGACTGGCTTGAGGTCATGTGGAACCGGGTCGTACGGAGTCGATAACGTCTCGAAGCCTTTGTGTCGCGCTTGGCGCGTACGACGTTGAGTTCGACGGTCTGTCAATCTGTCGGCTGATGCCTTCCAAGGTTCGAATCCTTGACCCCCCACACCAGCAGGAATGGCCCCTGACCAGCGACGACAGGCCAGGGGCCGTATTGGGCAGTGCCGGTCGGTGTCCCCGTGGCGCCCCGCTGTACCCCATTGACCCCTGCTCAATCTGGCACGGATTTGGCACGGGCGGTGGCTGGTGGTCTCGACGCGGACTTGTCGTGTCGCATCCGTTGATGGCTCGCTGCTGGCGGGATGGGGGTACCCGTGCCAACTGCAGTACTTCTAGGGGAAGCTTGCGCTTTATGCTGAGTGACGCAACGTCGGTGTCGAGTACGACAGGTCCGGGTCGGGGCTCGATGTAGTGGGCGTGGTCGCCGGTTGCGGTCAATCGACACCTCCTAGCAGCCCGAGTCTAGTGCCTCACTGGGTAGCCAGACCTGCTTGCCCTGGTCGTCCCTGAGCGCCACTCTCACCGGAGTCGACTTGGAGCACGTTCGGTTTGGTGGCGCGAAATGAGTAGCTGCTCCATGCGCGCGGCCAGCTCGGGGGCTAGTACTGACGGCGGCGGCCAGTACCCCGCCTGCGGAATGCGTCCTTGACTTTTTCGCCGGCCTGCTTCAGGTTGCCCATCACCTCATCGGCCCTGCCCTCGGCCTGAAGACGCCTGTTGCCGGTGACGTCGCCAGTATTCCGCTTGATACGGCCGCGCAGTTCCTGGGCCTTGTCCCTGAACTTATCCGCGAAGCTCACAACAGTCTCCTCTCTCGTCGTCGAGGTTGGCCCGGCCCCATGCCCGGGACAGCCGCCGACTAGCTCCGAGGATACCCGGATCGGAACCGTGCTAAACGTCGTGTTCCCACCGGGCCGTCGGCCACGACGGACCGGTCGTGCTCACCCCGTCCTCATCGCCGCCACGACTGGGTGGCTTGCGCTGGCCATGGCGTCATCTGAGTCTGAGCCTGGGCCTTTGCCGCCGCTGATGCCCAGCGCTAGTTGGGCGATCTTAATGATGATCAGTGCCGCCGCGATGAGCAGGTAGGCACGTAGGGTGATCAACCCGGTTCGGCGCAGTGGGCTCATCGGCGGGCGTGCCAGGGTGGTCAATGCTGGTGTGCGCCAGGCCAGCCGGTCTTGATCGCGCAGTGCCGTGCGTTCCGCGCGGCTGAGCTCAGTGTGCTGGTTGAGGTCCTGGTCAAGTGCGGGGTCAAGACCGTAGGGGGTATCGGTTCTCGCGGTGGTGTGTGTGTGGGCGGTTCGCCAACGGGCCAGCCCGGCTATCGTGCCGCCGAGCAGCCCGATTCCCGCGCCGATCAGCAAAGCGATCTCGATCGCGGTGTCGGACAGCTCCGGGAACAGCGTGGAGGCTCCTGAGACGAAAGACAACAGGAGCAGGGCCCACACCACGACCCCGACCACAATGTTTTTCCACGTCCGGTTGACCCACGGGCCCAGGATCGCCCGGTCGTTGCACAACAAGACCAAAAACACGCTGGTGGCCGGCAACAGCACCGCGCTCAGGGCCTCCACACCTTCGATGAGCAGCCCCAGCGGAACCCCGGGCAGCAGCACCACAACCGCCCCAACGACGATGAGCACGGCGTAGAAGCCGTAGAACAACCGTGCCCGGGGCATTTTGTGGTGCAGTGAGCTGGGATTGTTCAGGACATCGCCTAGGGTGTAAGAGCTGGTCAACCCGACCAGGTTGGCTCCGATCAGAGAACCATCCAGCAGCACGATGGCGAACAGCACGGCTACGGTATGTCCGGCATGTTGAGACAGGGCATTCATCGCGGTGGCGGCATCGACGAAATGCCCGGCCAACCCGGTACCGGCCAGCCCGAACGCGGTCACCGCGACCAGCGCGACGGCGCCGACCATCTCGATGGTAAGGCCGAGGGCTAAATCGGCACGCTCGTAGCGGATCCAGCGCGGGGTGATGCGCTTGTCTACCACGCTGGACTGCTGGAAGAACAATTGCCAGGGCTCCACCGTGGTGCCGATGAGCCCAATAATAAACAGCAACAGCGTGGCGTTCAGTCCGCCGGGAAAGCTCGGGATCACGCCCTGGGCGAGTTGGCTGGGGCTGGGGTGGACCAGCCAGGCCATCGGGAACACCACCAGATCGACCGCAACCAGGAAAAACAATAATTGCTCCCAGCGGCGAAATGTCCCACCCGTGATCACCAGGAACAGCACCACCGCGGCTACTGGCACGCTCACGTAGCTCGGCAGGCCGAAAAACGCCAGCGCCTGGGACACTCCAATGAACTCCGCCACGATCGTGACCGCGTTGATGACCAGCAGGTCACCGACGCTGAACCAGCCCCAGAACTTCCCGAACCGTTCAAAGATCAATCGGGCGTGCCCGACACCGGAGACCGCACCCAACCGGATGACCATTTCCTGATTGAGATACAGGATCGGGGTAAGGATCACCAACGCCCACACCAGCTTGGTGCCATAGTCCTGCCCGGCCTGGGCATACAGGACGACCCCGCCCGCGTCGTTACCCCCGCCCATCACGATCAAACCCGGACCCATGATGACCAACAACGTGCCCAGCCGCCGCCACCACGACCGTCGAGGGCCGGTATCCGTCGCCTTCAGCCGACCCAACGCGCCAATGATGTCCTGATCCAGCACCGATGCCGCAACACCAGCCGCAGAAGAATGATGATGCTCATCCGGGTGACCAGGAGGACTACCATCACCCAAATTCATGATCACTCTCCTGTGGATACACCAGCGCGGGACGGTCTCGAGTCGGACAAAAGGGAGATAACTAGCGGTCAAGGCACACGGCACCCTATGACCACGACAGGCGCCCAGTCACCAGGCCATCTGGGTGAGTCACCCACCGTTGGCTCTGGTGGGGGATGGGGAGTCACGGTTGCGGTGACTCCCTATCGTGTTGGCTATTCGTGCAGTGATGTCTCCCAGCGTTTTTCGATCTTCCCGAAGCGCCAGACCGCCAGGGCCACTGCCCAGGTGAGGGCGAACAGGCCAGCGATGACGAATCCGGCTCGGTTGATGTCGAAGTTGGACATGAAGTCCCAGAAGGGGCCGCGCAGGTGTAGTTCGCCGGTCAGGACGCCGAGGATCTCGATGGTGCCGATCAGGAACGCGGCGGCGATCGACAGGCCGGTGATGACCAGGTTGTAGTAGACCTTGCGGACTGGTCGGGCGAACGCCCAGCCGTAGGCGAAGTTCATGAAGCACCCATCCAGGGTGTCGAATAAGGTCATGCCGCCGGAGAACAGCAGGGGCAGGGCAAGTACGGCGTAGAAGGGAAGTCCGGCGGTGGCCGCGTAGGCGGTCGCGGCGAGCAGGACGACTTCGGTGGCGGTGTCGAAGCCGATACCGAAGATGAGGCCGACGAAAAACATCTGCCAGGTATGGTTGATCGAGCGCATAAAGCGGCCGAAGAAGCGCCACATCAAGCCGCGGGTCTGGAGTTGGCGTTCGAGTTCGTCCTCGTCGTAGGCGCCGCGGCGCATGTCGCGGAAGACCTTCGCTATCCCAGCGAGCACCACCAGGTTCAGTGCGGCGATCAGATATAAGAAACTGGCGGCGGCCAGCGTACCGAGCGCCCCGCCGAGGGTCTCGTAGGTGGAGTTGGGGTCCACCACGGCCCCGAATACGGCTCTGGCCGCGATCGAGATACCCACACCGACGGCGAACACGATCGTGGAGTGGCCCAGGGCGAAGAAGAACCCGGTGGCCAGCGGTCGCCAGCCCTCGGCCATTAATTTGCGGGTCACGTTGTCGATGGCGGAGATGTGGTCCGCGTCGAACGCGTGGCGGGCTCCCAGCGTCCAGGCGGTGATAGCCACGCCGATCCCGACGCCGAGGTTCTGGTAGTGGAAGTGGTGGGGTAGCACGGTGAACACGAAGATCCCCCACCCACACGCGTTCAGGGCGAGGACCACCAGCGTCATCGCGCTGAGCCGGCCCCATTCGGCGGGGTTCAGCGCGTGAGCGATCGATCGGTAACGGGTCATCAGGGCATGCACTGGGCATCCTCCTCGGGATGCTCCCAGGACCCCGACGACGCCCGGACCGGCCCACAGGCGGAACCGGCACGAACCGTCCTTCCTGCGAGGCTCAGATCCGTGGATGCTGCGGCAGGCGACCGGACTCGTCCCCCTGGCGGGGGCTTCACCGTTGCGGGACAGCGCCGGGTTCACACCGGACTTCGCTGCGGCAAGCACCGTCCCCGCCCGGAGGACGCAGACATGCTCAGCGTAGGCCGCGACCCCTGTCACCTTCAAGGCTGAACAGGTGATGAGATGTAAGACTAGGGTGGGACACTGGCCAACATGCACCTCCTGCCCGCCGAGCGCGCTCACCGCCCGGCCATCGACGACCACCGGGTCTGCGACGCCATCGAGGCGCTCGGTGAACCTCAGCACCGCACCACCTGGGCGGCGCGCTTCTCGTTGCTCGGCGACCCCAGCCGGCTGGCCCTGCTGCTCTGCATCCGCAACGCCGGCCCCATCAGCGTCACCGACCTCGCGCTAGCCACCGGCATCAACGTCACCACTACCTCCCAAGCCCTTCGGTTTCTGCGCGCCGCCGGAGCCGTCACCACCGCACGCGAGGGCCGGGTCATCCGCTACCAGCTAGCCGACGACACCCTCCGCACCCTCCTCGCCGCCGCCAGCCCCACCTAGGTGACCCCCAGCAACTGACCACCAGGCCTGGTGTTCCGCCGGGCGTCAGCCCTGCTCAGCTACCCGTTTAATGGCTTCGAGCGTCGCGGTCATGTTCCGTTTATGCTCTTTCAGGCGGTTGGCGATGATGTTCTCTCCGAGGTCGGGCATCTCGGCGATGACGGCCGTCAGGCCCGAAGGGCCGGGGCCCATGACGGCCCGGTAGCGCAGGACGGTGCCGCCGGATCCGCCCGACTGCGGGACCGTCAGCCCCGTCCACCCACTAGGCCCCCACACACTCGGCATTCCAGTCGCCCACCCGAGTGATGTCACTGGCCAGCGCCCAGACTCGCTCCGGCGGGGCGGCCACGGTGAGGGAAACCTCAAGGGAGGGCAAGTCGACCATACGCATCCTTAACACGGTAAATGCCAGAGGACGACCTGCTGTGGCCGCAGTACGACATCGGCGTGGGCGAATCCGGCGCGGATTGGCGCGCTGATGGTGTCGTGCTCGGCCACGCGTAACCGGCTGGTCACGTCGACAGCCGGTGTCGAAGGCGTGGCGCCCGCGAGCGCGGCGGCGCGCCGCTGGACGAGTGTGGCGTCCTTGGCGATCGCGTCGACGACCAGCCTCAGCCGCTCCACCTCGCGTCGGAGCGCATCGGGCAGCGCAACGGCGGCGGCCTGCTGCCGCGGCGAAGCTGGCGAGGCCGGCGGCGTAGGCCGCGCACGCGGCGTTGCTGGCGTTGTGAGCGGCCTGGCAGGCATCCCCCGGGTGCCGTGCTCGATCTTGGACACCGTGCTGCGGGTTCTCCCGAGCGCCTGGCCGAGCTCGGGTTGCGAGACCCCGGCCGCCGTGCGATACGTGGCCAGGTGCGCACCCAGACGACGCCGCGCAATCGTCAGGTCGGCGCGATCAACCGTCATGTCCCCCTCATCGACTGGCACAGCCCGCAACCCTAGCGAGGCGAACCTGCCTGATCTGTCCAGGTCGGGGCCGTCGCACAGGTCCACCTCGACCGGCTTCACGCGGTGTTCGGCGGGCACGCGGGGGAGTCCTCGCCCAGGTACGGAGGTGAGCAGGTCGGATGCGTTCCGTCAGCCCAGTGAAGATCAGGTAGCACAGCGCGAGAAGAGCACACCTAGTGATCGATATTGTCGATTTGGCCCGTGTCGAGCAGCTGTGTGACGGGCTGGTCAACGAGCTTCGTGACCTGGGAGCTGTCCGTACTGAGACGGTCTCGACAGCCGTCCGCACTGTGCTGCACCTGTTCGTGCCCGAGGCGACGCTGGAGCAGGCGTACCAGGCCGAGCGTGCGGAAGTCACCATGCGGGACGAACACGGTGTCGCGCTGACCGCGGTCAGCGCGGCCCGCATCCAGGCGTTCATGCTGGAGCAGGTTGATATCCGCCCGGGGATGCGGGTTCTGGAGATCGGTTCCGGCGGCTACAACACGGCGCTGATCACCGAGCTGGTCGGCGAGCACGGTGAAGTCACCACTATCGACATCGACCCGGAGGTGGTCGACCGGGCCCGCCACCTCCTGCGGGCGGCCGGGTACGGGCGGGTGAACGTCGTCCTCACGGACGGTGAAGGCGGCGAGCCCGACCACGCACCCTACGACCGGATCGTGGTCACGGCCGACGCGGCCGATATCGCTACCACCTGGGTGGACCAACTCGTCGAGGACGGCCGGCTGGTCGTCCCGCTGCGCCTCCGCGGCCTGGCCCGTTCGATTGCGTTCCAGCGCGAGGATGGGCATCTGGCCGGCCAGGACTATGAGCTGTGCGGGTTTGTCCCCATGCAAGGCGCGGGCGAGAACCGGGAGCGGCTGGTGGTGCTGCATGACGGTGCGGGCGAAAAGATTGGGCCTCCGCCTGGATGACGGGCAGCAGGTGGACGGCGACCGGCTGCGGGAAGCGTTCTCCCAGCCGCCCACGCAGGCGTGGTCGGGTATGACCATGGGCCCAGGCATGCCCTACGACGACCTCGATCTGTGGCTGGCGACCGCCCTGCCCGACTACGCGCTGCTGGCGACCACCAAGCAAGCCCGCGACCGAGGCCTGGTCACCGCTGGGCATCTCCACGCTCCTCGACGGCGGCTCCTTCGCCTACCTCACGATACGGCCGACCAGCCCGGAGCGGACGTTGTTCGAGTTCGGGGCGTACGGCTACGGCCCGCAAGCCCGCACGGCCGCAGACCGGCTGGCCGCGGAGATCCACACCTGGGGCAGCGATCATCGCGGCGACCGGGCGATGTTCCGGGCATACCCGGCTGGCACGCCCGACGACCAGCTCCCCGCAGGGTTGGTCATCGACAAAAGGCTCCACCGCATCACGATCTCCTGGCCCCACCACGAGCGATAACCGGGGCTAGGAATTTCCGAATTTCCTGGCGTTCTTCTGTCTGGTTCACGAATTGTCGGACGTCGACGTCCCGGCCGTCGACGTCCGTGGCCGCCCGGGTTCTCACCGCGTTGTAAGCATTCTCGAAGATCCGGTACGCGCGTGCCGTCGTCGCCGCGCGTGGCTAGGCGGCCGAGGTTGATGATCGGTTGAAGCGCGAGCGGGGTTCCTGTGGGGTGGGTGCATCACTCCGTGTAGCCTCACTGCGTGTGAGAGCGCAGTCGAAGTCAGCGAGGGGCTCAGTGGAGGCACTTCGAGTGACGACGCGCAATGCGCGGTTCCAGCAGTGGCAAGCCTCGCTGTCGAACCGGACCAAGCGGCAACGCTCCGGTGAGTTCCTCGTGCATGGAGTTCGCCCGGTTTCACTTGCCGTCAAGCATGGTTGGCCTATTCGGGCTTTGCTTTACAACGCCGACACCACCCTCTCGGGATGGGCCAGCGACATCCTGCGTAACGTCGATGCGCTTCGGGTGGCGATGGCCCCCGAGTTACTGCAGGAGCTCGGGGGGAAGGCGGACGAGACACCCGAGCTGATCGCCGTGGCTGGCATACAGCCTGACACCCTATCGCGGATAGGGGTGGACGCAGAATTTCTCGGTGTCGTTTTCGATCGGCCGACCAGCCCGGGCAATATCGGCTCTCTGGTTCGTTCAGTTGATGCGTTCGGGGGTCACGGGGTGATCGTCACTGGGCATGCGGCAGATCCATACGACCCCAAGGCCATCCGGGGCAGCACGGGTTCGTTGTTCGCCGTTCCCGTCGTTCGCGTTCCGGCTCACCGTGACGTGCTCGAGTGGGTGAGTCAGATTCGTGGGGACGGTGTGCCGATCTCGGTCGTGGGGACTGACGAGCACGGCGATACGGACATCGCCGACCACGATTTTCGGCAGCCGACGCTAGTTGTGGTCGGCAACGAGACCACCGGGATGAGCGCAGGCTGGCGCGAAGCGTGCGATCACATGGTTCGCATCCCGATGTCGGGCTCGGCCAGTTCTCTGAACGCCGCGAACGCAGGAACCGTTGTCCTGTACGAAGCGGCGCGGCAACGCGCCGGGGGTCGATAGTCCACGTGGGGGTTCCGATGACGATCGCGATATGCAGCAATCGTCCGGCACAGCTGGCTCGCATCCTGCCCGCGGCACGTCGCGCGGTCGGCGAAGCCGACCGGATTCTCGTTGTCCTCGACACCGGCAACGGGTTTTCGGGCGGCCGACTGGAAATGGATCGAGTGGACTACCTGAACAACGATCGAAACAGGGGTCTGGTGTACTCGCGAAATCGCGTCATGAAGGAATGCGTAACTCGGCACGTGGTATTCGTCGATGACGACGTTGTTGTCGACTCGCGTGCCATCGAATCGCTGCGCGCCGCACTTGCGTCGGGTGCCAGTGTCGTCGGAGCGCGAATCACCGCTGATTTCGGAGGCAAGAAGGTTCCCTGGTTCGTCTCGGCAGGTCAGTTGCACTATCTGGGTTCGCATGACCCCAACGCTCCGGCGTCCACATGGGGAGGTTGCTTCGGCGTAGATGTGGAGTCAGCCCGCCTGTTCGGCGTGGACTTCGACGAGAGACTGGGTCGATTCGGCTGGAGTCTCAATTCTGGAGAGGACACGACATTTGTTCGACGGATGCGGTCTCAAGGGGTCGTAGAGGTCGTTCTCGACGAGCCTGATGTACGGCATCTCATCGCCCCTGACAGGCTCAGGCTTCGGTACCTGATCAGGCGTGCCTACTGGCAAGGTCGCAGCGAGGTCCGCCGGCGTGATGTTCAGCGGGGAGTTCTCAAGGAATGGCGCCGCAACACGCGGTCTGCGGGATTCGGGATCAGGCGATCGTCGTTGGCAATGCTCTACATGTCCGCAGTGGTCGCCGGCGCGGTCGCGGAAGCGGCTCGGTCCTGGTGCTGCCACCAGCTGCGATGACGGGGGACCAGAGGTGAATGATGTGGTGCTCGAGTTTCGTGGCCAGGGTTACGCGGTCATCGCTGACGTGCTGACACCAGACCGGGTGGCTCAGCTGCGAGCCGAGGCCGGAGAACTCATCAGCCAGTTCACGGACCTTGGCCACCGATCCGACGATTACTGGTCGTTCCAACGGCCTGACCGACCCGACCCGGTGCTCTACCGCATTCACAACCTGGAGCGGCAGGGAGCCAACACGCTGGCCGACCTCCACCGGGGAGGCGAACTGCACGGCCTCGCCGAGTCCATCCTTGGCCTGTCCGTCCGCTCGACCGCCTGCGCGTTGATCGTCAAGATGCCGCAGGTCGCGGCACGCGTCCCGTGGCATCGAGATCGTACGGCCGCACCTCCGCACACCGTGTGCAACCTGAGTGTCTTCCTCGATGACTCGACCATGGATAGCGGGTGTCTGGAGTTCGTGCCGCAGTCCCACCTGCTTCCCGACGATGTCGACGTCGACCAGGTGCGCGCGTACGGGCCGGTTCGAGCCGTACCGGCGAACGCGGGTGATGTGCTGGTCCACGATGTGCGCGTCGTGCATTCCTCGCGGCCGAACGGCACATCGGTGATACGGCGCAGCATCGTGATCGAGTTCGCTCCCCATGACTTCGTCCTGCCGGGGGTGGCCCAGTGAGCCACCAGTCAGAGCATGTCCCGACCGTCACGGTGGTCACGGTCGGGACCAACGAGCGGGCCTGGTTAGTGCGGTGCTTCTCGTCCCTGCTGACGGGGGGCCATGCCGGGCACCGGCTCGTCGTCCGATACATCGACAACGCATCCGGCGACGGCAGCACCGATCTCGTGGCACGGCTGTTCCCCGATGTGAAGATCACTTTCAATCGGACGAATCTGGGATTCTCGGCGGCCAACAACATCGGCATGCGCCTGGCGCTTGACGAGGACGGCGCCGACTATGTGTTCCTGGTCAACCCTGACACCCAGACACCCGCCACACTCGTCCGGGAATTGACTCGGTTCATGCAGAGCCGCGCCGACTACGGGATCGTCGGGCCGCTGCAATACCGCTACAGCAGCGCGCCGCACAACGGATCCTGCACGCTCGACTCGCTCAACGAGTGGTCGGAGGTCGCACTTCGCAGCGGTGAACGGCACGCGTTCGCCGCAGACTGGCCGGATCATCCCTCACCGGCGGGACCCGAGGACGGCCGGGCACCCGGCACGCTCGAACACGCCTATGTCCAGGGGTCGGCGCTGTTCGTCCGAGCGGCGACACTGCGCGCCGTCGGCATGTTCGACGAGGTATTCCACACCTACTACGAGGAGGTCGACCTGTGCCGGCGGGCGCGGTGGGCGGGATGGCGGGTCGCGCTCCTGCTCGATCTCGGCATCCAGCACCAGGGCGGCGGGGGCGCGGGTACCGGCCGCTACCGGCGGGTGCAGATGCGCCGTAACCGCTACTATTACTTGTTCACCGACATCGACTGGAAGCTCGGGAACACCATGCGGCTTGCCGGACGGTGGCTGCGCAAGGACCTCTGCGGCCACGGCGTCGGCGGTCGCACCACACGAGGCCGAGCCATCCTGGAGACCGCCGTCGCGGCCATGTGGCTGATCGGTCGCGTGCCACAGATCATCGACCGACGGCGACGCTACCGCGTGCTCCGCGTAGCCCGGTCGCGGCGCCCGATCTCGTCTACCTGAAACGACGAGACACGGCCGGAGATCATGAACCGTGGGTGAGCGCAGAATCCTGTTCGCGGGCAACTTCCACTGGAACGCCGGGTCGAGCCATGTGATCGCCGCCTACGCCGAGGCCGCAGCGGCAGTCGGGTGCGAGGTCGGGGTGTCGACGCAGCTGGCGCGGCTCGACAACCAGATCGGGCGGCATCTGCCGTTGGTCGACGACGTCGGATGGGCCACCCATCTCGTGCTCGTCTTCGAGGGACGCCAGTTTCTCAGCGATCGACAGAAGGAGCTGTGCGAGCGAGTGCCTCGCGATCGCCGGGTGGCCATCGACCCGGATGGGCATTGGGGACCGACCGTGGTAGTCGGCGACGACAGCACGAACCCGAACGGCACGGCCGGCTCGTGGCACCGCCTCTACCGCGAACTCAGCGACATCGTCCTCCAGCCACGCATCCGTGGCCGGCTCCCCGACGGCGCGGAGTTCTTCACCTACTTCGGCATGCCCGCCGTGTACCGCAGGGCGACCGATGCGCCCGTTCCCGAGGCGTTGCCCTTCGAGTTGCAGTACATCGGCAGCAACTGGTGGCGCTGGCGGGCGATGACCGACCTCATCCACGCGGCGCGGGCAGCCGAGCCACCGTTGCGCCGGATGCGGGTCTGCGGCCGATGGTGGGATGGGCTGCGGTGCTCCGGCCACGAACATGCCACCGGGTCCGAACCCGGCTGGCTGCGCGCAGCAGGAGTCGAGGTGTGCCCGTCCGTGCCGTTCGGCCGGGTCGTCGCCGAGATGGCACGCGCCACGCTCAGTCCCATCCTGGTCCGGCCCGCCTTGGCGGCGCAGGGCCTACTCACCCCCCGCATGTTCGAGACCCTCGCATCGGGAAGCATCCCCGTGCTCGCCGACGAGCTCGACTACCTCGGCCCGGTATACGGGGACCACGCCCAGCTGTTCCGGCCGGGCATCGACGGTTCCGCAGCCCTGGCGGCGATGCTGGCCGACCACCACTCACTGCGGGTGGCCTTGGCGCAGGTCCAAGACGAAGTGCACGCGAGGTTCAACTACGAAAGGGTGCTCGCCGAGCTGCTGCTCTTCGTGCACTGAACGCCACCCCATCGGACAGGAGCGCGTCGTGAACTGACACGTCGTCATCAGCGGCGTCACCAGCTGCGAGAACCGCGGGGTCGAGGCCCTCGTCGCCTCGATCACCCACGCCGTGCGCAAGCGGGCGCCCGCGCGGATCACGCTGCTCACCCAGACCCCCGCGACCGACGCAGCGCTGCTGGCACCCCACGATGTCGAGACCCGAGCGGACCCGTTCGTCGTGTCTTCCGCCTGGTCCGAGCGGCACACACGGCCCCAGCCGACCGTACCCGACCCGCAAGAACTCCTCTCGTCCGCGGACCTGCTCATCGCGACCGGTGGTGACCTCTACACCTCCGACTACGGCGTCAGCACGGCCTACCTGGCCGCCCCCGCTCACGCCATCCGCGCAGGGGTAGCGGTCGGGATGCTCGCGCACTCGATCGGCCCGTTCGCCCGCTCCGATGACGCGTCCGCCTGGACGTCAGTGGCCCGTGACTGCATGGTCCTGACGACCCGGGAAACGCTGTCCCACCGCTATGTCATCGACGAGCTAGGCGTGCCGGACACCCACGCGGCCCTGGCCGCAGACCCGGCGTTCCTCCTTCCGACCGCGCCCGCGGACCGGGTCGAGCAGATCCTGCGCGCGCTCGGCATCGGTCCAGCGGACTCCTACCTGTGTTTGGCGCCCAGTCAGGGAATCGCCAGCTTCCGACGTCTGGGAGAGCGCGCGCACGAACAGGCGCTCGGCCGGCTGATCGGACACCTGACCAGCCGGTGGCCCGAGCCCGTATTGCTGATCCCCCACGTGCACGACTCCCGTCCGCACAACGACGACCGGCGCCTCGTGACCCGGCTCTCCGCGCGGTTCACACACCTCGGTGCCCGAGCGGTGCCCGGCCCGCTGACCGCATCGGAGTACAAGGGAATCACCGCCGGAGCACGGTTGCTCATCGCTGAACGACTCCACGCCGCGATCGGCGGACTGTCCTCGAACACGCCGACTGCGGCCATCGGCTACTCACCGAAGTTCGCAGGCGTGCTCGCCGACACCTACGCCGATCCTGACGCCCTCGACACAACTCACCTGGAGGTCGACACCTTCGTCCATGACGACTTCGCGCCTGCCCGACTTGTCGGCTGCCTGGACATCGACGCCCTCTCGGAGGCGCTCTGTTCCCGGCTGCCTCTGATCCAGCAACGCGCGGAATCGAACTTCACGGCGCTGCCCACACCGCCCCGGGAGCAGGTAGCCGGATGAACAGCCTGGTCGCTCCCACCCACCGCGTTTCGCGCAAGACACGCCCGCACACCGACGGGCCACACCGAGGTCGCCTGACGACGCTGCTGCTGTTGGCCCGTGAGTGCTTCCACGACGCCCGACGGTGGCATGTTCGCGATGTCGCTGATCTACGCTTTCCACGCTCAAGGTATCGGAACCTGCTGCCTGAACTGGTCCGTCGACTCCACCACCGACCGCCGTCTACGTGCCACCACAGCCTTGCCACCCAACGAGAACGTCATCATGATGCTCGCGATCGGGCAAACAGCCGACACGGTCCACGTGGCTAGGTCCTGGCGCCGACCAGTAACCGGCACCCTGAAGCCCGGCACGGTGCGCGGCACAGCCCAGCCAAACCGGAGAACCCGACGATGACCCACCCGCGTCCAACCCCTGGCTATGTCCAACCGCCGCGAGCAGCCCAGCGGTACAACTCGAGATAGCGGCTGGCGATGGTGACGTGCGACCAGCGACGTACAGCGAGATCACGAACGGTCTGCGCATCGGGGAGGCTCTCCAGTACCTGGGCGGCCATTCGCGCACTGGGCGGTGTTCGGCCCGGCACGATCGTGCCGACACCGGGCACGATCTCGGAAAGGCACCCGTTGTCGGTCGCGATCGTCGGCGTGCCGCACACCGCAACCTCGGACACGACCGTCGCCCCTGGCTCCACCCACTCGGTTCCGAACGGTCCCGCCACTGGCTGGGACATGACCAGCACGGCCCGCGCGTCGGCCAACAGATCGAGGCGAGCCTGGCCCCCGACCTCACCGAGATACTCGACCGTACTGGGGTAATCCGCCAACAGCGCAGCGAGATAGTCCGCCTCCCAAGCTGGCCCGGCGACCCTGAGCGGTAGACCCGCCGCCGCAGCGAACCGCGCGGCCTCCCACACCCCCTTGTGCGCAGACACCCTCCCGAGAAACAGCAGGTAGTCCCGCTTGGCGGCCCGGAACACGTACCTGTCCGGATTCACCGGTAGACGAACAACCGGTGCCCGAGCCGAGCCCGCCATCCTGCGCTGAGCATGAGACACGTAGACACAGTTGGCAGGGTGGCGAGGCGCTCCGGTGAGGTGGAACGTACTGATCACTGGCACTCCCGCGCGGTCTGGCACCACCATGGCGCCGTTACTGTGATCATGCGCGATGTCGACGTCCCTCGCCTCCAGCCAACGCTGGACACCGCCCTGATCGACCACCGGCACAACATCAAGCCGCTCTCGGACAGCGGTGCCCGGCGCTCCCAACAACGCCACCGAACAGCCCAGTTCGACCAGCCCATCCACGAGGTTCGCCACGACCCACTGGATGCCCCCATAGCCCTGCGGCGGGACCGTGATCCATCGGCTAGGATCGCTCGGCAGCCGAAATGGCACGTTCAGCATCGTCACCCGCCAACCTGCTGCCTTCTCGAAGGACATACCCCGCGTACTCCCGGTGTTCACAACAGCCGCTTCGACCACGTCACCGGAGTCCGCCCGGAATTGATCTCCAAGGGCAAGTGATAGTCGAATTCCCGCGGCCCCCACTCGGTGATCCAATCGACCATCCCCTGTCTGGTTCACGAATTGCTGGAAGTGGACGTCACTGCCGTCGAAACGAATTTGATCACCCGGCTCATCGTCCCAGGACGACTGCTGTGGCCCCGGTGGCGAGGATGCTTTGTGTCGTGTAGGGCAGGCCGATCCGGTTCCAGTGGAAGATGACGTGGTGGGCGAGGACGGCTCGCACACCTCTACGGAGCGTTCCGTTGCGGGCGAGATCGGCCAGTGCCCTGCCTGCTTCCTCAAAGTTGGCGGACCAGGTGGAAAGGACCGTGAGCGGCCCGTTCTCCCGCATGAGGAGGCTCGCGTCCACGGTCATGAGTCGCCGTAGGTCGGGTTCCATGGTGCGCAGCCGGTCGGGGGGTGTATCGGGAGGAAGGGACCGGTGCTCGGCGACGCGTGCCCAGATGTCTCCTTGTTCGTACCAGTCCTGTCCGGCGCCGCGCATCAGGGTGCTGCACAGCAGGATCGACAGCTCGCGCCGTTGATCGCTGCAGCCTCCGGAGGTGGTGGCGCGGAAGCTGGTGAGGTAGGCGAGGATGTGTCGGCTGTCGGAGTGGAACAGATGGTGGGCGAGGTTCATGGCCACTGGTCCGCCGAAGGCGTGCATCTCGGGTTCGTAGATGGTCTCGACCCAGCTTGCGATGCGACCGGCCTCCTGGTGGGTCGTCAGTTGCTGGTGGATGAACGTCGTCGCGTCCTGCTCGGTTCTGTCGTGGGACGGCCGGAAACGCAGCCGCCAGCAGGGGGCCTTTCGGATGAAGAACCACGACGCGATCAGCCCGGCTGCCTCGGCGCTGGTCATGTCCGGGCCGAGGTGGGCGACGCCGATGTGTTCAGCGGTGGAGTAGTCGTCGAACTGGATGAACACCTGGCGCCATGACGGGCTCGCCGGTTGCGGATCGGTGCCGTGGTTCACGCGAGGTTTCCTTCGTCCGGATTCCGGGTCAGTTAAGGAGTAGGCACGCGTCCCAGTGGGCGAGCGGGGCGGTGTTGGTTCCGGCGGTGTGGAGGGCAAGAGCAGTGCCAGCGTGTCCGTCGAGGAATTCGGTGTCTTCGGGTGACGAGCGATGCTGGGTGAGCAGCCTCGCGGACAGGCGCGGCAGCTCGGCCACGATGTCCGGGGTGTGGGCGTCGGCGGCCATGCGCCACGCGGTCTGGAACACCCCGGCCATGCCGTGGCACAGACCGCTGTCGACGATTCGGGCGAGCTGCGCGGGATCGCGTAGGCAGCCGAGCATCGCGGTCTCGGCTGTGCGTTGCCGTGCGGTGTCGCCGGTGGCCAGGCCCGCGAGTTGGTGGGTGCGGGCCAGTCCGGGGGTGCCGTAGCACCACGACGGCCGCTGGGGGGTGGGTTGTCGGAGGTGTCCGTTGTGGACGTCGTCCACGGTGATGATCCCTGGCCACCACGGGCCGCAGGGGTGGTGCTGTTGGCAGGCGTCGAGCCAGGTGCAGATCCGCGTGATGGCGTCGGTGTGCCCGTCCACGACCACACCGCGCCGCAGTGCGAGGGACAGTAATGCCAGGGGGCCGGCGATGCCGTGGGACATGCCGACGTTCCCGTGTCCTTCCGGGTAGTCCGGTGATGGGTGGCCGGTGGGGGCGAGGTCGGTCCACCAGCCGGGCAGCCCATCGGCACGGCCAGGCAGCGGTTCGGTGAGCCGGACGAGGTAGGACAGGACAGCCTTGGTGATGTCGTGGTGCGGGTTGCGTTGCAGGTGGTAGGTGCCGAGGCCGGCCAGCCCGCGGATGAGGTCGAACTCGGCCAGCGCGGGGCGATCCCTGCGGTCGATGCGCGCGTGGGCCTCGTCGAGGCGCCGACGGGTCACGGCGGTGGTGCTCTCGTCGAGAGTGGCGAGCGCCCGGGTGAGTTTTCCCGGCCGGTCGGCCGCCGCGTGGGTGACGAACGCCAGGGCGGGGGCACCGAAGAACAGGCTGGCGTTGGGGCCGGCGCTGAGATCGTCGCGCGCGGCGGCGGACAGCCAGGCGTGCGCGGTGGTCCAGTCACCGTGGCCGGCGCGAGCGCGTTCGATGTGCAGCAGGGCGATGCCCGCAGCCCCACCGGCCAGCGACTGCGGCCGACGGCGACCACTGCCTCCAGCACTGTCTTCGGCGCGGATGGCATGCGGGTCGCCCAGGCGGTCTGCGATAGCCGTGGCTGCGGCGAGCGCGTGCGGGTCTGGACGGCTCACGTGGCTCCTGGGGTTCGGGTGGTCCAGCTCAGCGCTGCGGCGCGGGCCAGGCGAGCGCAGGCCCGCTCGGTGTCCGGACAGATGCCGACCATACGGACGTGGTGCAGGTGCAGCAGATCCGGCAGCACCACCTCCGGGGCGGTCGCTCCGGAGGTGGTGAGCGTGTCGCGGTAGGCGACCAGCGCCGTGCGCCGCCTGGCCCACGCGGTCGCAATGTGGTCACCACCGGGTATCGCGCGCAGCGCCGCCAAGCGATCGCGCGGATCAGCCAGGCGGATCGCCTGGTCGTGAACCTCCCGCGCGGGGGCTGGGATCGGGGTCGTGCTGACATGGTCGATCAGCCAGCGCATGCCGTCGCCAACACTTCCGGTGAAGGAGATGGCCAGGTCAACCAGGCTCGCCGCGATGATGGCGTGCTGGTATCCGGCGCCCCTGCGACCGGTATATGTCAGCTGGGTGATCGCCGTGGCCGAGTCTGCGGCGAACACCGACTCGGCCGCAGCGATCGCCGCGCCGCCGCCGAAGCGCCCGGTCTCCGGGTAGTAGGTGTCCAGCTGCACCTGCCCGATCAGGCCGAGACGTCGCAGCCCGGCCGCCCACGTGCCGACATGCTGCGCGACCTCGCCGAAGGCGTCCGCCCCACGCAACCGGATCCGCACACGCAGATGCGGCTGGGGATCCTGATACCGGATGAACCACCACTGCGGCCTACGGTCCCAGGTTGACAGCAGGCCGGGGAGGTGGGTGGTGAGGATGGCGGTGTGCCGGTCCGGGTGCCCGTAAAGCTTCACGTACAGCCATTCGCCGGCACCGGGCAGGTGCCCGTGTTCGGGTCCGATCGCGCGGGCGGGCCACGCCTGTCGCGGGACGGGGGATCGCTCCGACCGGTCGGTAGTCGCCATGGGGACGACGATTTCGTGGGCACGCCCATCGAACCATCCGAATACGCTGGTATCGGGGGCTTCGCGCACGGTGGCATGCCCGGTGCGGTCCAGGTCGGACCGCAGCAGATGCAGGTGGGCGGGTTCGTCCAGGTCCAGGCGGAGACGGCGATCGTCCTGCCCGAGGTACACCGCATCCGGGACGCGCAACCGGAGCCGCCATGCTGCAATGCTCTCTACCCATTCCGGCCACGGGGCAGTGGGGCCGGGCAGGTCACGGGTGGCCAGCATCCAGCGGGCCGGGGACAGGATCGTGCGCCGGTACCGGACCCTGGGCAGAAACGGCAACCGGCTGGCGGCCCCCCACGAGAACGGGGCGCACGCGGCGGACCGCGCCGTGCTGATCTCGCAGAGAAACCGCAGGAGCGGATGGGCGGCGTTGGTGAACTCCACGGCACTGAAGACCACCGGTTCCACCGGGCGCCGCCGGGACAGCGACATCAGGTACAACCGCTGCGCGTCACCGCTCACCGCGAGATCGTCCAGCGGTATCACGCCCGCGCCGGGCGTGTGGTGTTCGGCCAGAGACACCAGGTGCGGCAGAACCGCGGGACTGCGGACGACATTCTCCGTTCGCGTGTACAACGCAGGACACGACACCTGTACCGGCAGCGCGTCACCGTTCACTGTGGGTAGCCGCGCGTACGCGCCGACCATCCGCTCGCGGTCCTCCGAGTCGAACAGGTCCAGGAACCGCCCGGTCGTGGTCCCGGCAGCGCGGGACACACCAGCGACGGCGAGCTCGAACTCGCCCCGGTCCAGCGCGCCAGGTGTCGGTGCATGAACACGAAAGCGTAATTCGGTGTGCGGTTGCGCTGCCGCCGTGGCGAAGTCCCCAGCCATGAGATCCGCAATGGCCGCCTCGTCGAGAACGACTTCGGTGCTCTGGTCCATCGCGGCGTTCTGCGCTAGCACTAACAATCGCACATCCCGCTCGGACAGACCCGGCACGGGTGGCGGCTTCAAACGCGCATCCCGATACCCGGCGGGAAACCCCAGCCCGGCGTCGGCGTGCAGAAGCTCCCTGAGGGGGACCAACGCGCCGATCCCATACCGTTCGAGGAACCCGGCATGCCAGGCCTGCCACGTCGGGAAACCAACGGGATACGGGTTTAGACGGGCCAGCGCCGCTGCCGCAGTCTCCGCTTCTCGCGCCACCGCATGGGGCAGGACCAGCGCGCAGTCGACTCGGAGGTCAACCGCGACCGGCCGCTCGCTGGCGCAGATGGCCACCATCCTCCGGGACGTGGAAGTTCTCAGGTCACGCCGCTCAGTGGGCGAGGACGCACGGTTGTGCCGGGACAGGTCGAGATGGATGTCACCCAGGTCGTGGAACAGTTTTGCCACCTGCGGTACCGCGTCGGCGCCCACCGCAGCCAAATCCTCAACGACATGACCAAGAGGATCAGTGGCCGTCATGGGCGGGCGCAGGCTGGTGACCAGGATCCGCTGCGCCACCAGCTCGGCTAGCATGCCCTCGATCACCGATTCCGATGTCTCGGGGAACTCGGCCATCAGTTTGTCGGCCAGGTCACCGACGCGGATTGGCGACGTCGCGGCCTGGGTGACGGTCTCGACGGCCTTGGTGTGCCGCACCGACACTTCCGCAGGCTCCGTTCGGCCTGCCTCGGCGGGCTGCTGCTGGCACCCCACCACGAGCCTCCCGTCGCGGACGAACGCCAGAGTGTTTAGCACGACCGGCAGTCGACGCCGCAGCTCAGGGCACCGCTCCAGGCGCGTGATCACGCCAACCAGCCATTCGGTATCAACCCGCGCGACGGCGTGGTGCTCCTCGCCGTCGCGCAGCTGGAGTTCGGGACCAAACCGGGCTGGCGTCACCCCGGCGAACAGACCGAACGGCGTCGCCCGGTTCGTCATCCGCAGCAGATACCGCACGACCGACACCACCGCGCGCCGCACCTGGCGCACCCGCTGCTCGCGCCCGGCACACACCGCACCAACCCGGCCAGCCAGCACCGGGCTAGCCACCTCAATAGCGGTCGCGACCGCCTCGAACGCCCAGACCTGCTGCAGCCAGCATCGCCACCGCGCCACATGCTCACTCGTCGTGCCGGTGAGGTCCGGCCACGGCGAAACGATCAACCCGGACGGATGGGTAGCCACCCGCACCACGGCCGCATCAACACACCGATACACCACACCACCCCCAGAACTGGGAAGGTTCTTATCCGATGCCCGGGGCGGCTTTGCCAGCACGGGCACCGGAGGCGACAGGCTGTCGGGATCAGACGATCTAGCAGCCGGTGTCGGGGCAGGCGGTTTCGCAGGTACTTCCACAGTTGTCGCTGGTGGTCCGCATCAGCTCGTCGACGACCGGACCGGACTCCACGATGCTGACATCAAGGTCGAACTCCGAGTCCGCCGCCGGGGCGCCCGGCACTTCCGGCATCTGATCCCTCTGAATCGTCACAGATTCCTCCACGGGGATGGTGCTGGCACCGAGAGTTCTCACTGTCGGTCAGAATACCCGCCGTCAGGGCCAGGAAATGACGACTCGGGTGTGCTTCTTGTCGACGACCCGCCCCAGGGGAAGGTCCGCATCCGGGGTTGCTGCGGCATACACCTCAATGCGCGCCCCCGAGCCACCACGGTGCTCGCGGTCCCACGTCCGAATCAGCTCCACATACTCCTCCGCGAGCGCCTCAGCCTCCGGGCCATGGGCATACACACCCAACTCGAACCTGGTGCGATCCAGATCGACCGGTCGCGCCGGGGCACGGTAAGCGAACGTCCCGCCCGTCACGATCGTCTTTGCCTCCAGGCGCGCCGACGCGGCGACAAATCCGCTGTCGATTGCCTCTTTCTTCGCGCTGAGGAGACCAAAAACGTCCACGACAGTGGCAAGCCACAGGTCCAGGTTGTCGATCGGCTCGACGCCGCCGAGCTCGACGCCCGACCACCGCTCCGCCCTCGGCGAACCCAAAGCCTCCCGCAACCGGTCGGCATCCACCGGCTGCTGCCCGTCGATCCGCAGGCCTACCTCGTCCCCGTCGAGTGGGACCAGCCGCTCGGTGTGGGCACCGACGCCCTGCATCGGCACGAAGCCGCACAGGTGATAGGCCCGGCTCGCCAGGTGATCCCCGTTGCGCTCAAAGGCCACCGAGCGGGTCAGGCCGCGCATCCGGAACGGGACGACAATCAGCCCACCCTCGGCAAGCTGATCGCACCAGGACAGGGGGATATCCCACGCTCCGACGGTGACAATGATCCGGTCGTAGGGCGCACGCTGCGGGACACCGCCCTCGGCATCGGCCATCACCACATTCACTCTGCGGTACCCTGCTGCCGTCAGGCAGTCGCGGGCGCGGTCGACAACGTCAGGGTCGATGTCGACCGTGGTGACCTCCCCGGTTTCGCCGACCAGTTCGGCGATCAGCGCCGCGTTGTAACCGCCTGATCCGATCTCCAGAACCCGCATGCCCGCTCCGAGCTGGGTCTGTTCCAGCATCATGGCTTGGATCTGTGGCGCGGATACCGCGCTGGTGGTGGTGCCATGCCCGTCCCGCTTGACGCGCACCGTGTCCTGGGCATAGCACTCTTCCAGCGTCGCCCCGGGAGCGAACAGGTGCCGCGGCACTGTGCGGAACGCCGCCTCGACATCCTTCGACACGATCGTTCCCGCTGCCACCAGCTCGTCGGTGAGCCTGCCCCGCAGATGCGCGGCATGGGCTGAGTCATCGATCACTGCCCGCACGAGATGCTCCTTTCTGGCACTGCACTTGTCGGCTGTTCCGGCCAGGCCCAGACGGAGGCTTCGGCTCGGTGCGCGCCGAGCCCTGCACGCGCAACCGGTGGGCCAGCATCGTGACGGACTTCAATCTTACTGGTGGAGGGGAACCGTGCGGCCCAGAAGCAGGGCGGCGCGGTCGCGCAGTGGTTCGGCCAGTTCGAGGTTTTCGCTGCGGGTGGTGCTGTGGAGGAGTTGGGTGATGGCGACCAGCTCGGCAAATCGGCCTGTGGAGGTGTCGAGGAGAAGTGCGAGCTCGCTGCGTACCCGGGCGGCGAGGCGGGGGACCAGCAGGCGGTAGCTGTGCAGTACGGCGGCGTCGTAGCCGCTGGGGGCCAGGCCCCAACCCTCCCAGTCGAGGATGTGCAGGGGGGCGTGCAGAGGTTGCCGTAGTGGAAGTCGCCGTGCGCGGTGGACCAGGACGGTGGCGCGGTGTCGATGGGCGCGCCGAGGAAGTGGGGCATGGCGCGGTCGAGGTACTGCTGGCGGACAGTGAAGCGGTAGGTGGGGACTGTGGCGATGTCCTCGAGCGCGGTTCGCAGCGCCGCCCACCAGGTTGATGGCAGGTCGGGCTCGGTCAGCAGGGCGGGGGACGTTGCGCCAGGGTGGGCAGCTACCCGATCATAGAGTTCCGCTCGGTACTCCCATGGGTCATGGGTCCAGTCGTGGCCGGCGCGGAGCCGGGGGCGCGGTACCGACCCAGGGATCGCCTTCTCGGCTTCCAGGGAACCGTCCCAGAAGGTGCGAGCGATGTGGCCGGTCGGGGCGCAGGCGACGCGGAGCCAGGCTGGGCCGTCGGGGGCGACGACGGCCTGGCTCAGCGTTCTGCCGCGCCAGCCCCACGCCTCGAAGGCGCTCTGGTCGGCCAGGACGCCCAGCGCGGTCCGGGCCTGGCGGTGGGCGGCTCGCATCCGCTCGGCGACGTCGGGATCATCAGGTTGCGCCCACATCAGTTCTCCATGAGGCGCGTGGCGGGTGGGCTACCGGGCGGGTTCATCACGGTGTCGCGTGGCGCCCGCACGAGGATGCCTTGCGTCAGGACGCCCAGGCCGAGATGGTCCCACACAGGTTCCTCCTTGGGGGTTGGCCCGTGGTAGGGCACCGTGCCCCACCGGCCGCCATTGATCCTGCGCTAACGGCCCCTCGCGCCGGGCCTAACGTGCAGGCGCTCGGCGAGGGCTCCCAGTCGCGACGACGGGCGACCCCGGGTCAGCAGCTCACCAACGAGCACGCGCGGCAGCTGCTGGTGCGCGGTCCACTCCGGGGCGGCCTGCTCCATCATCAGCAACGTGGACTCCGCAGCCTGATGGCGCCCCAGACGCACCTGGGTGTACGCGACGTCGGCCAGATGGCGGCAGCGGGTCGAGAGCGGTAGCGCTGCGTCAGGCGGCGTCATCCAGCTCACCCAGCAGATCATCAACGCTAGTCAGCGCATCCCGGATGGCGACCACCCGGTCTTGGTCACCGCTGGCAGCCAAGGCGGGCCGCGAGGGACCTAGCAGGTCTGCGAGACCACCACCAAGAACGCGGGCGATGCGGGTCAAGGCGGCAATCGAGGCGGTGTGCCGACGGCCCTGCTCAGGTTTCCGGATGACGTCCACACTGACATCGGCGGCTACGGCGAGCTCGACCTGAGTATAGCGGGGATGGCGCAACTCGCGGATGCGCTCGCCAATAGCCGGCTCCACCATCTCGAACATAGCGCACCTTCAACCACCGGGAGATAGGAGCCCTCACCAGCGCCCCGGGGTGCCGGTGAGGGGTGCGCGCGCCAGGCTACGTGATCAACGAACCGGTACAACACCGCCTCCACAGAACTCAGACCGCCGTGGTGGCGGAGACGCAACAGGCCCCGCCATCGCGAACACGGACGCGCGTCAGGCCGAACCGGCTAACAACCGGTGTCGCGACAGGCGCTCTCGCACGTCGATCCGCAGTTGTCGCTGGTTATCCGCATCAGCTCATCGACGACCGGACTGGACTCCACGATGCTGACGTCGAGGTCGAACTCCGTGTCCCCTGCCGGGTCGCCTGCCACAGCCGCCATCTGATCCCTCTGAACTGTCACGTCGCCTCCTTCATGGTGTTGTTCTCCTAGAGCTCTCGTTTTCGGTCTGGTATCGCTGCTGTTAGAGCCAGGAGATGATGACTCGCGTGTGTCTCTTGTTGATAACCCGCCCGACAGGAAGTTCCGCATCCGAGGCCGCAGCGGGATACACTTCGATACGCGCACCCGGACCCCCACAATGATCCCGATCCCACGCCTGGATCAGGTCGATGTAGTCCTCCGCGAGGCGTCCGGCGTCGGGGCCGTGCGCATACGCGCCGAACTCGAACTTCGTACGCTCCGCATCGACCGGGCGCGCTGCGGCCCGGTAGGCGAAACTCCCGCCCGCCACCATCGTCTTGGCGCCAACCCGCGTGGATTTGCTGACCAGTCCGCTGTCGATCGCGTCCTTCGTCGCTGTGAGCAGACCGAAATCGTCCACGACAGTAGCAATCCACAAGTCCAGGTCGTCGAAAGGCTCGGTCGGGCCGCCCTCCACACCCGACCAGCGCTCGATCCTCGGGCCCAACAAGGCGTCCCGCAAGCGGTCCGCGTCAACCGGCTGCTCTCCGTCGATCCGCAGGCTGACTCTGTCCCCGTCGAGCGCGACCACGCGCTCGCTGTGGGCACCCATGCCCCGCATCGGCACGAACCCACACAGCCGATAGTCGCGGCTGACCAGGTGGTTCCCGTCCCGCTCGAAAGTCACCGACCGGGTCAGGCCACGCATCCGGAGTGGCACGACGATCCGGCCATCATCGGCGCACTGGTCAGACCACGCAGGGGGGATATCCCACGCACCGGCGGTAACGATCACCCGGTCGTAGGGCGCATGGTCCGGGATACCACCTTCCGCGTCGGCCACCACCACGCTGACCTTGTGGTACCCGGCTGCCGCCAGGCAGTCGCGGGCGCGGTCGACCACGCTGGGGTCGATGTCGACCGTGGTGACCGCCCCGGTTTCGCCGACCAGTTCGGCGATCAGCGCCGCGTTGTAGCCGCCCGATCCGATCTCCAGCACCCGCATCCCAGCTCCGAGCTGGGCCTGTTCCAGCATCATGGCCTGGATCTGTGGCGCGGATACCGCGCTGATGGTGGTGCCGTGCTCGTCCCGCTCAATGCGCACGGTGTCTTGGGCGTAAGACTCCTCCAGTGTCGCCCCGGGGGCGAATGAGTGCCGCGGCACCGTGCGGAACGCCGCCTCGACCTCCTTCGACACGATCGTGCCTAGGGCCACCAGCTCGTCAGTGAGCCTGCCCCGCAGATGAGCGGCACGGGCTGAGTCGGCGATCACTTCTGACTGCTTCACGGCGACTTCTCACTCCTAATGGGATCTAGCGGGTTGGCCATCCGGCAGACTCGCGTCGGTAGCCGCCGGCAGGTGAGCACTCTGCTCTCCTGCCGTGGAACCAGCACGGCCGTCCGTACCGCGTGGCAAGGCAGACGCCCCGCGCTCCGCAGCGCCCGGTTCGTACGACGGTGAGGGCCACACCGCTGAGATAGTATGCACATAGCAGAATCGCATAATACAAGTAACATAATCGACTACACCTAGGCGGGAGAGGAACCTCATGATCAAAATGTTGCGCGACGTGTCCTGCCCCAACACGCTGGACTGCCCCAAGGTCTACGGGCCACTGGCCCACGGGAGACTGGCGGTGCGAGGCGACAAACCGGACACCACCCTCCTGGCCGAGTTGAACCTGCCTGACCACGAGGGTCTGGTCCTCGTGCCCCGTCGCTGTTGCCGGAGGTCCGTGAGGTGCTGACCCTGGACCAGCTCGGCGAGTTCGTGGCCAAGCACCACACCCGGGACCTATTCCGGCTCGAAACGCTGCACCGCTACAGCGCGGCCTCTGACGAGGACGACTTCCGCCGGTACCTGCGCGGCGATCCGGCCCCGACTGCGCAGGCCAAGCGCCCGTGGCTGGATCGGATCCTTGCCGACGTGACCGCAGGTCGGGCCTGGCGGCGAGTCCACGACTTCTTCGTGCTTGATGGGGAGCATGTGGTGCGCTCCCGCTATGACTCGGACTGTCGTTTCGCCTGCGCCGAGGTCATCCATCCCAACAGCGCCGCACCGTTTGTGACCATCGCTGAGCTGCTGTGGAACCAGGCGACCGAGTTCGCCGCCTGGTGGGAGGCGCACCCGAGCTACCACCGCGACACCACCACGGCATAACCCCATGCCACGAGGCAGACCCCAACCGGTCGCGCACAGCGAGATAGCCCGGCTGTTGCGGAAGATCCGGGACGACGCCGGAATCAGCTCAGGCATCGAAGCGGGCCGCCGGGCCGGCTTCTCCCAGGCCAAGGTCTCCCGCATGGAGTCCGGTCGGCTCGTGCCCTCCCCGGAGGATGCCGACCGCTACGCCCGGGCGTTGGGCGCCTCCACGGCGGTTCGCCGTCAACTCGTGGTGATGGCCCGGGACCTGCACGAGCAACACCGAGCAGCAGCACCAGCCCGGGTAGCGGTCAGCCGCTCCGCAGCCCACGAACAACGAGTCCGCCGCAACGAAGTGCGAGCCACGCGCACCGCGGTGTTCCACCCCATCGTGATCCCCGGCCTGCTGCAAACCGAGGAGTACATCCGTGCCCTCTTCGCCTCCGGCGACCTACCAGCGGCAGCGGCCCAGGCCCGCGTCGCCCAGCGGTTGCTACGGGCTCAGATCCTCGACGAGCCCGGCCGGCGGTTCACGTTCCTCCTCACCGCAGGCGCCCTGGGCTGGCGCGTGGGCAGCCCCGAGATGATGGTGCGCCAGGTTGAGCACATCACCGAGGTGAGCCGCCACCCTCAGGTCCGGGTCGGGGTGATCCCGTGGGGCGCCGAAGCCACCGTCTTCCCGCCCTGCGGGTTCGACCTGTACGACGAGCACACCGTGGTGGTCGGGGTGGTCGGCGGAGCCGCCTACTACAACGACCCAGCCGATGTCAGGCGGTACGTCGCGATGCTGGCGGCACTGGAGGGTCTTGCGGTCTTCGGCGACGAGGCTCGCGCCGAACTGCGGCTGATCACCGACAAATACCGCTCGTGAGATGTGGGAGGCCCTCCTCAGTCCAGCATCCCAATTCGTGCCGCGAACTCCCGCACCTCAGAAGCGTATGAGGGCTTGGCGCGCTTGGCGAGCGCGCTCACCATGTTCCGAACAATCTGCTTGTGCCGGAAATCCTCCGGGCAGATCCGCTCAGCCATCTTCAGATGCACAAATACAGCGGTATCGTTCTGGCGGCAGTCGTAACAGTGAGCGATCTCATAGAGATGAGTCGTCTTACGCTCCAGAGACGAAATCTTCGTGATATCTACGTCGTCAGCCAGTCGTAGCGCCTCGGAGACCTCACCGACTTGCTGCTCGACATGGACCATATGAATGCGGACGTTCGTCGGGCCAAAGAAAATGTGATGATCATCGCGCCCCTCGCCCACCCGGGTCGCAGCCTCCCAGGCTGGACCACGAAGCAGTTCCCGGGCTCGCCAGGGGTCACCGAGCCGCACGCCGGCGATCGCCGCCGCTTGCTGCAGACCGCCGTACACCGCGAAATGGGCCGGTGTTCCGTCAGGCAGGAGCGGCGCCAACTTCTCAGCACCCATCATGGCAACGTCAAATGAACCGGCCGGCATGTCATCGGCGTACAAAGCTTGTGCGACATTCCACGTGGCAGCGGCGATCAGCAGCGGGTCCTCGGTCTCCTCCGCGTAGCGCATACAGCGGTCAGCCAAGAGATTGCCCAGATCAAGGCGCCCCAGGTGCTTCAACACCGGCCGAGCCAGCTGGTAGACCTCGCACGCGAGGCGGCACGCCTCCGGCGACCGCCCCTGTTCATACACCGCCCGCTCACTGTTCACGATCAGCCAAGGCAGTACCCGAAGGACGTCGCTGTATTTGTTCGGCGAGGTGAACCAGGCGTCCCAGCTTGCCCTGATCTGCCGCGCCAGCTCACCCAGCTCCGGAACCTCAGCCGCATCACTGAGCGCCAGCGTCCGGTAGGTGACCAGCGCCCGTTCCAGACGGCGGCGTCGTAGCCGCTGGGGGCCAGGCCCCAACCCTCCCAGTCGAGGATGTGCAGGGGGGCGTGCAGAGGTTGCCGTAGTGGAAGTCGCCGTGCGCGGTGGACCAGGACGGTGGCGCGGTGTCGATGGGCGCGCCGAGGAAGTGGGGCATGGCGCGGTCGAGGTACTGCTGGCGGACAGTGAAGCGGTAGGTGGGGACTGTGGCGATGTCCTCGAGCGCGGTTCGCAGCGCCGCCCACCAGGTTGATGGCAGGTCGGGCTCGGTCAGCAGGGCGGGGGACGTTGCGGCAGGGTGGGCAGCTACCCGATCATAGAGTTCCGCTCGGTACTCCCATGGGTCATGGGTCCAGTCGTGGCCGGCGCGGAGCCGGGGGCGCGGTACCGACCCAGGGATCGTCAGGTTGCGCCCACATCAGTTCTCCGTGCGGCGCCAGTTGGGCGTCGAGTGTGGTGACGGTGTGGGTGTGTCGTCAGGGTTGCAGCAACGCTCGGGCGGCGTGGAACTCGCCGGTCAGTCGAGGGTAGAGGTGAACCTGGTCGGCGACGTTGCGCAGGACCTGGGCGGCTTCGGTGATGTCCTGGGAGAGGGCGAGGGCGTGGCCTAGTCGCACCTCGCACAATACGGATCGTACGGATGTCTGGTCGTGCTGTGCCCGAGCGGTGATGGCGGCGTCGAGGGCTTCCTTCGGCCTGCCCAACAGGCAGAGGTCGCGGCTACGGCGGCTGTCAATCCGGCCGTGGTGGAACCAGGAGGCCGGTGAGTCGGGCGCAGGCCCGGGTGCGTTGGTGAGGAAGTCGTGGGCGCGGTTACCGGCGGCCATGCAGGGGCCGTATTGGCCATCAAGGGCATAGGCGGCGGCGGCGTTCGTCTCAGCTAGAGCCTTGAGTTGGGTGTCATCGGTGCGCGCGGCCAGGCTGCGCGCGGCGGCGGCGGTGTCCAACGCGGTGGGTGTGTCACCACGCTCGAAGGCGGCGAAGCTGGCGCCGGCGGCCGCGTAGGCCGCGCACGCGGCGTTGCCGGCCTGGTGAGCGGCCTGGCGGGCGTGCCCGAGGTACCCGGCTGCCTCGTCGGGGCGGCCCATATTGACCAGGCAGTTGCCGATGAACGAGGCCATCGCGCTGTCCACCCTGTTCAGGGGCTGGCGCCAGTGGTCGGGGCAGCCACCGGTGAGCAGCCGGCGCGCGAGCCCGTGTTGCGCCACCGCCGTCTCGAGGACCTCACCCGCCCCGAGGGTGTCTTCTTGGCGTCTTAACTGGGCCAGCATGGCCGCCAGGTTGTGCACCACCTGTGCGTCCACCCGGCTCGGCGTGGCCACCGCCTGGGCGAGGCGGGTGGACTCCTCGGGGTCCAGCTCCGATAACCCTATCGCGGCCATTACCCACCCGAGGGTCTGCATCGCGTCGCGACGACCTATCGCCCGGATCAATCTGGTGATCATCCGCATGAGCTCCTCGGCTAGCTCCCCGCTGACCAGTGTCCTCGCTAGCCATGCCTCGTGCCCGCTCCCGCGGTCCCGCGGGTACACAGCTCGCACCGGTACGGCTCCCAGGGCCGCGGCTCGGGCCTGCGCGCCCGCTCGCCGCGCCTCGCGGTGGTGGGCCCGACACCGGTCACGATAGTCCTGTTCGGCCTGCGCGAGCGCCTCGTGCTCGGCTATCAAGGCACCGCCGGCGCCGCACGTGTCGTCGGCGATCGCCCACTGCGCGGCGGGCATCCCCCGGGTGCCGTGCTCGGTCTTGGACACCGTGGTGCGGGTTCTCCCGAGCGCCTGGCCGAGCTCGGGTTGCGAGACCCCGGCCGCCGTGCGGTACGTGGCCAGGTGCGCACCCAGGCGACGCCGCGCGATCTTCAGGTGGGCGCGATCAACCGTCATGTTCCCCTCATCGACTGGCACAGCGCTCAACCTTAGAGGAGGTAACAACCATCGTGGACAGTCCACGGCGCACAAACCGTGATCATGGGATTGCGGGTCCGACCGGTCGGGCCCGTCAGCGCTCGGGTGAGACGGGTACGCGCAGGCGCACCACGGTGCCGTGGCCGGGGGTGCTGTCCGCGGTGAGCTGCCCGCCCAGGAGTTCGGCGCGCTGCTGCATGCCGGGCAGGCCGTATCCCACCGGCCCGGCTCGCTCGGCAGTGGTGGCCGGGTCGAAGCCGACGCCGTCGTCGGAGATCTCGAGCAGAACGGCGTCGGTGGCCACCGAGAGCCGCAGCTGCACGTGCGCGGCACTGGCGTGCTTCATCACGTTTTGCAGCGCCTCTTGGGCGATTCGGTAAATTGCGGTCTCGGCGTGCTCGGGCAGGTTGGTTGCCACGGTATCCACGTCGACGTTGGGCAGCGGGATCGATCGCGCGAGGCTTTCCAGGCTGGCGGCCAACCCGAGGTCGTCCAGCACGGGGGGGCGTAGCCCGGCAATCGCGTGCCGGGTCTCATCCAACGCCCCTGCGGCGAGTTCCTGGGCGCGGGCGATCTGCTCGGCGGTGCTGGCCGGGTCGGAGGTCACCGCGTCCGCCGCTGCCGAGAGGTGAAACGACAGGCTGACGATGCGCTGGCTGATGCCGTCGTGGATCTCGCCGGCGAGCCGGCGCCGCTCGGTTTCCTGGAGCAGCACGATCCGTTCGGCGAACCGCTCCATCGCCTCCTCCCGCTCGGCGAGCCTGCTGTGCAGGCTGGCGTTCTCGATGGCCCCGGCCATCAAACCCGCCACTGCGCCCAGCAGCTCGACGTCGGCCTTGGCGAACTCGCGGCGGTCCCGGGTGTGGACGTTGAGCACACCTACCAGATCACCGGGTCGGGTGATCATCGGGACCGAGGCCATCGAGATGAACTCCTCCCCGCGCAACTCGGGGATATAGCGATAACGTGGATCCGCCCGTTTGTTGTCAGTGATCACCACCGGTTCGCAGTGCGCGGCCACCCACCCGGACACCCCCTCGCCGACCGGTAGCTCGATCCGCCGGGTTAGCTGATCGAAGGGGGGAGTGGCGCCGCGCAGGCGCAGCCGGTCGCCGCCCGGATCCAACAGGTGCACGAAGCAGACGTCGGTGGAGGTGGTCTCAGTGATCAGGTCAGCCACGCCTTGGACGATCCCGTCGAGGTCTAGACCCGCCGACAAGATTTCGATTACCCGGTGCAGCAGCTGGGCGTCGGAAGCGGCATCGGCCAGGCCCAGCCGCGAGCGGATCACTGGAACACCCCCTCCCGCAGCGCCGCGGCGACCGCGCCGGAGCGGTCCGGGACGCCCAGCTTGCGGTAGATCCCGCGGGCGTGCGTCTTGACGGTCTCCTCGCTGACGGTGAGCCGGCCGGCGATGGCGCGGTTGGACAGCCCGGCCACCATGAGCGCGAGCACCTCGCTCTCGCGCTGGGTCAGCCCCAGGCGCGCGCCCGGCCAGAACTCCCCACCGCGCAGGTGGGCCACTGACATCGCGACCTTCGTCGCCAGGCTGGGATCAATGAGGACCTCGCCCTGGTGGATCCGCTGCAGGTGATCCACTAGCTCCGCGCCGCGCACCCGCTTGAGCAGGAACCCGGCCGCACCCAGGCGCAGCGCCTGGTAGAGGTACTGCTCGTCGTCGTAGACGGTGAGGAACACGACCTTGCAGGCGGGTTGCCGCTTGCGGATCTCCGCGCACAGGTCCAGCCCGCTGGAGCCCCGTAACCGGACATCGAGCAAGGTGATGTCGGGCTCCTGCCCGGTGATGATTTTCATCGCGAGCTCTGGTTCGGTGGCCTCGCCGACGATCTCGACCTGGCCGGAGTAGGCAGCCAGCATCGCGCGCAGCCCGTCGAGCACCATTTGGTGGTCATCCACAACGACGACCCGCAGCGGGCCCCGCAGCCGGCCCGGGGTTGGCCTGCTCATGGCAGCAGCCTACGCACCGGCGAGCCGCAGTGTGTTGGCCACCGACCTCGCCCACTGATCAGTGCATGCTCCCGTACCAGGGTGAGCAGCGAGCTGGCGGTCCATACAGGCTAGGCAAGGGTGGCACGGAAGTCGATCCTGGCTTTGCCGGGCGTCGGCTCGACCAGATATTCGAAGCCAGAGCGCGGTCCTGCCCCGACCGGACAGCGGTCGTGTCCGACGGCGACACCGCGACGTATGCGGACATTAACGACCGCGCCGATGCGCTGGCCGGTCAGCTGTCCGACCTCGGTGTCGCCCCGAACGTCCTGGTGGCGCTGTACATCGAGCGCGGAATCGACCTTATTGTGGGGATACTGGGAATCCTCAAGGCCGGCGGTGGGTACCTCCCCATTGACGCAAGCACCCCCCCACCGCGGGTCGCCTGGTTACTGCGAGACAGCGGTGCTGGGATTGCTGTCACCACATCCTTGCTGGCCGAGCGGGTCACGGAGCGATCCGTCGTGCTGGTGCTGGCTGACTCTGCTGCCGCTGAGCGGGAACAGCGACGCGGCAGCGCTAACCCGGCACCGGCCACCGAGCGCGCGCCGACCGACCTCGCCTACGTGATCTACACGTCCGGCTCTACCGGGACCCCGAAGGGTGTGCTCGTGGAGCACCGGCACGTGATACGCCTGTTCGAGGTCACCCAGCAGTGGTTTCGGTTCTGTGAGCACGACGTCTGGACGATGTTCCACTCCGTCGCCTTCGACTTCTCGGTGTGGGAACTCTGGGGCTCGTTGCTCTTTGGTGGGCGGTTGGTCGTGGTGCCAGACGAGACGTGCCAGTCCCCACGTCGTTTCCGCGAACTGCTGCGACGCGAGCAGGTCACCGTGCTGAATCAGACGCCGTCCGCGTTCCGCCAGCTCGGCTGTGCTTTCCCTGCGCCGGTGGTGGCCCGTCCGCGTTCCACCGGTGGGCCGAGGCGCTGCCCGCCGGGGTGGAACTGCTTGCCGTGCGGTTGCCAGGCCGGCATACCCGGATCGGCGAGCGACCCTACGACGACTGGGACACGCTGCTGTACCGGCTGTGCCAGGTGGTGAGCGCGGCTGTCGATCGTCCGTTCGCCTTGTTCGGGCACAGCCTAGGAGCGATGATCGCCTACGAGCTGACCCGCCGGCTGGTGGATGGTGCCGGTGCGGCGCCGCACCGGCTGCTGCTCGCCGGATGCCGGGCGCCGGACGTGCCGCTGCTGCTCCCAGCCATCCATCGGATGCCGGATGCGGATTTTACTCGCAACCTGTCCCTGGTCGCTGGCACTCCGCCGGAGGTGCTCGCCAATCGGCGGATGATGACGCTCGTGCGGCCGCTGATGCGGGCAGATCTTGCCCTCGCCGAGACCTGGCCGCCGGCCACGCCCACCTCGGTGCCCGTTCCGGCGATCGCGTTCGCTGGCCGGGACGACACCATCGCGCCAACCTGGAGCGCGCGGCGTTGGTCCCGTTTCGTCGGATCATTTACCATTCACGTTCTCGCGGGCGGCCACTTCTTCGTCCGCTCAGCCGACGGTGCCTTTCTCGAACTCCTGGCCGCCGAGCTGGCGGTGGCCTTGTCAGAGGTCGGCTAGACGGGGCGGTGCGTGTGGAGTCGATTTATTTCACCGAGCGGCATCAGCGATTCCGCAGGGAGGTACGGGATTTCCTGGCAGGGGCCATCGTGCCGTTCGCCGTTGACTGGGAGGCGCGGCGGCGGTTGCCTCGTGAAGCGTGGAGATCTTTCGGCGCGCAGGGGCTACTGGGGCTGTTGCATTCCCGCGAGGTCGGCGGCAGTGACCGGGACTTGTTCTCCTCGGTAGTCTTCTTGGAAGAGCTGGGCCGCACCGGTTACGGTGGCGTACGGGCGGCGATCTCGGTGCACGCTTATATGGCGACCTACTACATCGCCCGCTCCGGCAATGCCGCGCTGCGCCAACGCTACTTGATCCCGGCCGTCGCTGGTGACAAGATTGCCGCGCTGGCCGTCACCGAGCCCGGGGCTGGGTCGGACCTCGCCGGTCTCGCCAGTACGGCGCACGAGGAGCCGGACCACTTTGTTCTCGACGGAACCAAGAGCATGGTAAGCAACGGCTCCTCGGCGGATTTCTTCGTAGTCCTCGCGCGCAGCGGTGCCCCCTCCGGCGGCGATCGTGGTGCGGCGGGGCTCTCGCTGTTCGTGGTCGATGCCGACAGCCCCGGGATGACGATCGACCGGACCGAGCCGCTTGGCTGGCGCGCCGCCGATCCGGCGACTGTGCGCTTCGACGCTGTGCGAGTGCCCCTCGATCAGGTCGTCGGTCGGCTGGCCAGCGGCTTCTACCAGCTCATGCGCGGGTTCCAGCTCGAGCGCGTGGTCGCGGCGGTCCTCGCGCTCGGCGGCGCCGACCGGAGCCTGCAGCTGACTCGGGAACACCTGGTGGGCCGCGGTGCCTTTGGCGCCAGGCTGGCTGACCTGCAGGCCGTGCGCCACCAGGTTGCCGACCTCGCCACCGACCTGGCCGCCGCCCGTGAGCTCGTTTACCACGCCGTCTGGCGGTACCAGCGCGACGACCTGGGATCTGTGCGGGAATGTTCCATGGCCAAGCTCCGCGCCACCGAGCTCGCCGCCCGGATGGCGGACACGAGCTTGCAGTTACATGGTGCACATGGCTACCTCGACGACACCGAGGTTGCCAGGGCCTTCCGCGATGCGCGGGCGGCCACCATCGCGGCTGGCCCTAGTGAGGTCATGCGCGACATTATTGCTCGACTGGAGATCGACGAAGCCACCAACGTGCCAACCTGAATCTCGCTGAAGGCTGGCTATCAGAGAGGTCACCGACGTCATGTCCGAAGATGGTGGGTCTCCGGCGCTGAACTTTCGTCGGCTTCAGCAACGGTTGCGAGATCCGTTCGACCCGCTCGACCATAGGCGGCCGGGCACCGTCGTGGTCCTGCCGAGCATGACGCTCGATCACGCCGGGTTAGCGAAGATCCCCGGTGTACAGCATTACGAGGAGCGGTTGCTCGTCTTCTTGCAACTACTTCGCCGGCCCACGACCCGGATCATCTATGTCACCAGTGACACACTAGGCCCGGTCGTTCTGGAATACGCCCTCGATCTGGTTTCCTCGCTGCCCAACTGGCATGGCCGGCGCAGGTTGACATTGTTCGATTGCGCTGACCGCGAGCCGGCTCCGCTCACTGAGAAGATCCTACGCTTGCCGGATCTCCTCCAGGAGATCCGGCAAGCGATAGGTGACCCGCTCGACGCCTGCCTGGTGGCCTTCAACGGTTCTCCCTTCGAATGTGACCTTGCTCTACAGCTCGGAATCCCGCTGTACGCCGCCGATCCCGAGCTGTCCCGACTGGGCAGCAAAAGTGGTTCTCGCCGGGTGTTCGCAGAGTCCGGCGTCACCGTTGCGGACGGTTTTGAGGATCTGCGGGACGAACACGACGTGGCGGACGCGCTGGCTACGTTGCGGACCCGCGACCCGAGTCTACAGCAGGCAATGATCAAGCTCAACGACAGCTTTGGGGCCGGTGGAAATGTGCTCTTCTCGTTTGACGGCGCACCCGAAACAGGGCTGGCAAGGTGGATCTCGAGCGAGCTGCCCCGGCGAGCCATTTTTGCCTCGCCCCCTGATTCCTGGGAGTGCTATCTAGCGAAACTGGTCGCGATGGGAGCCGTGGTCGAACGGTTCGTGGACGCGAGCGAGACGCGGTCGCCCTCGGCTCAGTTATTGATCTCCCCAGTCGGCACAGTGCGCATCCTGTCCACCCAGGACCAGTTGTTTTCCGGCGCGGCGAATCAGATTTTCATCGGCGGCACTTTCCCCGCTGACGCCGAATACCGCGTGGAAATCCAGGAACTGGCGCTGCGGGTGGGGAAGGCGCTGGCGGCCAAGTCGGTCGTCGGGTTACTGAGCGTTGATTTCCTATCGTCGCGCATCGCGACTGGATGGCGACACTACGGGATTGAGATCAACCTACGGATGGGCGGTGGCACCGCGCCGTACTTCTTGCTGCACGGTTTGGTCGAGGGCGAGTTCGACGCCCAGTCGGGAAACTATCTGGGGCCGGACGGCGAACCACGGTGTTTCTTCGCGACGGACCGGCTGCAACACGACCGGTACCGTGTGCTGAGACCGGACGACGTGGTGGATGCGGCGTTGCGTAACAGCCTGCATTACAGTGGCGCTACCAGGGACGGCACAGCGTTCTACATGCTGGGCGCGTTGGAGATCGGTCGGCTCGGGGTAGTGGCCATCGACCGGACTTGCGCCTGCGCGACCCGGCGGTACGAGAAGGTCGTCGCGATGCTGGACGCTCAAAGCGACCGGCGATAGCCACTCGTGTAGCTCGGGTGGTCGGTAGCCGAGCTCGACCTGCGACACTGCGGCAGCGTGGCCGGCGATGGCGCGGTTGGACAGCCCGGCCACCATGAGCGCGAGCACCTCGCTCTCGCGCTGGGTCAGCCCTAGGCGCGCGCCCGGCCAGAACTCCCCACCGCGCAGGTGGGCCACTGACATCGCGACCTTCGTCGACGACGACCCGCAAGGGGTCCCGCAGCCGGTGCGGGGAGGGCGAGGCGTCCAGTAGGCCGGGTCAGGAACTTCGCGTCCAGAGCAGTAGTACTGCCATCGCCCGTGACAATAATGGAGGTTTCGGCAGTTTCCGATGTGGTGGTTAAACGACTCACCGTCAAGCTGTTACCGCTGAAACAGACCGTATCGCCCGCATTTCCGGCGTTCGCCTGGGATGCTCTTGTCGCATTAACGGTGCATTTCGGTGGTGTAATCGGAAGAACGCCCACTGTCCCATCGGTGCCATGCTTCAGACTGTCGCTTATCCGCGTTGACGACAGGACGGGAACTACTGAAGGTCCACCCCCACCCGCGCATGCGGTCGCGGCTAACAACACGGTCACGAAGCGAACTGTTTTCACGAAGAAATTACTCTGTTCACGCGTGCCATCGGCGAGATCCGGCATTGGCGGCGATATGGGTGACGCAATAGTCAGCTTCCGCGTTGAAGTGGTAGCAAGCCACCGTTTCTCAAATTCTATCGTCGTTACCGGCGGTCAGCTAGGAGTGCTCTTCGACGCTGTCACGGGCCGGCAGCTTTATCAGCACCGCTCGCCGTTGAATTGTGCCGCGCAATTCACGGGGGTGAACGGGACGACCTGCGTGGTGGTGGGCGCCTACACCGGCGAAGGCGTGGTGCTGGAGTTGCAGGGGGACGGGACGCTGCAACACCGCACGACACTGCGCCTGCACGACAACGCGGTCAAGGGACTGGCCGTCTCCGGGGACTCGATCTTTTCGGTATGCGCCGATACCGGGGCATCTTGGTTCGACACCTCGACACTCCGCGAGACTCAGACCTCCTGAAGTTAGGTCATGAACGTCGATCGATACGGCGCTCGCAGGCGGTGAGCCGCCAGCTGCCCATCGCCCCGCCTGCGCACCACCAGCTCGGGTGGTGCGCACACCCATGACCCCACCAACCGGGCGTTGCCTCAAGGCGCGGGCGAGCAACGTCCCGCCCGCAGGCAGTGGTGGCCCAC
>JBOHFR010000054.1:0-37496 GCA_050699715.1 Pseudonocardiaceae bacterium
GAGGCCGGCCGAGCAGCTCTCCTGTCGAACTCGGCGCACTGAGAGCACACGAGATCATGATCGCCCCTCTCGTTCAGTGATCTATGGGCATCTATCTGCCGAAACAGGACTTTGCCGGGGCCCTGACTTCCTCGCCGACGTGGCCGCTCGACAGCGGACTGCGGGCAATCGGCTCAACGTCTTTGACGTGACTAGCGACCTAGACACCCCGACTTTCGTGGCGATGTCGGTGCAGCAGCCCGGTGACACACCCCGTTTCGGCTTCGGAGCGTATTTCAACGCCCGCAGCGCGCTGCGATCAGCGCTGGTGGAGCTCGGTCAGGCCATCTGCTTTCACGCGCAGGAAAGCCGCAAATGGGCCGGGTTCGACTGGTCCACGCAATCCCACTTGACCGCACCAGACGGGCCACCTAGACGAGCGGAGCACTACCGGGATGCAGGGGAAACACCGATGGTCCGCGACTGTGCGGCCGCTGCGGCCGCCGTGCGCGCCGAGGTCTTCGTCCGAGACTGCACCCGAGCCGACATTGGGCTGCCCTGCGTGAAGGTGGTCGTCCCGGGCTTGCGCGGCATCTGGCCGCGATTCGGGCCGGGCCGACTCTTCGACGTCCCGGCTCGCCTGGGGTGGTTGGCTGAACCCCGCGCCCGCACGGAACTCAACACCGAACACCTGCGGTCCTAGGAGGACGTCATGATGTTCCCGAATTTCGTGGTGATCGGCTCCTCGAGAAGCGGCACGACCTCGCTGTACCACCACCTGAAGGAGCATCCGCAGGTCTACGTGACACCTGTGCTGGAGCCGCGTTTCTTCGCCTTCGAAGGTGACGGCCTCGACTATCGCGGCCCCGGTGACCACCTACTGAAGGAGCGGGTGGTCACCACAGCCGCCGACTACGTCGCACTCCTCGACGCTGTCGTTGCCGAGACGGCGGTCGGCGAAGTATCGCCGGCTTACCTGTCGAGCTCCAGTGCGCCACACCGCATTCGTCACTACGCGCCGAATGCGAAAATCATCGCGATCCTCCGGAACCCGGTGGAGCGGGCGATCTCCAGTTTCCGACTCGAACAGCTAGACGGCTTTGAGACGGCGCCATCCCTGGACGTCGCACTGGACCTGGAGGACGCGGGGAGGCGCGCGAACTGGTCTTACGTATGGCGGTACGGCTATCGCGGGCTGTACTACACGCATCTGCGCCACTATTTTGACCTGTTTCCACGGGACCGGATCAAGATCTTGCGGTACGAGGACTGGGACGACGATGACGGCGTCACTCTGCTGCGGGAGGTGTTCGGCTTTCTCGGTGTCGATGACAGGGTGCTGCCCGAGCGTGCCGTACGCCTGAACTCCACCCGAGCGGACCGGTTCGCGGCAAGAGGAATCCCGCGCTTCGATCCCTCCCCGGAGCTCAGGGCCCGGCTCGCTCACCTCTACTGGGACGAGATCGACCGGCTCGAGGAACTGACCGACCTAGATTTGCGGACATCGGCGAGACGAGCATCGTCGACTTCTACCACATCGTGGGCCCCGACGATGCTCCGATGGTGTACCTCAAAGGCAGCCACCGGCCGCGGCCCTGGCGAATCCGCAAGGAACGGGAATTCTACTTCTACTACGACCGCGACAACGCGGGCAAGTATGCGAACGAGGAGAGTCCGTATTGCGGGTGCTATCTGCCCACGGAGGTCCGTAGGCTGCGGGAGCGCTACGGCTACGAGCCGGTCACCTGTACCAGCCGAGCGGGCACCCTGATGCTTTTCGGCAATCTTGGCCTGCACCGCGCGTCGATATTGCGGAGGAATTTCCGCCTGCTCCTGTCCAGTTACTGGATGCTGCCGCGCTCGGCCTGATCTCAGACGAAGCGCGGGCCGCACCGCTGCCCACCTGGCGTCCTACCTGTGTCAGATCTTCGGCGGGCACTTCACATGGCATAATTTCAGTCCATTGGTCAACACCGACTGGGCGGCCCGGGTGATCATCAGTCTGGACTTGTTCGCCTTTCCCCTCTCCAACACGGGAGCACTCGCGTAGTAGGAATTGTAGATTCCGGCGATGTCGAGCAGATGGCGGACCAGGATCGACGGGTTGTCCTCGTCCGCCGCCTTGGCCACCTTGTCGGGGAATTCGAGGATCTTGGAGATCAGCAGCGCCTCCTGATCGCTGAGCTCGAAGGTGTCGATTTCGGAGAGATGCGGCACCGGCTTGTGGTACTTGCGCAGGATCGCCCGGGCTCGGCAGGCGGAGTAGACGACGTACGGGCCGCCTGACTTCTCGAAATCGGCGATGATGGGCGCCAGGTCGCCGCGGGCGATGCTGACAGACCCTTTCATGTCGCGCTTGAGGTCGTTGAAGACGACCGAGCCGACCGCCAGTTGTTGGGCGGCCTCATCGAGTTCTTGTTCGGTCATGGCGCCGTCCTCGGCGGACTTCGCCCGGAAATGCGTGACCGCCGCCGCCAGCAGCTCGTTGACCCCGGCCACGCTCTCCCGGCTGGAGAGCTTCTTGCCGGTGACGGCGTCGACGTAGAAGCCAAAGTAGGTGTGCGTGAACTCGGGTTTGGTGGCGGTGGCGAGGCCGAGCACCTGGGCAGCCTGGAACAGCCGGGTGAAGTGGACGCGCTGTTCCTGCCCCACCACGTAGTTGATGTCGGTCGGATCGAAGATCTCCCGCCGGAGCTTGATCGCCCCGAGGTCACGAGTGGCGTAGATGCTGCGGCCGTCGGACCGGCGGACAACGAGCCGTTCACCGCCGGGCAGGGGCACCACGATTGCCCCGATGTCCTTCTCTAGGAGGGCGACGGATTTGTCTCGCACCGGTGCGGTGATCTCGTCGGCGGCCACGGCGCGGTCGAGTTCTGCGACCTCCTCGGAGACTCGCTGCTTGGTCAGCTCGAAGGCCGTGCCGTTGGCGATCGCCTCGTTCACCACGTCGTTGCCCGCGTTGAGGTAGAAGCTTTCCCCGATGACGAAATCGATGTCGATGTCAAGTGCGGTGTAGAAGGACTGGAAATCTGCCAGACTCCACTGCACCATGCGCCGCCACAGGGCGACCTCGTCGGTATCGCCCTCCTCCAGCTTCTGGAAGCGCTCGTCGGCGGCGCCGACGAATTCCTCATAATAGGATGCACGCAACTCGTCCGCCGTGCTTGCCTTCGGGAAATAGCGCGCGAGGATTTCGCGTTCCTGCTCGTCGAGGGCGACTAGGCTCTCGTCCGCCGCCACAGCCCGTTCCAGGGTTCGCCGAATGGCGTAGACTTCCAGGAGCCGTTCATTGTCCCCCAGTGACTCGGGGAAATATGGCCCGAACCGCCGGAAACCTTCCAGTATGAAGCCGAAGCCACCGAAATCGTTGATGTGGTTGACCCGGTAGACGATGGCTCCGCACGCCTCGTAGAGGTTACTGAGGACGTGACCGATCATCGTCGAGCGGAAATGGCCCGCGTGCAGGACCTTGGCCACGTTAGGCGAGGAGTAGTCCACGACCTGCGCCCGACCGGAGCGGGTGTCGTTGTGTCCAAACCGCTCGGCCAGGTTGATGACCGACTGGACGCCCGCAAGGAACCAGTGGTCGGCGAGTCGCACGTTGACATAGATGCCCTTGCGGGTGACCTTGGCCACCACATCGGCAAGCCCCGGACCCGCCAGGGCCTCGGCGATCCAGGGAACATGCGATCCGATGTATTCCTTGGCGCCGTACTCCTTCAGTAGGCCAGTCAGTCGAACGGCGAAGTCGGCGCCAAACTTCGAGCGATCGAGGTAATCGATCTCCCAGGTCACGTCTGCCTGCGCGGAATGCTCGCGCAGGATCTGGGTGATCCGTTCCCGCAGCTGGGTCAGCGGATAATCACTGAAACTCACGACCGACGATATCGCGTGCCGCTTCCGGATGATATCGCGAATTTTTAAGACCTCTTGGCAGCAAGTTTCGTTGTGCTTGGCCAGCTCATTCATGACGTGATCCTAGCTTAACGCCGTGAACGCCCTGGCCTGAGCGCCGCTTCAGGCCAGCCCGAGGGCGCCGCAGGTGGGATTCGCCGTCAGGTTCGCTGTCAAACCTGGCGCGGGCGTCGCGGTAGAGCCGATTGAGCCGTGACATGGACGGCTGTCCAGCACTCTCACTGTTGTCGGAACTGTTGGGCTGTGAGTAGTCAATGACCGTGATTCCCGGATTCGCGGAGCCGAGCAACCCGAGCCGTGGATCACCGGCGCGGGCAGCGAGCTGCCCGATGATCGCCGCGTCACTGATCGTGAGGTTAATGAAGCCTGGCCCGGAGACCTCGCGGGCGGCGATTATCTCGTCGGTCGGCAGCTGACCGACAACTTGCTCGGCGAGCTGCCGAGGATTGGCGCGCATCGACTTGGCCAGGCCCAGAACTCCGTTCGCTTGCCAGTCGGCCCGGTCGGATCGTCGCAGTTCCGGATCGGTCTTGGTGGCATGGGGCAGGGCGGCGCCGATCGCCTGGGAGAGGCGTTGCGCCAGTACATCGGCGAGGGAGGGGACCGTTGCCATGGAAGAGAGGAACCGTTTCCGTTCGTCAGGGGTGGTCGGCCGGCTTGCACGCAGTAGCCGTTCGGACGATTGTCCCACCCCGGGTAGCCTCGCGGCGATCAGGACAGGTCCAGCGTCGCCAGCAGGGCGCTGTGATCGCTGCCCCAGGCGTCTTCGAAGATAGTTTCGGGCGCGGCCGGCTCGGTCAGGCCGGTCAGCATGCGGATTTCGTCGGAATCTGGCTTGGCGTTGAAGTCGCCGCAGAGGACGGCCCGGGCCGTGTCCCCGGTGTGTTCGGCGATGTGGCGGGCGATCACCGCGAGCTGGAGTCGTCGGATGGGACTGTGGTTACGGCGCCAGTTGAGGTGCGTGACATAGAAGGGCCTCGGCCCCACCGGCGTGTCGACCTCCGCCGCCAACGCGACGCGATATTCGGGTGGTGCGTCACCAGCCGGCAGCGGTATGAGTGAGGTGGCGCGCAGCGGCCACCGCGACATCAGCCCCAGGCCCCGATTCCCACTGGGCCGCCCCCGTGGGCACGTCGTTTCAAGATCGTATAGGTGTCGGCGACACCCTGCGCCACGATCCTTCGATGCCTGCCACACCACGTACCAATGTCACTGTCGGTGAGGTCCGGGGAAGGACTGTCGCAGCGTGCGGAGTTGCCACAGATGGCAACTTCTCGCCCAATGTTGCCGTCTGCGGCAACTCCGCAACAGATCCCCCACCTCACTTCGTGGGGCGGCGGGGGCGGAGGAGAAGAGCGCCAGGGCGGACAACGGCCCGTGGCGCGACCACGTGCCGTGCCACACCAGGTGGCCAGCCGACGTCACCGGAGCCACCCGTAGCGACCGCATCTCCCTACCTATGACCTGGAGCTGAACGCCAGCCTGGATACGTCTGGCCGGGGTCAGGTCAGGTCGGTGAACTCACCGTGCTTCACTCCGCTGATCCAGGTGGTCAGCTGGCCGCGGGGAAGCAACAGCACGGCCCCATCGGGCTGCTTGCTGTCCCGCATCGCGATCCGACCATCGCCCAGTGTCGCCACCTCGATGCACTGCTCGGTGCCGCCGTTGAGTGGGCTGCGGCTGCTCTTACACCACACCACGCGGGACAGGTCCACTCGGGTCATCCCGCCGCCCCTTCCATCCCGGGATGTGCACCAGCCGCGAACGGCAGCACCTGGATGGCAATGTTGGGTCGACCGCTGCGCTCCAGCAGGTTTTCCAGCTGGCCGCGCATCACCCGGCTGCCGCCCACCGGGTACTGCAGGACCGCCTCGCTGAGGATCGCCTCGTAGCTGAGCGGGTCGGCGCCGGTGAGCACGTGCTGGCGAATCATCCGGGCGGCGATCAGGTTCTCCAGCACTTCGATCGGCGTAGTGGGCGTGAGGGTGGTCATCAGCGCGCGGGTGTAGTCGGAGGTCTGCAGCATGCCGGGGACCAGAGCCAGCGCGAACTCGCGCATCATGGTGGCCGCCTGCTCCAGCCCGACCATGGTCTGGGAGGGCTTGGGCAGCGCGCTGGACTGCCACCAGCCCTTCTGTCGGGCTTCGCGGGCCATCTGGACCAGCGCGGCGGTCTCGGCGGCGGGCATCTCGTAGACCGCCGCCAGGTGCTCAACCTCGGTGGGCTGCGGCGCGTACAAGCGAGTCTCGACCCGCTGCAACTTCGAGCGCGACCAGCGCGGCGAGTGCGGCTTGAGCCGCGCGGCGGCCTCCTCGATGGTCAGCTGCGTACGGTCCCGGTGGCCCCGCAGCGACTCGGCCAACTGCCACAGCCGCAGTGTCGGGCTGAACCCGCGATTCATCACGACCTCCCGCAAGTCCGGTGATAGTGCCCGCTGGTGGGCACGCTGAACTACCCTTTCGGGCAGTGAATCGGGAAACCCTTGATTTTTAAGGTTTCCCTGTTTATGGTGATTCTACCGAATCATAGGGTGTCCGTCGGGGTTTACCACGCGACACACCGGGTCAAGCCCTCGGACGCCCGCGAGATCCCACGAACCAGGGGAGGCAACACATGACGCTCCACGAGGGCAGTGACGACCAGGAAATGGACCGCGAGCCACGGGGGTGGTGCGGAGTCATGGGGTGATGAGCCGCTGGGTGATGATGAGGAGCCACTGTGTGGCGAGGAGGAGTTCGCTCAGGAGGTGCGTGAGCTTGTCGCCGAGGATGCGCCTGGTGTGGACCGACCCCATCACGGCCCGCCGGCCCGAGCCAGTGGGCTGATCTAGCTGGGAGAACCGTGCTCGATCATGGGTCGATGTCGAGGCGTTCGATCCGATTCGGGTGGATGCGGTAGACGAATGGTCCTGGCTCGGCGCATGCAGCGATGATCGCCCCGAGGTTGTCGAGGACCCGGTCGACATTGGCGGCAGCGGTTACCTGGCCGTTCAGGATAAACGCCTGAACGGCGTTGTCGATCAGCGCGGCCCGCTCGGCTGGACGGCGCCGACGCCGGTGCTGGGAGTCGCAGCCGAAGACCGGCCAGCCGCGTCGGGCCGCGTCCGGCATCCACGAAGAAGGTCACTACGGTCAGTCTGAACCCGACCGGTCACGACGGGATGCCGGCCCTTGCGCCAGCGCTGACAGTGCCTTTAGGGGCCGGTGGCGCTTCGACCGGGCAGTCCGGGGGCGTGCATCTCGCGGATCAGGTCATCGCGGGCCCGGGCCACCCGGGAACGGATGGTGCCGATCGGGCACCCGCACACTTCGGCGGTGCTCGCGTAGTCCAGACCCAGCATCTGGGTGAGCACGAAGGCGTCTCGGCGGTCGGGCTCTAGTGCGGCCACCAGCTCGCGGAGCAGGATGCCTTCGTCGAACCCGGACCGCCGGTGTGTCGGGCTCGCGGCCGCGACGGTGTCCCAGTCCTCGACGGCGGTGGTGCGCGGTCGCGTCATGGCCCGCCGAACCTGGTCGGCGGCGACCCGCCGAGCGATGGACAGCAGCCAGGTGCGGGCGCAGGAGCGGCCGGCGAAGCTGGGCAGTGCCCGCAGCGCGCGCAGGTACGTCTCCTGGGTGAGGTCCTCGGCCTCGCCACGCGCACAGAGATGGCAGAGAAAGCGGTATACATCACGCTGGGTAGCGCGGATGAAGGCCACTAGCGCGGCGCGGTCCCCCGCGCCGGCCGCGAGTGCGAGCGCGGTTGTTCGCGCGTCATCAGATCGGGGGTCACCCATGCGAAAAGGGTAACTAAAAGTTTCCGGGAACCCCAGGGATCCGGGGCCCGACCATTGTCACGTGGATTGCACACAGTGTAAGGAAGCCCTCTCGGCTCGGCTGGACGGCGAGGAGAGCGTGGCGGAGCGGGGCGCGGTCGATGCGCACCTGGCGAGCTGTGCCGCGTGCCGCCAGTTCGCCGACGAGGCCGCGCGCGTCACCAGGCTCGCTCGCACCGCAGTGGCCACCCAGGAGCCCGACGTCCTCGAGGCGGTCCTAGCGGCTGCCCCCCGGTTGCGCCGCCCTCGTCTGGTCACCGTTGTGCGGGTGTTGCTCGGTCTGGTCGGTCTCGCGCAAACTGAGGTGGCTCTCCTCGAGGTGCTCGGAGCGCACGACAGCGGAGCTGGCTCCCAGGGAGTGGTGCTGCAAGGCGCCTCAGTCGCGCACTTCGCGCACGAGAGTGCTGCGTGGAACCTGGCGCTGGGGGTCGGTTTTCTCTGGGTCGCCAAGCGCTCGGGGCGGACCTCGGGGATGGTGCCCACGCTCGTGACGTTCATCGCGGTACTGACCGTACTGGTGGTGATGGATGCGATGGCCGGGGGAGTCGATGCCGCCAGGTTGCTCGCGCACGGGCTAGTCCTGATCGGTGTCATCCTCGTGATCGTGCTCGACCGGCTGCCGAGGCCCGCTGGCGCAACCGTGCCCGGCGCCCCCGTGTTGCGACCGCGCCCGTCACCTCTGCCGAGGCACGGTGATCCGACGAACGGGATCGACGCCGATGACCTGCCACCGGACTTGCGACCGACTGCCCAGCACGACGACACCGCTGCGGCGCGCCGCCGGAGCGCGTAATCGGTTGTTGCGTTCCGGGGCCATGGTGCGCCAAAATGTAGCAACTGCAATCTAGTGGCAACAGGATGCGACGATGGCGAGCACCACGGCGCCAGTGGGCCGCTCCCGGCGCGGGAGCACCCATGATCATCTGTGGTCGCTGGCTGATGGCACCGGCCTGCACGCCCCGTACGGTCAGTTGGTGGTTGAATCCGGCACTGGTCGGGTCTGCTGCCACCTGTGTGGGCGGTGGTATGTTTCGCTGGGCGGCCACCTCCGGGCGCATGGGCACACCGCCGATTCCTACCGGGAGACGTTGGGATTGTGCCGGAGCCGGCCACTGGTCGCCGAGGCTCTCTCGCGCTCGATATGGCCGGCTACCTGCGCCATGCCTGCTCCACCGGCGCGAGCCTGCGCAGTATCGCGAAGGCGATCGGCTTGGGGTGGACCAGGCTGCGGCGCGAGCTCGACGCGGCCGGCACAGAACAATCACTCATGGAGGTCAAGCATGGCTGATTACACCCTGCCTGAGCTGCCCTACGACTACGGCGCCCTGGAGCCACACATCTCTGGTGCGATCATGGAGCTGCACCACTCCCAGCACCACGCCACCTACGTCCAGGGCGCCAACACCGCCCTGGAGAAGCTGGCCCAAGCGCGCGAGCTCGAGGCGCTGGGCACGGTGAACATGCTGGAGAAGAACCTGGCGTTCAACCTTGGCGGGCACATCAACCACTCGGTGTTCTGGCCCAACATGTCCCCCGACGGCGGCGACAAGCCCCACGGCGAGCTCGCCGCGGCGATCGACGAGCACTTCGGGTCCTTCGACGCCTTCCGCCGCCACTTCACCGCCAACTCACTCGGCGTGCAGGGGTCCGGGTGGTCGATTTTTGCGTGGGAATCGCTCGGGCAGCGTCTGGTTCTCGAGCAGGTCTATGACCACCAGGGCAACATGACGCCCGGTATGACGCCGCTGCTCCTGCTCGACATGTGGGAGCACGCCTTCTACCTGCAGTACCGCAACGTCAAGCCGGACTACGTCGAGGCCTGGTGGAACGTGGTGAACTGGGCTGACGTCGCCCGCCGGTTCGCCCACGCCCGCTCGGTGGTGCTGCCCTGAACGTCGATGGCCCTGATGAGCTGCTGCACACGGTGTTGCCGCCGGCGCTGGAGGTGCTCACCGCGTGGAGCATCGCTGAGACCGAAGCCGACCCCTCGGTCTTTCGCCACGCGATGGACCGCACCATCGGTGCGGCCGCCAGTGCGCAGGACCCACTGCGGGGGCTGGCTGAGATGATGTTCGGCTTGTCCGCGCTGTCCGGGATCCTGCTCGACGAGCTCGCCCAGGCTACCGACCGATCCCGCGGCGAGGTCCTGAATGCCGTCCACCTGCGTTATCTCGACTCGTGATTAGCCTCTGGGGTGGCCCGCGAGCAGCCAGCGAGCACCCTGCGGGGTGTCGCGCACCTCGATTCCGGCTGCGGCGAGCCGATCGCGCAGGGTGTCGGCGAGTGTCCACGAACCCTGTTCACGAGCTTGCTCGCGCAGCTCGAGGAGAGTGTCGACGAAGGGCGCGACGACCTCCCGTGGATCCCGCGCACCGACCACGGCGAGCTCAGCCAATCGCGTCACCATTCGGCGCAGCATGGCCCGGGGCCCCTCGGTGCCGTCCATTTCCTCGGTGTCGGCCGACCAGTCGACGATCGCCTGCTCCAGCTCGAGGACGGCCGTGACTGCTGCGTTCACGTCACGCGACCGTAGCCCGGTGTCGAAGACGTCCTGGAGCGCTTCGGCCTCCGCGCGCAGTGACGGTGTCGGGGGCGTCGTCTCGGCGATCGGCGGCTGCGCGTTCGACGGGCCCCGTGTCGGCCCGCCACCTGCGGCGATGGCCCGAAGCTCCTCGATCGCCACGGTGGCGCCCGAGGTGAGTACCGTGCTCACTGCCTGCCTGCGGACCGTGAGCACGCCCCGGCCCAGGACCGTCGCCGTGTCCGCGTCGAGGTCGAACAGGGCGGCGGTGTGCTCGTCCACGCCGAGGACGACCGTATCCGCCTCCAACATCGATTCCATCAGCCGCAGTCGTCGTTCGCCGAGGTAGCAGAACCGGGTGTCGTGGGTGCCGCCCTCAGCGTTGTCGTAATGCGGGATCACCGCCGCGCGCACGCCGATCCGCGCCAGCAGGTCCATGCCCTGCGCCCAGTAAGGGGTCGCGCCCACCTTGTAGATTTCGTACACCGGCACGGTCGCAACGCCAAGGGTCAGCGCCGCCGCGCTGGCGAACGCCACGCAGCCGCCGCTGGTGAGCTTGTCGCCCAGAACGTCGGGCAGCCGGCTGTTGCGCCACACTCCCAGCGCGTAGGTCGGGCTACCGGGGCCCGCGAAGACGTAATCGGCGTCGTCGATCCGCGCCAAGGCCCGCTCGCGGGGCAGGACGTCGTCTGCGGTACGCCACGACGCGACGTCGAGGGGAATCTGGAGGTTTCGAAAGTAGCTGACCGTGCGCAGGGAGATCTCGTCAGCGTTCTCCTGGAAACCGTAGGGGCTATCGAGGAGTACCGCATCGGCCGGTGGCGCACCGAGACGCTCGACGAGCAGGCGATGCACCTTCGCCATCGTCGGGGCGGTCTCGCCGGACCCCATGATGGCAAGCATCCGTGGGCGGGCCGTCACGAGAGGAGATTACCCCTATTGGGCACATTCCAGGCTGTGTGCAATACCGGCTCAGGAGCCGACGAGCTGACCTGCCACATCGGGGGTGTGAGCGACCACAGCGTGCCACAGCTGCGGGTATGCATCGGCAGCCGCCATCACGGCCGGGGTGGTGCGGGCCACCAGTGACAGGTGCCGTAGCGCATGGGCCAGGACGTGCTCGACCGAGACCGCTGCGGGGGTTGGGGCCGCAGCCTCCGCAGCGCAGAGGATGTGGGTGTGCGCGGGGACGGTGGACACGGTGCCCTTGGTGGGGTCTGGGTCTGGCGCGACCGCGTAGGTGAGGATCAGCCCACCGGGGGTAGGTCGCCATGATGTCGAGTGCACGACTGTCGCGATGGGCACGTGGGCGCCTAGGCCCGCGAGCTCGCGGGCCCGGGCGTCGGGTCGGCATCCCGCTGGCAGATCGCCGCACGCCGCACGCCAGGTCAGCTGGGTGTCGTCGGAGACCGACAGCAGGATGACTTCGATCTGAACCTTGTGCACGTGAGCCCCCAACCAGCCGCCATTTAATTGCAACTGTGATGCTAGAGCAAGAGAGAGGTATTGTTGTTGGTCGACAGCGGTTGGCGGGAGCCCGTTCTTGTCGGTGCCGCGCGTTACGCTCGCCTTGGCTGGCAATCGAGCACGGGTCTCATCGAGCAGAGGGGAGCCCCGACATCGCACCGCTGAGCTGGTACACCGCTGTGACGAGCTGGACGTCGGCCCCGGTCGTCGACGTCCTGGCCGTGCTCGCTGCGACCGGTTACCTGATCGCCGTGCGCCGTCGTGCACAGCCGGCCCGGCCCGGCTGGCCGCTGCGCGCCACGGCGTCCTGGCTGGCGGGTGTGGTGGTGCTGCTGGTCTCGGTGCACAGCGGCATCGAGGTGTACGGGCACGCGTTGCTCTGGGTGCACATGCTCCAGCATCTGTTGTTGATCATGGTAGTGCCGGTGTTGCTGATCTGGGGTCAACCGCTGCGCCTTGGCTGGCGCCAGGCCCCGGGCGGCCGCCTGGCGCGGTGGTTGACTTTCCCCGTGCTGACGTTGGGCTTGTACACCGGAGTGCTGGTGATCACGCATCTCACCGGTTTCCCGGAGCTGATGGCGACCCAGCCGTGGGCGCACCACGTCGAGCAGGTGTTGTACCTGCTCAGCGGTTACCTGTTGTTCTTGCCGCTGGTCGGCGCGGAGGCCAGCCCGTGGCCTATTCCCCATATCGTCCGGTTTGCGCTGCTCGGATTGGCGATGGGAGCGGACACGTTGGTGGGTGTGGCGTTGATGCTCACCGGGCACCCGCTGGCCCCCAGCACAGTGCTGATGCGGCCCGGCTGGGGGCCTTCCCTGCTCGAGGACCAGAACTGGTCCGGGGCGATCATGTGGGTCGGTGGTGACGTTCTGATGATGCTGCTGATGCTCGCCGTCGTCGCCCAGTGGAGCGCTACCGGGTCCCGAGCTCGGCTCGGTGACTGGCTGGAATCGGCCCGCCGCCAGTCGCTGGCCGGCATCGGATCCGCGTCCGGTGGTGACGACACCACCACAGTCGGAGCCAGTCCCGACGTTGACGACGACGAAGCCGCCCGGCAGGCCTACAACCGGATGCTGGCCGCGCTACACCGCCGCTTGCCCCCCAGCTAGAGCAGGGTTCTCAGACAGCAGGTAAAGCTTATATGCGGCGATCACGGAGACGCTGACAGCGCCGTGATTGCGGTGCGCCAGGCATTGATAGCGGTGAGCCGCAACCGGCCCGGCAGCCAGGTGGTCCCCGAGGCTGATCGCTGCGGGGCGTCGTGACGCGCTGGTCTATCCGGTGGGGTTGATGATGGCCCGGGTAGCGTTGCGGGGCAGGCTGCGGGTGGTGAAGTCCTCGATTGCGTCTCCGATGCGGCTTGCTTCGGCGGCGTCTCGGTAACGAGCCGAGCCCAGCATGCGCCCCAGACTGGTGAGCCGCCGGGCCATGGTCTCGGTGCGTCGTTCCGGGTCCAGCGCGAACACCGGCACGAGCGCGTCCTGCGCTCCCGCGAGGTCACCGCGCAGGGTCCGGGCCGTGGCGAGATCCACCCGCGCACCCTGCTCATCGGGTGCAAACCGGGCCTGTTCGGGCACCTCGGCGAACAGCGCCAAGGCAGCGGTGGCCTCGATCTCGGCTTGCGCACCGTCACCGAGAGCGACGAACGACGTCCCGGCGCACAGCGCGCGACGGGCGCGATCGAACCCGAACTCACCGCCGATCTCGTCCAGAAGTGGGTCATTTCCGGCGCGCTGCAACTCGTCGGCAGCGGCGTCCAGCGCGGCACGGACCTCCTGCCGCGCGCCCATCATCGCCAGTGGGCGGGCGCGCAAGGCGTGCAACCGGGCCCGGGCCGTGCCCACGGGTGCGATCTCCAGCGCGGCATCCGCCAGACTCACAGCGCGCCGCGGGCGATCGGTCCAGAACAGGAGGGAGACCTGTCGCGACCGAGCCCAAGCGCACAATGAGGGATGGTCAATCACGCTCCCGTAGATGTGCGCAGCACGCGCCTGCTCCTGCGCCACCTCCAGATGGCCCAGATCAAGGCTCACCGAGGAGAGCAGACCACACACCTGCCCGGCAAGCAGGTACAACTCGGCGTGCTGACGCGGCTTGTGCGTGCGATCCACCTGCTCATACACAGTGTCACGAAGACGGACCAGATCGGTGAGCATCACCAAAGGAGGCGTCACCAAAAACGCCCGGGCCGCGCGTTGCGCAGCGTCGTGGAGATGCTCCAGTGCGGAGGGGTCCAGCGCTGAGGCCGCCGTGATGGCGTGGTGCACCGATTCCTGACCAGCGTTCACGAGCAGCTCCTCCGCGCTCAGGATAGCCCCCACCCGGCCACTGTCGGGAGGCCCGAACAGGCGCGACACCGGCTCAGCCCACCAGCGTTCCAGAACCCGACAACACACCGGACGCGGCAGGTCAGACTCCCCGGCAAGCCACCGCTTCGCCTGACGCTCCGAGATGTGCGCCTTGCCCTCCCCGCACTCGATCGCCGCAACATGGAAACGATCGACGAACTCCCGGACGGAGAGGTGCGCGGTCTGCGCGTGTTGCTCCAACCGGGTTCGCGGTCTCTGAGCCATGGGTCCCCCTCCTTGACGGTGCCCGCACACGGTAACCACCCAGCCGATCAGCCAGGACCTCCCTCGCCGGGACGTCACCGCATCGGCCCCGCAACGGCCCCGCCATGACCTCCCGGCGCACTCACGTCCTGGCGATGGTTATCCAGTAACCACACAGGGGAGGTGGCCCATGACCTGCCGATCGCGCAGGACACCCCTGAGCCCGCGCAGACTCCGGCCCTCGCGCCCGCGCATCTCGCCCCCAGATTTCGCCAGGCGCGGCGGCCGGAACCCACCCACGGCGAAACCGGGGATGATCCGATGGCCTCCGGTCTCGCCGTGTTCCACCCGACAATCCGTTGACAACCTGCCGACGAGAGAAATCCCAGCGATGCCTGCTGCGCTACGCTGCCGAGGTGGGTGCAGCATGAGCGATCAGCGTTACAGCATGGCAGCCCGGTGCCCCCGCTGTGAGCGCCGGGCAATCCTGACTTTGGCCGCGGCCAATCGCCTGGTGTCCGCGTCCAGGCATCTCCTGGAGTCGTTCCGGTGCCCGGACGAACACGGCTGGCACGTGCGGTATCCGGGCATCGAAGGTGGCGGCAAGGCGCACCGGCGCGGATGGCGCTAAGCGCTGCCCCCGGCGCGGCTGCCCTCTCAGGGGCTGTCGGCCCGATGGCTGTCGGTCGCGTGGCGGTAGTCCACGGTGCTGTAGCGCTCCAGGCGATCGAGACGGTGGGTGCTGCGGACCTGGCGGACGGTGCCACTGCGGGCGCGCATCACCAGTGACTCGGTGATGGCGCGGTCCCGTCCGTAGCGCACTCCGTGCAGCAACTCGCCGTCGGTGATCCCGGTCATGACGAAGAACGCGTCGTCGCCGCTGACCAGGTCCTCAGCCGTGAGTACCGCGTTGAGGTCGAGGTCGGCTTCGTCGGCTCGCCGTTTCTCCTCCTCGCTGCGGGGGTGCAGCCTGCCCTGCAGCACGCCGCCGAGGCACTGGATCGCGCAGGCGGTGATCACGCCCTCCGGGGTGCCGCCGATCCCGAGCAGCAGGTCGACGCCTGAGTCGAGGGTCGCGGCCATGACCGCCGCGGCGACGTCACCGTCGGTGATGAACTTGATCCTGGCGCCGGTGCTGGTCACCCGGTGAGCTAGCTCGTCATGCCGGGGCCGTTCCAGCATGCAGACCGTGATGTCCTCAGGCGTGCACCCCTTGACGCGGGCCAAGGCGGCGATGTTCTCCTCGGGGGATTGCCGGATGTCGACCACGCCGACGGCGTCCGGGCCGGCGACGAGCTTGTCCATGTAGAACACGGCGGAGGGATCGAACATGGCCCCTCGGGGGGCAACCGCGAGCACCGATACCGCGTTACCCATGCCCTTGGAGGTCAGCGTGGTGCCATCGACCGGATCGACGGCGACGTCGCACGGTGTCCCAGCTCCGGAGCCGACCCGCTCGCCGTTGTAGAGCATCGGGGCGTCGTCTTTCTCGCCCTCACCAATGACGACGATGCCATCCATCGCGACGGTCCCCATCATGGCCCGCATCGCCGCCACAGCGGCGGCATCGGCACCGTCTTTGTCCCGGCGGCCGACCCACCGACCCGCCGCCATCGCGGCGGCCTCGGTGACCCGGAGCAGATCCAGCGCAAGGTTGCGATCCGGCTGGGGCCGGCCTGTCGGCGGCTCCTGTGATGGACCTGATGCAGCGGCAGCCATACCACCACGCTACGAATAACACCCCCACCCCACCTCCCTCCCCAGGTGGATCCCGAGGGTGAGCCACCCCATTGAGCGGGCGCAGCGTGGTTATCCGGCGCGGGAAACCCCGCGCCGGCCGCTGCAGGCGAGCGTCATCGATAGGTTGTGCGTCTGAACGTGAGGGGGGAGTTGGGTTGGCTGGATGGAAGTGGGGTGTGGAGCTGAGCGGGCCGCGCGCGGTGCTGCTGGTGCTGGCCAAGGCACCGGTGCCGGGAGAGGTGAAGACTCGGCTGTGCCCGCCGGCCACCCCGGCCCAGGCCGCCCAGATCGCCGCGGCGGCTTTTCTGGATACCCTGGACGCGGTGCTGGCGGTGCCCGACGTGACCCCCGTGGTGGCCCTGACCGGCGATCTTGCCCACGCGGTCGACGCCGCCGCGCTGACCGCGCGGTTGCGGGCCATCACGGTGCTGGCGCAGCGCGGAACGACGCTGGGCCAGCGGATCGCTGCCGCGCACGCGGACACCGCCGCGGTGCTCGGGCCCCGGCCGGTGTTGCAGATCGGGATGGACACCCCGCAGGTCGATGCCACACTGCTGCGCCAGTGTCTGGACCTGCTTGACGGAGACGGCGTGGACGCCGCGCTCGGGCCGGCCACCGATGGTGGTTGGTGGGTTCTGGGCGTACGGCGGCCCGAGCTGGCCGATCTGATCGCTGATATTCCCACCTCGCGTCCGGACACCGGGGCCCGGACGATGGCCGCGCTGCGGACCTCTGGTGCCCGGGTGATCGAGCTACCCGAATTATCCGATGTGGACACCTGGGCGGACGCCGCCGTGGTGGCCGCCCAGGTGCCCGGTGGCCGGTTCGCCGCCGCGGTGGCTGCCGCTGTGGCTGCGCTGGATAGTCGCCGGTGATCGCTGAGCACGCCGCGGTTTTCGACCCAGTCCTGGCTGGCTGTCCCGCCCAGCTCGTGGGCGAGGATGGACGGGTGCTGCCGGTGGCCCCTCGGCGCTGGTTGGCTCCCGCCGGCGGCGAGGACGGTTGGCTGTTGAACCGTTGCACCGGGCCGACGGTGGATCTGGGCTGCGGCCCGGGCCGGTTGGTCGCCGAGCTGGCCGGGCGCGGCGTTCCGGCGCTGGGTGTGGACTGCTCGCCGCTGGCGGTCCGGCAATGTCACTCCCGCGGCGCCGCCGTGCTGCACCGCGACGTCTTCGCTACGTTGCCCGGTGAGGGACGGTGGCACCACGTGCTGCTGGCTGATGGCAACATCGGCATCGGTGGGGACCCGGTGCGGCTGCTGCGCCGCTGTGCCGCCCTGCTCCGTCCCGGTGGCACGATGCTGGTCGAGGCTGAGCATCCCGGAGCTGGGCTGTGGCGCGGGGCCGCCCGGCTCCAGGTAGCCGGTGCCACCGCGGGCCCTTGGTTTCCCTGGGCGGTCGCGGAGCTGCCGGTGCTCGCCACGCTCGCCACACTGGCCGGGTTACAGGCCGGGGAGCGCTACCGGGCCGGCCGCTGCTTCATCGAGCTGCGTGGCGTCAGCTAATTGTAAGGCCTCGTGAGCCGATGGGGCGCTAGCGTTGCAGCCATGACCGTGCTGCCCCGGTGGGCCCGCCCAGCAGTGGAGAATCCTCCGCCGGGCCCGTTCCGACGCGGCTTCTGGCGTAGCCCGCTGCGCGGCCCGTGGTTTACTGCGGTGCTCAGCGTGGCGCTGCTGCCTGGCATCACGCTGATGTTCCTCACAGGCCTGGCCTCTTATGCCGCCTACAACCCCAACCTGGCGCCTGGCAACGACACCACGCCGGACAAGGGGCTGCTCGGTTCCTGGCTGCCGGGCTGGCCGGCTGGGCCGTCTTGGCTGTACTGGGTGAACCAGGGCGTGCACGTGACGCTCGGCCTGGTGCTGATCCCGATTGTGCTGGCCAAGCTGTGGTCGGTGCTGCCTAAGCTGTTCGAGTGGCCGCCGGTCCGCTCGCTCACCCACCTGGTGGAGCGGGCCTCGCTGCTGCTGCTCGTCGGCGGCGCGGTGTTCGAGCTGGTCACCGGTGTGATGAACATCCAGTACTTCTATGCCTTGCCGTCCGGGTTCTACCGGGCGCACTACTACGGGGCGTGGGTGTTCATGGCCGCGTTCGTGGTGCACGTGGCGTTCCGGCTGCCCCGGATGCGCACCGCGCTGCGCGCCCGCAGCCTGCGCCGCGAGCTGCGCACTCCGCTCTCGGCGACCATCGCCGAGCCGCTCGACCCCGATCACCTGGTGTCCCCCGATCCCGCGCCGGCGACCATCTCCCGGCGAGGCGCGCTGGGCATGGTCGCGGCTGGCGCGCTGGCGCTGCTCGGGCTCAGCGTGGGCGAGACCATCGGTGGGGCTGCCCGGTCGACGGCGCTGCTGGCGCCGCGCGGGCAGGACCTGGGTAAAGGTCCCCTGGAGTTCCAGGTGAACAAGACCGCCGCCGAGGCGGGGATCGATCCGGTTGGTGACAGCTGGCGCTTTGAGCTCAAAGGTGCGGTGTCCAGATCACTGTCCCGGGCCCAGCTGCTCGCCCTGCCACAGCACACCGCCCGGCTGCCGATCGCCTGCGTGGAGGGCTGGTCCACTGGCGAGCAGACCTGGACTGGGGTGCGGCTGGCCGATCTCGCCGCCTTGGCCGGCGCGGCGCCGGAGGCCAACCTGTTCGTCGAGTCGCTGGAGCGCGGCGGCGGGTTCGGCTCGGCGACCCTGTCTTCCACGCAGGTCAGGGCGTCCGACGCGCTGCTCGCGCTGCGGGTCAACGGCGCGGATCTGACCCCTGACCACGGCTTCCCGGCCCGGGTGGTGGTGCCGGCCCTGCCCGGAGTGCACAACACCAAGTGGGTCACCCGCATGACGTTCCAGCCGGCCGTAGTGGCCCGGCCATGACCCGAGCCATGACCCGAGCCATGACCCGAGCCATGACCCGAGCCATGACCCGCCGAGAAGGGGTCCAGCTGCTGGCGTTGCTGGCCAGCTTCGTCGTCGCCGGCTACGCGGCGCTCCGGTTGCTGGCCGGCCACCCGATCGGCATCGGCGCGTGGTTCGTCGGCAGCGCCGTCGTCAACGATCTGGTGCTCTTCCCGCTCTACGCGGGACTGGACGCCGCACTGGTGATGCTGCTGCGCCGCCGGCCCGCGCTGGCCACTGTGGCCGGCGTGTGGTGGCTGAACTACCTGCGGATACCCGCAATGATCTCCGGGTTGCTGCTGCTGGTGTGGTCCCCGTTGATCCTGCGCGTGTCCGGGGCCGCCTATCACACGGCGTCGGGCCTGTCAGCCCAGCCGTTCCTGGCCCGCTGGCTTGCCGTGACGGTGGTGCTCTTCGCGGTGTCCGCAGCTACCCTGGCGGTGCGCGTGGTCATGGCTCGGAATGGCAGGGGCCGCCGGGTCAAGAACCACCGGGTCAAGACCCATGGGGGCAAGGTTCGTTCGGGTGCGCGGCCATGAGCACAGCCGGGGCGGTGCTCGTCGTCGATGACGACGAGCTGGTGCGGGACGTGGTCGGTCGTTATCTCGGCCAGGCCGGCTACCAGGTCACCGCCGCCGGGGACGGTGCGGACGCGCTGCTCGCGGCCAGGGCCGCCCCGCCCGACCTTGTGGTGCTCGATCTCATGCTGCCTGGTCTGTCCGGCCTGGAGGTGTGCCAGCTGTTGCGGGCCCAGCGCCCGGTGCCGATCGTCATGCTCACCGCCTTGGGCGAGGAGGAGGATCGCATCGTGGGCTTGGAGCTGGGCGCGGACGACTACATCACCAAGCCGTTCAGCCCCCGCGAGCTCGTGCTGCGGGTCGGGTCAGTGCTGCGCCGGGCGCGGTCCGCGCAGCCGGCGACCCAGCTGCCACCGATCACTGATGACGGGCTGCTGGTGGACGTCGCTGCCCGCCGGGTAGCGCTGAAGGGCCACGAGCTGGCGCTCACCGCGCGCGAGTTCGAGCTGCTGGCCTTCCTCATCCAGCACCCGGGCCGGGCCTTCACCCGCGGTGAGCTGCTCGAGCAGGTCTGGGGCTGGAGCTTCGGCGACCACTCGACGGTGACCGTCCACGTGCGACGGTTGCGGGAGAAGGTGGAGGCCGACCCCACCGTCCCGAGGCGAATCGCGACGGTCTGGGGAGTCGGCTACCGCTACGATCCCAAGGAGTGAGGCGCGGTGCTCGAAGAGCTGCGTCACGTCGGCCCCCTCGCGCTGTTGTGCACGCTGCCGGTGGCGTTGCTCGGTGCGCTGATGTTGCACCGCATGCGCCGGTACTCGATCACTGCGGCGGTCACGGTGCTGGTGCTGGTGCCGGTGGCCGCGACGCTGTCCGGGGTATTGGGCGTCAACGGGTGGATGATCACCTCCGCGCTGAGCACCGAGCTTGCGGTGGCGCTCGCGGTGGCCGCGGTGAGCGTGCCGGCTGGGCTGCTGCTCGGCCGGGGCATCGCCCGGGAGCTGACCTGGCAACGGGAGGCCCACGCCCGGGATCGGGCGGCCGAGTCGGCGCGACGCGAGCTGGTCGCCTGGATCAGCCACGACCTGCGCACCCCACTGGCCGGGATCCGCGCGATGACCGAGGCCCTGGCCGCCGAAGCGGTCACCGCCGCGCGCAAGGGTGTGCGATTGCACGCCGACGCCGGCAGCGGATGGCCGGTCGTGCGGGGCAGTGACCCGGAGCTGGCCCGGGTGGTCCGCAATCTGCTGTCCAACGCGATCCGGCACACGCCGCCGGATGGCACCGTGGTGGTCGCCGCCGGAGCCCGCGACGGGCAGGCCTGGTTACGGGTCGACGACGCCTGCGGCGGCATCCCCGACAACGACCTGGACCGGGTCTTCGACGTCGCCTACCGGGGCAACACCGCACGTACCCCCGCACCCGCCGAGGAATCCGGCGCCGGCCTGGGCCTAGCCATCGCGCGCGGCCTCGTCGAGGCTCATTCCGGCCACATCGAGGCCCGCAACCACGGCCCAGGCTGCCGCTTCGAGATCCTGCTCCCGCTAGCCCCCGAGTGAGCCATTCCGGAGGTTAGGGGGAGCACACCACTTCGCCGTGGAGGACGGCGAACCAGGCGTCTTCGTGCACGGCCCATTGGCGCCAACTGTCTGCCATGTCCGTTAGCGCATCGCGGGTGGCAAAGTGCCGGTCTACGGCAAGCTCGGCCAGCGCGGAGCTGGTGACGCGGTCTGCCCACAGGCCGCCCCACCACGCGCGTTCCTCTGGAGTGGCGTAGCACCAGGCCGTCGCCGAGCAGGTGATCTTGCTGAACCCGGCTGCCCGGGCCCAGGACAGCAGGCGGCGTCCCGCGTCGGGCTCGCCCCGGTTGCTGCGGGCGGCCCGCCGATACAGGTCGCGCCAGCGGTCCAGGCCAGCCTGCGGTGGGTACCACGTCATCGCCGCGAAGTCGACATCCCGGGCGGCGACGACCCCGCCCGGTGTGCACACCCGGCGCATCTCGCGCAGCGCCGCGACGGGCTCCGAAAGGTGTTGCAGGACCTGGTGGGCATGGACAACGTCGAACGTGTCGTCCGGGAAGTCCAGGTTGCCCACGTCGGCTACCGCAAAAGAGACGTTGCGCACGTCCAGGCGCTGCGCCTCGGTGCGGGCCTCCTCGAGCGGCGCCGGATGGTTGTCGATGCCCACCACGCTTCCGAGCGCTACCCTCCGGGCCAGGTCGGTGGTGATGGTGCCGGGACCACAGCCGACGTCCAGCACCTGCTGACCCGGTCGTAGGTGCGGGATCAGGTAAGCGGCGGAGTTGTCCACCGTCCGCCAGCGGTGCGACCGCAGCACGCTGTCGTGGTGGCCATGGGTGTAAGTGTTTCGCTGTTCGGACACCTGTCCAGCTTGCCAAATAAGCGCCCGTGGTCGCGGCGGCTCAGTTGGTGGCGAAGCGGCCGTGGAATCCGAACGGGATGGCGTGCGGGACCTCGGCGCGGGCGAGCTCGGTGAAGGTGGCTGCGTCGAGGACAAGCAGGAATGACCGGTGCTTGGTGGTGTCCAGCACGACGGCGAGAATCACGCCGTCGTCTTCGTTGGCAGGCTTGGGCGCGGGGACGAAAACCGGTTCGCCGCAGCAGTCCCAGCGGGTTGACCACCAGCGGGAACGCCGCGAGCACGGCGTAGTGCTCGGTGACGGCGAAGCTGTGCAGGTAGCTGGGGCGCTTGGTGGGGACTGCGGCCACGAGTTCCCGGGTCATGCTGCCGGGGCGTTGACGGTGTGGATAATCCAACTATGGGCAAGAGTGAGCCAGCTCTAACGAGGTAGTCGATCATGGCGGCGATGAGTTACGGCGATGCGGTCAACGAGGCGCTGGAGCGCCTGAACGACCTGGGGTACGAGCGAGGGGACGTCGGTTTTGCCAATCACGGTCCGATGGGCGCCGAGACGGTGGCTGCGCTCGGCTACGGAGACGAGGTGGCCGGCTGGGTGGAGGGCTATCGCAACGCTATGGCGCATCATGAGCCGCCCGCACCCCGTTTCCCGCTCGACGCCGCCGATGAGTCGTCCTGGCGACCGGCGCTGGGCGCCTTTGAGCGGGTCGGAGACTGGGAACAGCTTTTTGGCCGGGAGTTGGCGCAGGCCCCCTGGCGTGAGGTCCTGGCTCGCTGGTGGCTCCGGCTGCTCCCCGGTCTGCTCGCCGCTCTCACCCACGGCACTATCCGTACCGCCCATGCCGTGCGCAGCCTGGCTGCCGCGCAGACGCCCAGCGCGCTACAGCTGACCGAGCTCGCCCGGGGGCTGGCCTACTGGGCGGGGCGCTACACCGACCTACCAGGCCAGGCGCTGTTCACCGGCCAACACGCTCTCGCTGACGCTATCCGGGCGCTGCCCCGGTTGCCCAGCGACACGTCGGCGGCCCCGGACCAGCGGCTGCGGTATCTAGGCGAGCACCCCGGCTATGTTGAGGCACTAACCGCGCTCGCGCCGCAGCACACCCAGTGGCTGCTCAGCGAGATGACCGCCGAGTTCGCCGGCGTGTACCTGGCCCATCCGGAGGTCTTCCCCGTCCCGCTCGTGCACGGTGTCACCGCCCCGGCGGCCGTGCGACTCGTTCTGCCACACCTGCCAGATGAGCTGCACCAGCCGTCCCTCGCCGCGTTATGGCAGGCCCATACGGCACTGCTGCTCGCCTTCACCAGCGATCATGGCACCGAGGACACCGCCCGAAGGCAGGCGATCGAGACGGACACTCCCGCCTTCGATGAGCTCAGCGCGCGAGCACTCGAACACGGCGACGAACACGTCATTAAATTCACCGAAGCGTGCCTGCGCGAGCACGGTCTGCGCCCCGATCCCCGATACCCAGCCGCCGCCCTCGCCGCACACCAGCGCATTCCCCGCCGCAACAGTCGGTAGAGGCGTCCAGGCTGGGGCGACGCTCACGTGACTCTGTGACGGCCGTGCACCCGCACGCTGATGACGGTCGACGGGGAGCTGGAGCAAGCTTAGCGTGACCTCCTTGCCCAGATCAGCAGCGCGTGATCGCTCGACGCTGTGGTCCGGATCGGTCTGAATGCGTATGAGGACTCTTGAGGCATGGCACCAGCTGGTGCTCATCCTAGCTGAGGAATCGGCGAAGACGATCACTCGCGGCCGTCGCGGATCAGGTCCGCGAGCGGGTGACCCTGGCCGGCCCGGCGGCGTGCGCTGGCCAGGTCATCCTCGGCCGGTCTGGGCCGGGGTGGGCCGACTGGCGCTAGTAGGCCTGCGGCGGCCAGTCGCTCACGAACCCGCAGCGACTCGTCGTCGGTGAGCTCCGGGTCGGTGGCGGCGTCGAGCACCCGCGTGAGGAACTCGTTGACGCTGCTGTCGCGCTGGTCGGCGGCGCGGCGCACTCGGGCCACCAGTTCGTCTGGAGCGCGCCAGGTCACCTGTGCCATGCCTGCATGCTAGCAAGCGTGACACCACTGCGCCGCAGGCTGGACCGCACCCGCTAGCGTGAGGCGGTGGCTGATGGGGTGTACCGCTGTGTGGCCCACGCCGCAGTGGGCCTGTTTCGGGCGCTGGACCTGCGGATCGACATTGTCGGTGGGGAGCACATCCCGGCTACCGGTGGCGGTGTGGTGGCGGTGAACCACACCGGGTATCTCGACTTCGCCCTCGCCGCTCTCCCGTTCTGGCGGGAGCGGGGACGGCTGGTGCGCTTCATGGCCAAGCAGGAGGTGTTCACCCCTCGGGTGGCCGGGTCGCTGATGCGCGCGATGGGCCACATCCCGGTCGACCGCGCGGCGGGGGCGGCCTCCTTCCGGGCTGCGGTCGAGGCGCTGCGGGCGGGGGAGCTGGTGGGGATCTTCCCCGAGGCGACGATCAGCCGCAGCTTCTGCCTGAAGGCGTTCAAGTCCGGGGCCACCCGGATGGCGCGCGCCGCAGGTGTCCCGCTGATCCCCGTGACGCTGTGGGGTAGCCAGCGGGTGTGGACCAAGGGCCGCAAGCCCACCATCCGCGCCGCGCGGCATATCCCGATCAGCATCACCATCGGGGCACCGTTGCGGACCGAGCGCGGGCCAGCGACCGATGCCGCGCTGGCCGAGGTGATGAACGCGCTGCTCGACTCGACTCGCGCGCGCTATCCGGAACGGCCCGGCGCGGACCCCTGGTGGGTGCCGGCTCACCTCGGGGGCACCGCTCCGACGCCAGAACGGGCCGCTGAGCTGGAGCGATCCTGAGCCGCTGCGCGCCGCTCCGTGAACCGGCTGGCTTGCCCGTCGAGGTGGGTGAGGAACTCGGCCAGCTCGACGCGGGCCTGCTCGCCCTGCGCGTCGAGGCGCTCCAGGTCGAACACGCCCCACTGGCGCAGCAGTGGCCAGATCACCTCGTCGTGGTGAATGCGTAAATCGTAGATGCCGGCCCGCGCGATCTGCGCGGCCTTGCGGGCGAAGCCGGGGATGACAATGCCCGGCATCGCGAAGTTGCGCACCTCGTCGGTGATCGCGCGCAGGGTGGGGCCGGGGGAGTGGTCGAGGGCAGCTTTGACGAGGTTGCGGTAGAACACCATGTGCAGGTTCTCGTCGGTGGAGATGCGGGTGAGCAGCCGCTCAGCGATGGGGTCGCCGGCATGGCGGCCGGTGTTGCGATGGGAGATGCGGGTGGCGAGCTCTTGGAAGGAGACGTAGGCCAGGACGCGGAGCAGCGGCGCCTCGTGGGTGTCGTAGCCGGTTTGCATGACCTGCATCCGGGCCCGTTCCAGCTCCACCGGGTCGACCCCGCGGGTCACTAGGAGATAGTCCCGGATGCAGTACGCGTGCCGGCCCTCCTCGGCCGTCCAGCGGTGTACCCAGGTGCCCCAGGCGCCGTCGCGTCCGAAGCTGCGCTCGATCTCCCGGTGATAGCTGGGCAGGTTGTCCTCGGTGAGGAGGTTGACCTCCAGCGCGGTCCGGGCGATCGGGGACAGGCGCGACTGCTCGGGATCCCAGGGCTGGCCGCCGAGGTCGGCGTAGTCGCGGCCCAGGCTCCACGGGACGTACTCGTGGGGCATCCACTCCTTGGCGGCGGCCAAGTGTCGGTCGAGATTCTCGGTGACCACCGGCTCGAGGTCGTGCAGCAACCGGGCGGTGTCCGAGGTCGTCGTCATTGAGGTCCTCAGCAACAGATCGGGACGGGCATACCAGGGCCACCGTATCTTGCCGCCATGAAGAAGCTCATCAACGATCCCGCTGACGTCGTCTTCGAGGCGCTGCACGGTATGGCCGCGGCCCACCCCGAGCTGCGTGTCGACCACCAGAACAAGATTATCTATCGGGACGGTGGCCCAATTTCGGGGAAGGTCGGGCTGGTCTCCGGAGGTGGCTCGGGTCACGAGCCACTGCACGGTGGGTTCGTGGGCCTGGGGATGCTCGACGCGGCCTGCGCCGGTGAGGTGTTCACCTCGCCGGTACCCGATCAGATTCTCCAGGCGACGAAGGCCGTCGACGCGGGAGCCGGGGTGCTGCACATCGTCAAGAATTACACCGGCGATGTGCTGAGCTTCGAGCTGGCCGGTGAGTTCGCGGCCGAATCGGGCCTGGAGGTCCGGTCCGTCGTCATTGCTGACGACGTGGCGGTGCGGGAGCGCGTGCATACCGCCGGGCGACGGGGGGTCGGTCTCACGGTGCTGGTGGAGAAGATCGCTGGTGCTGCGGCCGAGCAGGGTCGTAGCCTGGCTGAGGTCGCCGACGTCGCCGGGAGGGTCAACGCTGGTGGCCGGAGCATGGGAGTCGCCTTGACGTCGTGCACGGTGCCAGCCGTCGGCCAGCCGACCTTCGAGCTGCCGGAAACCGACATCGAGATCGGCATCGGCATCCATGGCGAGCCGGGCCGTCACCGGCTACCGCTCGCGCCGGCCAAGCAGGTGGCCGAGTATCTGCTCGACCCGATCCTCGCCGACCTCGATTTCACCGGTGGCGATGGCGTGATCGCCTTTGTCAATGGGCTGGGCGGCACTCCGCTGATCGAACTCTACCTGATGTACCACGAGGTGGCGCGGATCCTCGAGCGGGTGGGGGTGCGGATCGCGCGGTCGCTGGTCGGGTCCTACATCACCTGCTTGGAGATGGCCGGGTGCTCGGTCACCCTGCTCCGGGCGGACTATGATGTGCTGAAGTTGTGGGACGCGCCGGTACGCACTCCGGCTCTGCGATGGGGTGCTTGAGCCATGGCTGATTCGGTGGACGTGCAGTCGCTGACTCGGTGGATCCGTGCGTTCCATCGTGCCATCGCGGCGAACAAAGACCTGCTCACCCAGCTCGACTCAGCCATTGGCGACGCTGACCACGGCATCAACATGGATCGCGGGCTTGCGGCGGTCGTCGCGGCGCTGGACACGCAGCGACCCTCGCAGATCTCGGCGCTGCTCAGGAACGTTGTCGCGGAGACTCTCCTGGGCGCGGTGGGCGGAGCAGGCGGTGTGTTGTACGCCACTTTTTTTCTGCGCATGGCGACCGTCGCGGGGCAGGCGCATTCTCTGGACGACCTGGCGTTCGCCAAGGCGTTGCGAGCTGGCCTGGAGGAGGTGGCCCAGCGCGGCCGGGCGGCAGCGGGGGACAAGACGATGGTTGACGCGCTGGCCCCCGCCATCGAGGCGCTGGAGGATGCGCTGGCCGACGGCGCCAGGCTCGGCGCGGCCCTGCGCAGGGCGAGCGCTGCCGCCGACGCTGGGTGCGACGCGACTGTGCCGATGCTCGCCCGTAAGGGCCGCGCGAGCTATCTCGGCCAACGCAGCATCGGCCACCAGGATCCCGGCGCGACGTCGGCCGCGCTGCTCATCGCGGCGGCCGCCAGGGCATTCGCTGGGGCCCCAGGATGAGCCCCGGATGAGTCCGGTGGTCGGCATCGTCGTCGTCTGTCACAGTCGTGCGCTGGCGCGGGCGGCGGTCGCGCTGGCCCAGGAGATGGTGCACAGCCAACCGGTGCGGATCATCACCGCCGCCGGCCTTGATGACACCACGTTCGGTACCGACGCCGGGCAGATAGTGCAGGCTATCACCGCCGCGGACACCGGGGCGGGCGTCGTTGTCTTGATGGATCTCGGCAGCGCCGTGCTCGCCGCCGAGCTCGCGCTCGACCTGCTCGACGACGCCCGCGGTCGGGTGCTGCTGTGCCCGGCGCCGCTGGTTGAGGGTCTTATCGTCGCGGCGGTCGCCGCGGCGGGTGGCGCGACCCGGGAAGAAGTGGCGGCCGAGGCGGCCGGAGCGCTGGCCGGCAAGACCGAGCTGCTGGCCTGCGCCCCTGATCACCCGTCGGATGAGCGGGTACCAACCGCCGGTGAGCTCGTCGGTGTCTTCACTGTGGTGAATCCGCACGGGCTGCACGCCCGTCCCGCCGCTCGGATCGTCCATGAGGTGCGGGCTTTCCCCGCGCGGGTCCAGTTGCGCAACCGCACCACCGGCTCGACCTGGGTGCCCGCGTCGAGCCTGTCGAAGCTCACCACGCTCGGTGCGCTGCGTGGACACGACGTGGAGATTCGGGTCTCCGGAGACCAGGCGCGGGAAACCCTGGAGCGCCTGCTCGCCCTGGCCGCTCGCGGCTTCGACGAGACACCCGACGGCCCATCCACCCGGCGAGCACCACTGTCCGCGTCTCCCGGAATCGGGATCGGCCCCGCGCGGCGCGGGCAGCTCGCGCACCTCGACATTCCGGACTCCCGCACCGATGACCCAGTGCGAGAGTGGTGTCGTCTCCAGGAAGCCATCGCCGCTGTCCATGACGACGTGGCGCGGGTGCGAGCTCGTGCGGCCGGCGAGTGGGGGGACGCCGCCGCGGCCATCTTCGATGCCCACCTCCTGCTGCTCGACGACCCCGCGCTGCACGACGAGGTCCGCTCCCTGCTGGCGGGCGGGCGGGCCGCCGCACCCGCCTGGTCCTCGGCGCTGGCCCGGACCGCCGAGGAGCTAGCCGCAGTCGGCGACCCGTACCTGCAAGCGCGCGCCGCCGATGTGCGGGCGGTCCGCGACCAGGTGCTTCGCGAGCTGCTCGGCGACAGTGCCACCACCGAGGCGCCGGCGGGCGTGCTCGTCTGCGCCGACCTCACCCCGGCCGAGGTTGCCGAGCTCGATCCTGGCCGGGTCACCGCCGTGCTGCTGGCCTTCGGCAGCCCCACCGCGCACAGCGCGATCCTGCTGCGAGCCAGGGGCATCCCAGCCATCGTCGCGGCGGGGCCCGCCGTGCTCGACATCGCCGAGGGCACCCCGGTCGCGGTGGACGGGACCTGCGGTGAGTACGTCATCGATCCGCCCGCCGATGTCCTGAAGACCTTTCGCGCCCGCGCCGCCGAGCAGGTCCAGCGAGCCCGCCACGCTCACCTGCACGCGGGGGCCCCCGCCGTCACCAGCGACGGCGTGCGCGTCCTGGTCGGCGCCAACATCGGCGCCATCGAGGACGCGCAAGCCGCGGCTGACCTCGGCGCCGACCTGGCTGGCCTGGTCCGGACCGAGTTCCTCTTCCTCGACCGCGCGCGGGCCCCCGATGTCGGCGAGCAGGAAGCCGTGTACCGCGCTATCGCGGGGCACTTCGGGGGGCGGCGGATCACCTTGCGCACGCTCGACGCCGGGGGGGACAAGCCGCTGAGCTACCTTCCGATGCCCCTGGAGACCAACCCGTTCCTCGGTGTGCGCGGCATCCGGCTCTCGCTGACCCGCCCGCGCCTGCTCGCCGATCAATTACTCGCGATGGTGCGCGTTGCGCACGACGTCCCGGTGAGCGTGATGTTCCCCATGATCAGCACTTTGGAGGAATTCCGGTGCGCCCGAGGTCTGCTCGATGACGCGATCCGGCGAGACGGGCGTGGCCAGCCAACCGGCCTGCGGGTCGGGATCATGGTCGAGGTGCCGGCGACGGCGCTCACCGCGTCCGTCTTCGCTGCGCACGTGGATTTCTTCAGCATCGGCACGAACGACCTCACCCAGTACGCGCTCGCCGCCGAACGCGGCAATGACGCCGTGGCTGAGCTCGGTGACCCGGCCGATCCCGGCGTGCTGCGCCTGATCGATGCGGCCTGCCGAGGTGCCGCCGGGCAGGTGCCCGTCGGGGTCTGCGGCGATATGGCTGCGGATGAGCGGGCCGCCGCGTTGCTCGTTGGCCTCGGTGTCCGTGAGCTCAGCGTCACACCGGCGGCGATACCGACGATCAAGCAGGCCGTGCGCGCCCTGAACAGCGGTGCCGCCGCCGACCTCGGCGCGCTGGCGCTCGTCGCCGAGAGCGCCAGCGCGGTCCGCAAGCTCCTCGCCCAGCTGATTGTCGGCTAGTGCGCGGCCGTTCAGTCGTCCGCGCCGTCGTGGATCCAGTCCGAGATGTAGCTCATCTTGGCGCCGACCAGGTCGGACTGCTCGGGTGAGATCACGATGTGCCTGCCCTGCGAGTCGGTGATCGTCACCTCTGGCATCCGCAGTCTGACGGTGACCGGCCCCTTGCCGCCGTGCGCCGGGATCTCCCAGGTCTTCTCGACCACGGTCTCGCTCATGATCCTGCGTTCGGCGTCCACCCTGTTGAATTCCATGCCGGAACCATCGACCGTTGCAGTCGGTGCAAGCAATCGCCTGATCGGGTGATGGGATTATTGGCGTCAATGGTGCATAGTGGGCGCTCACACAACCACGAAGCGGAGGCGCCCAGCATGTCCGGCAACTCGCACACGTCCATCCGGTCCCGCCAAGTCGCCGCTGAGTTGCGCACTTTACGCGAGCAGGCGGAGCTGTCCGGCGCGGAGGTGGCCAAGCTCATGGGCATGTCGCCCAGCAAAATCAGCCGGATTGAGACCGGCATCACCGGCCTGCAGATCGAGGACGTCGCCGCACTGCTGGGCCTGTACAAGGTGCCCGCGTCCACCCGCGACGAGCTGCTCGACCTCGTTCGCCGCTCCGAGGAACGCGGCTGGTGGACCCGCCAGCCCGGCCTGCCCCAGCTGTGGCGCAGTTTGATCGACTTCGAAGCCAAGGCCACCCGAGTACAGAACTACGAGGCACTGTTCGTACCTGGGCTGCTGCAGACTGCCGAGTACACCCGGGCGATCATCCAGGGCGTCGCCCCCACCGTCTCCGAGGCCGAGCTGGACAACCTGGTGGCCGCCCGGATGGCCCGCCAGGCGGTGCTCACCCGGGCTAACGCCCCGCAGTTCTTCGCCGTGGTCGACGAAGGTGTGCTGCGCCGCCCGGTCGGCGAGCCGGGGGTGATGCGTCGGCAGCTGGCGCACCTGGTTGGTGCCGCGGAACGCCCGCACGTGACGCTACGGGTGGTGCCGTTGGCGGCCGGGGCGCACGCCGGACTGCGCGGACCGTTCATGATCCTCGAGTTCGCCGAGGAGCCAGCGCTGGTGTTCCTGGAGAACCACAGCACCGTGCTGTTCCTGGAAGAGGAGACCGATCTGGCGGCCTACCGGGTGGCGCTGGGGGCTATTCTGCAGACAGCCCTTGCACCCGCTGCAACGATGGAGCTGATTACTCAGATCGCCGCCGAGCACGGTTGAACCGGCGAGCCGCAACGGCCCGTAAGAGCACCGAGAGGAGCGCGGGATGCCTGCGCCGGACCTGAGCACACCCCAGTGGCGGAAGAGCAGCCGCAGCAGCGATCAGCCGAACTGCGTCGAGGTCGCCATCTTCGGCGGCGCCGTCGCGGTGCGCGACTCCAAACACCCCATCGGCGGCGCTCTGGTCGTCTCCCCGCCCATCTGGACCGCCTTCACCACCGCGCTGCGCGCCAACGAGTTCGACTGACCAGACCAGTCCTGGAACCGAACACTCGTACTGACGGACCTGGCCAGCGGCCAGCACTCGGCAGAACCTGATCAGCCCGACAGCGGTGGCCTCCGCGTGACGTCCCGCCAGGTAGAAGTCCGGCTGTATCCCCAACGGCGACCTGCACGCGCGCTTCCGCGAGTCCAACCAAGCGGTCTGCCAACTGGCTGTAGCTGATCGGTACCCTTCCGGTAACCTTGCACCCTCTGCAATGGCTGAGCTAGTCGCCCAGACAGCTTCCGAGCTGAGCCTGGCTGCACAGAGACCCGAGAGGAGCGCCGGATGCCTGTGCACTGGCCTTCAACGCCACCCAGTGGCGGAAGGGCAGCCGCAGCATTGACGTTGCGTACGGTGTCAAATCGGCCGTCGCCCGCCGAACCGTGGCGGTGTATGACGACCAGGACAGCACGGCGAGTTCCTGGTCGTCACCCCATGGGCGTAGGCCGTTCATCGCCGGGGTGCGCGGCGGCGAGTTGGCTTGGGGCGTCGGATGACTCCTGATGTAACGAGCAGCCGAAGCAGCGCTCAAGCGGCGCGGGTACTATACGGACGGCAGAACGCTCGAAAAGATTTTCTCGAAGTGTTCAAGGGTGGCGTTGCCACAAGCACACCTACCACCGTCCTGGTAGTTGGCGAAGGTGGCATGGGAAAGACTCGTTTTCTGATCGAGGTCGAAGCTGCCCTGCGTAACCAGTACCCGAACGTCACGGTCGCCTACGGCCGCGCGCTCGATCAACATTCCGGAAATAACGGCTTTCAACCGACACGCGAAGCACTGTCAGGCTTGATCTTCGAAATGAAACATGAGAAACGCGATAGATTAGTGCGGCGTGTCGCACGAACAGGCCTATGTATAAGATAGCCCTCATTCAAAATCAATCTGAGATGGCTCACTACGGATACGCGGACGCGCGCGCTTTACTCAGTGACCTCAGCTACGAGACTATTCTTTTTACTGCTCACAACATTGAAGAAATTTCTGCTCTGCTTGGTGGCAACTTTGACGCGGTTGTATTGGCATCGAATGCCCTGAACGATAAGAAGATTAGGGAAACTGTACAGACGGGGCCGGTGCGCAATGCCATGCAAGGGTTCCTTGAGCGAGGGGGTGGCCTGCTCAGCTTCCATCAACTGGGTCTTGCCGGCCTTAGCGACGCCCGCTTCGAATTTTTGCCCGATGCTCTCAAGCCCGTTCGAGCCGTACGCCGCCCTGCGGATGAAAGATCTGCTGTAGGTGACCTAGCTATCTCAACCGCTGTTGCTCAACATATCCTTCTCGTCTATCCAAACTTGATAGATGCCGACGTAATACGGCAGAATGCAACGTCGTTTCGCAGCTTGCCAGGACTATATTGGCATTACTGGGATGAAGTAAGCCTCGCGTCGTGGGACACTTTAATGGTCGACATAAATGAAGGGAATCCAAGGCCGCTGTTACTTGCTAGCAAGCAATCCGAACCCTACCGCGTTGTCAAGTCTGCGCTGACACTCGACTGGCAGCGACAACGAAACCTCCTCGAAAACCTATTGACGTACATAGTAGAAGGAAGACACAGTACGGCCCTGCTCTCTGACGACCATCACGTAACCACTGGCTACAGCTACCTCCTCGAGGCGCTACAGTCCAGGAGATTCCCTTTCGCCGAATATCGACGCAACACAAACTTGTCTTCCTTGGCTCGATACATTACGAGCCGAGTCCATACTACGCTTCTCCTGGCGCCGTTCGTGGATTTGGAGGACGAGCCACAGTTCCTGCAAGACGCCATCAAGTCCGAGGTTGATGCAGGTGGACTTCGTTTATTGAAAATCGAGGAGACGCAGAATGGTGTCGGCCGATACTCGGTGGTCAGTAGGCAACGATACGCGATCCGAATTATGCAAAAGGTAGAGCTACGTATACAGGATGAACTTAGGTCGGGTTATATCGACGGTAGTTTCTGGAGCACGGCGGAAAGCCTTCAGACGCTGAGAGCCATACCACGTCGCTCCGAGCGTGACTACAGCAAACTTATAGCCGGGGTACTGGCCAGGATTAACGACCATGACCGGGACGGCTCGTATGATGAAGTTTTTGGCGCAACCTGTGCGGCGTACTGGCTTCGGGCAACGTATCTCGGAGCAACGGATCCCGCTACCCGTGAAACTGAACGATGGATCCGATCGGCGATCGGGCGTTACGAGGACCGTGAACGAGCGTTGGCATACACAATTTTTGCCACCTGCGGTGTCCTAACGCTAGATGACAAGGCCCAGCTCGAGGTGATTTTTACTAATCTCAATTTTCAACGCTTAACCCAGGCTGATATTCTCTCCTATATGAAGGCTGCGCTATCGATTGCCGCTTTCCAATACCTACCATCGCTGATCTTGTCTCTCAATGATCAACGCAACATCGAACCATGGGTCGATCTGGCAACCGCTGCTGAAGCCGCAAGTCTGCTGATGGATGCCCAGCGATCATTGCACGATCATCCACAATTATTGTCAGCAGCGGTATCTCAGGCAATTAATCGATTGGTATTCGAAGTAATTATTGACATGCAGGAAATCCTTGAACGCCGCCTGGGCGGCGGGGCGAGTTACCCGTGGGACGGTAAAGCAAATACCTCACTTAAGTGCCTTGAAGCCTGGCTGAAGTTTGACAATGGCCTCGAGACTCCTGTATACGAACTGGTGGACGAGCTCAAGAGCGGTGCTGCAGCTGAGATTGACTTGGCTTCGGGTAGGACCGCACTGAACGTGCTGGAAGAGCTTAAGACCCAAAATGAGCAGCTGAGTGCTCGGCTCGATGCCGCCAATAACCAGTTGTTGTCATTTTCTCGATCACGTCTACGAGGCCGCCTTCTCATGGCCATGGTCGCCATCTTTGCGTATCTGTCGATCGTTCTATCCACTTCCGGCATAGCTGCAGGCGGCAAATCATTTATCAAATTTTTTTACGACGCTTTTGTTGCTCCTTGGCCTTTTCATCTGGCGTTTGCTGGCTTAGTCTCGGCGATCTTGGCGCTGCCTTGGGCGAAATTTTTTCCACGGGCGAACTAGGGGGAAGTTGGAAATGATTGAGTCAAGAATACAATGTGGAGTAGGTGTAGCGATAGCGAGCAATGTGGATATATTCGGAAACGGACGGCTTATCCTCGACGACTATGTTGTGATCGAGCCCAACGTTCTGGTTGACTTGGGCACATCTTTTGAGGGATGCATCACAATCCGATCCCGCGCAAAAATCAAAACAGGAGTTGTTCTTCGTTGCTACGCCGGTAGAATCGACATAGGCCACCGTGTCACGTTAGGAGAATACGGCGTATGGCTCGGTCACGGTGGGATTAGTGTTGGCGCTCAGTGTATCGTGGCCAGCCACTGTTCGGTGACTGCGGCGCAGCATCTACATAAGTCGGACGTCCCGATCAGACATCAAGGAGAAACGGCTCATGGGGTACGGATTGGGTCTGGCGTTTGGATGGGGGCGGGTGTTAGAATTCTTGACGGAGTCTCCGTCGGTAACGACACAATAATTGGTGCAGGTGCAGTCGTTACCCGCACTATGCCTGCGAACAGTATTTGTCATGGTATACCGTGTCGTGCTGTTAAGCCGAGATGGACCCGGGGTGCCTGACGCGTTGGAAGGGATAACGCATGCAGATCTTGGCAAATTGCGACATCTACACTGGGGAGAACGTCGTTACAGACCGAGCTTTGGTTCTCGGAGACGGTAAGGTGGCTGACCTTGTGCCGCTCGACCAAATAAGCGGTAGTAATGTTATGGATATGCACGGTTTATCAGTCGCACCTGGATTTATCGACCTCCAAGTCAATGGAGGGGGCGATGTACTTTTTAACCAAGAACCTAATGTCGAAGGCCTTGAGCGTATTGTGCATGCACACCGCCGTTTTGGAACGACTCACATACTCCCCACTTTCATCACGGGCAGTGAAGACGGTATGCGAAGCGCCACGGTTGCCGTCAATGAGTATCTTTCACAAGGCAAAAATGGTATTCTTGGAATTCACTACGAGGGACCATTTCTAAACCCATCAAAGGCGGGTGTTCATGACACTTCATACATTCAGGGATCAATTAGTAGTACGTTCTTCGACATCCTTCTCTTAAATTCTCATGGTGTGGTTATGATCACTCTTGCGCCGGAGATCGTGCCCTGTGATGACATTAAAAAATTGGCCGGTATGGGCGTCCGAGTGGCGATAGGGCATAGTGCTGCAGATGGTGCTACATGTCTCGCAGCGATCGGAGCTGGTGCGAGTTGCGCCACTCACCTTTATAACGCGATGTCAGCTTTAACTAGCAGGGAACCGGGGGCGGTCGGTGCATTTCTTGCATCGGATAACGCATGGGTGGACTTCATTGCTGACGGGCATCACGTTGACTTTATTTCCCTCCGAGCAGCCGTCAACGCTAAGCCGAGGGGTAAAAGTTTCCTTGTCACCGACGCGATGCCCCCAGTCGGCGGTTCCGTCGGGGGATACGAACTTGGCCCCTACAAGGTAAAAGTTGTCAAGGGAAAGTGCGTGACGGACGATGGGGTGCTGGCGGGCTCGGCTCTGGATATGGCGACTGCTGTGCGAAACTGTATTCAAAAGATGAGCGTTCCGAAGGACGAGGCACTGAGGATGGCATCAACGTACCCGGCCCAGTACGTAGGTGTGGATGGACAGTATGGCGCACTCTTACCAGGTTACAGCGCGTCACTCGCTGTTTTCGATAATGAATTGAACATGTTCCGAACGATGATTGATGGTGAATGGGTGGTAGGTAATTAATGACATCCATAGGGGCATCGACTCCCCGTCAAATCCGGAGCGGTTCAGGATCGCCTTACTCAATCTCAATCGATTGCGCGTGGTTAAAGATATTGAGCGGATCCCATCTCCTCTTCACCTGCTCGAGCTTGGGATAGTTTTCTTTGTAATAGAGGGTTTTCCAGTTGGACAGGTCTACGTCGGGGTAGTTGACGTAGCAGCCGTCGAGGCGGCCATCGGGGACTGGACCGTCACCACCGTACATGGCAGAGTAGAAGTCGCGGATCCAGCGGAGGTTCGCCTCGTCGTCATTCTCATGAGCCCAGTAAGTCTGATACTGCAACTTCATAGCTGACGAACGTTGCGGAATAGCGGTCCGGGCTGGGTCGACCGAATTCACCTGACCGCCGTAGGAATCGACTTGAAGTAACGCCTGCGCATTCTTAAATTTGGACTCACGCAAGATTTCCCAAATAGTTTGGCACTCGTCGGTAGTAAAGTTACCAATCATGTAAGCTGACTTGTATTTACCTCGCCGGGGACTTCCCGAGCCGTTGAGGGTCTGGGTCGCAAACAACCAAGGCATCACCTGAACATCGAGGGTCGACGTTGGAATTCCGTGATAGCCTACGGGGGCAGAAAGGGGCCCGGGACGAATACCAGCAGGACGCACCGCGTCCCGGAAGTAACTGTAAGTAAATAACTAATACGTTCGAGTGAATGTTCCATAATGCCCATAGTGTCACCCTGGCCGAATTGCACCGAAGGCTAACATGGGGTTGTGCGCGACGACGACCGCTTTCAGGAAATGGCAGCCCGCCTGAAGGTCTTACTGCCTCGACTGAATGAACGCGATCGACGGTTGGCGTTGGCGACGGAAGCGCAATCCTGGGGACGGGGCGGTATCACCGCGGTGCATGAGGCGACGGGTGCGTCGCGGTCGACGATTGACCGCGGGATGAAAGAACTACTCGCCGATGCCCCCCAGGATCTGAATCGGCGTGTTCGAGCCCCCGGCGGCGGGCGCAAGAAAGCCGAGATCGCCGACCCCGAACTGCTGGGCAGCCTGAATTCGCTGATCGAGCCGGGCACGCGGGGAGATCCGGAGTCGCCGCTGCGGTGGACAACGACATCGACTCGCCACCTCGCCGGCGAGCTGACCGCGGCGGGACACGCGATCAGCCACTCCGTGGTCGCCAAGATCCTGGCCTCAATCGGGTTCAGTCTGCACGCCACCCGCAAGACCCTCGAAGGCGCCCAGCACCCCGATCGCGACGCCCAGTTCCGCTACCTCAACAGCCTGGCCACACAGTTCCTGGCCAGCGGCGACCCCGTGATCAGCGTCGACACCAAGAAAAAGAGCTGGTCGGACAGTTCGCCCAAACCGGACAGGAATGGCAACCCACCGGCGAACCGGTAGAAGTCTCCACCTACGACTTCCCCCAGCTGGCGGAGGGCAAAGCCATCCCCTACGGCAATGCCGTTAAGTTAGGCATGGGACCTTGAAGATGTGGATCTTGGGTGGACTGTCGTGGAGTTGGCCGTGGTCGGTGGTGCGTTTGATGCGGTGGCTGTGAGCGCGGTATCTCTTGATCACTCG
>JBOHFR010000055.1:0-37375 GCA_050699715.1 Pseudonocardiaceae bacterium
TCGCGCTTCCACTTCTCCACTCGCTGCGGGTCCTGCTTCCATGACCGGTACAACGGCCGCTGCGGCGACATCCCGATTTTTTTGAGTATCCGTCCCACCGTGACCAGTGAGACGTCCTTGACGAACATTTTTTTGATCAAGTCTCTGATCAAAGCGCGGGTCCACAATGCCATGCCGAAACTGTAGGCTCGCGGATCCTTTCCGTTGATCATGGTGTAGAGGCGGATCATCTCGCTGTCGTCCAGCGCGGTCGGGCGACCGGATGCGAATTTTATGGATATTGAAGCGAGACCACCCTTGCGATACTTCGAGATCCAGTCGAAGACCGAAGACCGGCCTACATCCAAAATCTCTGAAATCTGGTCAGCGGTGAGTCCGTTGTCGTACATCTGGATAGCGGCGAGCCGCTCCTCGTTGGTCGCTCTACGACCTTTCTTGGCCATGCCGTAAGTATCGCACAATTCTGCCGCCAAGTCCAGTAACTTTCGTTCTCCTTAGTAACAGTGAGACTGGCCCCTTGTGCGCAACGCCGATAACCGGTTATGCCTGAGGGGTGTCATTGACGGATAACGTGGCGCCACGGAATCGAGCGAAGGTCGGCACATGAGATTATGGGAGGCAGTGCTCATCGCGCTGCGCGCGCTGCGAGCCCACCGGTTGCGTTCCGCGTTGACCATGCTTGGCCTCATCATCGGAGTCTCGGCGGTGATCCTGCTGGTCGCCATCGGTGATGGGGTGCAGAGATCGGTTGATGCGCGTATCGAGCCGCTGGCCAATCTGATCACTATCGTGGCCACGGCCGGGGATGCTCCCGGAGTCGCCCCGAAAAACCTGATCGATGCTGACGTCGCGGCGTTGCAAAGGGCACCAGACGTTCTTGCTGTCACCCCGGTGGTCACCGGCTCCGTACTGGTTAAAACCGATACTACCCAGTCACGGGTGATTGTCGTCGGCTCCACTGAGCGCTGGTTCGAGGTGAATAATCGGGACATTCAGACCGGGTCGTTCTTTGACCAGGCCCAGGTCCGCTCCACCTCCAGAGTGGTGGTGCTGGGGCTCACCGCGGTGACCAACCTGTTCGGTGGCGACACCGCTGCCGCCCTCAACCGCACCGTCCAGATCAACCGCCAGACTTTCACGGTCATCGGGGTGATGCAGTCTGTCGGACTGCCCGGGGACAACGTCGTGATCATGCCACTGAACACCGCTCGCAGCTATGTCTTCGGTCGCGGCGACGTCGTCAACCAGGTTACTGTGCAAGCTGCTCGCGCGGCCGTCGTGTCCGCCGCCGAGGAGCAGGTGAACAGCATCCTTGACACCCGCCACCGGATCAAAAACCTCGCATCCCGGGATTTCGAGGTCCAGACCCTGACAGCTAGCGTCACCAAATTCGGCCAGATCCTTCGGATCCTCACCTTGTTCACCGCCGCCGTCACCGCGATCTCCCTGGTTGTTGGCTCGGTCGGGGTCTTGAACATCATGCTGGTCTCGGTCACCGAACGAACCCGGGAGATCGGGATCCGCAAGGCAATCGGCGCCACCAGCCGCGCCATCCTCCAACAGTTCCTCATCGAGTCCGTCGTCCTGGCCAGTCTCGGTGGGCTCATCGGGGTCGGCGTCGGGGTCGGGCTGTCCTTGCTCGGCGGCGTCATCGCGCCCGTCTTCGCGTCCCAGCTTGGTCCCATCTTCGCCGGGTTCACCCCCGTCGTGACCGTCTCGCCCATCGTGGTGTCGTTCACGATCAGCCTCGTGATCGGGCTTATCGCCGGTGGTTACCCCGCCTACCGCGCCGCCCGGCTACGCCCCGTCGAAGCCCTTCGATATGAATAGGGCGGCATGAATAGGGCGGCGTAGCGGCCGCTGGACTGGACCGGGTCGAGCCACACCCCGCAGTGCTCCCTGCGGGGTGTGTTCAGGCGGCGATGTCGGTGCTGATGCGGTGGGCGAGGTCCAGCGCGGTGGAGTCGGTGGTGTGCTGGCGGATCTCGGTGCCGAGCGTGATCAGGCCGCGAGCGGTGTGGCGGGAGCTCACCTGGCTGATGGCGGCGAGCACCTGCTCGGTGCTGGTGTTGGCGAGGTCGGTCTCGCCGCAGCGGTACAGGTTGGTGGCCAGCGTGATGCGGCCCGTCAGCATGGCTCGAACGCGGCCCGGATCGCGCAACGTGAGTGCCTCGGTCATCTCCATGACGGCAGTCTCGGCGAAGCGCTTGTCGTGGTCGGCAAGTCGGGAGTACGCGTTTGCCCGGCCGGCCGGTAGCTCGGAGTGGTCGGGCAGCACCACACCACTGAGGACCCACTCGGCCGGCGCCTCCTGGGCACGGGCGTAGTGCTCCTCGGCCCGGCGCAACGCGCGCTGCGTCTCCTCGACGCTGCTCAGGCTGGCGTGCACGTAGGCTTCCCTGCGGGCCAGATCGCACAGCATGTTGGGCGACGCAGCTTCTTGAGCGGGCAGCGTTCCCAGCCGGAACAGCTGCAATGCCTCTGTGAAATGCCCGGCCTCCAGGTACAGCGCACCAAGATCCAGCAACGCATGGGCTGCGTGCACCGGTTCCTCGGCCCGCCGGGCTGATTCCAGGGAGCGCAGGTAGCAACTCTGTGCTGAGCGCGGCAGGCACAGGTCCCGAGACGTCCAGCCGGCCAGGCTCTCCAGCCGAGCCAGCGCCGCATCCAGCGACCGCAGCACCTCATCGGACGCGTTCGCTCTTCGCAGTTGCTGCGCCCAGTTCAGCTGGCCGAGCACGGCGTCCCGGCAGGAACCGCCACCGAAGGCTTTGTCCTGCGCCATTAGGCTCCGGGTCATCGCCTCGACGCGAACCACGTCGGGCGCACCGATCCGGGCCGGGACCGGGCTGGCGGTGACTGGTGCATCCAGAATGGCTAGGTCCGCCGCAGTCAGACCGGCACCGACGGAGATCTTCGCCGCGAGCGCGACAGCCTCGCGCCGCTTCACTTCCTGGTCCTCCACGGTCCCGGGGCTGGGGTTCCCATCCACAGTACCAGCGCGGGTCGTGATGCCCAGCCGATTCACCTCGCGGTGCAGTGTCAGCCGCAGTGCCTGCGCCTTGGCCCGGGATTCGGCGAGCTGCGCTTCTCGCACCTGTACCTCATGGGCTTGCTTCGCCGCTGACACGACGCGAAAAGCGGCCAGCAGGGCACCCTCGGCCCCACAGAGCTCATCGGCGATCGTCCAGAAGCGCTCGTCACCCCGGTAGCGGCCCTTCTCGATGTGCGTCACATTGGTGCGGTCACAGCAGGCGGCCCGGGCGAGCTGGCTCTGGCTCAGCTCCGCCGCCACGCGGAAGACGGTGAGTTGCGCACCGAGCCCGCGACGCATCTCCGCAAGTTTTTCCGGTTCCCGAGCCATGTCCCCCACACCTCCGCGGTTCTCCCCTGATGAACGCCCCAGCGTAGCCGTCGGGTGGCTGACATGAGGTGACAACAGGGTGACGTCAGTGCCGCACAGCCCCAGCACAGCTCGATCCTGGTCACCAGCGACTCGTTACCGGCGCCTCGATGCGAGACGCCGGTAACTTTTTGTAGCCACCTGGTTACGCACGCTGCTGTGACGCAATAGCAGACGCCTCACGCGAGGGAGCGGCCGTGGAGATCAACGAGTACCAATGTGCAGCTCGAGAGACGAGTCAGCTACGGCTTGGTGGCCCCCATAGTGTGGTCGCGCCGATGCTCGGTCTGGCCAGCGCGACGGGCGCGATCCTCAACGTATATGAAAAATACTTCCGTGATGGCATCGACCTCATCGCCAATCGCGAGTTCCTACACGAAGAGCTCGGTGATCTCCTTTGGTACCTTGCGGCAGTCGCGACAGCATGCGACCTCGACCTGGAGGAAATCGCTGTGGCAAACTTACGCCGTACCCGGGATCGATATCCACGCGAGCAGGACCTACATCAGCCCAACGAGCTGCCTGTGTTCGATGCCTGCTGCCCCCCGCATGAGCGGTTCCCGCGTCGCGTGGTTGTGGAATTCACCGAGCGGCCGCTGCCCTCTGGTCGTGCTTCAGCCACGCTGACGCTGGTCAGTGCCGAGCCCAACGCTTTTCCGCAAGGCCCTACGAGGCTCCCCAGCGGGAAGCTGGCTGGCTTCCAGGTCGGCACTGAATTGGGCGACCTGCTGACCGACAACTCCCGGCGTGTCGACACCTACCGCTTCCATGACGCCATCCATCTGGGGTTCATGGCCGTGCTCGGTTGGTCACCGACGATGCGTGCGTTGCTGCGACTGAAGCGCAGATCCATTGCTGAGACCGACGAATGCGAGGACGGGGCGCGTGCTATCTTCGCCGAGGAGGGGCTGGCCGCTGTGCTCTCACGCCTTGCCACGCGTCGGGCCGCGTTTCTCAGCGAGATAAGTGTCGATGGGGAGGTGATCGAGGTGGCCAAGGCGGCAGCCATGGACCTGGAAGCCGAGAAACTGCCATCCTGGCTCTGGCGACGTGCCGTGTGCCAGGGTTTCCGGGCCATGTATCAACTCGGCGAGAACGGTGGTGGCTATCTCGTTGCCGATCTCGATGGCCGTATGCTGGATTACCAGAAGGTCCTGGCGTGAGCGCATCAGGCAACGCGGACCTGCGCGAGGAAATTCGTCGGCTGCATCACGAAAAGGACGCCGCCTACCGCGACGCCTGGAAGAAACGCGGCGAGGTGATCAGCATCCTGGCCAACATCGCGCGCAAGATCGATCGACTTGCGTATATCCTCGATGATGGGCCTGTCACGGCGGACGAGTCGCCGAGGGACACGGCTATTGACCTTATGGTCTACAGCCTCAAGTATCAAACGTATCTCGCTGATCTAGATCCCGTCGTCGCTAAGAAGCTGTTCGTCGGCAGCGATCTCAGCCGACCCTACAGTGATGGTCCACGCGGATTTGAGCACTTGCTGTCGCAGGTTGATATGTCACAGGTTGACATGGCCGGGGGAGATACCCAGCGTATGACTCTTGCCGACGCGGTCGGGTTCGTGCTGAGACGCTTCGGCGAGCTTGAGGCATGTTTCGCCGGGTTGACCACCGCTGCGCCGGTCCATACTCGCCTCACGTGCGCTCAAAAACTCACAGATGCGGTGGTGTGTCTCCTGGCGACATTCCGTTGAAGCGGCCGCAGCGCTGTTAGGGTGACGCTGTCGAGTTGCGGTCGGAAAGGAGCGATGGCTATGCACGACCAAGACGTCGTCAAACTCCTCGCGGACCTAGAGCACGAACTACTGTCCGGTACTCGTTCGGTGGGCATCCTCGGGCTGACCAGTGTAACGCTTGAAATCCTAGCCTCCCTCGCGCCGTCGGGCCTCGCGTCCACCGTCGTTGCGGCATATGTGCCCGGAGCTGACGCAGCCCAACGGAACAACCTGCCACTGTCGGTGCCCGTGCTACCCTTCGCGGCTCTTGCGGATGAACGGCACGACGTGCTCGTGGTGGCCGCAGACGACGAGAAGGAAGATCTGCTACGCGCCGCACTTCCCTACATCCAGAACACACCTACGGTGATTGTCGCCGGCTACGGGCATCTCGCGTTCCGTGATCCCGTCTTTCACGACGAGTTAGCGCAACTTCTCGTACCATCGATGGCTAACGGATACCCGCACACCTTGACCCACCTCTACCAGTGTCTCTACAATGCCGCACGACTTAGTCTTGAGGGTGTGGTCGCCGAGTTCGGCATGTTCAAGGGTGGAACTACCATGTTTCTCTCTCGGGTAATAGAAAGGCTAGGCGTAAAATGGCCGATCATTGGTTTTGACACCTTTGGCGGCTCTCCACCTCAGCCGTAGCCCCCTTGACATGTACAATCATCAAGATTGTGTTTTCACCGATTTGGCAGCTGTGCAGCGCTATCTTGACGGCCGCGACATCGAAATCGTACTGGGCGACATCGTCAACACATCGACGCGCCTGGAGAAGGAGGCCCTCGTACTCAGCTTTATCGACACTGACAATTACAGCTCTGCCGCTGCCGCGCTCAAGATGGTGACAGAGCGGACAGTCGTCGGTGGTGCGATCGTCTTCGATCACTTCACCGGTGTCGATCGTTTCCGTTACACGCTTGGCGAGCGGATGGCAGGGAGTGTACTCCTCGATGACCCACGCTATTTCCATCTGCACGGAACGGGGGTCTTCTACCGACAATGTCTAACAAGGTAAGGCAAAACAAGAATGAAAAGTGCTCCAGTCCCGCGTCAACGGGTCTACGATCTCTACTGGTACTTTGCCTCCGAGCGCCAAGCGGCTTTCGAACGCCGTGTCTCTGGCGAGCGGCAACCCTGGACTAGAGATCCCATCCTGCAGGAATTCAAATTTTGCAACGTCTACCGAGCGGCTGACCGCGTATCTCAGTACATGATCCGAGAGGTCTGCTATCACAGCGAACCTTCCACGCCTGAAGACCGATTATTCCAGATTGTGGCGTTTCGTACATTCAGTAAGATTGAGACATGGACGACTGTTCGTGATTTTCTGGGCCGCTATCCAACGCTTGATGACCTCCATGATGAGGGTTTCACAAAAAGTCTCGACCATGCGAAACGGTGTAATGGTGGGCTTTACACCGGGGCTTTCATCTTGTGCGCTACGAACGCCTATGGTCAGACATTTAAGCATCTCAACCACATCGAGCTGTTCCGGCACATGTTCCTGCACGATCAGCTTGGTGAACGGCTGCTTTCCGCAAACTCTCTGCGTGAGGTCTACGAGTTGTTGCACGGATATCCTCTTATGGGTGACTTCATGTCTTACCAGACTACAGTCGACCTCAACTATTCGGATCTCATCAACTTTTCCGAAAACGAGTTCACTAAAGCTGGGCCGGGCGCGTTGAGAGGAATTATGAAGGTGTTTGAGAGTTTAGGTGACTACACGCCCACTGATGCCATACTGTGGATGGTGGACCGCCAGGAGGAGGAGTTCGAGCGGCTTGGCTTGCGATTTGGCGGGCTGTGGGGTCGACCGCTGCATGCCATAGACTGCCAGGGACTGTTCTGCGAAACGGACAAGTACTGTCGTGAAGCAATACCCGAGCTGACTAGTGCCCGCAAGCGCATCAAAGCGCGGTTCTCGATCACGCAGAATCCCATCGAGCTCTTTTTCCCGCCGAAGTGGGGGATCAACGACAAGCTCCCCGTGGGCTTGGTATTGGGTGCGCCTTCCACCGCAAGGAAGGAGAAGTAATAGCTGGTTGCACCGTTTCTCTCTTGGTCTGGTCCGATAAGCAACGTACCTCCCAAGCTTTCCGGGTTCCTCGCGCTTGCGTCAGGGCGCAGAGTTGGTCCAGGCACTGAGGCCAGCGATGGCTAGTGCGTTGTAGGGCAGTCACGCGTGGCCCTGGTGACCCCAACTGGGGCCCCAGGAGTTGCGGATCAATACGGCTCCGCGCTGGTCGTCGCACCCAACAATCGCCACCGCGTGCCCGGCTCCGAGCAAGTCACTCGTATCTGGCGTCGTTAATTCGTCGTGCTCGGGTTGATAGAAGGCGGGCCACAAGTTGATGCCGAGAACGACGATGGACCCAAACTCAAGCTCGGCACGTATCCTCCGTGCTCCGAGCTTGATCGGGCGGAGATCTGCGAGGCGACGCTGACCATCTCGCACAGCGTCGGTCGAAGGTCGGTACGCGGGGTCAGCGTGGTCTCTGTCAGGCGCGTAGGCCCACAGGTGTGCAGTGGCATGGCCCCGCTGACGTAGGGCAGCGCTTACGGCGGTGGGTCGGGTACCGGAACTGTTGTTTCCGTCGATCTCTTTGCAAGCCCAGTGCAGAAATTCCTCGCTCAGTGCTGTCGATTCGTTGTAGCAGCAGCGTCGCCGTGTTTCGTGGGCGGATGTCACCGCGAACGCGAGGCACGTGCCGCGAGGACCCTGGTCGCGGGCGAGCCCGCATGAAGCGCTTAAATCGACCGCAGCGCTGCTGGTCATGCAACCGCCCTGATCATCGGGCCGCGTTGTCTCTGACTCGTTCCTGTGGGTGCATCGCCCGTCCGGGGACCGCGAACGCGCAGCACAACGCTGATCTGTTCGATGGTGGTCTCCGCATCCCATGGCCTGCGTAGGGTCAATGTCAGAGTACTGACGGTAGGTGCCGTGCACCGCCAAGCCAGGTGGCGCACGCGCTGAGCGCCGAACTCTGGTGTGCTGGGAGTGGCCGGTTCAAGCTCGTCGGTCACCTGCTCCAGCCCGTCGCGGAGGTCATCACTACCCGCGATCCACCGGTATCCGCTACTGGGGAGTTCGCCTAGCCGGACGTGCACCTCATCTCCGATCCGAGGCTCTGGGCGTCGATGCCGGTTGCGTTCGTCCAGGGTCCAGGTGTCATTTCGCCGCAGGTTGACAGTGTCCTTGCCTACCACTTCGATTTTCACATCGAGCGGGCGAGTATTCCGGAGTTCCGCTGCATTGGCGCGGCTGAGCATGTTGAGCTGCTCAAGGCGGTTGATCGTCGCCCGGTAGCTGGAGCCCATCTCAAGCGACAGCTGGTAAGCATCCGAAGCGTGGAGCGACCGCAAGGGATTGATTCCAAGCCGTTCCACGGCACGGTTCACCAGAGGTATCGGCATGAGGAACTCGGCGGCGAAAGCCTGAGCCTCGACTTCCTCACGCGAGGCCGCACGACCGACGATATCGTCCTGCTCGTCGGCGGCACGTTGGTGGCCGAGGACGTAGTGACCCAGCTCGTGTGCGGCGGTGAAACGCTGCAGGCTGAGCGGGTGGCCGCTGTGGAGCACGATTCCGGCGGAATTTTCTGTGCGATCGAAGAATCCGTAGAGCCGATCCAGCTGTTGGAACAGCAGCCACCCCCGGGCGTCCTCGATGTGGCGAAACACATCGACCGGCTCGTCCGGGTTTACACTCAAGCGAGCTACATGACGGATGGCTTCGGCTTCTGCTCGCAGCCTGGCATCGCGCCATCCCCCACGGGGTCTCATGACGTCGGCTCCGCCGGATCAGGCTCGGGAGCGCGTCCGGCTGCCCGCAGAAACTGGGCAAAACGCAGCACTTGCTCTCGATCGCGATCGCTGAGGTCACGCGTGGTGCGGTACAGCGCAGCGGTGGTGATATCCATTTCTTCCTTGGTGGTCTCGCCTATAAAATACTCGTAGGGACGATGGTATAGCCGCGCAAGTCGTGCTAGCTCGTCCGCTGAGACCTTTCGGTTACCCGTTTCCATGTTAGTGACGGCAGGCCGTGACAGACCGAGGAACTCGGCGACGTCGCCTTGAGATAGGCCGAGGTACTCACGGGCTGATCGAAGTCGTTCTCCCAAGGCGTTGCGGTCGATGCTGATGCCGACGTCGCCGGACTCTGGACGATCTACGCGCTCTGTCATGTCCAAGCGCCTATTCCTATCGCCACGGCCAACGCTAGATCCTCCTTGTGGCACAGGCTGACCTCGACATGGTCAAGTCGCGCAGTCCGTGCCGCATGCGAAGCCGGGCCGTGTAGGACGATTGATGGTTTTCCGTGGGGAGCACTCACGACTTCGACGTCGCGAAGCCCAACACCCCGGATCCCCGTGCCCAGGACCTTGAGGACTGCCTCCTTGGCTGTCAGCCGGGTCGACAGTCGGTCGATCCTTCCTGCGCTGTGGGTGAGCTCGCCCGGGCGGTAGGTACGCTCAAGCAGTGTTCGGCCACCCACCTCAATGCAGCGGGCCCAGGTCGGTATGTGGACGACGTCCACACCAACCGCCCTGGCATTCGCGTTGTTCGGCGTCGTATGGCGGATACGAGTCGCGAGACGGCGAGCTTTGCAAGCACTTTCAGTGCACGGCATGCTGCGGTTCCTCCTGGATCGCGTCACGACAGCACGCGAGCAACTCTTGGACGGCGCGCCTGCCGCCGAACGCGCGGAGCTCCAGATCTGCATGAGTGGCGGTGCAGTGGACCTCTCCGACCTCGGTGCCGACCTCGTTGGCCAGAAACCCAAGTAGCCGAGTAAGGCCCAGATAGTTGCCGAGTGCGCGTGTGATGAAGGACTGGTTCCGGTAAGTGGCATGTAGGTGTAGCTGTCCTTCATCCAGGGTAAGGCTGATGTGACTCAGGCATGGGAACGACATGATGTTTCGGTCGGTTTTTGGCTGCTGGATACGGATCTCGGCGTCCGCATGGCACGACAGCCCGATTTCGTATGCGCTGCTGAGTGGGTTGTCTCTGAGCGCGGCCCAGTTCGGATCAGGCAACGGAGGTGCCCTGCGTGAGGAGGCAGAGGTCGGCAACCGGTCGGTGGGCTGCGGGGTCCGCGCGGTGGCGCAGGCGCTGGGACACGACGCCGAGGAGTTGGAGCGGGCGCGCGTGATGACTCGGCTCACCAGCCATGAACTTAGCGGCGGATCGACCACGTACAATTCGGCAGATCAACCACGCAGCAGGCGGCAGATGGCTCTACGCGACATCCCCGACTTGCTGCCCGGCCGCTCGGAGACCATCGAACTGTGGCCGCTATCGCAGGGCGAGATCGGCCGTGCCGCTGACGGCTTTGTCGATGCGGTGTTCGAACACGGCGCCACGCTGGCGGTGGCAGAGTCGCCGCTTCGCCGTGGTGACTACCTCGAGCGGGCCTTGCGGGGTGGTTACCCCGAGGCCGTGCGCCGCACCGACCTGGGCCGGCGCGCGCGGTTTTTCGAGTCCTACGTGTCAGATCTGATCAGTCGGGATGTCCGGCAGGTGTCGGAGATCGAGCGACCGGCGGACATGAGGCGATTGCTCAACCTCGTCGCTGCCTCGATGGCAACCCTCGCTGTCCCTGCCGCCTTCGCCAATCACCTGCGGCTTCCGGCCAGCACGGTCAAGCGCTATCTCGATCTGCTCGAGTTGTTGTACGTGGTGCGTCGAATCCCCGCGTGGTCAACCAACCTGACCACCCGAGCTGTTGCGACGCCTAAGTTGATGGTGGTCGACTCCGGGCTCGCTGGTCACCTTGCTGGCATGACGGCGAAGCGGGCAAGGCATCCCACCGCGCCAGTGGGGCCAATCATGGAGAACTTCGTGCTCGGAGAGCTCGCGCGCCAGCTCAGCTGGGCCCACGAGCCAGTTCACCTCTACCACTACCGTGATCGCGACGGCAACGACGTCGATGCGGTTCTTGAGCGAGCCTCTGGCGAGGTGGTCGCCGTGGAGGTGAAGGCAGCCGAGACAGTCCGCAGCGAAGATTTCCGCGGCATTCAGCATTTGCGGCGTCGGCTTGGGGACCAGCTGCTTGCGGGTTTCGTGCTTTACGCCGGCCGGCAAGCGCTGCCCTTTGGTGAGCGCCTCTGCGCCCTTCCGATATCCGCGTTATGGACCACCGTACTGTCGGGCACATAGCCCAGCGCGTCGGCTACGAGCTCGTCGAACCGGTCGTTGGCAGCCAGGTGCCGATCAGTGTGGCGCGGTCACTGGAGCGTCGAGGTGGGTTACCGGAGGTGTCGCCTCGGGCGCCGGTCCCGGGTTTCGTGGAGCGGCTGGGGCAGGTTGCTTGCCCACCTGCACCGGGCCCTGCACGCTGCCGGTCACCGGGGCGAAACCGGAACGGTCGGGCAGAAACGCGCCGAGCCGGCAGTCCACCCGGGTGCTCCCGGCCTGCCAGCTCTCCATTCGTAGCGTTTCCCAGAACAGCGTGAGCCCCTTGTTCGCGACGACTGAGGGGTTCCCCACGAAGTCCTTCGCTAGCCGGGTGCATTCGGTGCTCAGCAGCCGGTCCTGTGCGGCTTCGTCGGGGTATCCCTTGGGGAAAGCTCCTTTGAGGTCAACCACTCCGATGACCTCGATGGCATGGGGACCAGCGCAATCGACTGGGTCGCTCACTGCTTTGCCGTCGTTTCCCAGGCAGGTGCCGGGCGGATGCACGTCGGACTGGTCCTGTGCCAGCACGCTGCCGGTGGTCAGAAACAGCGTTCCGGTGCGGCCAGCGGACTGTACCCCGCAGCGCAGCGTCCGGTCCCCGCGTACCCAGCCGGCCTCGCTGGGTTTGATCGCTCCGATGGTGAACCGGCCGAACGGGTCGACGTGATCGGCCAGCGCCTGGGTGCCGCGCTGGGTACAGCGCTGCGCTACCAGCTGCTGCCAGTGTGCCGGATCGGGGAAAGCGGCCTGGGGACCGAAGTCCTGGAGGTCCAGCATCCCGGTGACCTCGAACAGGTGGGGTTGCGTGCAGCTCACCGCCCTGGCATCGACAGCGTCCGGCTTCTGCCAGGTCAGGCAGGTGTGTGCGGGGGCTCGGAGCGACTGCGCGCTGGGCGTGCTGGCCAGGCCTGGCCCGACGGCGAGCAGGGCTGCCTTCCCGGTCGGCACACCGACCGCGACCAGCGCCGCCAGCGCGCCCAACACGGCCCCAGCGGCGAGTCGCCGGGTGCTGCGACTGGCGCGGTGCCCGGCGGGGTTCACCAGCTCATCGGAAGGTGGCATCCACACCATCTTGCTACTCGATTGAGATAGCCACCCTAGCTGCGTTCCCACCACCCTGGCCACCATGAAGTTGCCTCGGTGCAGGACCAGGTACAGGGCTGGGGGTCATGGGGAGGTGCCCGCCCGCCGTCGGCTGCGCGCTCGGGCCTTGAGTACTTCGATGACGATGGGGATGACCGACAGCGCGACGATGCTGATCAAGATCAGCTCCACGTGATTTCTGATGAACGTGATCCGGCCGAGCCAGAAGCCCAGCAGAGTTACTCCAGTGGCCCAGGCGACGCCGCCGATGATCGAGTAGGTGAGGTACTTGCGGGGATCCATCCGGCTTACTCCCGCGGTCGCCGTGATGAAGGTCCGCACGATCGGGACGAAACGGCCCAGCAGGATCGCTCGCGCGCCGTACTTGTCGAAAAAAGCGTGCGTCTTGTCCACGTACTCCCTTGTGAACAGTCGAGAATTCGGCCGGTTGAACAGTGCCGGCCCCGCCTGGTAGCCCAGGTAGTAGCCGACCACGTTGCCCATCACGGCACACACTGTGAGCAGCAGGCACACCAGCCAGATCGAGGTTCCGATGCGACCCGCTGCGACGAACAGCCCGACGGTGAACAGCAGTGCGTCGCCGGGCAGGAAGAAACCGAGGAGCAGTCCGCATTCCGCAAAAATGATCAAGCACAGCCCGAGGAGTACGAAGGGGCCCAGCATCCGCAGCAACTGCTCGGGATCGAGCCAGGACGGGCCGAGCGCCAGCGACATGCCGACGTGGGAGGGTGTCACGGTGCCACGGTAGCGGGCAGACTCTCCCACGTCGGCTGTGCACCTGGTGACACCAGGCGGGCTCACCAGAATGCTGATCACCAGATGCTGATCACGCCGGCTAGCCCGCCGGCCATGGCTCCCAGCAGCGCCGCCAGGACAAGCACAACCGAGGCCGACGGTCTGGGCTTGGCATGCGCCGGTCCGCGACCGGGCGATACCGCGCCGGCCGGCCGGGGATGGGACGCAAGCTCCAGCGGTGACCCAAGCCCCACCCCGCAGGCCTGCGCCCGCAACGCGGCAGACAGCTTCCGCTCGTGAGTGGCCCCGGAAGTGACCCCCGAAATGACCTTAGGTGTGGTGGGAACATTGTTACGCACTCACGACTCACTTCTGCTCGAGGATCCGTTGCAGGGCGTCCAGCGCGCGGCTAGCGCTGGACTTCACTGTCCCTCGGCTGACGCCGGTGGCCGCCGCGATCTCCGCCTCGCTCATTCCCCCGTAGTAGCGCAGCACCAGCACCTCACGTTGCCGCGGTGGCAGCTGGCCCAGCGCGACGACCACCGCCTGATGCTCGGTCGTCAGCATCGCCAGTGACTCTGCTGAGCGGGCGTTGGCCTGGTGCGGAGGGACGTAGCCGCGAGCGGTCTTGCGGCGGCGCAGCACTGAACGGGAGCCGTTGACCACTGCGGTGCGCAGGTATCCCAGCGCGGCCGTCTCGTCGCGCAGTCCCGACCAGTGCCGGTGCAGCCCGGTGAACGCCTCTTGCACGACGTCTTCGGCGGTGGGCGCCTCATCGACGAGCAGGATCGCCAGCCGCACGAGCCGCGTCCGGTGCTGGCGGTACAAATCCTCCAGCGTCAGTGGGGTGTCGACGGGGGCCTCGATGGGGGTGTCGGCTGGGGTGTCGATGGGGGCGTCCAGCACCCGCAGGTGGCGCAGCGTCATCTCGACTGAGTGCTGCACGGTCACGCGGTCGCGCGGTTCGTCGGGGGCCACGCCGGAAACGTACTGTGGCCACATCACGCCCATCCGATCGCGTCTCGCTGGACGGGTGCGCCATAATGCGAGTCACTGTCCGCGACAGTCACCGCGCCACCTGAACAGCCAGCGCCGAAAGCCGGAGGTCACCCATCATGTCCATCGCGACGCCCGAGGTCTACAGCGAGATGCTGGACCGCGCGAAGGCCAGCGAGTTCGCCTACCCAGCGATCAACGTCACCTCCTCGGAGACGCTGAACGCGGCGCTGCGCGGGTTCGCCGAGGCCAGCAGTGATGGCATCGTGCAGCTGTCCACGGGTGGGGCGGAGTTCGCTTCGGGTGGCAAGATCAAGGATATGGTCACCGGCTCGGTGGCGATGGCCGAGTTCGCGCACGTGGTGGCCGCGAAGTACCCCGTCAATGTCGTGCTGCACACCGACCACTGCCCGGAGAATAAGCTTGACACCTTTGTCCGGCCGCTGATCGCGATCTCCCAGGAACGGGTGGCCCGTGGGGAGAGCCCGCTGTTCCAGTCCCACATGTGGGACGGCTCGGCCACCGAGTTGCATCGCAATCTGGCCATCGCCGCCGAGCTGCTGGAAGCCTGCGTCAAGGCGGAGATCATCTTGGAGGTGGAGATCGGCGTCGTCGGTGGCGAGGAGGACGGTGTCGCGAACGAGATCAACGAGAAGCTCTACACCACCGCTGAGGACTATGCGCATACCGTTGCGGCCCTTGGTGGTGGCGAGCGGGGTCGTTACTTGCTGGCCGCGACATTCGGCAATGTACATGGCGTGTACAAACCGGGCAATGTGCAGCTTCGGCCGGAGATCCTGAAAATGGGCCAGCAAGTGGCTGCCCGCAAGCTAGGGTTGCCTGATGGCTCCCAGCCGCTGGACCTGGTGTTCCATGGCGGGTCAGGCTCGGAACTGGCGGAGATTCACGAGGCGCTCTCGTACGGGGTGATCAAGATGAATGTCGATACCGACGCCCAGTACGCCTTCACCCGCCCGATCGCCGACCACATGCTCACCAACTACGGCGGGGTACTCAAGGTTGACGGCGGGGTCGGCAACAAGAAGGTCTACGACCCGCGGTCCTATCTCAAGCTGGCCGAGCAATCGATGGCCTCCCGGGTGGTGCAGGCCTGCGAGAACCTCCGTTGCGCCGGGCGCACGCTGGCAAGTTAGCCGACCGCGGCCCCACGCCCAGGATGGAGCGATGAACGTGCACGGCAACCTGCTGGGACCCAACCCGACGCTGCTGCCCGATCAGCCCGACGCCGAGGCCGCACTCGCTACGGCGAACGATCCCGCGACGGTGGCCGCCGCATACCCTGAGTTCTCCGCCGCGTGGGCGGCGCTGGCGCAGCGGGCGCTCGACGAGGGAGACGCTGTCGCCGGCTACGCCTTCGCTCGTACCGGCTACCACCGCGGCTTGGACCACCTCCGTCAGGCCGGCTGGAAGGGTCGCGGGTCGGTGCCGTGGTCGCACGTTCCCAACCGGGGGTTCCTCCGTGCGCTGGCCGCGCTGGCCCGGGCAGCCGCCGAGATCGGCGAGGTCCCCGAGGCCCAGCGGTGCCGGGAGTTCCTCGACGAATGCGATCCCGCCGCGGCTGGCACCCTCGGGCTGGACTGAAGCGGCGCGATGCCGGCAACCGGGTACCCGGGAGGCACTGACCCCGGCGGCACCGCATAACCTGTCCCCGACAGGCAACGCAGCGCAGCGTTCCGGGCGCGGACGGTGGTTGTGGTTCTTGGAGGGAGTATGCAGTGGAGAACGGCTTGGGTTCCACCGTACGCAACCTGAACGTCTTCGACGGTCTTGCCCTGGTCATTGCCCTCGCGCTGGTCGGCGTGGGATTCCTCATCGGCACTGCCGGCGGTGGTAAGACTGGCGCGACCACCTCGGTGGGGCTCACCGTCGCTCCGGACAACGACACTCGCAGCCTGCCCCCCGGGGCCACGAAGGCCTTCCCTGTCTATGTCAACAACACCAACGGCTACGGCGTTCAGGTCATCTCGATCAGCGAGGGTACATCAGCTGCGACTCCCGGGGGGTGCCCCGCCGGGACTGTCACCAGCGCGGGGGTTGACGCTCCGGTGGGCTTTATCCGGGCAGGGGGCATTCGGGCGTACGAGGTCCTCGTGACGATGGCGGCCAATGCCGACAGCAGGTGCAAAGGCCAGTCGTTCACTCTGCCGCTGACTGTCACGCTCGGCTCTGCCGCTGCTGACCGGCACTTCTCGTTCGGGAGCTCATGAGCTCACTTCGCAGGGGGTGAGCACACAGCATCTCAGGACGATGGCTTCAGTGCGGGGTCGCAGCCCAGAACACTATGATGAGCACGGTCACACCACGGGGAGCATCGTCGCACCTGGGGAAAATTGTCTGTTATGTCTCTTTGGATCCCCTGGTTAGCACCTGACGTCTGGCTCTTGACCCCCTACCGAAAGGCGACCTACCCTGGCAGGTGGTCGGGGACGGCACTACTGAGGGGGTTGCCCGCCTTGCGGCGCAGTGGGGAGCGTTCTTCATGTAGGTGTGCACTGTGAAGTCCCGCCGCCCACAGATTCTTGCTGCGCCGATAAGCCGAGTCGCTGGCGCGGGTTACCGCAAGCTCTGTTCGCGTCTATTTTCTCATGACTTCACTCCAAGCCGAGCGGAGGGGGCCTTAGGTGAACGTTCGCTGGGTGCGTTCGAATGAAATCTTGCTGGCCTTTCTGGTGACCGCCATGTTGGCTGTCGGCGGACTGGCCGTCCTGGTGTTACGCCAACAACAAGACCAGACGGCAGGCTATGGTCAGGTCTATCTGGAGAAAGGTCCCACAGTGGACGCTCCGCCGAAGGTGAGCACGCCTGGCCCCGTTAACATACCAGCACCCCAGGTAGCCCCGGCACCCAAGGTAGCCCCAGCACCCAAGGTGGTTTCGGCGCCCCAGAAATCACTGCCGCAGGCGCATCTTCAAAAGCGAGTGCACCCAATCTCACCACCACGCCCGCTAGCCCCGACGCCCCCCGTGACCCCGGCACCCGAGACTGACCCTGCGACTGACATACCCATTAAGGCGGGCCCGCCGGAGCAAGACCGCACTCCGGCCATCCCCGACACACCAAGTAACCCCGACAGTCCTGACGTGGGATGACCATGATCACGCCAGTGTGGCCGACGCGCCGTCGGATGGTGATCAATTCCGTCATAGGTCGTCTGAGACTGCATGCTGCGCTCGGCGGTCAAACCTGCAGTGGATATCCCGGCAGGTGCCGTTAATGATGAGTTCGGCTACCGAAAGCACCGCGTCCATCCGCGGCAGCCCCTTGTCCGTCGTCGGTTGGCTGACCCGCCGGGTATGTCCGCATGGGATGGAGCAGGTTCTCCGCGAGGTCAGCCCCTGGTCCTGGTGGCCGAGCGACCACCGCCGCCACACTCGGTGCGTCGGCGAAGAGGGCATGTTGTCCGGAGTGACCGATGTGGTGTGGATCGGCCCCGCTGGCCGGGACATCGGTGTTGATGTGCTCGCCACGGAGCTGGTCATAGATTGGCGTCTGACTCACAGGGTGACACTGTAGAGGCGGGCCTGCGGGCGCCAGCACATGGGTGTGGACCGGCTGTGGATGTGGCCACGCCATGTGTAACTATGACTGGCGCAGGTGTAGGCGGATCCGGGGGGAGGGGGGTCGCTGTGGTGGCGGGCACTCTGGTTGAGTTGCCGGGAACGGCCCCCCGGAAATTTTGACGGCCGGCCCAACAATGGGAGTGGAGAAGCATGGCAAAAAAACTACACGGGCGGGACCTGCACGGTCGAAATTTCGCTGACACCAATCTTCGCGACGCCAACCTCACTGACAGTGACCTCACCGACGCTGACTTCGCCCGGGCTGACCTCACCCGCGCGGACCTCACCCACGCCAACCTCACCCACGCCAACCTGACCGACGCCAACCTCTCCCATGCCAATCTCACCCACGTCGACCTCACCAACGCCAAGCTCACCCGCGCCAACCTGACCGACGCCCTCCTGGTCCGTGCCGACCTCACCGACGCCGACCTCACCCACGCCGACCTTATCCGTGCCGACCTCACCGACGCCGACCTCACCGACGCCAACCTCGCTCGCGCCACCCTCACCGACGCCAACCTCACGCACACCACCCTGATCAACACCAACTTCGCCAATGCCACTGTCACCGGCGCCCACTTCGACGACCGAGATGAGTTGACTAAAGACGCCAACCTCGCCGGAGTCGACTTGGAACACGTTCGGTTTGGTATCGCGAAATAAGCGCTTGCCAAAAGCGGGGTGGTTGAGCACGAGCGGCAGCTACCGGGGCGCGCTGGGTCAGCGCAGCCAGCCTGCGGCCTGCACTGCCCAATAGGTCAGCATCAGATCGGCACCGGCCCGGCGGATTGAGGTCAGCATCTCCAGCACGGTGCGCCGCCGGTCCAGCCAACCACAGGCCACCGCCGCCTCCACCATCGAGTACTCACCAGAGACCTGGTAGGCGGCGACTGGGACGTCGGAGACCCCGGCTACTGCGTGCAGCACGTCCAGGTAGGACATCGCGGGCTTGACCATCACAATGTCAGCGCCCTCGGCGAGATCCAGCGCCGCCTCGCGCAGCGCCTCACGAGCATTGGCCGGATCCTGCTGATAGGTCAAGCGGTCCCCGCGCAGCTGGGATTCCACCGCGTCGCGGAACGGCCCGTACAACGCCGAGGCGTATTTGGCGCTATAGGCCAGGATCGCCGCGTCGTGGTGACCTGCGGCGTCCAGTGCCGCCCGGGTCACCCCCACCTGGCCGTCCATCATGCCGCTGAGCCCGACCACGTGAGCGCCGGCCTGTACCTGCGCAAGCGCCATCTGCGCGTACACCGCGAGCGTCGCGTCGTTATCCACCCGACCGGTCGCGTCCAACAGGCCACAGTGCCCGTGATCGGTGAATTCATCCAGACACGTGTCAGCCATGATCACGATGTCATCGCCGGCCTCGGCACGCACGTCGCGCAAGGCGGTGTTGAGCACACCATCGGGGTCTATCCCACCGGAGCCGGTAGCGTCCCTGCTGGCGGGGACGCCGAACAGCATGATCCCGCCCAACCCGGCGGCCACCGCCTCAGCCGTAGCCTTGCGCAGTGAGTCTCGAGTGTGCTGCACCACACCGGGCATGGACGGGATCGACACCGGCTCCGTGATGCCCTGCTTGACGAACACCGGCAACACCAGCTGATGTGGGCGCACCGTCGTCTCCGCGACCAGCTGACGCATCGCGGCCGTGGTACGCAACCGGCGCGGCCGGCTCGTCGGGTACATGGGGGCCTCCGGCCTTGTGAGTGGCGATACGGGCTATTCCCTCGCAATTCCCACTCACGGGTTGTTATCCACAGGGTGGGTTAGCGGCGGCGGTTTTTGGCTTTGCGGGGTGGGGGCAGGGCACCCTGCGCGCGGAGTTGGGTGGCGTGCTCGGCCAATGCGTCGACCAGGGTGCCGACTTGCGCCACCTCGGGCTGCACGTCGACCCGGAGGCCGAACTCGACGGCGGTCTCTGCGGTGGCCGGGCCAATGCAGGCGACGATCGTGCGAGTATGCGGCTTGCCAGCGATACCGACCAGGTTACGCACCGTGGACGAGGACGTGAAGCACACCGCGTCGAAGCCACCCGTCTTGATCATTTCGCGAATCTCGGCGGGCGGCGGAGCGGCCCGCACTGTGCGGTAGGCCGTCACGTCGTCGATCTCCCAACCCCGTCCGCGCAGCCCGGCGGCCAGCGTCTCGGTGGCGATGTCAGCCCGCGGCAGCAGCACCCGGTCCACTGGGTCAAGCACATCATCGAAGGGCGGGAAGTCGGCCAGCAGCCCGTCGGAGGATTGCTCGCCCGAAGGCAGCAGCTCGGGGACGATCCCCATCGAGTGCACCCGCTCCGCGGTGGCCTCTCCCACGCAGGCGATTTTCACGCCAGCGAATGCGCGGGCATCCAGCCCGAATTCGGCGAATTTGTCCCAGACCGCCCGGACCGCATTGGTGGAGGTGAACACTACCCACTGGTAACGACCGTCGACCAGACCCTTGACCGCGCGCTCCATCTGAGCCGGGGACCGGGGCGGCTCGACCGAGATCGTCGGGACCTCGATGGGCACCGCGCCGTGCATCGACAGCCGCTCGCTCATCGCCCCGGCCTGCTCTTTGGTCCTGGGCACCAGCACCTTCCAGCCATACAGCGCCCGGGACTCCCACCAGGACAGCTTCGTCCGTTGCCCGACCGCGCAGCCAACGGTCACCACCAGCGGCCCGGTGAGCGCGCTGGTGTCACCACTGAGCGATACCAGCGTGGTCTCCACAGTGTGCTGGGTGGGCATGGTGCCCGCAGCGGTGATCGCAACCGGGGTGTGCGGGGCCAGCCCGTGCTCGACCAGTGCGGAAGCCGCCTCGGCCAGGTGTGACGCGGTGGCGTGCAGCACCAGCGGACCCGGCACCGCAGCCAGGGACGCCCAATCAACGCCCGCGCGGACGTCGGCTTCGGTGTGCCCGGAGCCCAGCGGCACCCCCGCAAAGGCCGGTACCGCGGTACCCATAGGAACGCCGGGCACCACCTCGAACGGCGCCGAGGTGCGGGCCACAGCCAGCGCCTCGGCGACCACGGCGTCGGCGGTCAGTGGGTCCCCAGATACCAGGCGCACCACGACCCGCCCGTTTTTGGCTTCGGCGACCAGATCCTTGGCGACCTCGCCGGGCTCCCCCACCGCCGGGCGCACCTCGGCGTTGGGAGCAGCCAGCGCGAGCACCTCGGCGGGCACGTCGGGGTCGGTCACCAGCAGCTCGACGCAGCTCAGCAGGTGCTGCGCTCGTACGGTGAGCATCCCGACGCCGCCGGGACCAGCACCGACAAAGGCGATCCGCCCGGTGGTCTTGCAGACACGGCTCATGTACCTAACTCGTTTCCCATCAGGCCGCAGCCCGGGCCGCGCAGTGCTGGGTCCGCACCCAGCGCGCCAGCACCCAGGTCCAGCAACTCGGCGCCAACGTGGCGGCCGAGTTGCTCGGCATCGGTTAGCTCCCCAATGACATAAGGCACAGTGGCGGACGACCGGAGCAGGTCATCGTCCGCAGTGGCGGCAACCCCGCGCAAAAACAGCCGCAGGACAGTCCGCCCCTCGTCGTCTAAGTCCTCAACGATATCGGCCAGCGCGCCGACCGGGGCGTTGCTCAGCGCCGCGACCGAAGTGAGCAACGCCCGCTCGGCGGTGACCACGGCGCGCACCCCGGCGTCATCGAGCAGCGCGCCCAGCAGGTGCTCGGTGTCCAGGTCATCGACTCGGCACTCGCAGGCCAGCGCGCCCTGCCCGGGCGCGGGCAACATCTGCAACGGGTCGAGCAGCTCGGTGGCCTCATCGATCCGGCCGAGCCGGACCAGCCCAGCGGCGGCGATCACCACACCATCGAGCTCCCCGTCGGCGACCCGAGCGATCCGCGCCTCCACGGTGTCGCGGATCGGCACCACCCGCAGCCCCAGGCCCAGCGCCCGTAGCTGCGCGGCCCGCCGCAGCGAACCAGTGCCGAGCACCGACCCAGCGGGCAACTCGCCCAGCACCATCCCGTCCCGGGCCACCAGCGCATCGCGCGGATCCGCGCGCTCCGGTACGGCGGCAGTCACCACTCGAGGATCCGCCGCGACCGGCAGGTCCTTGTAGGAGTGCACCGCCACGTCGACCTCACCCGCCACCAGGGCCGCGCGCAACGCCGAGCAGGCGTCCTCAGCGGAGCGCACCGGTAACACCCGCACCGCGATCCCGGCGCCGCGTAACCGTTGCGCCACCCACTCGGCCTGGGCAAGCGCCAACGCACTGCCTTGAGTTCCGAGCAGCATTGTGAGCACTGTGGACCGCTGCCGCATGGACATCACCCGGTCCCGGAAGGATCGGGGCGGACGGTCGCGGCGATAGCGGCGGCGGCCTGTGGGTCCAGTTCGAACAGCTCTCGCAGCGCGTCGGCGTAGGCCTCGCCCCCGCCGGCTTTGGCGAGCTGCTTGACCCGCACCGTGGGAGTGTGCAACAGCTTGTCCACCACCCGGCGCACGGTCCGGGCCAGCTCATCGCGCACTGCGGCATCGAGTCCTGGCAGCCGGCCATCCAGCCGCAGTAGCTCCGCGTCTACCACCTCAGCCGCCCGCCTGCGCAGCGCGGCAACCGTCGGGGTGACCTCCACGGTGCGCTGGGTCACCAGGTAAGCGCGCACTTCCTGGGACACCAGCAGGTGCGCGGCGCTGACCGCATCGGAGCCAGTGCCGCGCTGCTCCAGCCGGCGGGCCACGGTGGTGAGATCCAACAGAGTCACGCCGGGCAGCTCACCTACCCCGGACTCGACGTTGCGGGGCAGTCCCAGGTCGCAGACCACGAGCGGGGCCGCGTCGGTGATCTGATTGACGCTACGAGCGTCGGTGATCTGATTGACGCTACGAGCGTCGGTGACCTGATCGGCACTGAGCACCGCGCCGCTCGCGCCGATGCAGCAGATCACCACATCCACGGCGGTCAGCATGGCGGCCACGTCGTCCAGACTGACCGCCTGGGCGGGGGTGCCCTCGGCCTCGCACAGCGCGGCCAGCCGCGCTGCGCTGGCTTGGGTGCGGTTGGCCACCACGATCTCGGCCACCCCAGCCCGACGCAACTGCGCCGCAGCCAGCCCAGCCAGTGAACCGGCGCCGAGGACCAGCGCCCGCCGGCCGGCCAGACCCGCCCCAGCCAGACCAGCGGCGCTAGCCAGCGCGGTCGCCGTAGCGGCAAGGCCTTCGGAGACCACGGAGGCGCCTTCGGCGTCAATACCGGTCTCGGTGTGGACCCGTTTGCCGACTCGCAGCGCGTGCTGCACTACCTCGTGCAGGGTGCGCCCGATGGTGCCCGCTTGTTCGGCACGGGCGTACGCGGTGCGCAGTTGACCAAGGATCTGCGGCTCGCCGACGACCATCGAGTCGAGCCCTGATGCCACCGAGAACAGGTGCTCCACACCGGCCGCCGCGTAGTGCACGTAGAGATGGTCGGACAGCTCGTCCACGGCCATCGCGGACTGGCGGGCCAGCACGTCGGTGATATCGGCCAGCCCACCGTGGAAGGTCGCCACCAGCGCGTAGACCTCGACCCGGTTGCAGGTGCAGAGCAGCAGCGCCTCCGCGACGTGCTCGCGCTCAAGCAGCTGGCTCAGGACCTTGCCGGCGTCTGCGGCGGACACCGCGACGTGCTCCAGCACTCCGACCGGCGCACTGCGGTGGGACAGCCCGACGACCACCAGACTCATCGGCCCACCGCGATCGGATCGATCGGTTGCGTCACCGTCGGGGGCTCGTCGCACCGGCGGGCCTGGTAGAACGACAGGATCTGTAGCTCCACCGCAAGGTCCACCCGGCGTACCTCGACATCCTCGGGCACCTGCAGCACCACCGGGGCAAAGTTGAGAATGCACCGGACGCCGCCAGCTACGAGCAGGTCACACACCCATTGCGCGGCGGCTGACGGGGTGCAGATCACCCCGATGGTGACCTCCCGTTCGGCGCACACCGTGGGGATGCTGTCGACGTGGTCCACCGGCAACCCGCCGACCGGGATTCCGACCAGGTCCTCTTCGAGGTCGAACAACGCCGTGACCGGGAAACCACGGTCGGGGAAGCCCCCGTAGTTGGCCAGCGCGTGACCAAGGTTGCCGATGCCGACCACGGCGATGCTGTGGTGCCGGTTGAGCCCGAGTAGCAGCTCGATGTGTTCCACCAGCCGCGCTGTGTCGTAGCCCACCCCGCGGGTGCCGTAGGAACCCACATACGACAGGTCCTTGCGTAGAGTCGCGGAGTTCACCCCGGCAGCCCCGGCAAGCTCCTCACTGGACATCGTGGTCACGCCCTGCTTGATCATCGAGGTGAGTACCCGCAAGTAGATGGCGAGGCGGCCGACTGCGGCTTCGGGTACGGCGCGGTAGGGCAAGTCTTCGATCCGTGTGCTGTACCTGCCATGCTCGTGCACCGTCACCCTTGGCTTCCTCTCGGATCTTGCACTGGTCGGATCTCGCACTGGCGAACCGGGTCTGGGGCGCAGTGTCGCTGTCTTGCCAGGCGTCCACGGTAGCCGTTTGTGAACCCAGGAACAAAGTCGCGATCTTTCCAGCCCACGACAGCAGTCAGGGGCGGCTCCGTATGGAGCCGCCCCTGACTAGTGCTAGTGCTAGCTGCGTCGGTCTGCTTAGGAGGCCGGCAGCGACAGCACCTGCCCGATCACGAACACGGTGGCGTTCTTGGTCGGGATGTTGCCACACAGGACCGGAGCGCCGTTCACGGTCGGTGCCGCCGCGGTGCCACCGATCTTGATCTTGGCGCCCTCCAGGCTGTCCAGCGTGCCGGCTGCGACGATGCCGTTGGCGTCGTAGCGGGTGCCGACCACGTGGTACGTCAGAATCTTGGACAGCTTGCTGTTCGGCGATGTCACGTCTGAAGCGGTGGTCAGCTGGGTGAGGATGCCCGGGTGCTGGGCCTCCAAAGCCTGGAACGCCGGATCCGCCGGGGCGAAGACGGTGATCGCCGGGGAACTGTTCAGGGTGTCCACCAGGTTGGCGGCGGTCACGGCCTTTGTCAGGGTGGTCAGCAACGGGTTGTGGCTAGCCGCGGTGGCCACCGGGTCGTTGACCATGCCCTGCGCTGAGCCGGGACCCTCCTTGGGCACCTGGCTGCAGGCCGGACCGAAGATGTCACTGATCTTGGTGACGCCCGCGCCAGTGGGCGCCGTCGCCTCTCCGCCGGGCGCGGCCGGCTCGGCGGTTGGTGCTGCGGCTTGACTCCCGGTGGCTGGCCCTTGCGCGCTGCTGCATGCGCCAACCACGGCGGTCAGAGCCGCCATGGCGCCCACCACGGCCAGTCGCTGGATCCTCTTCACTCGATCTCAACTCCTCATCTGCCCAGCTTGTCCGGGCCTCACAGGTATTATTTCGGCAATCCGCAGCGGGAAGTTCACGGTTTGCGGATTACGAATAGGACACAATTCGTCCTCGGCGCGACTTGATTACGACTCGGCATGTTGTCAGAGGACGGTGAACTGTACCGAATGCCACCCACTGGCGCCGTCCGGGATGGGGGCGGCTCGGTCCGCAGTCTGGGTGTACCCGGTCTTGTCCGTCGCGCGAACTTCGGCCACGTGGTTACCAGCTTCCCACCGACCGCGCAGCCGAAACATTCGCCAGGTGTCCACGTTGACCTCAGTGGACAGCTCCGCGGGCCGCCACTGACCGTGGTCGACGCGCACCTCGACCTGTTCGATGCCTCTGGTCTGAGCCCATGCGATGCCCGTGATCGGGCTGTCTGGGCTGACCCGTCCGAACGCGCCGGGACTGTCGATCCGGGACATCGTCTTGATCGGCGCCCGCTGCCCCCAGCCACGCTGCAACCAGTAGGCCCGCTGCGCGTCGAACGTGGTGAGCTCCATATCTGTGATCCACTTGGTCCCGGAAACGAAACCGTAGAGCCCAGGCACCATCATCCGAACCGGGAAGCCGTGCTCGATCGGCAGCGGCTCACCGTTCATCCCGATCACGAGCATGGCTTGGCGGCCCGGGTCGGTCAGCACGGCGGTCGGGCTGCCGCAGGTCCACCCGTCGACGCTGGTGGTGAACACCTGGTCGGCGCCCCGCCGCACGCCGACCTCGGAGAGGATGTCGGCCAGCAGCACGCCGGTGAAATTGGCGGTGGAGATGTAGGGCCCACCCACCTCATTGGACACGCAGGTCATCGTCACGGGCCGCTCGATCAGCTGCCGCGAGGTCAGATTCGCCCAGTCGAGGGTGAGCTCCCGATCGACCATCCCGTGCACCCGTAACCGCCAGTCCTCGGCCCGCAGCTGCGGCAGTGTGAGGTTGACGTCCACCCGGTAAAAATCTCGGTTCGGGGTGATGAAGGTGGGGGAGCCGTCAGCGGCGAAGTCCGCCATACGCGAGATCGGCGGCGCGGGCACAGTGGGGATGATCCGCCCGACCGCCTTGCGGGAGGCCTCGACACCACTGCGTCCGGCCAGCAGCTGGCCACCGGCTGCGGCGATGCCAGCACCCGTGGCGACCGCCGCCGACCGGGCGAACAGCGTACGGCGAGACACCCCCGCCGCCGCACCCCCCGCTGGCTGCTGGCTGCGCTGGCCCAGACGGTGCAGCGCAACGAATGTTCCCACGCTGGCGAGCAGCGCCACTAGCGCAGCGAGCACATCGAGCGGACCCGCAGTGGGACGGGACAACACCGCGACACTGGCCAGCGCGCCGAGCACCACGAGCAGGATCAGGCCGGGGGTGCGGGAACGCCGGGACAGCAGCCCAGCAACCACCCCGACCAGTCCGACCACCACCGCCATGCCCGACAGCAGCACAAGCTTGTCGTAGCTGCCGAACGTGCGGACCGCGAAGTCCTTGAGCCAGAGCGGGGTGAGGTCTATCGCGCTGGCGCCCACCGCGAGGAACGGCGAGGCGGTCGGCGAGATGATCCCACCCACCAGATGCCCCGTCGCCAGCCCCGCGGCCATCGACAACAGGCCAATCAGGGCTGCCACGGCGACCGGTAACCGGGTCGCCGGAGCTACCGCCACGGGTGGGGGTAACCGGGTCGTAGTCATGACTGCCCGTTCGGGTGCCCACCGGCCAGAGGTTCAGCGACAGGCCAGATCGTGATGGTGATCACCGGGCGAGTGCGGCCCGCAGGCGCTGCTCCCGCACCCGCCAAAAGCCGTGCTCCCGGCCGTCGATGAGGATCACCGGGACCCGGTCGCCGTATTCGGCCCGCAGGTGCGGGTCCGCGTCCACGTCGCTGATGTGCCACGGAACGTCCAGTTCGGCGCAGATCCGGGCAATGTCCGCCCGGGCCGCCGCGCACCCATGGCAGTCCGCCCGGACCAACAGGGTCACCTCGTGTTGCTGCATCCTCTCAGCCTGCCACCGCCGCCACCGCGTACCGTATCGCCGTCGTATGCTGCCGCACGCCTTAGGCGACCGTTGACGCGAACGGTCGGCACGAGCGAACGAGGAGTGGCTCATGCCGCAACCGAGATGGTCCGGGCAACGTCGGGGCCTGATCACGTGAAGTTCGCCCGACCCGGCACCCAGCCGATCTCAGATCCGGCCGCTCCAGATCCGGCCGCTCCAGATCCGGCCGCTCCAGATCCGGCCGCTCCAGATCCGGCCGCTCCAGATCCCAGCGCCCCAGATCCCAGCGCTGCGGATCTGGATCAAGCCGGGCCGGAGGTCGACATCGCCGCCTGGGAGCTCGTCGCAGCCGCGCAGCAAGGTGACCAGAATGCCTTCGGAGCGCTCTACGACCGGTATGTCGATGTGGTCTTCCGCTTCGTCCTGTTCCGGGTGGGTGATCGCCCGCTGGCTGAAGACCTCACCAGCGAGACCTTCTTGCGAGCGCTGCGCCGGATCTCCTCAGTGAGCTACCAAGGCCGGGACGTCGGCGCCTGGTTCGTCACCATCGCGCGTAACCTGGTTCTTGACCATGTCAAGTCCAGCCGATACCGACTGGAGATGACCACCGCCGACATTCTCGACTCCAGCGCCGATGACCGCGGCCCCGAGCACCAGGTGGTTGAGCAGGCCACCGCTACTGAGCTCATGCGCTGCGTCGCCCAGCTGGGCCGGGATCAGCAGGAGTGCATCATGCTGCGCTTCATGCAGGGCATGTCGGTGGCGGAGACCGCCACCGTGATGGGCCGCAACGAAGGGGCAGTCAAGGCGCTACAACACCGTGCGGTCCGCAGGCTGGCGCAGCTGTTGCCAGAGGGGCTGCGATGAGTATCACATTCTCACCCGGCACGATGAGGCCGAGCGTAACCGCCCGAATAGCCGCTCGTTGCTCCGAGAGACATGGCCCAAGGGCCCGAAGGCGGTGAGGACGACGCGCGCATCCGGGGGTCGGAGCAGCGACGATCAGGCCCAGCACAACTTTGCCTGCGCTGTGGATAGTGGCATCCGTGAGGTCTCTGATGGCACCTTGCAACGCGAGCTGGCCGTGGTCGCGGCGTTGCGGCAGGTAGGCCCTACGGTCGGCCCCCATCCGGTGGAACGGGATCGGATGCGTCGGCGCGTCATGGCGGAGTTCTCCTCCGTGGTGCACCAGGGCAACAGCCCCGTTCTGCCGCTGCGAGCCGCTCGGCATCGCCGGTGGGTTCCAGACCATACCCAGGGGCGTCTGGTGGTGGCTGCCGCCGCCGCGTTGTGCCTGCTGATGTCACTGTCGGGGATGAGCGTCTTGCTCTCCCGCGACGCACTGCCCGGTGATGCGTTGTACACCTTCAAGCGCACCACCGAATCCGCTGAGCTCGGGTTGACCTTCGGTGACCAGCCCAAGGCGCTCAAATACCTGGAGTTCGCCGGTGATCGGGTGAATGAGATCGAGATCATGGCGAGCCAAGCTGACGCTGCCGGGAATTGGTCCTCGGGGCAGCGCAAGTTCCTGCAGACACTGGATGACTTTGACTCAGACGCGACTGCGGGCGCTAGGTTGCTCACCCGTCTCCACCCAGGCGGCCAGCCCGGTAGCCTGTCTTCATTGCGCGCCTGGGCCGAGCAGCAGAAAGCTCGGCTAGCGGCGTTGCGGGCAGCGCTGCCCCTGCCCATCAGTGTTCGCCTGGACAGCACGCTCAACTTGCTCGATCGGGTAGTCGCCAGAGCTTCCGGGTTGAGTCAGCGGTCCAACTGCCCCACGATCACCTCCGGCAGTGGTGACGATCTTGGCCTGTTGCCCGCCAGGGAGGCCTGCAAGCCCAGCACCGTGAGCGGGACCTCCTCGGCTATTGCGCCGCCAGGGCCCGACGTCCCGGCTGTCCCAGTGGCAAGCCCGCCTAGCCTGATCATCCCGCCCAACCTGCTGCTTCGTCCGCCTTCGGTCAATGCGGTTGGCATTCCTGCTCAGAACGGTTCGCGCAATCACTCCGGTCTGCCGGCAACCCGAAGTCCAGGTGGTGTTCTGCCAAACCCGAGTCAAACCGGAGATGATCCGTTGCGATCCAAGCCGTGGAATCCCTTCCCGGCCCATGACTCACCACGCCCCGCCCCTGAGCTACCGCCGTGGCTTGTGCCGTCTGGGTTGCTTCCTCCTGGGTAGCCGCCAGCCCAACTTTACGCACCGCATGTCAACAAGTAGATCCTTATTGTTTGGTTGCTCAGGTAAAGTCATCACGGCAGTCTGAGAGTCAGTTCGCTGCAGCGGACTGACGGGGAAGGGCTACCACTGGCGATATCAGGGCAGGATCCAGTGTCACCACGGTGTCATCAGGACATGATCTCTCCGGACCCTACTGCGGCCGCCTTCTTTGACGTGGATAACACTATGATGAGGGGTGCGTCCATCTTCTACTTCGCTCAAGGCCTGGCCGCGAGGAAGTTCTTCCCTGCGGGTGCGCTCGCCTCCTTCACCTGGCAGCAGCTGAAGTTTAGGGTGGTCGGCAAGGAGCTCAGCCTCGCAAAGATTCACACCAGTCGCGAGCAGGCGCTGTCATTTGTGGCTGGTAGGTCTACCCAGCAATTCGTCGACCTCGGCGAGGACATCTACGACGAGCTGATGGCCGACCGGATCTGGTCTGGGACGCTGGCACTCGCTCAGATGCACCTCGACGCCGGACAGCGGGTGTGGTTGGTCACCGCGACTCCGGTGGAGCTGGCCACGATCATCGCCCGCCGGCTCGGCCTCACTGGTGCGCTGGGCACGGTGGCGGAGAGCGTCGACGGTGTGTACACCGGCCGACTGGTAGGCGACATCCTGCACGGAGCGGCCAAGGCGCAGGCGGTGCGCGCGTTGGCCCGCACAGAGGGGCTCGACCTGCAGCGCTGCACCGCCTACTCCGACTCAGCCAACGACATTCCGATGCTCTCCGTGGTAGGCACCGCAGTCGCGGTAAATCCTGATCCCGACCTTCGGGAGACCGCCCGGGTGCGGGGCTGGGAGATCCAGGACTTCCGAACCGGTCGCAAGGCCGCGAGGATCGGGGTGCCCTCGGTGCTGGGTATCGGAATGGCGGCGGGCGCGGTTGCCGCCCGCCGCCACCAACGTCGATCTCGCCACTGACCCGCGCTCACCAGTTGGGTTTTCGGGGTTTTCAGCCAAAACCCTGACGTTACTTCTTCAGCTTGCGTCGTTGCACCCGCGTCTTGCGCAGCAACTTGCGGTGCTTCTTCTTGGACATGCGCTTGCGGCGCTTCTTGATCACCGAACCCATGCTCGGCCTCCTCGCTGGTCGTCGATGCGCTGGTCGTGGCTGTGCTGGTCGTGGACGGGGCTGGTCGTGGCTGTGCTGGTTGTGAACCATGCGGCGAAGCGCCCGGTAGCGGGCGCGAACGGCGACCCAGCTTAGCCCTGATCGGATCCGCGACCAGCACCCAGCCCGATCTTATCCCGCATCGAAGTAGGCGTTCTCCAGGTAAGCGTGCACGGCCGCCTCCGGAACCCGGAAGGAGCGCCCGACGCGGACTGCGGGCAGCTCACCTCCGTGTACCAGCCGGTACACCGTCATCTTGGACACCCGCATCATCGCGGCCACCTCGGCGACAGTGAGGAACTGCACCTTGGCCGGCCCGGCTTGCTCGTTCATCAGCATGGGTCATCGCGTCCTCACCACGTCGCGCGCCGCTGGGCTTCCCCTCCCGGCGGTCCGTGACGCAATTGTTCTCACGAGAATAGCGGGACTGATGGTGGCCGTGCGACTGCCATCAGTGGTAGTTGGGCGGTAGTTGGCATCAAGTGTCGTTGGCGTCAGCCGTACTGGGCGTCAGTCGTGGTGAGCAGCTCCGAGTTCGACTGACCGCTCCCGGGCCGCCTCGATGGCAGCCAACACAGCCGCGCGCACCCCGTGCCGCTCCAACTCCCGGATCGCCATGATCGTCGTACCACCGGGGGAGGTCACCGCCTCCCGCAGCAGCACCGGGTGCTCACCAGTGTCGCGCAGCATCCGGGCCGCGCCGACCGCGGATTGGATGATCATCTCGGTCACCATCGGCCGGGGCAACCCGAGCATGATCCCCGCGTCGATCATCGCCTCGACCAGGTAGAAGAAGTAGGCGGGGCCGGACCCGGACAGCGCGGTGACGGCGTCTTGCTGGCTTTCCGGAACCCGGACCACCTTGCCCACGCTGGCCAGCAGTTCCTCGGTTAGCTCTAGGTGCGCGTCGGTGGCGAAGCGGCCGGCGGACATCGCGCTCATTGCCTCGCCGACCAGTATCGGAGTGTTGGGCATGACTCGCACGACCGGCACGCCGTCAGGGAGCCGACGCTCATAGAGCGCGGTAGGCAACCCGGCACACAAGCTCACGACCAGGGTGTCCGGGCCGACCAGTCCGGCGAGCTGCGCCAACAGCGGGTCGATGTCCTGCGGTTTCACCGCGACGACCAGGACGTTGGCCTTGCGCGCCGCAGTGGCGGTGTCGACCGCGCGCACCCGGTAGGTCTGCTCTAGGTGGGCAGCCCGGTCAGCATAGCGCTCGGTGAACATGAGGTCATCCGGGCTGCGACCAGCATGGAGCAGTCCGGATAGCAAGGCCTCGCCGATCTTGCCGGCGCCGAGGACGGCGATCGTGGTCATGGCGCCACGGTGCCACAGCCCTCCGACAATCCAGTCGCCGGACACTCAGTCGCCGCACACTCAGTCGCCCGACACCATGGCGCGAAAGAAGAAGGCGACGTTGCCGGGTCGCTCGGCAAGCCGCCGGGTGAGGTAGGAATACCAATCCGAGCCGTAAGGCAGGTACACCCGAACGGTGTCTCCGGCTGCGCCCAGCCGTCGCTGCTCGGCCGGACGCACCCCGTAGAGCATCTGGTACTCGAAGCTGCCCGGTGGGCGCCCGTGCCAGCGGGCCCGCTCCGCCACGATGTCGATCAGCTGTGGATCGTGGGTGGCGAACATGGGATAGCTCGGTCCGGCGAGCAGGATGTTGGCGCAGCGCACAAAGCTGCGGGCAACCTCGTGCGAGGTCCGGAATGCGAGCTCGGGAGGTTCGGCGTAGGCGCCCTTGCACAGCCGGATCCTGGCGCCTTCGATCGCCAGCGCCCGGCAGTCGTCCAGCGTGCGGTGCAGGTAAGCCTGCAGCACCGCCCCGGTCGTCGGCCAGCTGCGGCGTAGTTCGGCGTGTACCCGCAGGGTGGAGTCGGTCAGGGTGTGGTCTTCCGCGTCCAGGGTGACGGTGGTACCGGCCTGCTCGGCGGCGACGCAGATCCGGGAGGCGTTGCGTAGCGCCAGTGCCTCGTCCAGCCGCTGGCCCACCGCGGACAGCTTCAGGCTGACCTCGGCCTGGTGTGTCAGGCCCTCGGCGCTTAAGCGAGCCAGCAGCTCGAGATAAGCTCGCACGGCGGATTCCGCGCCGGCCTCGTCCGGGACGCTCTCCCCCAGGTGGTCCAGGGTCACCGCCAGACCGTCGGCCACCAAGGCGGTGGCGGCGGCCACCGCCTGCTCGGTGCTCACCCCCGCCACGAAGCGGCTGACCAGGTAGCGGCTGATCGGAGCACTGGCGACGAGCCTGCGCACAGTCGGATTGCCGGTAGTAACCAGGATCAGCGAACGCAGCACAGCATGCACGCTAGTGCCTGCGGTAAGTGGTGCCCGCCCAATGGGGAGCACGACATCCCCCACGACACCCGGCAAACCGGTCGCGGCGGCGGCTCGGGGCATTGTCAACTTGGTCGTGCGGCGTGGTGGCTGGGATGATCGCCAGGTTGCTCTGGAGGTGAGGAGAGGCTGGCTGGTGGGCACTGAGACGCCGTCGTACCGAGGGTTCCGTTACCCGGTGGAGATCATCAGCCATGGTGTGTGGCTGTACTACCGGTTCCCGCTGAGCTTCCGCCCGGCAATGGTGCGTCAAGTTCGGGCAAACCTACGCCAACGGGCTGCGTCGCCGTCGGCCCCGCCCCGGCTCAGTGGCACCGTGACGAGGTGTTCCTCACGATCAACGGTCAGCGGCAGTACCTGGGGCGCGCCGTCGATCAGAACGGCACTGTGCTGGACATCCTGGTCACCTCCCGGCGCGACACCAAGGCGCGACCAGGTTCTTTCGTAAGCTGCTCCAGGGCCTGGAGTACGTGCCCTGGGTAGTGGTCACCGACAAGCTGGGCAGCTACCAGGCGCCACGACGTCCTGTGTTGAGCTCGGTCGAACATCGCCAGTCGAAAACCACGCACTGGATGATCTCCTCCACTCGTCGGACCGAACAAGTTGACAATGCCCAATTTTGGTGTATTTGTTACTTCATTCCAGTTCCTATGCGTCGAAAGGCGCCCGTACCCTTCGGGAAGGGGCCGACGGAAAAAGGACCCGAACCACGAGCACCTCGCCGGCGGCCTACTTCACTCTGGGGGAGCCCGGGGTGAGATTCCCCCGGGCCACCCGGCGTCCTTGCGTACCCAGGAAGAACTTGATAGAGTAACGGCGGAACTGAATAGCAGACCGCGCAAGACGCTAGGCTGGCGAAAGCCGGTCGAGGTCTTCGATAAGTTGATTGCGGAGCATTGTGTCGCCATGACCGATTGAAACCGCCCATGGATAGAGATTAGTGGTACATGGAATACACCGACGCCACCCTCGACAGCTTACGGCTGCAAGGCGATCCACTGGCCGACAGGGTCGTGGCCGACCTTGTCCAGTCCGGCGAGATCGGCCACGTCAACCAGGTACTGCGCGTGCTGTGCGACAACGACACACCCATCCCTGAGGACCTGCCGTCGCCGCTGCGGGATTTCCTCGCCCGCACCGCGAACCTGCCCGAGTGGGCCGACTCGGTGCGGATCGCACGGGCGCACGGGCGCACGAATTCTTCCTCGACGATGGGCCGCATGTCCTGGCGGTGATCGCGATGGCCGGGATGACCGCCTGCTACGCAGTATCGGCCGGCGCGAAGCTACTCCACACCACACACCAGCTCGACCATCCCCGCCGCCGGCTGGCCGAGAGCGGGCAGTTCTGCCTGTACATGATGGACGAGAACCCCTTCAAGCACGGCGGCCATTTCGTCCCGGCCATCCAGAAGGTGCGGCTCATCCACGCCGCTGTGCGCCACTTGTTGCGCGTGAACAAGGCATGGGACGAGGAGCAGTACGGCGTCCCGATCCACCAGGAGGACATGCTCGGGGCGCTGATGCTGTTCTCCGTGCTCACCTTGCGCGGTCTCGAACGTCTCGGGGTGCCCGTAACTAAGCAGGAGGCCGAGGACTTTTACCACACCTGGCGGGTTGTCGGATCTATGCTGGGCATCCCCGACGACATCATGCCCACCACGCTGGCCGGTACAGCCGAGCTGTATGACCTGGTCACCCGCCGCAACTGGGGGCCATCACCCGAGGGTGCTGCGCTGACCCGGAATCTCATCAGCACCTACGCGGCGGTGGTCCCGGGCAAAGCGTTCGACGGGGTCGTGCCCGCCCTCATCCGCTATCTCCTCGGCGAGGAGGCAGCCGACTGGATGGAGGTGCCGCACACAACATGGGAGAAGATGACCCACTTCCTGCCGAAGCTCAACCACGCTGTCGGGGAGGTGGAGCATCACCACGCGCTGGCTCGCAAGGTTCTCGACAAGGCTGGGCAGCTCCTTTTGAAGGCCCAGGTGCGCAGTCTCGCGCAGGACAAACACATCAGCTTCGACATCCCCGGGAAACTGTGCGCGCACTGGGGGGTCACCGAGACAGAAAACTGAAAACCCGCTGACCGGCACTGTCGGCAACGCACGCTGGTAACGTAGTGCATCGGTGGTACAACGCCCTGCGCCAGCGCTGGAGCAGGGATTGAACCTGCCGTCCCCTCGCTTGTAAGGTCCTGGGTGAGCCGTGTGCCGCAATGTGTTCTTGGTGTCCAAGGGCATTGTCAACTTGTTCGGTCCGACGAGTGGAGAAGATCATCCAGTGCGTGGTTGAGGAGGGGACGGTCGGGTCTGCTCGGGTGGTTCAGGTGGCGGTGGTCAGCCTGGTGACGTCGTTCCAGATACTGAAGCGGTTGGCCATCTCGCTGCAGATGCTGGTAAGACCGGCATTGCTACGGAGAGTCACAGCAAGTTCGGCCTAAACGGGGCCAGCCGCGCGGGAAAGGGACCTACCCACCAGGCACCTCGCCGCGCGGTTTACCCGGTTAGGCGGTGGTGGTCAGGCGGTCGCGCAGCTCGGCGACGCCGGGGCTGGTGTGGCAAGGTTCCAGCACGGTGCGCAGCCGGTGGAGCCGGGCGTGAGCCCGGGGGGAGCGCACCGCGGTGACCGCGTCCAGGGCCTGATGGCCGACGGTGATCGCGGTGTCGATGTCCCCGGCGATGGCGTGGGCCCCGGCGAGATCCGGCAGGCGCTGTGCCCGGTGCCCGGCGAAGTCAGGTCCGTAGTGGCTCAGGCCGTGGCGCAGCAGTGCTACGGCCCGGCTGGCGGCGACGGGGTCGCGCCCGGGCAGCGCGAGCGCGTAGTGCGCGGCGCCCTGCCATGCGGCGAGGCCGGCGTCGTCGAGGTGGGCGCCCCACGGTGGGCTGAGCTGGTGATCGATGCTAGCGAACCGCTCCTCGGCCTGGTGCAAGGCGAGGTCGCAGGCCCGGGCGTCACCCCGGGCGGCGTCGTGTCGCTCGACGTCAAAGCTCATCCAACCCGTCATCATCGCCAGGTGAGCGGTCGCGAGGTAGAGCCGGGGCCGCACCTCGGAGGCTACCTGGGCGCCCAGCAGCGGGAGAGTGGCCTGCAGGCGGGCGACGGCGGTGTCACGGGCCAGTCCGCTGCCCCGGGCGAAGTCCTGATCTCGGAACGCGACGGTGGCCGTCTCGATGGCCTCGACATCACCGACGCCCACGTGCCGGGTACCGGTGGGCTCAGTCGACGGGAGCAGGGCGAGTAGCCGGGGGATGTCCACTCCGGCCGCCCCAGCGCCGAAGGCGAGGAGGGCGACCTCCTCCAGGAGATCCCCGCGGTTCATCCCTGCGCCCTCCTGCCCGGTCACCGCGCAGGATCCCACCATAACCCCATAACGCAGCCCCAACTTGCCGGCGGGAATCGCGAGCGCGTTCGCGCACTGGATGACGCTCGCCTGCGTTGTGTGACGCTGGGGCAGGTCAGGATGATCACCCGCGCGCGGCACAGCCGTGTGAGACCGCGCATCGGCCGTAGCCGGGATGTCAGTCGGCCATGACCGATTTCGATCAGGTTGCTGTTCGCGGGCAGGTTTAGCACAGCGACGTGCGGGGTATGGAGATATGGAGCGGGCTAACGCCAACGCCGACCAGGGGATCCGGTCGCTGCTGGCGGGTACATCTGACCTGACCGCGAGGTGACGAGAGAAGGCATCAGTAAATGGCCATTTGTGCTGACGAGACGTACTGGGTGGACGGCGACGCCGCTCAGCCGGTGCTACTGATCGACGAAGCAACCGAGGTGATCACTGAGGCCCTTCATCGGGCTCGATGCGGATCGATGCTTGATAACCGCGACTTGACCGCCGCCGGAGTCGCGTTGTGCGACTTGTTCGGCGGGTTGGGTCAGTTGGCGGACCTGCTGACCACCTCGGTGGCTCAGCGCGCCGAGACTGATCCGCTGCAAGCCGGGCGGCTAGAGGACCGATTGAACACCCTGCGCGAGATGACGCTGGCCGCCCAGCGATCCGCCGAAGAGCTGCTACTAGAAACCGCAGCAATCCCTTTGACCCACGACCAGGAGAAGATCCCGGTCCCCCGCTGCGGGTAATAGTTCCTTGGCATCTTCGCGGGCCCTTCCGGGCCCTTCCGGGCCCGGAAGGGCCCGGAAGGAGAGTGGGGCAAACCGTGGTTGCGACATGAGGTCGCACGTTGTGAGTGACTGCGTGGAGGAGGTCGACTGATGTCGAGGACGTAGTCCGGGTCAGTGTTCATGATCTGTCCCCGCCCTGGCATGCGTGGCTGAGTCCAGCTCAGTCGGGTGTGAAGCTCAGGGGAAAACCCAAGGGATGCCCGTTCCGTCCGGGTGTCACAGGTGAGGGGAAGGCTGGACGTGGTGAACAACCGTGAATCCTTGGTGATGCCTCGTCATTGTCAGACCCTGGGACGGGCAGGAACACCGGGGTTGCAGGGACCATGCCGTTGAGAGGCGGCAGGCGGCGACCGAGGACCACGCTACGGTCGCGTGAACACCGCCGTCCCCGGGGTACAGAGGACAGTGCGACGCGAGGTCGCAGGTAGTGAGTGGGCTTACCGTTGGGAGGTTCGACTGATGTCGATGTCGAAGGTGTAGCTCTGGGTCAGTGTCCGTGAGACCTGTTCCCGCCTTGGCGTGCGTCGCTG
>JBOHFR010000056.1:0-36514 GCA_050699715.1 Pseudonocardiaceae bacterium
CGTGACAAATAATATCGAGCCGGATCGTGTTATCCCTGCTTCTCGACACTCGACACGCCGTACTATTTGTGGCACGTCCACGCAATTCTCGTGACCCCGGCTCAGGTCTCTAACTTAACGGCATTGGTCCAGGAGGTAGTCACGGTCACGGATGGCCCGCAGCAGGCTGGGCGAGTCGCTCGGTAAACGCTGCGAGGGTGGGGAAGGTTTTGGTATGGATCGCGCCGGACGACTCATATTGCTCTAGTGTGTCGTGAATGAATGATCTTTACCTCTGGCCAGCTTAGTGGCATAATGTTCGTCATGAATCTAACGGATGAGGATCGCGTTGGTCTTGAGTCGTTGCTTCGCCGTGAGGGTTATGACGGATCAGTCTCGGCGCGGGCTCAGATCGTGTTGTGGCGGGCGGAGGGGAACTCGGCTCCGAAGATAGCGCAGATGGCGGGTACGACGAAACCGACGGTGTACAAGTGGATCGCCCGATATGAGCGGTATGGTGTTGACGGGTTGAGTGATCGGGTGTCAACCGGACGGCCTCCGGAGATCTCAGCCGAGGTTCGGGCGAGAATTCTGGCGATGACTCGGCGGTCGCGGCCGGAGAAGACCGGGCTCTCTCATTGGTCAAGCCGGGAGATGGCGCGCTATCTCAAACAGGAGATGGGGATCTGTGTCTCGCACAATTTCGTGGCCGCGTTGCGACGTGAACATGATCTTCAACCGCATCGTCAGGGGACAGTCACGCTCTCGACCGCCCCTGATGTCGAGGAGAAGGTGGTCGATGTGGTCGGGCTCTACCTTGACCCTCCGATGGACGCCGTGGTGCTGCCGATCGATGAGAAGACTCCGGATCCAGGCGTTGGACCGGACGCAGCCGCTCCTGCCGATGACGTTCTCCAAGACCGAGAAACGCACCCATGACTACAGCCGCCAGGGGACCACGAACCTTTTCGCCGCGCTGAACACCACCACTGGTGACATCGTGGGTCGATGCTTTTCTCGCCGTCGCACGAAAGAATTCATCACGTTCATGGACCAGGTGGTCAAAGTCTATGAAGATCGAGAGACTCATGTGGTTTTTGACAACCTGTCCACCCATTCCGGATCCGATGTTGACAAGTGGCTCGCCAAGCACTCGAACGTCACCTTCCACGTCACCTCGACCGGCAGCTCCTGGCTCAACCAGGTAGAGATCTGGTTCGGTATCATCACCAAACAAGCCATCAGGCGAGGAACCTTCAGATCAGTACGCCAGCTCATCAAGACCATCAATGATGACATCACAAAATGGAACCACGACTCGAAACCATTCACCTGGACCGCGACGGCGAACGAGATCATCACCAAGGTTCGCCTAGTTCATCAGGACTTTAAAAAGTTACTCGACAACAACGACAACCAGCAGTAAACAATTATTAATTACGAGACACTAGCGTCGTTGAGGGCAGTGAAGTGGTGGGCACACTGCTCGGGAGTGAACTGGTAGCCCTTGTTGCCGCCTTTGAACGCGGCAATCTCCAACATCGGGTACACGTCGTACTCGTGGACGCGGGGGGTGTCCAGGTCGGGATTCTCGGCGAAGACGTTGCCGGCGAAGCCCGCGTGCTCGAACCACTCCCGCAGGTGTGCCGGTCCGCCAGGTAGCGGGTTGCGGGCCTGGGCCGTGAGCAGGCGGGTGGAGATCTCCACTTACCTGCTCGATCACGTCCTGGCCGACGGGTCCGGCTTCCGATAAGGCCAGCTGGTGCAAGGAGGCGCTGCCGACGCTGCGCTCGACGACGTAGTGGACCCCGTCGGTGTGCCCGGTCTCGACGAGTTCGGGAACCGGGTAGCCGAGTTTGGCTAGCAGGCGTTGGGCGTGGGCTTCGCTATCGACGGAGGCGTCGCCGGTGCGCTTGTAGAGCAGGCCGTCGGTGGAACGCCAGACTACGCCGTGGGCGGCGGTCCGGTGTTTGACGAACTCCCAGTCGGTCAACGATCGCGCTCCCGTGATCAGGCGAGGAAATAAGCGAAAAACCGGCAATTAGTTGATCTTGAGTCGGTTTCTAGCCTTGATCATTCGCGCGCCCAGCAGATGGCATTGATGTGATGTCGGAGCGGAGACCCCGCTCCGACATCACATCAATGCCTGACACCGCCCCACCGAAGCCGAGGCGGTTCAGTCGTGGCGGAAACAAAGGGTGCCCCATTGGAATCCTGCGCCGATGCCGGACAGGACGTAGTGGTGCCCGGATCGGACCAGACTGTTGCTGAAGGACTGGTGCAGTGCGGTGAACGCGCCCGCGGAACCGGTGTTGCCGAGGGTGTCCAGGGTGATCGGGACGCGGTCGCTGGGGATGCCGAGTTTCTCTGTGGTCGCGGTGACGATGTGCTGGTTGGCTTGGTGCAGGAAGAAGTGGTCGATGTCGGCGGTGGACAGGTTCGCCCGCTCAGTGGCGGCGAGAATGCTGACCGGCAGCACGGTGGTCGCGGTGTTCCAGACCGCACGCCCATCCATGTGCACATAATGCCGTCGCGCTGCCACCGTTTCCGGGCTGGCAGGTTCCCGGGAACCGCCGGCGTGGATCCCCACGCTGGTGGACAGCGCGGAGCCGAAGTCCCAGGCCAGCAGGCCTGCCGCCGGATTCGTGGTGCGGGTGAGTACTACGGCAGCGGCCGCGTCGCCGAAGAAGACCCTAGTGGTGCGCTCCCGCGGATCAGTCACCCGGGACGTACAGTCCGCAGCGATGACCAGGGCGGTCCGTGCCATGGTCTGGAGCAGGTGGGCGGCGACCAGCATGGCATGCAAGCCGTTAGCGCACGCCGCCTGCGTGAGGTCCAGGGTGAGCGCGTCGTGTGCGCCCAACCTGTCCTTGACGATCAGTGCCGTCGATGGCAACGGATGGTCGGCCGTGTAGCTCGCCACGATGATCAGATCGATGTCGGCGGCTTGGAGCTCTGCGGCGTGCAATGCGCTACGGGCGGCCGCGACGCCCATGTCCGAGGTGGCTTGCTCAGGCGCGAGCCAGCGACGTTCCCTGATGCCGGTCCTGCTGACGATCCATTCGTCGGAGGTGTCCAGCACGGTGGACAGCTCGTGGTTGGTGACAACCCGCTCCGGCAGGTGGATGCCCGTGCCGGCCACCGCAACCGCCAGCCGCACCACGGGGTTCACGCCCGGGTTCCGTGGGCCGGAGCCGGCACGTGGATCGTGTTTCGGTCGGGAGCGAGCAGTTCGCGGGAGCAGGAACACGGCCGCCGCCGCGAAGCTCAACGCGTCTGCGGCAATCGCCCATCCAGCCGCCCCCCGCGACGACCGCGATCCCGCCCACCATCGGACCGAGCACCTTCGCCGCGCTCTGCGATGTGGCTAGAACGGCGTTGGCCCGGAACAAGGCGTCAGGCGCGACCAACTGGGGGATGATCCCGCGCCTCGCGGGCAACGTGAGGGCGGCCGCGGCGCCATTGATGGCTTCGAGCAGGATCAGCGCTGGTACCGGGGCGGTGTCGGTCAGCAGGAGGGCAGCGACCGTGCCCTGCGAGAGAGCCACCCCGGTGTTCGCGCCGATCAACAGCCGAGCGCGCGGCCACCTGTCGGCGAGGACCCCGCCAAACAGGAAGCAGGCCAGCATCGTCACGCTGTACGCCGCGAGGACGGCGGCGAAGTCGCTCGCGCTGCCAGTCGATTCCAGCACCGCGAAGGAGAGCGCGACGGCGGCCATCCCGCTGCCGACCAGTGACACCACTTGGCCGACGTAGAACCAGCGGAAGCGGGCGTGTTGCCACGAGCCGGCCGGTGCGGCGATCGAGGGCATAGACTTGGACTCCTATGCTGCTACTCCGGATCACGCACAAAGTACGCCCGGTCCAACGACTCGAGATCGTCGGTCGACAGTTCCACCTCCAGCGATGCCACGGCATCCGTTATGTGCTCAGCCCTGGTGACCCCCACCACGGGTATGACCGTCGGACGACTGGCGTGCACCCACGCGAGCGCGACCTCCGCCCACAGAAGGCCACGCTGTTCAGCCACGGCACCCAACTGCGCGATGACCTGAGCGGGCGCGTTGGAGTAAAGGCCGCGTATGGTATCGGTTTCGCTGCGGTTAGTGGCGACCTCTGGAGGCCGAGCGAGCCTCCCCCGAGCCAGCGGGCTCCAAGCGGTCAACCCGACGCCCTCGGCCTCGCACAGCGGTAACATCTCGCGTTCCTCGTCGCGGTGGAGCAGGTTGAAGTGCACCTGCATCGAAACGAACCTGCTCCAGCCCCGGCAGTCGGAGATGCCGAGGGCCTTGGCCAGCTGCCACGCGGCGGTGGACGACGCTCCGATGTAGGTGACCTTCCCGGCGCGGACGACGTCGTTCAGCGCCTCCAGCGTTTCCTCGATCGGTGTCGCGGCGTCCCACCTATGGATCTGATATAGATCGATGTGATCGGCGCGCAGCCTGCGTAGGCTCGCCTCCACCTCACCCAGGATCGCTCTGCGCGACAGCCCGGCCCCGTTGGGCCCCGGGCGCATGCGGCCGTACACCTTGGTCGCCAGGACGATGTCGTCGCGAACTCCCATCCGGGCGATGGTCTCCCCCAGGATCTCCTCGCTGGCGCCTTGCGAGTAGACGTTGGCGGTGTCGAAGAAGTTGATGCCGCTCTCGAACGCTGCTTTGATCAGGACGGCGCTGTCGTCGAGTCCGAGCGACCATGGGTACTTCCCCGTGCCCGGTGTTCCGAACCCGAGGCAGCCGAGACAGATGCGGGAGACCTCCATCCCGGTGGTCCCCAAGCGGATGTAGTCCACTTCATGACCTTCTCATGCATAGGGCGAGCCGAACCACTTGTTCAGGGAGTGGCGCAAGTCCTCCACCAATACTCCGGTGTCGATTCCGTCCTCAGCGGCCCACGCGACATAGCCGTCTGGCCGCACCACCATCCCGCTGACCGGGATCTGTTCCGGATCAGCGGTGACGTGGTCCATCCGCCCCTTCCAGCCCGCAATGACGGTAGAGATGTCAGCGGGCAGTCCGGCGTCGACCAGTACGGCCTTGCCGGAGCGCAACTGGTGGGCCAACCGGCCGCTCGGGGGTTTGAGGCAGGTGTCGCGGGCAAAGGTCCCGACGAGGACGTGTTCAGTCGGAGCACGGCCGTACTCAACCCGCTCGCCGTTGATCTGCCCGGCGACGGTCGCATTGACCTCGTCGAAGTCCACCACTACCTTGGAGACGAACCGACGCAGTGCGTCCACGTGCGGCCCCGGTCTCATGAGCGCGACTTGGGCGCGGGTGTTGTCCAGCACGGCCGCGGCCATTGGGGCTCGCTCCGGCGTGTAGGTGTCCAGGAGTTCGGCGCCTGCCACGTTCTGGCAGACCAGAGCCAGCTTCCAGCCGAGGTTCATCGCGTCCTGCAAACCGAGGTTGACGCCCTGGCCGCCAACGGGCAGGTGAACGTGCGCCGAGTCACCTGCCAGTAGGAGCGTGCCGGCGCGGTACGTCTCAGCGCGCAACGCGGCATCAGAGTAGCGGCGGACTGCGCGTACCGAGGTCGGGGCGAGCGATGCGCCGCGCACCCTGCCGACGCTGGCGAGGAACTCCTCCGCGGTGGGAGGCGAGGGGCAGCGGTGCCCCTCATCCCACTCCAACGTCACCACGTGCCCGAAGGGGTAGCGGATGATCCACCCGGCTTCGGTCCGGGTGTACCCCGGGGCGAGCTGGTCCGCCACGGCCGGGTCGATGATTCCCAGCCGCGCCGTGACGGACGCTCCCGTGCCGGTGAATCGGATCCCGGCGGCGCGCCGCACCAGGCTCCTGGCCCCATCGCAGCCGACTGCGTAGCGGGCGGTCACCGTTCGCTCGCCCTCCTCACCATTCTCGCTTAGTCGCAGGGTGAGGAACGCGAAGTCGCCGCAGTCGCGGACCGCTACGGCGTCGCAGCGGTACCATAACGTCGCACGGTCGCCGATCCGCTGCTTGAAGACGTCCTTGATGTCCTCACGGGTCAACCCGAGACCGACCGGGTGCTCGTACTCGCTGCGGCCCCGCAGCTCGAAAATGGCTCCGAACCCACCTCGGAACGGACCTGCGAGTTCCGGGTGGCGGTGGTGAGCGGCAGTGATGTCGTCCAGGACGCCACGTCGGTCGAGCATTGACAGCGTCCTCGGGTGCAATCCGAGACTGCGGACGTCGTCGCGGCCCTCGGTGCGCTCGACGACCAGGACACTCGCACCGCTCAGGACGAGCTCGTGGGCCAGGCAGAGGCCAACCGGTCCAGCACCGACGACGGCGACGTCGAAGTCAGGCAACTCTATTCCCTTCTCCGGATCCCACCACTGGCATAAATCTCCGACGCTCCCACCTCAGCGCTGCGTGCTGCGAGACACGGGCAGGTGCGGGAGCACCTCACCGCAGAAGAGCTCCAGCGACGCCCATGCCTCCTCGCGCGGAAGACCACCCATGAGCGGATGTAGCACGATCTCCGTGTCATCACCGATGGAGCGGATCAGCTCGAGCGCGGCCTGCGGCTGCAGGACCCGGTGCGTGCCGCGGTCCCTCAGGTCTGCGACCGACCCTGTCATGGGGACGGGTTTGCCGTACGCATGCCGAAGGAGCGCTTCGAATTCGCGTGCCTCGTGCACGAGGTATTTCCCAATACGCGCCCAGGTCCGGTCCGGGTCGTGGGAGACGTGGAAGAACCGGCACGGCAGAGTCGGAGGAGGTGGTGGTCCTGGTTCGGTGCCGATTCGCTCGCAGGCCTCGGCGTAGCGGGCGAAGAGGCCGCGGCTGCTTGGCTCGAACCCGTCACCGATGCGCGCGGCCCGCTCGGCTGCGGCGACCGTGGACCCCCCGAGGACGAGGGGAGGCCGCGGCTGCCGCCACGGCCGGGGAAGCACTCGCACTGTCCGGTCGCGATAGTGGAAGGGCAGGCCGGTCCAGGCGCTCTTGAGCACCTGCACGCCTTCCTCGACGAGTCCGGTCCGCCGGCCGAAGTCCGACCCGAGCATCGCGAACTCCTCCGGCACGTACCCCGCGCCGATGACAAGTTCGAGCCTGCCGCAGCTGATGTTGTCTACGACGGCGCAGTCCTCGGCCACGCGCAGCGGGTTGTGCAAGGGCAGGACGAGCGCTCGCACCCTGATCCTCGCTCTCCGCGTGCGCGCCGCAACCGCCGCCGCAGCTACCAGCGGTGACGGACAGAACCCGTCCTCGAACCCATGGTGCTCGGAGAACCTGATCCCGTCCAGCGGGAGCCGGTCGGCCCACTCGCAGATTTCCAGCGCAGCGTTGTAGACGGTCGCCGTCTCCACGTCGAGGTCGCGGGGTGCGCGGAAGTCGAAGACGAGCGTGAGCCGCACGGTCACACCACCGACTCGGTGTTGTGCCGCAGCACCGTGGCGGCGACCTCATCCAGCGCGCGCCAGCACGACATCTCGTCGTCCGCAGCCACTGCCGCGAAACCGATTCCGGCCAGGGAGGACGTGCTCATGTCGTCCATGACCGCGCCAACGGGGACGCGGACATCGGCGTGGACCACACCGGGCAGGGCCTCGACCTGCGCGGTCGTGACGCGGTTCGGTTCGCCCGCGACGCTGGGCAGGTGGACGTAGCCGTAGGTGCGCCCAGACAGCTCGCGGGAGGTCGCGAAGCTGTCGCCGGTGAAAGACCACACGTGTGCCCGCCACAGGTCCACGCCGACGACGAGTTCGTTCACCATGCTGATCAACGCTCCCCCTGGTCTGCAGGCAAGCTCTCCTGCGGTCCACGCCCCGGGCTGGCCGAAGACCTCGAGGTGGAAGGCGCCGCGGTCGAGGCCAATGGCGGCCAGGGCCCGTGAGGTGAAGTCCCGTGCCTGCCGGTACAGGTCCTCGTTGCGGTCGGGGGCGAAGGTCACGGAGGTCACCGGCCTGGCCGCCTTGGTGCACAGCAGCGGCTCGCCGTAGCGGGACACGGTGAATCCCACCAGCCCCGCTGGACCGGCGATGCCATCGAAGTGCCATTCCGGCCCCGCGACGAACTCCTCTGCCAACGGCGCTTTCAGGCCAGGTTCGTCACGCATGAGGGCATGCACCTCGTGCGCGTTGTGCGCGGTGGACACCGACATCGCCCCCGCCGAGTCGCGCGGCTTTAGCACCACTGGGAAAGCGATGCCCGCTTCCCTCAGCTGGTGCTCGATGCCGTCGCCGCCGCCGGCCGGGTCCAGCTCCACGACCCGGGCGGTTTTGATGCCCGAAGCACGCCACAGGCTCTTCTGGAGGAACTTGTCCCGGCACCCGACCGCGACCCTCGGGCTCAGAGAGCTCACCCCCAGGCTCGCGCCGATAACCGAGGCGGTGACCACAGCGAACTCGTGCGCCGTGACGACCAGGTCGGCCCCCCTATCCAACCGGTGCCGCAGGGTTATAGCCAGCACCTCGTCGACCGAGCGGTACGAGCCGACGACGTGCGCGTTCACCACGTGGGCAGCCACGGCCCGCACGGCGTTCACGTGACCCGGCTCGTAAAGGACGCTGATCGTGTGCCCGGTCGCCGCGAGCGCTCCGACGCACTCCTCTCGGCACCCCAACATGAGTACGTGGATGACTCTCACCTCCTTCTCAAGGCAGTCAGCCCACTCGCGACGGGCTCAGGACCAGAGCACGACCGCGTCGGTGTTCGGGTGCACACCGCACGCGGACGAGGTGGCCACCCGCTGGCCCTCGCACGGCCGCATCCGGTGGTAGTTCCGGGTGTTGAACAAGTAGAGATCGCCGACTGCCGGCTCGATCACCGCTTCCCGCGCACCGGCGACGATCTCGTCCCGGAAGCCGTACATGGCCCCCACGCGATGCTCCTCGTCCGCCACCTCGACCGTCACGCCGACGTGCTCGCGGAGGAGCCCCATCACCCTTGCCACAGGGTCGAACGACTGCTCGAAGATCGCCACCTGGAGGGTGCGGGCGTGCTCCGCGGCGCGGAAGTAACCCGGCTTGTCCCCTCTGCCGTGGAACTCGAACGCCGTGACCCCGATCCGGTCGATCCGGGGCACGACGTTCTGGTACGCGCTGAAGCCCAGCGTCTCCGCCGCCTCGACGAGCCGCGCGCACTCCTCGGTGTCGGCCACACCCGGCACCCGGATCACGGGGATCGCGCCTCGGGCAGCATGTTCCGGATACCGTCGTGCCGGGCGAGGAGGACACCCGGCCGCAACCCCAGCAGCATGCTGTCGATGTGGTTGTCGGCCATCCTATAGACGGTGTGGATCGTGAAGCGGTCCGCGAGGTGCCTGCGCAGCCACTCGACGCCTCGGCGGTGGTTGTCCTGGGCGACGTTGACGACGAGATCCTGGCCCAAGCGCAGCACCTGGGCCCCGTCGAGCATCATCTCGAACCCGACGTCGTAGGGGGACGAAAGCGGGTCGGTGATGGGTTCCGTCGGCCCCCCGAGCGTCGTGTTGACGTCCTGGGCGTAGGAAAGGTCGAACGAGCGGTCGGTGAGCACCGGTCGCGGCATAGTCGTCCACACGGCCCCGGCCTCGAAGTACTCCGCGAACAGCGGGGCCATCAGTCTCGTCTCCAGGTACCGCGACCGGATCGCGGGCGGTGTCTCGATGATCTCGTCGCCCAGGATGAGGGTGTTGTCGCGGATGTTCAGCGGAGGCGTCGGCGCCGCAGACCATCCCAAACCCGCGATGGGTTCGGCATTCTGCGGCAGCGGCATCGGGCGTCGCACCCGTACTCCCGCTGCCGCGAGCGTGTCGGCCAGGTTCTCGACATCCTCGTGCAACTCCTCCGCGTAGCACTGATTGATCTTCCACGCCTGTCCCTCGCCGCTGCCCACAGCCGAGCGGGGGTAGGCCCAGTCGGAGCGGAAGCCGGTGAGACTTTCGTGGTGGAATAGCTCGAACGTGAGGTCCCGTTCGTGGGAGAGGTAGTTCTCGGCCGATCCGACGATGACCTCATGCAGAACGGTAAAATCCTCGTAGCTGTTCAGCACGTCTTGTCGCTCCCATCATCAATCGCGCTTCTTTACGCAACCGCCATCTGCCGCAACGACTCCGCGCTTCGCGCCAGCTGCTCCGACCCGTCCTCTACACCTGCCGCGTCAGCCAGCCGCGCGCTCTCCAGGCGCACGGCTGCTTCGTGCCTTGCCGAGTACAGCGCGAGCCTGAACCGCACGGACGGGTCGTCCACATCCAAGGCGCCGTATCCTGACCAGAACGAGTCGCGTTCGGTCCCCGGCTTCTTCCGCGCCATCCAAATGACCCAATCGGCGAGCGGATCACCCCATTCCGCCCGGTCGAGGTCGACGATGCCGGTGATCTCCGGGTGCTCGTCGCTGTCGGGCGACAGCAGGACGTTGGTCGTCCACAGGTCGCCGGTCAGCAGCGACGCCGTCCCTACCCGGTCCAGCACCAGCGCGTTCTCCGCAGCGATGCAATGGATCTCGTCGACGCCGGACCGGTCGAGACCGCACCGCGAGCTGTCCTCCGCGATGAGAGACAGCGACATCAGGAACGCGCTGCTCCAGGAGTCGTGCGCGGGTGCGGCCACAGTTCCGAACCGGTCGTTCGCGACGGCGTGCACGCGTTTGGCGAGCCCGCCCATCTGCTCGAAGTAGGCCGCCCAGGTGGGCCGGGGATAGCGGTCCAGAACCTGTGGCGCCGGGAGCCCGGGCAACAGGCTCAGCACCATGTAATCCCGGTCGATCACTTGGTGCGACCAGTCAGCGGCTATGACACGCGGCAGGTACCCGCTGAGCACCGCGGCAACGTAGGGCTGCACGGCGTACTCGTTGCGCATCAACTGCCACTCGCTGCGAAACTGCTTGTCCTGGTCGGGGGCCACGCGCAGCACGACCGGTTCCGGGTGCGCCTGCGTCTCGACAATGAAAGTCGAGTTGTACATGCCACCCGGCAACTCGCGCATAGCGGTCACCGTCGATTTCGCGCCGAACACAGTCGCGACAATCCGCTTGACTTCGCCAGGTGTGACACCGCGGCGGAAGTTCTCCAGATCGTAATTCGGTGCGCCTGTCCTCACGTTGTTCTCCAAGTCCACTTTCCCCACGTCAAGGGCATGATTGCTTCAGCTCGTGGCCCGGCGTTCAAGCCTGTTCCACTGATCCTGCAGTTGTTCTTCATGGACGTAGATGCAAGCGAAAAGGAAACCCGGACCATCGATCGGCATCACCGGCACGACCCCGCTGCCCACTGCCGGGTCGTAGAGCACACCCGCTGCTTTGGCGAGATCGAGGAAATCGGCGGTGCTGCTGATCAGCCACCCAGTCGGAGCCTGGAACTGTGTGACACGCCGCTCTTGCCCGGACGAGTGCCGTGAGGCGATCACCTTCAAGACCCCGTAGAGGTGGGTGGAACCGGTCACCCTCGCATTGACCTCCGTCCAATAGCCCTGGTCGCCGCTGGTCAGAACGGCATCTGCGCTGAGGTACCCTCGATAGCCTAGTCCATGGTAGGTCTCAGCAATGACTTGGGCCTCATCGCGCAAGTGGCGCGGAAACACTTCAACCGATGCCGTGTCCTCCCGAATCAAACGCCCCTTGGAGTACAGCAATCGACCCACTTTCGGATCGGACACGGTGTCACCGAGGAAGAACTCGAAGTAGGCAGTTTCAGCGTCCGGCACGTACTGCTCGATCACCACCGACCTCCGGTCTCCGCTTGAAGCCCACGCCCAGTTGCGCGCCAGACAGCGTTCGATGTCGTCCACGGAAGGCCTCTCCGGCAACGTGTCGACCCCACGGTGGCCGGATTGCGCGGGCGACGGTACCTCATCGCCTGCCACCACCACGCGGTTACCAGCACCAGCGGCGTTGAGGTCTTGCTTCAGCACTGCCCCGCCATGGGCGTGGAGCAGTTGGCTCAGCACCAACGCGGCTTCGTCCCGCTGGTGGCAGACCCTCCCCTCGGGCAGACTCACGCCGATCCCGTTACCGATGGCCCGGAAGGCTGCCTTGCTGTTGACGAACGCCCCACCGCCCCCGGCGATCAGACGGTGCCCAGGGTACTTGTCCTCCCACCCCATCCGAGCCGCCATGGCGGCGATGTCCGGGTTCGGCCATAGGACGAAGACCTCACTTACTTCAGCCGCGGTGATGTCCAGCCCCGCGAGAGCGTCGTCAACGCACAGCGGGTCGAGGAAGGCACGGTTGAAGCGACCCGGCGGAGCGACCCGGAGGACGACATCGTCGGTTCGTAGGCCGAGGAACCCCAGGACAAAGCCCACGAAGGCCTCGTCAGGCTCAGCGGGAAGCACAAGGACATCGCCCGGTCGGGCGAAGTACAGGATGCGGTTGGAGAACGCGCTCCTCTTGAGGTTCGTGTCTGGGGGGCGCTGAACGCCATCGCTTTCGAGGTCGTTCCCGACAAGAATCCTCATGGCTGTGCGGACCTCACTCGAACTGGCAGGACGTTGATGCGGCGCATCGTGGCGGTGGGCAGGTACGAAGGCGGACCGGCGCTCTCCAAAACGAACCTCGGGTTGCCCAAGGCGTTGAGGGCTGTTGCCACGATCGCGCGCCCGAGGTCGGGTCCGAGGCAGAGGTGGGCGCCGTGGCTGAAGCTGAGGTGCGGGTTGTGCGAGCGCTGTGGGCAGACCGCATCCGAGTTGGAGAACGCGGCAGGATCTCGGTTTGCAGCGCCGAGCATCACCGTGACGTCCTCTCCAGCACAGATGGTCTGCCCGGCGAGGGTGGTTGTGTGGATGGCAACCCGAGTGGTCGCCTGCACGACGTTGTCGAAGCGGAGCAGTTCGTCGACGGATCCCTTTTTGGCGGCGCCGAGGACGTCCGCAGCGGTCTCGCCGGGAAGCTTGAGCAGGGTGTGCGCGACATTTGCGATGGCTCCAGTCACTGCTGCGTAGAGGCTCAAGACGACGACGCGGACCGAGTTGAACGCTACGGCGCCGCTCACCCGGCTCTCATCGAACTCGTGCAAGAGCCGGGAAAGCAGCTCGCGCCGAGGAGTTCCGGACATCGCTCGTGCGACCACGCCGTTGAACGCGGCTCGCCGGCGTTCGGCTTCACCATGACGATCGGGATCCAGGCCCGCGTCCATGCCCGAGGTGATGCCATCGACGAGATCCGCCAAGTCGTTCGGTTGCGGAGTGACACCGCGCCCGAGGAACCGCGCGACGAGCTCGCGGCCGACAGGGCTCACAACCTCGGCGAGCAGGTCGAACTCCGCGTTGGGAGCGGCCAGCTCCAAGCGCTCCTCGAGGAAGCTGCCGATCCCAGCAGTGAGTTGGGCTCTGACGTCGGCGTGGTCGAGGAATCGCCTGCACGCCCTCCGCACAGGCACAGCCTCCGGCGGGTCCAGATTCTGCACGCTCAACCGGTCCTCAGCGACCTCGGCACCCGCGCGCCGCCAGTCACGCGCGTAGGTGGCGCTGTCCGATAGCACCTCGACCGCGTGCTCCCGACTGGTCACCAACCAGCACCGCATCGTCTTGTGCCACAACACGGGTCCTGCCTCCCGGAGCTTGGCATAGGCCGGGTACGGGTCGAACACGGTGTTGTCATCCAGGGGCCAGTAGAAGTCGGCGTCAACTTCCGAGGCGCTCATCTTTCCCACCAGTCATGGAAGCGGACGGAGTGCTCGGCCGCGCCGTCACGGCGCGGCCGAGCGCGACGGATCAGTAGTCGTAGCGCATGGCGTCACCTCCTTTCATTAACCCTGAGTATTCATCGCGATCTTCGCTGAGGGCGTGTCTTGGCAGAGAAAAGTGCTCCTGACCGGGGAAAACGAGGGTGTCTAGGCCTGTTTCCCTATCGCGGTGAGGGGCACTTTTCAAGTGGTGGATCATAGCTCATGGTCGAAGGACCTGGCGGTGGAAATCGCCGGTCATGATGTGATCAATCATACGGGTGCGGCGGCGTTGCGGATCATCGCCGACCGGGCGGGCCTGACCAGCGGTTTGTCGCGGGCGCTAGCTCGTCGTGGGTTTGTGCCGGTGCATGATCGGGGCCGGGTGCTGGTGGATACCGCGGTGCTGATCGCGGATGGGGGGCGGGTGCTCTTGGATCTGGCCATGCTGCGCGATCAGGGTGAGCTGTTTGGGCCGGTGGCCTCGGATTCGACGCTGTGGCGGGCGTTGAATGAGATCGGCGAATCGCAGCGGCGCAGGATCGCTCGGGCGCGCGCGGCGACCCGGGAGCATGTGTGGTCGCTGATCGAGACACGGCATGGTCGGATCCCTCCGTCCTCCAGCATCGGGTACACGTCGTAGCCCAGCGGCGCGACGCCGTGGTGCTGCCAGTCAATTACTCCGCCGGGGAAGGCGTTGGGTAGCCCGTAGTCTAGGTGGCTGCGGCACCTCGGCATCTCGCCCAGGCGACGCAGGGCACCGGTGACTACTTCGTGGACGGGGGGGTGTCCAGGTCGGGATTCTCGGCGAAGACGTTGCTGGCGAAGCCCGCGCGCTCGAACCACTCCCGCAGGTGTGCTGGTCCGCCAGGTAGTGGGTTGCGGGCCTGGGCCGTGAGCAGGCGGGTGGAGATCTCCACTTACCTGCTCGATCAGGTCCTGGCTGACGGGTCCAGTTTCCGATAAGGCCAGCTGGTGCAAGGAGGCGCTGCCGACGCTGCGCTCGACGACGTAGTGCACCCCGTTGGTGTGCCCGGTCTCGACGAGTTCGGGAACCGGGTAGCCGAGTTCAGTCAGCAGGCGTTGGAAGGGGGCTTCGTCATGGTACTTGCGGTGGTCCGTCACGCCGAGTCACCGGAAAACGCCGACAAGTACTGCGGCTTCTACGCTGACCGCCGCCCCTACAGTGGGCCGGCGGCGCACGAGATCTCCCGCAACGTCGTCGGGTTGACCCCGCGCGGTTTTCGCCAGTGCCTGTGGCTCGGGCAGCAGCTCGCCGACCTGGCTGGCCCGGACCTGCGCGGGTACAGCTCGACCTACCGGTGCGCGATCGACACCGCGGAACTGGTCTTCCCGGATCTGGCGGAGGGCTGGCCGCAGTCCACGGCCCGCTTGGACGAGCAGCACTACGGGGACGCCACCTACATGACGAAAGAGGAGCTGTTCGCCACCTACCCCGAGGGTGCCGAGGACCGGCGCGACCACAAACACCTGTGGGTCCCGCCCGGCGGCGGGGAGTCCCTAGCCCATGGAGTGTGGTGTCGGGCGGAGAAGTTCATCGACCTGGCATACACCGATATGCAGGCAGGACACCACATCATCGCAATCACGCACCATACGACCATCTTGGCGCTGCGCGCCCTGTTTGAAGCGCGGCCGGTCACCGACCTCGTCGAGGAGGCCCGCACGGCCAAGACCCCCAGCGCGGGCGTGCTCCGCTACGAGCTGGCGGCCGGCCGGTTCGCCATGACGTCTGTAATGGCGCCACCGTGAGCCTTCTTCAGGACAAGCCCGTGGACTGCCTGTTCTTCAACGGCCCGGTGCAAAACGGCGATTTCACCTTCACCAGCAAGCCAGGCAAAGCGGTGGGCATCCGGATCGCTGAAGCCCTCAACCACCTGCTTGGCGCGCGGCCGGTGCCACACTTGTGGAACACGGTACGGTTGGACGGGGACCTGCGCTACCGGCGGCATGCCGCCACGGGACCTGAGTCGGCTTCGCGCGAGGGCTTCGAGGCCGCCCTCCTCGGCTCCGTGACACCGCCGAACGACCCCCCGAAACCAGCCCATCCACCGTGTTAATTTTTTTACGGCTCCCGGCTGAGTGGAAGCGTTTCATCGCGCGTTCTCGTTGTCTGGTTGGTTGGTGGGAGTTTTCGGCCCGATTGTTGAGGTACTTGGATCGATGGTGCTCCACGCTGGGTATCAGCCGTCGGTGGGCGACGCCGTAGCTGGCTAGCTTGTCGGTGATCAGCACTCGCGGCACGGACCGCGATCCCGTGAGCAGTTTGCGGAAGAACCTGGTGGCGGACCTGGCGTCACGCCGGGAGGTGACCAGAATGTCCAGGACATTCCCGTCGTGGTCGACGGCCCACCACAGGTAGTGGGTCTTGCCGTGGATCGTGATGAACACCTCGTCGAGGTGCCATTGTGCGTCCAGTAGATAGGTGGTTGATCATGTGAGTGGTTGACAACGCTGTCGTAAGCTCGTCGTCGCTTGCCGGTGTGAGTCCGGTCCGGGTAGCTGCCAGGAGGCCCGGTAGCAGGCTGGCGGCCTCGTCTGGAAACGGGCGGGGTCGAAGCCCAGCGTCGAGCACCCCAGTTGTGGGGGTGTGCAACCGAACGGTCCGTAACGTGAAGTGAAGCCTGCCGCGTCGTCACTGGACCCATCCGATGGGTGGGGCGCAGGGAGTGCCGAGCCCGGAGTGGAAGGGCGAAGGCCAAGGGAAGCGGTGAAGAGCCTGGAAGCGCAGCCGTGAAGGACTCCCCGGCGTCAGGGGCTGGAGAACGTTCGGATAGTGGCGGCGGGAACTGGAGAGACCCTCCCCGGCCCAGCCGGCTGCGCAAGGGCGGCTGGAGCGCGGCGACCTATAACCGGTGAGGAGCCGGGAAGTGGAAGCCAGCCGGAAGGGAGTCGGAGGTGGCCGTAGTACCGATTGAGCCGAGCGGAGGACACAACCTCCGGTGAGGGAAGGGCCACTACTTCGTCGATGCGTGCTGATGCAGTTGGAGGTGCCCGGTGAGTGCCGAAGTGGCTAGCCCCACCGACCGGAAACGCGTTGTCGTTCCCCCGGACAAGGTGCGTGCCCTGCAACACGCGCTCTACCGGGCGGCCAAGGCCGATCCCGGGCGAGGGGTTCCACACGCTCATGGACAAGGTCCTGCGCAGGGATGTCCTGTGGCGTGCGTGGGTCGCGGTGCGCCGCAATGACGGCGCGCCGGGTATCGACAAGTTCACCGTGGGCGCGGTCGAGGAATACGGTGTCGACCGGTTCCTGGCCGAGATTGAGACGGAGTTGCGCGAGAGAAGTTATCGGCCGTTGCCGGCCGGGCAGGTGTTGATCCCGAAACCGGGACAGCCGGGGCAGCAGCGACCGTTGGCGATCGCGTCGGTCCGTGATCGAGTCGTGCAAGCCGCGGTGAAGATCGTGCTCGAGCCGGTCTTCGAGGCGGACTTTCTGCCGTGCAGTGTCGGGTTCCGCCCGAAACGTTCGACGCACGATGCCCTGCAAGTCCTCGTTGACGAGTCGTGGCGAGGCCGGGTGTGGGTGGTCGAGACGGACATCGCCAACTGTTTCGAGGCGATCCCGAAAGACCAGTTGGTACAAGCGGTCAAGGAACGTGTCTGCGACCAGTCCGTGCTGACGTTGCTTCGCGTCGTGCTCGGCGCCGGGGTAATGGCCGACGGGGTGGTACGGCGGTCGGTGACCGGAACCCCACAAGGGGGTCCACTTTCCCCCTTGCTCTGCAACGTATATCTGCACCGGCTCGACCGAGTGTGGGATACACGCGAGCATGGGGTCCTGGTCCGTTACTGCGATGACGCGGTGGTGATGTGTCGTTCCCGGCAGCAGGCCGAGGCCGCCTTGGCGCGGCTTCGAGGGCTGCTGGCTGATCTCGGCCTGGAACCGAAAGAGGCCAAGACCCGGATCGTGCGGTTGGAAGTGGGCGGCCCAGGGTTCGACTTCCTGGGCTTTCACCACCGCCTGGTGCGATCCCGGGGAATCCGGGGACATAAGGGTGTCACCTTCCTGGCCCGCTGGCCCAGTGACAAGGCGATGGCCCACGCGCGGGACCGGCTTCGTGAGTGTACGGCTCGGTCCCGGTTGTTGCGGCCAGTCGAGGCGGTCGTGGGGGACATGAACATGTTCCTGCGCGGCTGGAGTGCCTACTTTCGCTACGGCCATTCCAGCGACCGCTTCGACACGATCAGTGCCTACGCGACCGAACGTCTGGCGCTCTTCATCGGGAAGCGACATCAACGCGGACGGCGTTGCGGCCTGTCCGTGCTCGCCTACCGCGTGCCGGACCGGTGCGGACTGGTCCGCCTGAGTGGAATTGTCGTCGCACCCAGGGCGAACAAGCCCTGGCGGGAAAGACCGAATGCTGGCGGTGAACGGCGTCGGTAAGCCGTGTGCGGGAGAACCGCATGCACGGTGTGCGCCGTGAGGCGCTTCGTTGTATCCCCGGCGCAGTCGGGAGGAACTCGGAGGGAGGTTCTTGGGTCGCCTGACTTACCTGGAGGGGAAAGCCCGATGGGGACCAGAGCATGTCAGGGAAGCGGTGGCCGTCTGGAGGCGTCCAGGGCGGGGTATCGCAAGGCCCGCACGATATGGCCAAGACTGGATTGTTTGATGCCTAATCCTCAACGATGAAAATGCGCATCCGTCGGAACGACGCCCGTAACCGGCGGCGCGCCATGCTCGGGCATGAACCGTGGGACCGGGCAACCTCCGTGGCGCGCGGTGCCGTCCAGCGAGGACGGTCAAGGGGATGAGTGGGCGGCCTACGTCGTGCTCGATACGTACAACGAAGACGTACCACGGGATCACCTATAGGGCGCGAGCCCCATGGTGACGGAGTGCCCGTAGTAGTCGCGGGAGTCACGACCCGCCGGGGATCTCGGGAAAGCCGGGAACAGGGCGAAGGGGCACAGGTGTTCAGGATACTCAGCGAAGGGAGGGCTGCGGAATGCAGGGTGCTGAAACTGTACTGAGTGTCATCCGGGAACGTGGCAGGCGGGGCCTGCCGTTGGAAAGGCTGTACCGGCAGTTGTTCAACAAGGAACTGTTCCTGTTGGCCTACGGGCGCATCTACTCGAATCAGGGTTCGATGACGCCGGGGGTTACCAGGGAGACCGTGGACGGCATGTCCCTGGCCAAGATTGATACGATTATCGAGGCGTTACGCTCGGAGTCGTATCGGTGGTCACCGGCGAGAAGGGTTTATATTCCGAAGAAGAATGGGAAGAAGCGCCCGTTGGGGATGCCGCCGTGGTCGGATAAATTGGTCGCCGAGGTGGTTCGTATGCTCCTTGATGCGTACTACGACGTCCGGTTCTCCGATCGGTCCCATGGGTTCCGTACGGGTCGGGGCTGCCACACCGCGTTGGATGAGGTGGTGTCGGTCTGGAAGGGAACGCACTGGTTTGTCGAAGGGGATCTCGCCGACTATTTCGGGAGTCTTGATCACCAGATCATGGTCTCGACGTTGGCGGTCGCGATCCACGATGGCCGGTTCCTGCAACTGATCAATCGGATGCTCCAAGCTGGGTATTTGGAGGATTGGCGGTGGAATGCGACGCTGTCTGGTGCTCCGCAGGGTGGGATCGCGTCCCCCGTCCTGTCTAATATTTACCTGGATCGGTTCGATCAGTTCGTTGAACAGCGGTTGATACCGGAGTATACCCGAGGCGAGAAGCGTCGGAGCGAGCCCAGATACCATCGCGTCGAAAGTCAGATCGCGAAGGCTAAACGGCACGGAGATCGGGATGCGGTGCGGGCGCTTTGTCGCCTGCGTCGTACCCTGCCGAGCCAGGACCCTGACGATCCCGACTATCGGCGGCTTCGGTATGTGCGGTATTGTGATGATTTTCTCCTTGGGTTCGCCGGTCCCCGGCGCGAAGCGGAGGAGATTAAGTCGAAGGTCGGGGAGTTCCTGCGTGATGAGCTCACGCTGGAGCTCTCCGAGCCTAAGACTTTGATCACCCACGCCACCAGCCAGGCGGCGCGGTTCCTCAGCTACGAGATCAGGACGCAGCGCGCTGATACGAAGATCACCCGGGGTCGTCGGGCGGTCAACGGTGTAGTCGGCCTGTTCGTGCCACGGGATGTCATCCGGGACCGGTGCGCCCGCTATATGAGTAAGGGAAAACCCGCGCTACGCGGCTCGCTGCTGCACGATGAGGATTACACGATCGTCGCGAAGTACGGGTCGGAGTATCGCGGGTTCGTCCAGTATTACCTTCTCGCCCAGGATGTGTTCCGCCTGGAGAAGCTGCGCTGGGTCATGGAGACGTCGATGCTCAAGACCCTGGCAGGGAAACATAAGTCCACCGTCGCGAAGATGGCTCGCAAGTACAAGGCGAGCATTGATACTCCCGCCGGATCCAGGACCTGTTTCCAGGTCACCGTGCACCGCGAGCAAGGTAGGAAACCGCTGGTCGCCCGCTTCGGTGGGATACCGCTCACGCGCAAGCGCACTGCCGTCTTGACCGATCTGAAGCCGATCATGGCTACCACCAAACGCAACGAGCTGATCCGTCGGCTCGTGGCTGGGCGGTGTGAATTGTGCGAGGGAAGGATAGGGTTGCAAGTCCACCACATCCGCAAACTCGCCGATCTCAACAAGTCAGGTCAACCAGAACGGCCATCGTGGGTGTATCTGATGGCTAAACGTAAACGCAAGACCCTCGTGGTCTGCGAACAATGCCACCAGGACATCCACGCCGGACGGGCTACAGCCACCACCCGGAAATGAACACTGGAGAGCCGGATGCGGGGAAACTCGCCTGTCCGGTTCGGGAAAGGGCCGACGGAAAAGGACCCGAGCCACGGGCACCTCGCCGGCGGCCTATTTCACTTGACGGGCGGGAGCTGGAAACGAGACATCACCGGCCATGGCCACCGTAGTGGGACCGCCTCGCGGGAAACCGCAGGAACATAAGGCTACGGGACCTACCGTCAGTGGTAGTCATCGCGCCAGCTCCCGACCCTCCTATCGCCTGGGCGTGGCTGGCGGCGGCGCAGTCCGTTCGCGTAGGTCTGCCCGAACGTGCGGCACCACGCCCGGATCGTCTCGTGGGAGACCACAATCCCGCGCTGCAGCATCATCTCCTCGACCTCCCGCAAGCTGAGCGGGAACCGGTGATACAGCCACACACAGTGACTGATGATCTCCACCGGGAACCGGAACCCCTTGTACGACGGCACACCAGCGGCCATCAACCCAGCCCCCTCCCCACCGAGACTAACCCGCCAATCATCCCAGCCGCAGACGACCTCACCAAGTTGACAGTCCCATTCGCTGAGCCCCTCACTGGCGGGGCGAGGATAGCGCGATTTCTGACGCTGCTACCTCCGGCACAAACGGTAAAGACCCGAGTTACCAGACACGCAAAAGAAGGAAACACGGAAAGGGTGCCTCAACGACCGCCTGAGGCCCACCTCGACCCTCGTGATCTCTCACTCGTGATCACAGATAGTAAAGGCCCCAGGCTCGTCCTCAGCGCACCTTACCAGCCCGTGTCACTCACTCACCTCCCAGCTTCCCGTGCCAAAAAAGATAATAGGAGGATCTAGATCCCCGTCTCCGTTAATTGGATACTCTACCAGTTCCGGTGACGACTCCTTCATTCCCCGAATCGTATACCCCACTACCGCTAGCTGGGAAATGTTTTTATATGACTTGGCTGGAAACGGAAGGACTTCACATGGAATAATTTTTTCTACTGGATAAAACCTTTCTTCTCCCTCAAATCCAGTTTCACTGTAGAAATACAAACCTTGCTCGGCGTCAGGCATTCGAAACCTCCTTTTTTAGGAACTCCAGACGACCTCATCATTGCAACCTCCACGACAACTTCGGAACCATCCGAACTCACTACCATCCCATAGTGGCACCAACAACCTTCCATAGGTACCGGCACGATACAGAGAGTTAGAGCCTGTTGGCAAATGATGTTGGCTGGGTGTGCCCAGGGTGACGGTGGGTAGCGGTTTGATCACGGTGGCGTGTCGCGCCGGGCGTGAGAGCGGGCTCCTGACGGCATTGTCAGGTTGTTGGGTGTCCAGTGTGGCGTCGCGTGTTAGAGCCGAGGGATGATCTCCGCGGTGCCTGAGTCAGGCGGCGGTGGGCAGGCCGACGACCTCGTTCCAGGTGGTGAAGCGTGAGGTCATCTCGTGTCGGTAGGCATCGGCGCGTAGCCGGTGGCGGCGGGGCCGGAAGTGCGGGGATATTCCGCTGAACGCGGACAGGAACCGCTGCGCGCCACCGGGGAGCCGTAAAAAATTAACACGGTGGATGGGCTGGTTTCGGGGGGTCGTTCGGCGGTGTCACGGAGCCGAGGAGGGCGGCCTCGAACCTCGCGGCAAGCTGACCACAGACCTCGCTCGGAACGCCCATACCAGATCAACGAGACCCAACCCCGAGAAGAACACCTTAATTTTTTACGGCTCCCCGGTGGCGCGCAGCGGTTCCTGTCCGCGTTCAGCGGAATATCCCCGCACTTCCGGCCCCGCCGCCACCGGCTACGCGCCGATGCCTACCGACACGAGATGACCTCACGCTTCACCACCTGGAACGAGGTCGTCGGCCTGCCCACCGCCGCCTGACTCAGGCACCGCGGAGATCATCCCTCGGCTCTAACACGCGACGCCACACTGGACACCCAACAACCTGACAATGCCCGGCCACTCAACATACGCAACCATGACCCCAGTCACCTGCCCCACAGCCAACCCGGCTCCTTACCGCCAGTTTTCACAAGATCGTTGGTCACGGGCCAACACCCCAACCCCGTCAACCTGACAATGCCTCGGCCAGGGTGAGGGAATCCGTGCTCCCCGGTAGACATACTACGTGGTGTGTACTCTGGCCGGGTCGAACAGTTCCACGTCATCCACGGTGGGCCACCTACTGTATCGGTGACGCAGTTGTCGTCAAGCAGTCCGTCGGTGCTTCCGCCTTTCCCACCTGATGACCTGTGTCCATAGCTTGCTCAACCTGCGGCGGCAGCAGCGATAACCGCAGCTGGCGTCACCGGAAGAGGATGTCCCGTGTTGACTTGGGAAATACTCGACCGCAGAGGCTACTCGATCTTGTCAGTCATCTGGGGCTCTGTCTCATGACGGGCGGTGAAGGCCTCGCGGCCGATCCTCTCCACCACCTGTCCCAGCGCGTCCAGGACGGGCTGCACGAGGACGTTCCTGGTGACGGGGGTGCTAAGAAGTAAGCTGGCGCCCGCCGCTCCCGCCTTGGCTCCCAGGTCGTAGGCGGATTTCGGCACCTTGACCATGTCAGCGTACTTGTCGGACAGCGCCTGGCGCAGGAACGCCGGGACGGCTCCCTTCATACCGGGGGGCATGTAGGACTCATACAACTCGATGCAGCCCTCGGTGAGGATCGCCCCGGCCTCGCTGGGGGCCCATTCGTGGTCGCGGGCGGAGTCCCACAGGGCGTGGCCCTCTGTGACGTTCATGTCGGTGACATCGTCGGGGATACCTAGCCAGTGCGCGATGATCCGCCAAGCGTAGAAGTACCCCTCCTGTTCGCGTTTGGTGGTGGCAACCCCGATGCGCGCCATGGCGTCCAGGGTGCCCACGGAGAACACCAGCATGGCGCCGGCGGTGTAGAGCAGGGATACGGGCATGCCGTCGCCCTCGACGTCCCACTTGCCGGAGCGCAGGTGGAGTTGTCGGATCGCGGCATGGACGAGGCGGACCTTCTGGCAGGTCGGCAGGAGCTTGGACTTCGGTCCGAAGGCATCGTTGTCTCCCATACCCATGAACAGCCGCGTGCTCTGGGAGAGGCGTCGGGCCGGACGGTCGAGCTTGTGGGTGGAGTGCAGCGTCTTGGCCCCCATCGGGGACAGATATGTGCCGACCAGCCCGGCGGTCGCCTGCACGGCAGCGGCCGAGGTCTTGTGGTGCTTGAAGAATTCGTCGGCGTCCGCCAGCTTCGTCTTGTCTACCCAGTCGGGGAACTTTCTGGTGGACTCAAGGTAGTCCCGAAGGACCGGGGAAGCCCCCGCGGGGACTCCCTCGTCAGCGGTAGCGAAGGCGCGGAAGAGCTTGTTGACGTTTTCGACCTGGCCGGAGTCCAGGAGTTCCGTGACCACGGCATCCGCAACAGGGTCGCCCTGTGGCTTGAGGGTGCGGTAGAATTCTTCATACGTAATAGTCATGGTTCTTCCGTTCTTCAATAGGTAAGAGTTATGTCCACGATCATATAATGAGGGTTATTCAGCCGGTCAAGTAGAAATGTAGACCAACCACCGTTGAGATCGTTGTGGTGAACGTTGAGAGTGGCCGTCGATAGTCGGTGTGCATAATCCGCCAGGTCTTGAAGTGCGCGATCACCTGCTCGATGACATAGCGAACTTTGTTGATCTGAGTATTGTAGTCTTTCTCCCAGTCGGCAAGGTTGCGACAGAGGGGCTTCTCGTATGGGGTGATCATGTCGTTGCCGACATATCCTTTATCTCCTATCCAGTTGTCGGTGGCTTCGGCTGGCGGGGTGCCAGATTCGCGGAGGCAATGGGTGTCGTGGCGGGCGCCATCGATCGGATCGGATATCCATGTGAGATCACCGTCGAGGGTGCAGGCGACCTGCACGTTCATCCCGGTCGTCTTGTGCTTGCCGGAGTACAGCTCGGGGTGCCCGGCCCATGACCAGCACGGGAGCAGCGTGCCGTCGACCACGTACTGCTTCTGGTCGTCGAGTTCATCAGCGGTCGGCACGTACTTCCGCAAGAGCTTCCCCAATAGCGGTGTTATCCCGGTGATCGCTCGGCTGATCGTCGACTGCGACACGTCGTACGTTTCCGCGAGCTCAGCTTGAACCCGGTTTCTGCGCATGTAGGTGAGGGCAACAACCACCGACTTGTACAGCCCGAGAATCGGCGGCCATACCTGCCCGTCCTCGGTAGCTTCCTTGTTGATCATCTCGCGCAGATCCAGTATCTCGGCTTTGTGTAGCCCGGTGGTATGGTACAAGGGACGGTCCGTTTTCGTGAGGTTGAGCGTGGTAACCAAATTCTCACATCAAACGGGCCGTCACTTACCTCGACACGCCGATTTCTACCTTAGTTTCATGGGCTGCGAATAAGCCTCAATGATATATATCGGCGCGAGGGGTTGCGATCATAACATTCCTTCGACGGTTACTTGATATGCTGCGCAAGGTTCGCAGGAACGGTGCATAAAGTTAGGGCGAAAATCCGTTCACGGCGCAGGGGTTAGTTCGTCGCTATCGCAGATGTCGTGGAAGTCGACCCTACTACTGTCGATGACCGGAGTCCAGTCGAGATGCATGCAATAGGGCAATGAGCCGATTTTGAGGGCCGTTTGTTCATAGAAATATCTGCGCCGACGTTGGGGTGGGGACTTGTGCAGTCATAGTGTTACCCCTTGCCAACTGTGTCACGTCACAACAGCCACCCGTGTCATGTCACAACAGTTTTTGGCGTGCGCCATATCACCGTGTCGAGTCATGGCCAACCGAACTAATCATGGGAACTAATCGCGAACTAATCCGGCGGGAAAATTTCCCCTGTCATACCCATATTTCAAATCTGTCGAACTAGATCCGACTGAACCCCCTCGTCATAATCTACTGGCCCCTCCGGCATCTCAGCTAGCTAGTGATGAAAGTACTAGCCTATTCATTTTGTCGTCAAGAAAACTCACCCCACAGGGCGCATTTACACACGTTTGGCCCTTCTGGAAATAACACAAAGTGATAGCTGATCACTTCCCTGGGAAAATGAGGTCCCTTTACGCTCTGTTGGCATAGCGTTAACGTATATGAACGTGCATGTATAGTGATTGACCTGGTGAAACCCTGAACCGAGCCTGGGCCTGCAGGGTGGTCAGGATCGCCACCTGCGCGCGCACGGTCGCGGCGTAGGCAGCAGTGACGAGCGTTGGCTGACCGAGGTGCTCGGTGCGCAACGCAGCCTGGATCACCGTTGCCTTCTCAGCGACGTGACGGCGGCGGGTACGGATGAGCGCCGCGCTGATCTGGGTGATCGTCAGCCAGGCCCCCGACGCCGGATCGGGTGCCTTGGCCAGCCGGGGTGTCGGGGAGCCGTTACTGTTCGGGTGTCGGGGTTGACCGTGGGTGGTACGGGGCGTGCCGCGATCATGCCGAGTCAGCTCCGGTGCATGGGGGAGGTTGGGCGATATATGCCCAACGAGACTCAGATATCGGAGGAGAGGAGGGGCTCTCGATGACTACGTCTGATCCGCTCTATCCGGCCACTATGTTTCTGCCGACCGGTTCTCCGGGCGGGGTTCGGGTGCTGGTGGCGGACACGCCTGGCGTGTTGCGGCCCTTCGCCGCCACGTTGGGTGTGCCGAGTAGACCTGATAGCAAGAAGCACGATACGACGGCGACCAAGTCGACTTATCGGACTGATAGCGAGACGATCAATGACGGCACTCGCACAACCGATTCGGTTACCGACACGGATGTTGATGACTGACGGCTCGGGAGAGCCCGAGGTCGTGTTGGTGATCACCGCCCCGGACGACTCGACGGCGGACGCGGTCGAGATCGAGTTGACGAAACGGGCCTGCTCAGTGGTGCGTTTCGACACTGGTGATTTTCCTACCCGCATTCGCATGGCTGTGCGCAACGACTCGACGCGATGGCGGGGGCAGCTTGTCATCGGCTCCGACGTGGTCGATCTTGATGCTGTTAAAGCTGTGTACTATCGCAGGCCGAGCCGGTTCGTCCTACCCGAGGGGTTGTCCGCGGGTGACGCGGCGTTTGCGATCACCGAGGCCAGGCTGGGTTTTGGTGGGCCGTTCTCCTCGTTGCCGGTGTTGTGGGTTAACCATCCGGCCAAGGTTGCCATGGCCGAGTACAAGTCCGTGCAGTTGACCACCGCGGCCGCTGTCGGGCTGTCGGTGCCGCGGACGTTGATCACTAATGACGTTGAGGCACTGCGGGCGTTCGCGGCTGAGATTGACGGCCAGGTGGTGTGCAAAACGTTCTCGTCGCTGATGCTCAGCAACGGGGAGACGGTAGAGTCGGTCTTCACCACGATCGTGGATCCCCTCGCCGTCGATGCTCGACAGTTCGCCGTAACCGCCCACCTGATCCAGGAGTGGGTACCGAAAGCCTGTGACGCGCGGGTCACGATGGTCGGCCCCGAGCCGTTCGCGGCGGCGATACACGCAGCCTCCGAGAGGGCGCGCGTGGACTGGCGCGCTGACTATCGGGCTCTTCGCTACGAGCGCATCGAGCCGCCGCCCGAGGTGGTCGATGGCGCACGGCGGTATCTCACGACGTTCGGGCTCAACTACGGGGCCTTCGATTTCGTCATCGAGCCCAGTGGGGCATGGCGATTCTTGGAGTGCAATCCGAATGGGCAATGGCTGTGGTTGGAGCACGAGGCGGGCCTGCCGATCGCGGCTGCACTGGCCGATCTGCTCAGCGGCGGGGTGTCGCCGTGGTGAGCTGGCGGCACCGTGCTCGCGCCCTCGCTGATGACCTCACCGCGCTCGGCGCGCTCGACTGGGCGTGGCGCGAGGCGTTCGAGCAGGTGCCCCGGCACGTCTTCGTGCCACGGTTCTACCAGCCGGACGGCACTCTGATCGAGGGCGCCGACCCAGACGCGCGGGATGAGTGGCTGGATGCGGTCTACCGCGACGACTCCCTGACCACACAGCGGCTGGTCGAACCGGGCAGCGGCAGGATAGTCCCGACCAGCTCGTCCACCCGGCCAAGCCTGATGGCCCTGATGCTGCGCATGCTGGACGTGCGCGACGGTCACTCCGTGCTGGAGATCGGCACCGGAACCGGCTACAACGCCGCGCTCCTGGCCTACCGGCTCGGTGACCACCGCGTCACCAGCATCGACATCGCCCCCGACCTCGTCGAGGCAGCCAGGATCGCGGCTCACCGAATCGGGCTGGCCCCGTATCTCGTCGCAGGCGAGGGAGACAAAGGCGTTGCGGAGTGGGCGCCGTTCGATCGGGTATTAGCCACGTGCGCGGTGCCCACGATCCCCACCCCGTGGGTCGCCCAACTGGCCGACCGGGGAATCATCGTGGCCGACCTGCGGACCGTCACGTCCAGCTCCCTCGTCACACTCCACCGCACAGCGGAAGGCATCGCCACAGGCCGCTTCCACCCCACGCCGGGCTACTTCATGTGGCTGCGCCCACGGGCCGACGATCCGCGACGAGACGAACAAGAGAGCAACTTCACCTACGACCACACCGCAAGCCGCCACTCCACAACCTGGCTTGACCCAGCCCTACTCGCCGAGCCCGGCCTCGGTGTGATGGTCGCCGCCAGTGTGCCCGATCTCGTTCAGTCGGTGACCTTCGCCGACCCGCTCACTTACGGCCTGCGCGCCCGGGACGGGTCATGGACCAAGGTCAACAAAGACAGCAAAGACGTCGTCCAGTCCGGACAACGATCGATCTGGAACGAAATCGAGGCCGCCGCCCTGCACTGGGAACAGCTCGGCAGACCCGAGCCCTCACGGTTCGGACTCACCGTCTCCACCGACAACGGCCAGCAAGTCTGGTTCGATGACCCAGACGGCCACCAAGTTCAGCAGAGCAGGAACCTGCCGTCCAGCTAGCTGTTGTGGCTCATGAGGTTGGTAACGGTGGAGAGCGAAACATTCCGTGGGAGTGCCACGCCGGGCACCATGACCACCCCCCGGCACCAACCAACCAACCGGTAACACCTCACGATGACCCCCGCGCTATCATGAGCTACCCCACGAATAGGTACTACCACCACGAACCCGGCCCCTTGAGGCTGTTACCAGCGCTGTCAAACCGGTAAATCGGGTCTGACCTCTCTGCTGTTCCCTAGTACTATATTATATTGTGGGTCGGTCACCCGTTAACCCCGCTCTGGGGCCTATGGCCGCATTCCCTGGAGGGTCAGGCGCGGTCATCAACCCCAGAGCCACTCACGTTCCCGCCGTCTCACTTCGTTAATCGATCGCCCTCACTGATTCGAATGGTACGTCCGGCTGGGTGTCTCGGTCGCGGGGCCCCAGACTCTCAAGCTCACCCGCACAATTCGCGTTTTTGAATATCGCGATATGCCCTCCCGAGCTACCAAGATGTCCCCTGACAGCACCCGCAGTGTTTTGACACTTATTTTTCTTGAGACTCTTAATGATAGTTTGATTTTTGTCGATGTTATACCAGTAGAAGTCCCCGGTAAACGCCTGGGCAGACGGCGCTAGAGCCAGCGTCACCACGGTGGCGACACCGACGGCGGCAGCAGCCCCACCAGCCCAACGAGTCAAAGATCCACGGCGAATCATCACTTGTCACCTTCCAGACGTGCGGACGAGCCACAGAACACCAGCGAGGGCAGAGACTAGCAGCCGCTATGCCGCGCTGTGACCACGGCCAAACACTCCGTGACCGTGGAATGGACTCAACACCTCTGTGCCATCCCGTCGGCGTTGGCGTGGTCTTGATCTTCATCTCTAGCACGTTCGACCGGCAGTGGGCAAAGAGCCGCTGCCCCAGCTGCCACCTAACCAGCCTGCGCCCAGCTCACCTGGATGTCACACCCTGTATCACGCCAAAACTCATCACCCCTACGGTGACCTGGAGTTTCCTCGGTACCCGCAATCAAACCATGATCACGGACTGTGCTGCTCCGAGCTGCTGTATCTGAATCTGTCTCACGATGTACAGCTGGCTCAGACTGCTTGCCCGCACCGCGACCGCCAAGGACATCGAGATCTTGGTCCTGCGCCACGAAGTCACCGTGCTACGCCGTCAGGTCAGCAGACCTCGACCCTCTTGGTCAGATCGGACAATCCTGTCCGCCCTGACCCGCCTACTCCCGAGAGCGGGAAAAACCGTGGGAGGCAACGCTGAGCTGGGCGTCAGTGCCGGCGGCCGAGGTCCAGGGCGGCGATGCTGATCCGCATTCGGGTGCTCAACGAGCAACTCACCGACACTGGGACTCACAGGCCAACCGCGCTCGTAGCTTGCCTCCCACGGTTTGCCTCGCTATAGAATGGAAAACAAGCTAATGGCGCCATCTCTTCATTCGCCGGATCACGGACGGCTCCTATAGATGATCACGGTTCCTACGCCGATGATCGTCCAGAAGGACCGTGCCCGTGCCGTCATCCTGCCTCGCCCCGCCCGATGCTGGCCATCAGCGCGGGATCCCGGGGCGGCATGCCCGCTTGGCGTTGGGGCTGCATGCCCGCTTGGCGTTGGGGCTGCACCGCTAGCGCCCCAGAACCGGTGAACCACCGGAACCGGCGCTGCGCTGCACGGCCTTGGGCGCGCCGCGTGATGAGTCTCTGTTCCGCGACCCGGTGATGATCCACCACGTCATTGAACACAGCCTTTAGCCTTTCCCGCTTCTCGGCGTCCTTGAGGGCCGCCCGGGCGGCGCGGCCCTCTTCCTGAGCCCGTTTCCGGCGCTCCGCGGCATCGGGGATTCTCAGTGATCTCGTGCGCTGGAGTTTGTGGGCCTCGTTCAGCGCCTCGAACTCGACACTGACCACCGTGAGCGCCTCATCCAGGGCGGCTTGAGCCGTGGGGACGGAGGGGACAGCCGCATATACCCGCGCGCGAACCTCATCAGCGTCGCGGGAGATCTCCACGAGGGCGTCGCGCAGCTCGTGAGCGAGCCGCAGCTACTCGAAGACCACCCCAGGGAGGGTGATCCATGATACGGCGCCGTAGCGGTAGACCGTGATCGTCGGCCCGTCAGCGAGATTGGACGCCACGAGCGGAGACTACCTGATGTACCCGGTTCTCCCGTAGCCCGCATCCGGTCGCGGAAACCAGGCATTAAGATCAACTGGTGCGCGGCGGGCCGCCGTGATCAACCAACCCGACCTCTCCGAGTTCCACCCGCTCGACCATCGACCGGCACGCGCCGCCGATCCCTCCCCGGCGGCTGGCACCACCACCTGCGCCTCGCCTGGGACTTCACGTGGTCACCGAAACTCGCCGCCGAGACGTTGTGCCGCGTCGGCCACCACCACTGAGTGCAAGGCTGGAGCCACGATCAGCCGTGCTCACTGTGCCGCAACTACTGGCGTAGCCCATCGTGATGATCTCCTCGAACGGCCCCCTGTTCAATCCGCGAGCAGGGGGCCGTTCAGGTGTGTTTCCGGGTCGGTCAGTCGAACTCACCGGCGCGCACTCCGGCGGTGAACGCGGACCACTGAGCCGCAGTGAAGCTCAGGACCGGACCGGCCGGGTCCTTGGAGTCCCGCACGGCACGGTGATCGTTGTGTAGATCAGCAGCCTCAAGGCAGTTCCCGCCCTGGTCGCTGCTGTAGCTGCTCTTGCGCCATGTTGGTCGTTTCATTGTTAGTACCCTCTCTCCATCTCATTGAGCAGTGAGATCGTGTCGTCCTTGCTGAGCGCCAGGTCAGAGAGTCGTTCGAAGGTGGCCTCATGCACGTCTACGTCCACAGGACGCTCTAGGTAGATCGCGCCACCGCGCTGTTCGACGAACACCAGGTCCATCGATCGTTCAACGAACCGCAGAATGGTGAAAGGCCCGGTCATGCCAGGGTGCGCGTCGACAGAGAACGGCAGCACCTGCACGGTTATGTTTGGCCACGACACCGCGTCGCGTAACCGCGCCACTTGCTCGCGCATGACGTCAGCTCCGCCAACCTGTCGGTGCAGAACGGCCTCGCTGAGTACCGCTCGTAGCATCATCGGCGCATCGCCGGCGAGTCTCCCCTGGCGTGTGGCCCGAACGCGGGCGAATCCCTCGGCGCTCTCGGATGATCCTGTGGAGCTGACAGCGAGAGTGATGGCCTCGGTGTAGGCCCTGGTTTGGAGCAGACCCGGGACGTGCTCCTGCTCGTAGGTCCACACGGCGCTAGCCGCGCTCTCCAGACCGACGTACTCCGTGAACCACGTCGGAACGACATCGCGGTAGTCCGCCCACCAGCCGGGTTCCCTCGCCTGCTGGGCGAGGTGCGTCAAGTACTCGGCGTGGGCGGGATCGACCTCATAGAGCTGGAGCATGAGCTTGAGGTGGGGCAACGGGACGTTGCGATCAGCATTCTCGATCTTGCTGATGGTGGTCGACGGAGTGCCGACGTACTTTCCGACTTCGACTTGGGTCTTGCCCAAAGCTTCGCGCAGCCGCTTCAGCTCCCGGCCGAGGCGTCGGGCAGGCACCGCCGGACTGCCATCCACCATCGTTCCGTCCTCTCTCAGCACACGCCGCCCAATATTGTTGATCCCTCGTGCTTGTCGCACCACACCGCCCCCAGCTTTGACACTTGTCATATGGATAGTGTCGCAGTAGTGTCACTTCGACAGGAGTCATACGACACTTGTCAAACACACGGCACGGTAGGCCTCTACGCGGCTGCTGTCCCCGGGACCAGGCAGGCCGGCGCTTAAGGCATCAGCACAGGGCTGGCGCCACCCGGCCCGACGCGCCCGTGGGGGCCGAGCCGGGTGGCGTGACCACGGAAGACGAGACGAGAAGTGCGATGGCAGGTAGACACAGCAAGCGCCGGGGGGCGGACGTCTCGATACCGGAGCAATGGGTGCCGCGCTTGGTGAGGACCGTCGACGAGCGTACCCCTGCTGAGTATCTGATGAGCGATGAGTTCGTGGTGGCGCATTGCCACGCGGCGCGCACCCAGGTGTTGTGTGGCGCGCGGGTGCTCGCGGCGAGCGTGAGGGCGCGGTGGGCGCCCTCCCCCCTGGACCAGGCGCTGGCGTGCGGGATCACCCACCTGGCATCCCTCAAACGCGGCGCGGTGACGACGCGCCGCCCGCGGTCGCTGTCCTCGACAGCGACCGACCCCGCGGGTCGCTGGTGTGTCCGCCGTGCGGGCATCACCCCACGAAGGCGACCCGATTCCCGGCTGGCCGCCGGTGCAGCAGCCCCCGACTCCCGGCGGCCAGCCGGTCCCTATCTTCTGGTTCAGACGAGCGGGCGGGACACGATCCCGGCCCCTACGGAGAAATGAGGTCAACCATGACTGACGACTCGCCCGCGAGGGAACCTCGCGACAACCGCGCGCCGATCCCGGTCAGCCCCACGCCGCGCCAGCCTGCGTGGGATCTCACCCTGCTGGTGGACCAGCGCGGTGTGGAGATCGGGTTCGGCCCGCGGGCCACCGGCTCCCACGTGATCACCCTTGACGAGGCTGCCGCGACGACACTGTTCGACGTCCTCTGGAGGTGTCTCCCACCGAACGCCCACCAGGTGACCGGACAACAGTCAACAACCGATGTCACCCCCCGTGAGATGACGGTGACAACGCCCGCTCCCCCTGTCGGTGCACTGATGTGGAGGACAATCCCCTCGCTCTGTTGCGCCGGGTTGAGCAGATCCGGATTGATCCCCAGGGCGGGGCGATGCCCACCCAGCTGCGCCAGCAAGGCCAGGTCCTCAGGTGGGACACCACCTGGCTGCACGTGCGCTTCACACCACGACCGGGCGTTCGTCGTCCTTCAGGCGCACCTGGTCCGCGCGCTCAACCCGTTCGAGTCGCGGTGACCCGGATGAGAAGCACCACGATGACAACGACCTGGCTCGACTTGCGCGACGCCGCGCTGGCCGCCACCCGCCGAGGCTGGCCCGTGGTACCAGGCACGTTCCTGGGCCCGGACCGGCGCTGGCACGGCCGGGACGACGCCCAGGCGTTGTGTCCAGTCGAGGACACCTGGCGGGACACACCGGTGACCGGACCCGGCCCAGGCCTGGAAAATCTGGACCCACGAACCCTACGGTGTGCTGCTGGTGTGCGGCCGGGAAATGACCGTGCTGGAGCTGCCCGTCACGTTGATCGGACTGCTCACGCCAACAGAGCCGGTGTTCCCGGTCGTGGTGACGGGGTCCCAGCGGCTTCTGGTGATCACCGCCACCGACTCGGACACGTTGCTGCCCCAGTTGACCGAGGCGGGGGTGCGGCTGCGCGGGGCGGGGGCGTGGGTGGCGCTGCCCCCCACCACCACCGGACTCGTGCTCTTCCAGCGGTGGTTCACCAGCCCCACCAAGGGCCAGACGCGGCTGCCCCGGGCGACGTGGGCGCAGCAGCTTCTCCTCCCCGCGCTGCGCGACATCAAGGTGGCGCGATGATGAGCGCCAGCGCCCCGCCCCGGCACCGGGCCCCGTCCCGATGGTTGCGCTGGGCGGACGGGGGCGAGGGCCAGATGGTCACGGTCAAGCAGTTGCGCAAACGGAATCGGGACCTGCTGTCCTGGCCGCTCTGGGACTGGCCGCCGCGGGAGCTGCTGTTCCAGCACCGGCCCACGCACGTCGGGAAGCCTCGGCGGATCACGGTGATACCCCGACCCCGCGCCGCCCAGGACTAGCGCGGGCGCACTCCTCGCGCTCCGCGCCGCGGGCTCCGCGGCTGGGATCAGCCCAGCTCCTCGCGGCGCGGTCACCGGACCGAGGCCTCCCCACGGGGGGCTTGGTCCGGGTCGGAGAAAACCAGGAGGCCCCACCCCTGGCGGTGGGGCCTCCTGGGGCCCCGCGACGGGGCCCTTCAGTCAGCAACAAAGGACCAACCCGGGAGGGTGAATGTTGATGAGCGGGAAGCATCGCAGGCTGTCGCGGTGGCGTCGCGGCCGTCGTCCAGGACATCGGGCGCCCAAGCCTCGGTGGTCTCTGCCCGAGATGGTGGATGGCGACGACATGGCGCACCGGGTGACCAGCGACGCGTTCGAAGCCGGGCTGCGCGACGGCACCGGCCGCTATCAAATGTTGTGTGGGCGCTGGATCACGGTGGGGAGCATGGCCGCCCGACCGAATCGCTACTGCCGGCCCTGCTCGGTGCTGGAGTCCTGGACATGAACCCCATCGAGCCACCGCCGGCTGCGCAAGCGGGGCGAGGCGTCGGCCGGAGCCGGGGCAACCGGCTATCCGTGCGCTTCGATGGTGAAGCCGGGCCGACCAGCTGGTGGCCGCACCTGGTGCGGGTGCTCGAGGGGTATGGCGATGACCGCTGAGAGTCCGGATCTCGTGGCCGCTCAGCAACTGCTCGATGCCGCCAAGCGCGGCGGCTTCAGCTCCCAGCGGGGGGCACCAGGCCCGGACGGGCCGCTCTGGGGCGTCCGGGAAACCCTCAACTGGCGCGACACCATCTACCTCGCAGGATTCAACACGGCGTGCACCGCCACCCGGACCCGCACATCATCTTTGATCGTCCCGAATGGGCTGCTAGTGACCCAGCGAGTCGGCGGGGACGCGTTGAGCGTGCCGCGCACCGTGGTGTGCGACTGGGACCCCTCAACCCCGGCTGGCCGCCGGTCGAGCCTGCGTTCCCCACCGCGTGAGCTCCCGGCGACCGGCCGGTTCCACGGCGTTAAGTGATCCACACTGTCCACCGCACACACGAGGGAGAAACCATGGATCTTCCCCACCCAGGCCGCGAGTTGGGGGCGCGGTTGGTTGCGTTCAGCCGGAGCCTGGAGACGGTCAATCAGCGCGTGGCTGAGTTGATGTGGCAAGACGCCGAGGGACTCAACGTGAGCGATCTGCGCAGAGTTGGTCACCGGCTGGTGTCGCTGGCCGGTGATTTGACAACGCTCGGTGTGGACGCGGCGCGCTGGGCCGACGAGTTTGATGAATCGATCGGCACAGACGGTTAGTGCGACAGCCTAAGACCGCGGTCTCGGTGCGTTGTCGACACGGTCATACGAAAAAAGGGGACCCTGACAACGAAAAAGAAGAATAGAGCTCCTGGTATCCACCAAGAGGCCGACCCATCAGCCTGGTGCTAGCCTCGCTTATTCACCGGTGTGATTATCTGGTTGGGAGCTTCGGCTGACCCTTCGGTTGATCTTGTTTTTGTGTGGTGGGCGGGGTGTGGTGTCCGGCTGTCGCGTCGGGTGGGCGCCGGTTCCACGGGCCGGGTGGGGTTGCTGGGGTCGTCGGGTTGGATAGGGGTTGGTCAGGGTGGTGGCAGAGCGAGGATCGCGGTGAAGGCCTGGCATAGGGCCTGGGCTCAGGGCCAGGTTTCGGGGATTCTGAGGCGTCGTCGTCGTTGGCCGCGCACGATGCGTGCGGCGGTGTGGAGGAGCTGGTAGCGCAGGGTTGTGGGTTCGGCTGTGGCGAGGTCGCCGGTCAGGGCGAGTAGGCGTAGCCAGGCGAGCAGGTCGCAGGCCAGCGACACCGCGGCGCACCAGGCTTGGTTGATCGCGTAGTCCCGGGAGGGCATGTGCGCCATGCCGGTGTTCTTGCCGCAGCGGATGCGGCCTTCCACCCGGGCCTGGGTGCGGTGAGCGGCTTCGCGGAACTGGATGTCGGTGCCGGGGGTGTTGGTGGCGATGACCTGGTAGCGCTTGCCCGCGTGCGCCTGGAACAACGACAGTTGCGCGCCGTCGCGGGGATCGCCCGCCGCGTCGAGCGCGGGCACCCAGGCAGTGGCGGGCAGCGTGGCGAGCACGGCGCGGATGCGCGCATCGAAGTCGAACCCGACCGAGTAGTGCACCTCACAGCGAGATCGTTCCGATCTGGGGGAGATCATCTGCCCGAGAGGGCTCGGTTATGCGGCGAGCTCGACCGGGCCGCTGTGGTGGGTGAAGTCCGGATACCACCGCTGGAAGTGAGTGGCCAGGTCCTTGTTCAGTACCTGGGTGCGAACCTGTAGGAAGAGCTGGGCCCAGGTCGGTGACCAGCGCATTTGCTGCTTTTTGACCATCCGCTTGGAGACCACTTGGTTCACTGTGGACTCCACGAACGCTGACGAGATGGCCTCCCCACACCGGCGGCGCTCACCGTAGTTGGGGATCCACGCGGTGTTGGCCCGGATATACCCGGCGAACTCGGCCAGGTACTTGGCGAGCTTGCGTTGCGCTTCTCCCGGGTCTTCGCTGTAAAGGTCGTCTTCGCGCCAGGACACAGACCTCCTGGAGTAGCTTCTTGATCAAGCTCTGACCTGGGGTGCCGGTAAGGCGTTCGCAGGAAAATCTTGTGAATATCTTAGGCCCGCGAAAGACCGGGTGGTGCCCGTGAGGCGCGTGTTG
>JBOHFR010000057.1:0-36430 GCA_050699715.1 Pseudonocardiaceae bacterium
TGGTGGCTCACCGCCTGCGAGCGCCGTATCGATCGACGTTCATGACCTAACTTCAGGAGGTCTGGGACAAGGACCTGTCCGAGACCGAACGCGCCGAGCTGGAACGGCTCCGCAAGGACAACGCCGTCCTGAGAATGGAGCGTGATTTCGCAAAAAAGTGGCAGCCTGGTTCGCGACCGAACAGCCGTGACATACGCGGCGATCGCGGGCTGGGCTGATGCCAAGGAGTTCCCGGTCACGTTCATGTGTGAGCAGCTCGGGGTGGTCCGCCAGGGCTACTACCGGTGGCGCGCCGCCGGGTCGCGCGAGCGTGAGCGCACCGACGCCGAGCTCGCCGAGACGATCCGCGAGATCCACCGTGATCCGCACGGCCACCCCGGCGCGCGCCGAGTCCGCGCCGAGCTCATCGCGCGTGGCGTGCGGATCGCCGCCAAACGGGTCTGGCGCCTGATGAAGGCCGCTGGCTCGCGCGGACGCCACCCGAGGGCGTGGAAGAAGACGACCGTCGCAGCTCAGCGGCCCGTTGACGCCGCGGATCTGATCGGGTGGAATTTCACCGCCGAGCGGCCGAACACCCGTTAGCGACCGCGGCTGCCAATACACCTCCCACGAATTCGCTGACTTCCGCGCCATCAACGGCGTGCGCCGCTCCATGGGCCGACACGCCACCCGCTACGACAACGCCGTGTTCGAGTCGTTCTTCGCGACCTACAAAAAAGAGCTCATCCACACCCGACCGTGGAACGATCTCACCGACGTCCGGCAACAAACATTCCTCTGGATCGAGAGCTACCACAACCGCCGCCGGCGACACTCCACCCTCAACTACTTGACGCCGGTGGTCGTGAGCTGCGCGGCCTGGCCTGGCGGATGGGGGTCGCCCCTCGCGGGTGAACTCGGCTCTGGTGTGCAACCACCCCAGCGGGGCAGTATCAGGGAGAGGAGGACAGTGTGGAGGAGACGACGTTGGGTGGGCGGCTGCGGGAGATACGCAGCTGGCATCGGTTGAGCCTGCGGGAGGCAGCCGGTGTTGCTGAGCTGTCCGTCTCGTCCTGGGGTCAGGTGGAGCGTGGCGACAAGCCCGTGTCCAACCGCCACACGCTGCTGCACTACAGCGCGGATTACGCGGCACAGGGCGAGCTGACACCGGTGCTGCTGGGGCAGCTACACGGCGCGTACGTGCGGATGCCCGATTACCGGCGAGAGATTCTGCTGGGCTTGATCACCGCGTACAGCTCGGCGGCGACGGTGACCACACGCCTGGGCGTGCGCGGGCTGCCGACGCTGGCCGCCCGCGCCGTGGCGCAGTGCGCCCAGGCACTGGACGACCCCCTCTGGCTGGGCTACGCGGCCTGGCTGCGCGGCGCCGCCACCGGCCTGCTCGATCGGGCCGCACAGTACCGCCGCTCCGTGGCCGCGGCCCAGACGCTGACCAGCCAGCTGGACTCCAGCGACGCGCTGCAGGCCTGCGGAATGTTGCACCTCTCCGCCGCGCTGGCCGCCGCCGCGCAAGCCGACCACGACACCACCGTCACCCACCTCGACGAGGCCTCAGCGCTGGCGGCCCGGATGGACACCGAGGTCGGTACCTGGGCGAACCTGTGGTTCGGGCCGACCAACGTCGGGATCTGGCGCACCAGCCTCGCCGTCGAGCTCGGCGAGCCCGGCCAAGCCATCCAGGCCGCCAAGACGGTGCACCCCGAGCTGCTGCCCAATTCCCGCCAGGCCCAGTTCTGGGCCGACCTCGGCCGTGCTCTGATCGCCGCGAAGAAGACTCAGGAAAAGGGCGTGCGTGTGTTGCTGCACGCCGAGCAGCTCGCCCCGCAGCTGATCTACCACGACGTGTTCGTCCGCGAGGCCGTCGCCGACCTGCTGCGCCAGGCCCGGCGTGACGCCGGCGGCCTCGGGTTGCGCGGCCTGGCCTGGCGCCTAGGAGTCACCCCGATCGGGTGAGCCCTGGCCGGTGTGCGCTACAAATGCACAAAAACGCCTCATCAGACCTGACGAGCCGTCCCGAGAAGGCAAGGCTGACCTGCTGGGCCGGTCCGCCCCGCTGGTGCGCGTCTAGCCCGCCCCGCTGCGAGAATGTTGAGCATGGCTGAGAGACCCGTGGGTTCCGCCGACACGTCAGCGCCGTGTCTTCCTCGCCCGTCCGATCCTTCCGAGCTCGGGTTCGTGCGCAGGCCCATGGTGCGCTGGCTTGATCCCCACCAACTCATCGACACTGCTGTGCGGGTTCTGCTCTCAGGCATCTTCAGCTCCTATTCCGACAGCCGGGAGTTGCAGGCGCTGGAGCCAGCGGAGGTTCCGGACCGCTCCGGGGCAGCTGACCTGTGGCTGGACTACGTGGCCGACCTCGGTGACGGGTGGAACTCGACGTACACCGTGGCCAGGCTCCTGGCCACCGAGGAACTCAAACTCGACTGGGACGGTGAGACCCACGCCACTGAGCGGGGGCGGATCCTGGTCATGGGCGGCGACCAGGTGTATCCGGTGCCCACGGCCGTGGAGTACGAGAACCGGATGCTCGGTCCGTATCAGGCGGCGTTGCCGTGCGCCTCTGGAGCGGCTCCTGAGCTGTTCGCCATTCCGGGAAGCCACGACTGGTACGACGGGCTGGTCAACTTCACCAGCATCTTCTGCCGCAACCGCTGGATCGGCGGATGGAGAACGCGCCAGCGTCGGAGCTACTTCGCGCTCAAGCTCCCGAACGGCTGGTGGCTCTGGGGCATCGACATCCAGTTCGGTTCCTACATCGACGAGGCTCAACTGCGGTACTTCGCCGACGTCGCCCGCGACCAGGTACAGCCCGGGGACCGCATCATCTTGTGCATGGCCAAGGAGGTCGAGAGCGGCCGGAAGGGGTCCGAGATCCATTCCGATCGGGATGTGGGGTACCTCGAGCGAGAGGTCATCGAGCCCAGTGGCGCCCAGCTGGTGCTGTCCCTCAAGAGTGGAAAGCACTACTACGCCCGCTATGAGGAGGAGGATGGCTTTCGCCAGCACATCGCCTCGGGCGGCGGCGGCGCCTTCTTGCACCCCACCCACAACCTCCCCGAGCGCATGGACCTCCCTAGAGCGGAAGGACCCACTAGCTATCGCAGAGTCGGCACCTATCCCGCACCGGCGGTATCGAGACGACTGAGGAAGCGGATCTGGCTGCTTGCTCCCTACAATCTTCCCCTGGCTGGGGTGTTCGGCACCATCCAAGTGCTGTTGGCGCTCATGCTGGGACTGCAGCGAGGAGACCGCCACGTCGCACTCGGCCTCGGCGAGTTGCGGCACGCTGTATGGGAGAGCCCGACGTTCTTCCTCCTCGTCCTGTTCATGATTGTGTCCTTGGTCGGGATGGTGCGCTTCGCCCACGATGCCCGCGGTGTCCGCCGATTCCTGGTGGGGATGGTCCATTCGACGCTGCAACTCGCGGGCGCGGCCGGGGTCATGATTGCCGCCTCCTGGCTGTCGTCTGCCTTCGGGCTTCGGGGCGTGTGGTCCTTGGTCGTCTTCCTCACTCTGGTCGGTCTGGTGGGGGGCATCGGGGGAATGGTGGGGATGTCGGGCTATCTCTGGGTCGCCAACTGTTTTGGCCTGCACGGAACCGAGGGATACGCAGCCCAGCACCACCAGGACCTCAAACATTTTCTTCGCCTCCACATCCAGGCCGACGGTGCCCTGACGGTGTACCCGATAGGCATCGACCGAGTCGGCCGGAAGTGGACACTGTGCCCGGACGCGCCCGCACACGCACCCTGGTTCGCCCCAGCGGGCTCTGACCCCGAGCCGCATCTCATCGAGAAACCAATCACGATCAGTGGTCAACCAAGCGCTCAGTAGCCTCCCGCGGATGGTGGACGGTCATTCTGCTCTGCTATAGGCGGCAGGCTTCCAGTGATGCCACCAGAATCGCCCGCGCCCCGGCGGCCCACAGCTGATCCATCACGGCCTGGGCGTGGCTGCGCAGCACCATCGCGCGGACCGCGACCCAGCCCTGCTCGTCCAGCGGGGAGACGGTGGGGGACTCCATGCCGGGTGTGATCTCCAGCGCCGCCGACAGTGCCGCAATGGGGCAGTTGTAGTCAATCATCACGTACTGCCGGGCGATCAGGACTCCTCGCAGCCGCTGGATTAAGACCTCGACGGCGTGTTCGCTTGTTCGTGTGAGGGCGCTGTGCGCGCCGCGTACCAGCACCGCCTCCGAGCGCATGATCGGCTCTCCGATGGTGTGCAAGCCGGCCGCTTCCAGTGAGGCGCCGGTCTCCACCACATCAGCAATGGCATCAGCCAGCCCGAGCTCGACTGCGGTTTCTACCGCGCCGTCGAGCTCGACGAGCTCGACGTGGATTCCGGCCTTGTCCGCCGCCTGTGTCACCAGCGCGGGAAACGATGTGGCCACTCGTTTTCCATCCAAATCAGCGATAGCGGCCACCACCCCGTGCGGGGCCGCGAAATAAAACTTCGAGACGCCGAAATCCAGTGGCAGCAGTTCGATGGTCGCCTCCGCGTTGCCCGCGGCCGCCAGCAGGTCCTGACCGGTGATGCCGACCTCGAGCACGCCCGCTCCGACGTTGCGGGCGATATCGGTTGGCCGTAGGAACACGAACTGCACGTCGTTGGGCACGTCGGTGGCGAACAGAACCTTGTGGTCGCGGTGCACCCGGTACCCCGCCGCGCTCAGCAGTTGCGTGGCCGGAGCGCTCAACGATCCCTTGTTCGGCACGGCGACCCGCAGCATGAGTGATCCTTCGATGTCTGAGGGGGTCTTAGGTGGTGCCGTCAACCTAGCTGGTCACCGCGCTGGCGGTGCGCGCCGACCTCGTGCAGGTGGCTACCCCGTGGCTACCCCGGTGGCCCGATACCAACCGTTTACTTGACACTCTTCTGGGGTATGGGGTTCACTCCTTTGTGTAGCACCTCGTTCGGTGAGGCGGCTGTGGGGACATTGGCCACTGACCCTCCAGTGTCGAGAGACGCTCTTGCGTGACCAGCGATGGCACCCGCGTGTGCCCCGGCGGCGAGGAGGTGAGTCATGGGTACCGATGGCAGTCATAGACCGGTTCCTCTTGACCACTGCGCGCGCGCCGATCATGGCTGACCTCGTGGTCCACGACGGGGTGTGAGTTTTTGGCGGGCGCTCGTCTGACGGGATTGCCCTGATGAGCCACTTTCTTGTGCACGTCGGCCCTGCTCGTTGCGCTCCGCTGGCTTGCGAGCGCCTCTGATGACCACTAACATCACCGGAGTCAGCGGGGACAGCAGTGCGGTGCTGGATGAGGCGCACCTGGGTGACATCCAGGGCGCGATGGGCACGATCCGCCAGGGTGACCAAGACGCCCCTACCGGCCTTTCGGCCCGGTTGAAGACGTTGCTGGCGATCGTGGGTCCGGGCCTGATCGTGATGGTCGGGGATAATGACGCCGGCGCGTTTGGCACCTACACCCAGGCCGGGCAGAACTACGGCACCCGGCTGCTGTGGACGTTGTTGCTGCTGGTCCCGGTGCTGTACGTCAATCAGGAGATGGTGCTGCGGCTGGGCGCGGTGACCGGGGTCGGGCACGCCCGGCTGATCATGGAGCGCTTCGGGCGCTTCTGGGGCGCGTTCAGCGTGATCGATTTGTTCCTGCTCAACGCGCTGACCATCGTCACTGAATTCATCGGCATCAGCCTCGGGCTGTCCTACCTGGGGCTGCCCCAGGTGCCCGGGGTGCTGATCGCCGCCGTGGTGATCATCGCGGCGGCATCCACGGGTAGTTTCCGGCGCTTTGAGCGGATCTGCATGGTGCTCATCGTGGGCAGCCTGCTGCTGGTGCCGATCCTGGTCATGGCCCACCCCCCGCTGAGCCAGGTCGCCCGCGACTTCGTGGTGCCGGGGATGCCCGCCGGGGCGGAGCTGTCCACGGTGATGCTGCTGATCATCGCGATCGTCGGCACCACCGTCGCGCCCTGGCAGCTGTTCTTTCAGCAGTCCTACGTCATCGACAAGCGGATCACCCCGCGGTTCATCGGCTACGAGAAGGCCGACCTGTGGATCGGCATCGTCATCGTGGTCCTGGGCGCTGGGGCGATGATGGCCTTCTGTACCACTGCGTTCACCGGGCACCCGCTGTTCGGGCAGTTCACTGATGCTGGCGGGGTCGCTGTGGGCCTGGGAACCTACGTCAACCACACTGCGGGGGTGCTGTTCGCGCTCGCGCTGATCGACGCCAGCATCATCGGCGCCGCCGCTGTCTCACTCGCGACGGCCTACGCGGTCGGCGACGTGCTGGGGCTGCGGCACTCACTGCACCGCAGCCCGAAAGAGGCCAAAAGCTTCTACGTGGTCTTTGCTGGGTTGCTGGTCTGCGCGGCGGTGATCGTGATCATCCCGGGTAGCCCGTTGGGGCTGCTCACCGAGGGCGTGCAGACCCTGGCCGGGGTGTTGTTGCCCTCGGCGACGGTGTTCCTGCTGCTGCTGTGCAACGACCGCCAGGTCCTGGGGCCCTGGGTCAATGGCCGGGCGCTGAATGTGTTCACCTCGGTGGTGATCGCGGTGCTGGTGATGCTCTCCATCGTGCTCACCGCCGCCGTGATCTTCCCCAGCATCACCAGCACCGCCATCCTGACCATCCTTGCGCTCGGTTGCGTCCTGACCGTGTTCGCCGGCATCGCGCTGCTCGTCGGGCGCCGGGTGCGCCCCACCCCGCCCGGCACCGATCCGCCACCGCTGGACCGCCGCCTGCGCGCCACCTGGCGGATGCCGCCACTGGCCCTGCTCACCCGGCCGACGCTGAGCACCGGGCGCCGGCTTGGGCTCACCGTGCTGCGTGGCTACCTGGTCATCGCCGCCGGCATGGTCATCGTCCGCGTCGTCCAACTCGCCCTCGCCGGCCACTAGCCCAAGGAAGCCTGGTCATGGACTCTCAGACCGCCACTCCCGGACGAACGCTGTCGTTGTCACGGCTGCTCAGCCGGGCCGTGGTCGGGGCCCGCGGGCAGAAGCTGGGCCAGCTGTCCGACGTGATCGTCCGGCTGCGCGGCGTCGACTACCCGCTGGTCACCGGGCTTGTCGCGGAGATTGGCGGGCGCAAGGTGTTCGTGCCCGCGCAAGCCGTGACCAACTGGGACACCGAGCAGGTGTTGCTGGCCAGTGCCCGGGTTGACCTGCGGGAGTTCGAGCGCCGCGACGGCGAGGTGCTGCTCCGTGCCGATATCCTCGGCCACCGGCTCATCGACATCCCTCGGGCGCGGCTGGTCCGGGCCTATGACCTGGAGCTCCTCGACACCAGTGCCGGTTGGGTGCTGACCGGGGTGGACACCCGGAAGACCAGCTGGTGGCGCCGGGTGCTGAGCCTGACCCAGCCTGCCCCGGACCAGCACGGCGAGGATGAGCCCGCTGACCGTGGGTGCCGGGACTGGAAGGCGTTCGAGGCGTTGATCGGGCACGAGCCCTCGGTGCTGCTGCGCACCCCGACTGGCCGGCTGCGCCGCCTGAAGCCCGCGCAGATCGCCGACCTGCTCGAACAGGCCTCCGGCCAGGAGCAGACCGAGCTGCTCGATCAGGTCCACGCCGACCCCGAACTGGAGGCCGACGTGTTCGAGGAACTCGACGACGACCGCCAATCCCGGCTGCTGCGGGACCGCACCGACCCCGAGATCGCCGGCGTACTGGCCCGGATGCGCGCCGACGATGCCGCCGACGCCATCGCTGACCTGCCCCAGGACCGCCGCGCACCCGTGCTCAACCTGCTACCCGCAGGCCAGCGCACCAAGGTGACAGCCCTGCTGGGCTACAACCCGACCAGCGCTGGCGGGCTGATGAGCCTGGACTTCCTCGCGCTGCCGCGCGACACCCCTGCCGCCGCCGCGCTGGAGCGGGTGCGCACCGCCCACGCCTTGCAACCTGAGGCATTGGCTACCGTGTTCAGTCTCAACAACCGGGGGAGGCTGCGTGGCGCGGCGAGCCTGGTCGCCCTGATCCAGGCCGACCCCGAGGCCCTGCTGCGTACCGTCGCGGACTCCGACCCCATCCGGGTCCACCCCAACGCTGACCTGATCGACATCACCCTGCTGATGACCGATTACAACCTGCTCAACCTGCCCGTCGTTGATGACGATGACCACATCATCGGCGTCATCACCGTGGACGACGTGCTCGAATCCTCCCTCCCGCGCAACTGGCGCCGTCGCGAGCTGGCCACCCACCCCGAGTCCACCGGCGAAGACAACGAACCTCAGCCCACCGCCGACGCTGACCAGCGCCACAGCACCCCTCCGACCGGATCGTGATGCGGCGCGGTGGGCCTAGGTGGCGTCGGGGTCAATAGGTGGTCGTTCGCCGGGGGCGAGCGACGGTGGCGGGCCTACCGGGTACTTGTTGAGAGTCGGTTCCCAATCGTCCAGTGGGGGTGGGTAACGATAGGGCGCGATAGGGTCGTCACGCAGGTGACGGAGCAGCGCGGAGCGGGGATTGCGCCAGGTCCGCAAGCCTCCCAGCTCGCTACGGAGATCATCTAGTGGCCCGCGTATCTCGTCGAATCCCGGGCCAAGCTCGCCACGAATCTTCTCATTTGCGTCGTTGGCGTAATTTTTGACCTGTCGCAGGGTTCGGGCCAGCCAAGCCGCTGCGGTGGGCAATCGCTCAGGGCCCAGGATGAACAGCGCCACCACTGCGAGTATGAAGATTTTTTCAATACCCAGATCGAACATGTGACCCCTCCTCGCGGTGCGGTGCCTACCCGGTAGGCGGGTGGGTCGTGTCGGAGGTGGGTTGTCGGGTCGGGGTGACGGGGCGCACGGACTCGTCGATGGCGGGTGGGGCCGCCGGTGCTTGGTGCTCGCTTCGAGCGTGCTCCTCCTCGGCCGCCGCGCCCTTCATCTCGCCTTTGAAGATCCGCGCGGACTGTCCTACCGCGCGGGCCATGTCAGGTAGTCGTTTGGCGCCGAAAAAGAGCACGAACACGGCGAGGAGGATCAGCAGATGCCAGCCGCTCAAGCCAGACATAACAATCCCACCCTCGCGCTAGGTTAGGGGCCTCACGGTCAGACTACCTGCGCTGAGCGCTGAGCGCCGAGGCCGGGGACGTGTGACTGACCACCAGTCGGATGTGTCGTTTGTTGATGACCTGCCCGCTGAGCAACTTCCCGTCTGGCGTCGCTGCCTGGTAGGCGGTGATCACAGGCTGGGCGGTGCGGTCGCCGTCCCAGGTGCGGATGTGCTCTGTCTGACAGCTCTGCTGTCGAGTTCGGGAACCTCAGCGCAGGCGAGACTCGAGAGGGGGTGAGGCGACCGTGTGGGCGGGATGATGCAGGGGCGATCGGCCCCAGACCTCCTGAAGTAGTTTCTTGATCAAGCTCTGACCTGGGGCACCCGTGCGGAGTTCGCAGGAAAATCTGGTGAATATCACAGGCCCGCGAGGGACCGGGTGGTGCCCGTGAGGCGCGTGTTGCAGTAGTTCCTAGCCGGGGGAGGTCTGGGGCTCATGATCACGGTTTCGGTGCCGAAAGTGACATGTCGTGTCACTTTCGGCACCGAAACCGTGATCATGGCCGTGGTGCCGCCCTGATGGGGGCCACCACCGCCCGCGGGCGGGACGTTGTTCGCCCTCGCCCGCCTCATCGCCTGCTGAGGCAGCGCCCGGTTGACGGGGTCATGGGTGTGCGTGCCACCCGAGCTGGTGGCGCGCAGGCGGGGCGACGGGCAGAGGGTGGCGCACCGCCAGCGTGCGCCGTATCGATCGACGTTCATGACCTAACTTCAGGAGGTCTGGGTCATGCGCAGCACTGTAACGCGCCGTGAGCAGGGAAAGCTTTCCATGCACGGTCAGTGAGATTTTGTCCGTCGTCGCAGGCGATTCCGCACCATTGCCTGCCGGTCGTCCAGGATCAGGTCTCAAATCTTTCGGTCGGGTCCTGAGGCCGTTCCCTGGCCGTTGATGTAGCGATCCGGTGCCCAACGCTGAGCAGTTCCCCTCGCCGAGAAGCATGCCGGTGATGCATAATACTTCAATGAGGGGACACGCTGGGAACGACCTATATCAGACAAAATGCTCAAGTATGGGGCTGCGCGAACAGCCGGCGACTGTCCGGACTGTCCGGACTGTCCGGACTGTCCAAGGGGTGGTGCGCCGACGGCTCACACTCGCCATGGTCACCGCCGGCGTGGCCCTCATGCCGGTGGCGTGCGCGTACCAGGGGCTCACCATGGCCTCAGTGACCGCGGCTACTCTCCATGGCGAAGGGACGCTCGCGGCGCCGACCTCGGCTCCCAACGTGACCACGGCCTCGGCCACCACCACGAAGGCCGAGACGTACAACCCGGCATTGGCACCGGTCGGCGCCCACCTGCAAGCCGCCTTGACCCCGTCGGGTGAGTCCACCACCGCGGAGTTCACCGTGTCCGGACTCCTGCCCGACCGAGGTTATGCGGCGTACGCGGACGTCAACGCTTGCGGTGGCTTCCCCGACGCCGAAGTTCCGCACTACCAAAACCGTATCGATCCCGCTGCCACGGCCCGAGCACCATCGACCAACCCCGAGTACGCCAACCCGAGCAATGAGATTTGGCTGGACCTGCGCACTGACGCAACCGGCTCGGGTACGGCGCGCACCACGGTGCCCTTCGTGTTCACCGATCGGGGACCGGGATCGATCGTGGTGTACGAAGCGATGCAGACCGGCACGGGTCCGGGCCACGCCGGTAAGGCGGGTGCCCGGATCGCCTGCCTCACCCTGTCCGCCGTGCAACCGCAGGGCGTTGCGCCACGGGGCTCCCGATAGCGCAACGGCCAGCGAGCGGGTCGTCCTGGTGGCGGCCTGCTCGCCGGCCGTGCGGGGTGCACCCGAGACGGTCCCTTTCACGCTGTTCACTGCTCACCCGGACCGGCTACCGCCACAACCAGCATGACGGCCACTACTACCGTGGATGTGTGGGTGATCTCGTCGTGTGGGCGGCCAGGCTGGCGGGTGGGAAGCTGGCGGGGGTGCTGCCGCGCCGGTGGGCTCATGCGCAGGGGGTTGGCAGGGGTGCGCGGGTGGCTGCGCCGCTGTTCTCGGTTGATGACGGTGAGTTACTGGTTGGGGCGGCGCTGCTGCACGATATTGGATACGCGCCCGATCTGGCCAGTACCGGATTTCATGCACTTGACGGTGCCCAGTACTTGCGCGGGGTTGGCGGTCCCGCTCGGCTGGTGAACCTGGTTGCTCATCATTCATGCGCGGTTGTGGAAGCGGAGCTGCGGGGGCGCTCCGGTGAGCTGGCCGAGTTCGAGGACGAGAGGACTTCTCTTCGCGACGCGCTGTGGTGGGCTGACATGACTACGACGCCTGACGGTGCGGAGACGACAGTGGCCGACCGGGTGGCGGAGATTCAAAGCCGTTACGGGCCGGATGATCTCATGTCGTGTGTCATTCGGCGGGCCTGGAGGGATCTCACCGCGGCGGTAGAGCGTACGGAGCGTCGGCTCGAAGCGGCTGGTATCGCTCAGGCATAGAATGGTGTGGTGCGTTGCTCGAATCCGTGTTGTATCCGTAACCTGATGGACGGGTGGATGTTCAGGTTGTCGAGCTTGGCCGGCTCTACCCACAGGACTTCTTTGCTCTCGCTGCTCGTGCGCGGTTCGCCCTTGATGGGTCGAGCGCGGAAGCAGAGGGAGAACTCTTGCCGTACCTCACCGTCGGCGAACGCGATGACGTGCTCGGGGTCTGAGTACACGCCGATGAGTCCGGCCACCTCGACCAGGATCCCGGTTTCTTCTGTGACCTCACGTACGACGGTCTGAGAGATGGTCTCGCCGATTTCTTGTGCCCCTCCGGGGATGGCGTAGAGGTCGTTGTCGGTGCGTCGGATCATCAGCAGGTGACCGGCCGCGTCCAGGATGAAGGCGGTGACAGCGACCACGATGCTGTTTGCCGGGGGTGCGTTCAGATCATGATAGTAGTCAATGCGGCTTCCCATGGCTTATCCTACCACCTGGGCGGCACGGCGGTGTTCCAGACGTTCTCGAAGCTCTCGGAGTAGGTCTCGAACAGGTCGCCGCCGGAGAACCGACGCAGGTGCAGAAGCGGAGCGTGCGCCGCCATAAAACCGTACACATGGATGTTGATGAGCATCTCCTCGTCGAAGCGGTAGATGCTGTTGTACAAAGTGGTGCCATGGCAGCGGATCTCGATTCCTGGGATGTTGCCCAACGGGTGATAGAAGGCCAGTGCGTTGCGCACCTTGGCAGCCATTGTTCCCTTGCCGATGCCCTCTTCCAGGCTCCGACGGGCTACTGCGGGGCTGGCTGGATCACCTAACAGCAAGCGGATCTTCGTTCCGTCCTCGGCTTTCTTGCCTAGTCGCTTGATCAGGGTCGGGTCATCCGTCAGGAACATGCCCGAGTACACCAGGATTTCTACGTGCTCCTCGGCCTGGTTGAGCAGGCCGGTCCACAGCTCGGTGGGCACCGAGTGGCGATGTGGGTAGACCTGCACGATCTCAGAGCTGCCGATCTCGGCTTTTCGCTCTGGGGTGATCGCGTCCGGCCAGAGGTAGTTCTCCGTCTCGCGGACCATGGCGGCGATGGTCCGGCGATGCTTCGGGTAGGGCAGGCGTCCTTTCGAGATCCAGCGTTCCACCGTCTTGGGATCGACGCTGGTTGCCCTCGCTACCTGGTCAAGGTCCAGCCCATGGCGAAGTAGCGCATCGCGCAGACGCGCGTTCGGCATGACACCTCCGGGTGGGACGAGTAGGGACGTCTGAATATACGGGACGTCTTCAGATGTCCCGCCGTGCGGTGTTCCCGTCCTGTCCGAGTGTCGAATATGGATGACGTCAAGCGGTCCGCCATCGGGGTGGACCGGGACAGGAGGATAGCGCAGATGGCCGTGGACCCGCTCACCGTTTGAACTCAAGCAAATTGCCGCAACGGGCTGCGCGCTGCCCGTGACACCGTGACTGAGAAAGGTGGTAAGACTGATGGCAAGTCCGAATAGGGGTCGTCGTAAGGCGATACCGGCGATGGTTGGGTTGGACCGGGGCCCGGTGTGTGTCACCAATCTTATGGTGAGTGTGCAGGGCGGCTCGATTGTGCTTGATCCCCAAGTTACCGGTGCCTGTGTGATGTCCCTCGATGAGGAGGGGGCTACGACGCTGTGCAATATCTTGTCGGTATGGCTGGGGTGAGCCCTGCACCTTTACTGCGGTGTGGGGTCGCTACCCACGCTGATCGGGTGTAGGGCGCGGAGCAGGTCGCGGGCCTCCGTGCGGCATAGCTCGCTCCATTGGGCGAGGTCGCGCGCGGCCCGGGACCGGACCTGGCGCGGGACGGCTTCGTCGTGCACCAGCTCGCGCGCCACGACCGATGCCGTCTCCCGCTGGTCGCGGCGCAGCTGAGCGAGCGCCTCGGCGCAGCGCAGCCGCACGACCGGGCCGAGTGTGCGGTCGCACATCATCGCGGGCGCACCCCGGTAAGGTGAGCAGCGCGTGCGGGCCGTTAGCTCAATAGGTAGAGCTGCAGACTTTTAACCCCCTGCTCCGTTTCCTCGGGCCTGCCAGGGATCTGGGCTTCGGTGGTGTTCACCTGCTGGTTCTCGGCGGCAGACCCAGCGTTGTGGATTGTTGTGTGCGACACCGGGCTCAATCCGGGCTCCCGTGTCGCGCGCTGTGTGCGGGGGACGATGTAGGCGGCTGTTTCGGTGGTTTCGTGGGCGAGTTCGGGCAGGACGTGGGCGTAGGTGTCTGCGGTGATGGTGATCGAGGAGCGTCCGAGTCTGCCCTACACGGCCTCCGGGCAGCCCTGTATAGGACCCACAGGCTCGTCGTGGTCTCTACAGCATCCGTCGGGGTCTGGCCGTCATCCAGTAAGCAGAGCGTGTCCCGCTGGGCGCGCAGGCGCATGAAGGCCAGATTGCTCGACAGGCGTCCGGATACGGTGCCGTCCTCGGCCACGACCAGGCCGCCATGACGCCATTGTGGTAGTCCGGTCCCCAGGGGGTGACGATGATCCCGCCGGGTCGGGTCTGGGTGACCCAGGGGTAGGGCAGTTCACCGGGTCGTACGGACGCGGTGGTGATGATCCGGTCATACGGTGCGCCGTCCGGGTAGCCGGCCGTGCCGTCGCCGGTGATCACGGTGGGGGTGTAGCCGGCGGCGGTCAGACTGGTGCAGGCTTGCTGGGCCACCGTGGCGTCGATCTCGACTACTTCGGTCGGGGTTAGCCAGGGGACGGTGCACCCTCGGGACATCATCATCGCGTTCGCCATCGTCGGGTGGGGTGTCACCATCGGGGGTTAGGCGCTGTTGCCGGCCTGGTCGGTGACTACCCGGGACATCGGTGACTACCCGGGATTGTTGGCGTCCACGTGGGACCCGGGCCGGGAGGAGTTGTCGATGTCCACGGTGGGGCGGCCTGTGGTGGTGTTGTCGACCACGATGGCGCCGGTGGAGCCGTCGATGAGTAATACCGCCCGGGTCACGTTGGGTCCGGAGAATCTGTTGTGGCGTATCCGCACGCCTGGCCAGCGCCGTAGGTTGATCGCTTGGGCGCCGTTGTTCACGCAGTCGTTGTCCACGAAGGTGATCGAGGGGGATCCGGGCGGGGCGCCGCTGTTGCCGCTCTGGTCGCCGGTGGCGATCAAGCATTGCGCATCGACGTTGCGGCAGGTGTTGCCGGTGATCCGGTGACCGTTGCCGAAAAAGCGCATGCCGTCGGCGTCGCCGTTGCCCTGTGGCACCGTGTTGCTGATGGTGTTGTTCTTCGCGGTGATCCCGGTCCCCCGCAGCAGCACTCCGTCCCCGTTTGCGACGGTGAAGCCTTCCAGGGTGACGTGGTCGGCGGTGATCTGGACGCTGCGCACGGTGGCCCCGTCGGAGACGAGCTTGATCGGCGCCTGGGTGGTGCCGGACTTGGTCATCGTCACATCGGTGCCGGTGAGCTCCCCGCCGGAGAAGCACACCGTGTCCCCCGGGGACACCGCCGCCAGGGCCCCGGGCGCGTCGTCGGCTCGGTGATCGTGTGGGTGCAGCCGGGTGGCGGGCTCGGGTTCTGCTGGCCAGGTGTGGGTCCCTGGCCCGAGGGGGGGTGGTGCACCCGGCGGCGAGCAGCACCACGCCCAGCAGCGGGATCGACCACCCCGGCACGGCTCTGGCCGCCCTCGGCGCCGCGGCGGCGGACATCACAGCCAGCCGCCAGGCCTCGTCGCCCTCGCGGCCAGACGCGGGTGTGCACTGTCCGTCCCGCCCGTCGTGCCGGTGCGCTGATGCCATGACCGCTGGTGTCCCCTCCGCTCGGGTGTCGCCGGACCCGATGTCGACCCGGACCGATCCCCGTGCAACGTTCTGTGGCGATCGCGGGTCTTATTCATTCCTGGTTATGGCTAACATCGCTGTATGAGGATGGAGGTGGTACCTGCGGCGGTGGACCGGGTGGGGTTGGGCCCGGCCGCAGCACTGTTCCGGTCGCTGGCCGACCCGGCCCGACTGGCGATCGTGGCCCACCTGGCCGGTGGGGAGGCCCGGGTAGTCGACCTGACCGAGCGGCTCGGCCTGGCCCAGTCCACGGTGTCCAAGCACCTGGCCTGCCTGCGTGACTGCGGGCTGGTCCAGGCCCGGGCGGTGGGTCGCGCATCGGTGTACTCCACCGCCGTCGGGCTGTGGTGGCTCGACCCCACTGTCGGCCTCCTGATCGCCGCGCTGGCCGTCCGGGAAGGCATCGAAGCCTGGCGCGGCGAGGACCGCGACTGCTGATCGGGCGCCATACCGGTCCCGCGCCTTCGCCGGTGGAGATCGCCGCGGGTCACCGGCGGATGGTCATGATGCACTTGATCACGGACAATCGCCCATGCTGCCGTCGTCCCTACAGGCCGGCGGCGAAGGTGTAGGGCCGCGGCGGGACCGTGGGGGTGCCGACGTCGAGCTGGATCACCGAGTGCGCGTCCCGCGGGATGTCTCGCGGGTCACCGGCGACCCGCTGGCCGTCGACGAACGCGGTGACCGTCCCCGTTGCCGGGCCGGCCTGGTTGCCGGTCAGTGGCTGTCCCCACATGTCGAAGAAGTTACCCGGGGTGAACGTGCGGCGCACCGGGGACTCGATGTGGATCACCCCGGTCTCGTCGTGGGTGTGCAGCCAGTAGAAGGCCCTCCCGTCGGCGACGAACGGCCCGGCCTGGGACGGGGCGAGCTGGTAGGGCCCGAGGATGCCGACCCCGTAGGGAATGAGTTTCTCCGTGCCGTTGAGGTAGATCCGCAGGTGGGCGTGGATGTGGAAGAGCACCTGCTCAGTGGCGCTGGAGGAGATGCCATCCACCGGGGTGCCGCTCTGGCCGGTCGCGGCGGCGAGCAGCGCCGGGTTGGTGTCCTGTTGCGTGGGGAGTGGGGCCGCTGTCCCGGAGCGGCCGGCGCGGCCACCCCGACCGCGACGACGACCGCGAACAGCGCGACAACAAGGCCACCGCCGATCCACCACCCGCGTCCGGGGCCGAAGCGGGCCCGACCCGACCGCGGTGCGACCGGCTCGGGCCCGCTTCGCCCGCGGGTCCTGGCCCTGTGATGCCCTAGCCATCGGATCTATAGCCCCTTCCTGTCTACGGAGTCCACCCCGCGTCGCGCGCGGTGCCCGACGATCAGATCCGGTCTCCGTACGGAGACAGTAGATGTGGTCTCGGCTGTGGCATGTTGTTAACCGAGCCGAAGTCTGGTGGGCGTCTTCGCGCCGCCCGCCGTGGCGCGTGCACGGCACACTGGGGATAATCTACTATTCCCGTACGTAGATAGTAGCTGGGGTCGTGGACACCTCAGTTCGCGAAGGAGGCGGCATGCAGTCGCTGCTGTACGGCCTTGCCGTGCTGGCCTGTCCGGTCGGGATGGGCGTGATGATGTGGATGATGATGCGGGGCCGGCGCCAGGGTGTGGGTGACGCCGGCGGGCAGGATCAGGTCGCGCGGTTGCGCGCTGAGATCGACCAGCTCAAGACTGAGCGCGGCGGGCGGCACGCGAAGGCCAGGCGGTGATGTCCGCCTGGATCACCGCGCTCATCGCGGTCGCCGCGGTCACGGTGACCTACTTCTGCTGTGTCCGGCCGATGGTGCGCGGACGGGGGCACCGCGGGATGGCCCGCGGCTCCGGGCCGCAATCCGGCGTCGACTGGCGGATCGCCGAGTTGCGGGGGGAGCTCCGTGTGCTGCGCGCCCAGGGCTCGCGTGCGGGTGGCCAGGTGCCTGGCGGCGCGGCGCGCCCCGGTGTCTGGCTCCGTGATTTCCTTCGGGGAGGAGCAAGGGCTGATGCTCGGTGCCACCGAAGGTGACCCGGCGGCGGCCACTGGCCGGTGGGCGCTCGGCGTGCTGTTCCTCCACGAGCCCGCGCCCGGCCTGGATCGGCTCGCTCTGCATCCCGGTGAACCCGCTGTGGTCGTGTTCAGCGCTGAGGAGCGCGACCTACCGGAGGTCCTCGGCTGCCAGCTCGTGCGCTGCGCCGATCTGGGCCTTGCTCTGGAGTACGCCTTGGCCACCGGCACCGGCCAGATCGGCCCCGGTTACGCCGTGATCGACACCGCCGGCCGGCTGCGCTACCTCACCTACGATCCCACTCCCGGCGAGCACTCCGCGCGGATCCAGATGCTCATCGACGCCCTCAACGATGCCGGGTGAAAGCGCGACACCGGGTCGGCACCAACCACGCGTCGCACCCGGCTTGTTCGCCAGCGGCCCGAACTCCGCCTCATCCAACGTCCAGCGCTCGATGAGGTCTTCCCGCTCCTCTTCACGCCGCATTGCTGAGCCTGTCTCCTGGTCCACCGACACCGAAGATCGAGAGAAGCATGGATTCCGTGGCGGGCCGCCCCGGTCGCCGCGCCGGCAGTATCCCGAGCATGGCGTGGCGTTCGGTGGGCATGGCGGGTTATCGGGGCGTGTATTCGAATGTGCGGGTGATCAGGTGGTCGGGGGTGATGTATTCTTCGCGCAGGATTCGGTCGTCGGTCCCGAGGACCATGCGGATGACCAGTCCTTGCGGGAACGTGAGTCCGATCTCGGTTTCGCCTTCGGTCGTGGCTAACACGACGGGGTTAACGCCACCGTTGCCGTACGGTTCTGTGGCGAGGAAATCCGCTCCGCTGAGGGACAACGGTTGTTCGGTGCCCGGGTAGCCGGCGTAGTCGCTGGTGACCGCCTCGTGGATGATCAGGTGAGCGACCGTGCGCATGGCGGTGAGCGTGTTGGGGAGCAGGTGGGAGTCCGTGCGGGGTGGCCAGGGGATGTCCAGCTCGGCGAAGCCCCCGTGCCACGGTGGAGCGGCGATGGTGAAACGGAGGTGGTTGATTCCGGCCCGCCAGGCCACGGGCGTGCTGAAGCAGCCGGCGCCGCATCCGCGCAACGCCAGGGTTCGCGCGTCCTGCCCGTCGGGGGTGACACTGCCCGCCACCCGGTAGGTCGAACTGTGGTTCGTGGCGGGATCGCTGGGTCCGTTGCCGGAGCCTAGGTCATCACGGCCAGGGGTGGTCATCCGGAGCACGAGCTGCCCGGTGCTCGCGGTGGCGATCACGGTGAGCTGGCCGGCCAGCGTTCCCGCCGGCACCACGAGACCGGTCACCGCGGGAGGCGCCGCGAGCTCGGTGCTGGCCGGGCGCGCGGGCGCCACCGACACCAGCACAGCGGTCACCGCGAGGACGGCGACCAAGACCGCGGCCTCACCGCCGACCGCCCGGCCCAGCGGGTGCACGGTGGGTGTGCGGCGGGAACGCCCCAGCCGGCGGCGCGCCAGCGCGGCGAGCGCCACGACCACAGCGACCAGCGCGAGTTTGGTGAGCAGCACCCGGCCGTAGGTGGAGTGGATCAGGGAATCCGGTGACGGCACCACGACCACCGCCTCGGCGGTGCCCGTGGCCACCACCAGCGGGACGAGCACGAGGGCGAGTCGGGCGTAGTCATAGACCAGCAGTCGGGTCCACCCGAGCTGCCCCCGCCATCGGCGCGCGGCCCGCAGCACGTGGACCAAGGCGCCCACCCACACCGTGACGGCCAGGACGTGCACGATGGTCAACGAGGCGCCCAGCGCGGGTGCATCCGCGTGCGGGTGTGCCCGCACCCCCTCGGCCGCCACGACTGCCAGCAGCGGCGCACCCGCCACCACCCGGATCACCGACCCGCGACGGGCCCCCGCGAGGACAGTGAGCGCGGCGGTGGCCAGGAAACCGGCCGCCTCGATCACCACCACCCACCCGGCCGTCGTCGCGGTCAACCGCCCGAGGGCGAGGCCAACCTGCTCGAGGGCCAACCCAGCCGTGCCCAGCGCACCGAGCCCGGCTCCGGCGAGCACCCAAGGCCGGGGGCACTCCAGAACAAGATCACCGGCGCGGGCCTCCCGCACCACCCGGCCGACCAGCCGGTCACCCACCGTGGCGCCCAGTGCCAGGGCGAGTCCGGAGAACAGCACCCAGCGCAACACGATGACGATCGGAGAATCGATCGAACTAGCGCCGCTTGTGTCCTCTGCTGGCAGCGCTGCACCGCTGCCGATAGCGAAGGTGATGGTGCCCGAGACGAGGTCGCCGTCTTGGGCAATGACCTCCCAGCGGATCCGGTACCCGCCCCGAGCGAGCTGCTCGGACACCGAGGCGGACAGCCGCCGACCGCCCACCGACAGCATCGGGGCGCCCAACCCGTGCCGCCGGCCCGCGGCGTCGGCCAACTCCAACGGGGAGCTACCGAGGCCGACCGGCTGATCGAAGTCCAACGTCACCTCGGTAGGCGGGGTCTCCAGCGCGTAGCCCGACGGCGGAGTGCTGGCCAGCAGGAAAGCATGTGCCCACGCCGACGGGCCGGGCACCACCAGACCCAGCACCGCTACCAGTACCACCAGGAGAAGGACTCGCCGTCGAGTTCCGGTCACTGGTCTCACCGCGATCGTCTGATGTCCGCCGTCCTACTGCCCTACTGCGTAGATTAGTGGTGGGGTAGGTGGTGCCCGTCGTCACGGGTGCCCTCGCGCCGCCGAATTGGTGAGCCCGCGGGCCACTCCCCCGGCACGCGGTGTCCAACCCGGCCGCGGCTCTCCGCCCCCAGCCGCGATCAACAGCCAAGTCGGGTGATCGGCGGCTGGAGGCGCACTGTCCGCGATATGAGGGTCCCCGTTCGGTGCTGTTACGCCGAAGGTGTGGGGGTACCGGTGTCCGTCGCCGGTACCGGCGCGCGCCTGGTGCGCGACGCGAGGCCGCTTCCCAGGCCGAGTGCGAGTACTCCGGTCCCGAGGCCGGCGCCGCCCAGCCAGCGGGCGGTGTCGTCCGGGCCGGTTGCCGAGCCGGTGGTGAGCTGCCCGGCAGGGTTGGCCGTGGTGCCGGCGGGGAAGGTGACCTGGAGTTTGACCACGCCGGCGTTGGTTTCCTCGTCGGGCACCCGGAATGCGATGAACGCGGCCTCAGCACCCTGGGTGGCGTGGCCAGGATCGGTCTCGACGTGCGCGGACGCCGTGCCGATGCCGACGAGCACCGCGGCGAACGCGAGGGCCACCACGGCGGCGCCGCAGGCCACCGCGCGTGAGGGTGCGCGAGGGATCACCGTGACTCCTGGTTCCTTGTCGAGCGGGCCGCCGGAATCGAGGACCTGAACCCCGGGTGACGGGCGGGGAGGTTCCGGGACTGTGCGCTCGTGGCGGGGTCAGCGCACAGCGGCATCGGAGGAGCGCCGCCCGGCGCGTTTGTCCAGTGTGCGGCGCAGTTTGCGTTCGGACAGCCGCCCGAAGGAGAACGGCTCACCCTCGACCAGCACGCCGGGGGCGAACATCACTCCTGTCGCGGCGGCGAGCTGGTGGCCTTGCTCGCTGGCCAGGTCGATCTCGGTGACCTTCAGCGGGTGGTCCTGCCCGACCCGGGCCAGCACCTGTTTGGCGTGATCGCACAGGCCGCAGTCGGTCTGGATGAGCAGGGTGATCTGCACCGGCACCGGTTCGGTCACGGTGTGCGTTCCGTGGTCAGGTCGGCGAGCATCTTGCTGGTGGGCAGGAACATGGTGTAGTCGGGTGCGCCGCCGTAATCGGCGCGCCACCGGATCACTCCGTCGGGGCCGATGAGGATGAAGCTGTGGCCATCGCGCATGTCGCCCATCATCCCGTGCTGGTTGGCGTGGTAGGCCCGGGAGACCCGCAGCGTCGGGTCGGAGAGCACCGGGGTGCTCAGCTTCTCGTCGGTCACCTTCCGGGCGATCAGGTCGGCCGGGTCGGTGGTGATCGAGACGACCGCGTCCACACCCGCGCTCGTCACCTGTGTCTGGTTGTGTTCCAGGTCGCGGATCTGGTCCCAGCACGGCTGGCAGCCCAGTCCTTCCTGGAAGTACAGCAACACCGTCCTGCCCCGGAAATCACCCAGGCTGATCGGACCCCCACTGCCGGCCAGGGTGAACGCGGGAGCCATCGCGCCAGCGCCGGGCTGGCCGGCCACGTGCGGGTACTCGCTGCCGCTCGCGGTGGTGTCCCGCTTGCCTGGGGAGTTCTGATAGACGGCATACAGCACCATGACGGCCACGATCACGGCGGCCGCCACGCCGAGCGTCGTCCACCGGGGACGCGTCGTCGAATTCTTACCGCTGGTCTTGGTCACGTCGGTTCTCCTGGACGGTCACGGGAATCGGTCCCGGCTCGGTCTCCTCCTCGCCCGTGCCCGAGCTGGTGCTCACGGCGGGTTCGGTGGGTGTTCTCGGGGTGCGCGCGGCGCGGCGGATCACCAGGGTGAACCCGACGGCGAGGACCACGACGAGCATCCAGCCGGGAATCCAGGCCAGCGCGCGCAGCGCGCTACTGCTGAGGTGTTGCAGCCACGCGCTCAGCTCGGTCTGCCAACCGCCGCTGGGCATGCCGGGTCCGGTGAACGCCAACACCACCGCCAGCACCCCCATGCCGATCATCAACAGCCCGCTGAGCGCGCTGCCCAAGGCCATCCGGCGCCGCCAGCGGCCCAGTCGCAGGCCCACGGTCCGGTCGGTCAGCAGGCGGGTAGCGCGTTCGCGGCGGCGGTCCCAGGCCAGCGCGACCAGCGCGTAGGCCGACCCGAAGCTGCCCTCCCGCACCGCGCGAGCCCCGGGCATCGGCAGGTGGGGTTTCCACCCAACCAGCACCGCGACCCCACCGGCGATCATCGACACGCCACCGAGGGAGAACACCCACAGGTGCTGGCTGACCAGCAGGCCGCTCAACACTGTGGCGCCCAACCCGATCGGCAGGATCACCGTGCCTACCCCGGCCCCGAACACCAGCGTCGACGCCACCACCCCACCCCGGTGCCGGAAACCGGTGGCCAGGTAGGCGGGCAGCATCACCGACACGCAGCACGGCGCCAACAAGGCCACCAGGCCACCGAGGAACGCGGCCAGCAACGTCGTCCCAAACAGCACCTCACCCACGACGCGCCCGCTCCGCCTCGAGCTGCTCGACCTCGGCGCGCGGCCGGGTCATCTCCCGCCGGGCGTTGGCATCGGCCGGTGACTCCGCGCTGTCCGAACGCCGCTCGCGGGCCATCCTCACTCCCATCCCGGTCGGACTGGCCAGTACGACCAGGCTCAGCGGCAGGTTCCGCACCGCTCTCCCTGGCATCCGTCTGGGCCGAGAGCGCCCTCACCCATTGTCTCCGTTCTCCGTACGTAGATAGTACCTTGTGGATGCGGGACCGCTGGTGCCCGCGGCGTCACGGGTCCATCCGGTCTCGTGGTGGTCCCCCTGTCGGCGCAGAGGATGATCGGGACGGTGTGATGGTCAGCGGGAAGAAGAGCGCGGCGGAGCGCAAGGCCAAAGGTGCGCTGGTGAGCATGAGCCGGAGGTCGACCCCGTGGGGGGCGATCGCGGCGGTGGTGGCCGCGTTCATCCCGTCGGCGGCCAACCACGACCCGTCGACTCAGATCCCGGGTGTGGTGGTCGCCACCTACCAGGGCGGCACCCACGCGCGGCCGGATCAGCGGGTGGCCTACGACCTCAGCCCACCGATGGGTGGCGCACACGACCAGTTCTGGGCGGCCTGCAACGGCGTGGTCTACCCGCGGGCGGTGCGCAGCGAGAACCTGGTGCACTCCCTGGAGCACGGTGCGGTGTGGATCGCCTACAACCCCGCCCAGGTCTCCGGGACCGCGCTCGACGCGCTCACTACCCGGGTCGAGGGCAAGCCCTACACGGTCATGTCGCCCTACCCCGGGTTGGACCGGCCGATCTCGTTGCAGTCCTGGGGTCACCAGCTCAAACTCGACACCGCCGATGACCCGCGGATCGACCAGTTCATCACGGCACTACGCGGCAACCCGTACACCAACCCGGAGAACGGGGCCAGCTGCCAGGCGTTGGGCCCGGGCCAGTTCGACCAGGACAATCCGCCACCGTTCGATCCGACCCCGCCCGGGCCGCCCGGACCGAAGGTGCTGGCCGTGACCGCGCCGCCGCCGGATCGTGGTGGGAAGTAGCTCGATGGTGCCGCCGAGCTACGTGCACGCGCCGGGTGTGGGATCATGACCGCCGCACCCGCGGAGCGCACTGCCATCATGTCGGCCCGGCCGCCGCGCTGGTCGCGGATCCTGCTGACGACCCGGCCCTCAAAGCGCTCGCCTACGACATCGAGTCCGGCCAGACCGCGCAGATCGGGCGCATGCAGGGCTGGCTCGGGTTGTGGAATGCCGCGCCGTTCCCGACCGGCGGCTACATACGGTGGATGCCGCACACCGGCATGGGCCACGCCACCAACGGCGCGGCCCGGATGCCGGGCATGGCCAACCAGGAGGAACTCGCACGGTTCCGCGCCTCCGCAGGCCCAGGACTGGACTGCTGTTCCTACAGCTCATGCTGCGCCACCACGACAGTGGCGCCCCCACGCTCCGGTACGCCGCGGACAACGCCGGGCAACTACTCGGGCGGGTGTAGCCGCGGGTCGCCGGCTGCGGGACGCGGTGGCTGCCCCTGGCCGCGCGGTGACCAGGAATACGGGCTGGCGCTGGAGGAGGTGCCGTCCACCGCCACGCCGGTCTGCCTGCCGGGGGTCGCGGCCGTTCCTACTGTCTCTGTACATAGGTAGTAGCGTGACGGTGCGGTCGGCGTTCCCCCGATGTGGGTTAGCCCTGGCCAGCGGAGATGGTGATATGCCCGTCCCCGTGCCCCGGTGGGCCAGAGGAGCAGCAGGAGGCAGCGTGCGCGTGCGCGGGTTTGGGGAGCTGGAAGCGGTCGTGATGGACCGCGTGTGGGGCCGGGAAGGCGTGATCCCGGTGCGTGAGGTGTTCGAGGACCTGCGGCGGGAACGGGAGATCGCCTACACCACGGTGATGTCCACGATGGACAACCTGCACCGCAAGGGCTGGCTGGCCCGGGAGCGCAGTGGTAAGGCGTTCCTGTACTGGCCCACGCTCACCCGGGAGGAGTACAGCGCGCGGTTGATGCGCGATGCGCTGACCGGCGGCGGGAACCCGGACCTGGTGCTGACCCGCTTCCTGGAGCAGATGAGCGACGAGGAATCCGCCCGGCTGCACGACGTGGTGCGGCAATGGGCTTCGGGTAGGGATGCGGGATGAGCGTGGCGGCCTGCCTGCTGCTATACAGCATCGCGGTGGCGGTGCTCGGGCCACGCCTGCTGGTCGGGTTGACCCGCGCCGGGGTGGCCCCGGGTCTGGGTGTCGCTGCGTGGCTGGCCGCGATCGGCAGTGTGGTGCTGTCCTGGGTCAGCGCCGCGGCCTTCCTGGGCGTGGAGCTGGTGAGGGACTGGAACCAGCCCGGCCGGATCCTGCGCACCTGCTTCGCCGCGCTGCGCTCGGTCGCCGCCGGCCGCTACGGCGTGCTCATCCAGATCGGTCTGCTGGCGCTGACCACGTTCGCCGCGGTCGCCCTGGCTGTCCTGGCCGGCAACCTGGCCCAGTCCCTGGCCCGCGCCCGGGCGAGCACCCACCAGCATGCGCGAATGGCCCGGCTGGCCGGTCGGCGGGTTCCGGGGCTCGATGCGGTGGTGTTCGACGCTCCCGAGCGCGCGGCGTACTGCGCGGCCGGCCGGCCGCACACCATCGTGGTCACCAGCGCCGCGCTGGACGTGCTCGACGTCCGCCAGCTGGGGGCGGTGCTGTCCCATGAGCGCGCGCACCTGGCCGGGCGCCACCACCTGCCGCTGGCCCTCACCGCCGCGCTGGCCACGATCCTGCCCAGGCTCGCGTTGTTCACCACCGGCGCCATCGAGGTCGCCCGGTCGCTGGAGATGTGCGCCGACGACGCCGCGGCCCGCACCCACGGAGCACCTACCGTGCTCGGCGCGCTGCTCACCCTCTCCGGCGGGGCCCCGCTTCCCACCGGTGCGCTCGGCGCGACCGGCGTCGGGGTCCTGGCCCGCGCCGAGCGTCTTGCCGCGCAACCCCGAGCTGCCCTGCGGTGGCGGGTGCGGCTGTTGCTGAGCGCGATCACCGTCCTGCTCCTGACCGGTCCGGTGCTCACCGGAGTGCTGGCCGCCAGCGGAATGTCATTCTGCGGCTCTCCTTCCCTCTGACCGGTAGCACCTCAGCTGGGCGTGCGGGCGCGGCCGAGGATGTGGCTGTGGGGCGGGACGAACCGCAGCGGCGCGTAGCAGAAGCGGTTGAGCTGCTCGATGTGAAAGCCCGCCGCGCGGATCACCGCGGCGGTGTCCCGGTTGGGGTGACAGCCGCCACCCACGCGTGACCACAGTGGCGTGATGGCGTCCTGCGCAAGGCCGAGCCAGGGGTTGGCGGAGCGCACGTGCTCGAAGAAACGCAACTGGCCACCGGGCCGCAGGACCCGGCGGATCTCCGCCAGCGCCCTTGCGGCGTCGGGTACCGAGCAGAGCACGAGCGAGGCCACCGCGGCGTCGAAGGTCCCGTCCGGGGCGGGCAGCGCATCGGCGTGTCCGGCCAGGACCCGCACCGGCACCGGAGCGGTGGCGGCGGCCTCCTCAGCCAGGGCGCGCAGCCGGTCTTCCGGTTCGACGGCGAGGACCTCGGTGACGGTGGCGGGATAGTGGCCGAAGTTCAAGCCGTTGCCGGCGCCGACCTCGATCACCCGCCCGGATAGCCCCGCCAGTGCCCGATCCCGGTGCTCCGCGGTGCCCCGCTGCTCGGACTCGGCGCTGATCCGCTCATACATCCGAGCGAAGCGGGGATGCTGGAACGCCGAGAGATCGCTCATCGGTCGCGCTCCCTTCCGCCTTTGCCCCGGGTGGTCGTGGACGAGGATCACGGCGCCAGGCACCCACAGCCATCTACTAACCTACGCCGTAGGTTCTGGGGTGCGGTGGTGGGGTGAGGAGCGAGCGATGACGCGGACAGCGAGTTCCTGGGCCGCTCTCCTGCTCACCGCTGTGCTCGCCCTCACCGCGTGCGGCAGCGGCCGGGATGCCGTGGGGCGGGGCGGGGAGTTCCAGTTCGTCTCACCGGGCGGGCGGACGAAGATCTTCTACGGTCCACCGCAGACCCGCGGCACGATCCCGGAACTCGCTGGTGAAGACCTGTTGGAACCGGGAAAGCAGATCACCCTGTCCGGCTATGCCGGCAAGGTCGTGGTGCTCAACATCTGGGGCTCGTGGTGCGGGCCGTGCCGCGCGGAGATGCCCGGGCTGCAACGCGTCTACGGCCAGACCCGGAACTCCGGAGTCCAATTCCTGGGCATCGACGTCCGTGACGAGGTGCGCAGTGCGCCCCAGGACTTCGTGCGCAACCTCAGGATCACCTACCCCTCGATCTACGACCCGCCGGGCCGCTCCCTGCTGGCGCTTCAGGGCTACCCGCGCAGCGTGGTGCCCTCCACGATCGTGCTCGACCGCCGGCACCGGGTGGCCGCCGTCTTGCTCACCGCCCTGCGCGACACCGACCTGCTGCCCATCGTGCACCGCCTCGCCACCGAACCCAACGCCCCAGCGGGACCCCCAGGGTGACCCTCACAGACCTGGCCGTCTCGGGCCCCTGCCCCCCCAGCCGTCCACGGCATGCCCTACAGTAACTCTCGGTGTGTTCCTCGCGGAGATCTTGGACAGGCGGTAGTGGGGCCGGTGTCCTGGCCCGCTGCGTGCTGCTGTTCGGGGTGTTCGCCGCTTACGAATCGCCGTGTGTACCCGGGGGGGACACAGTCACGACGGCCCTCGCCATCTCGCGTACACCCACGTCGTCAACCACGATGCCCCGATAGGCCACGTCGCGCCCGGGCATGGGCACGGCGACGGGGGAAAATGCCATGCGGACCCGCCCCAGGCGGAACCTCCGCCGGGCCAGCAGGCCGCGAGCCTCTCTGGTGGGTGCGCCAGTGGTGTCCCGCCTGGGTCAGCCACCGTCAGGGCGCCCTGTCGGGCAGTTCCTCTGCCTGCTGTTGTAGAGGGCCCCGTTCCCAGACGACCGTGCCCACTGGCACCGCCGCCCAGGCCGTGTTGTGCGTTTCCCGTATCTGATCAGGCGCTCTCAACTGTTTTCACTGTCCCCCCGTTGAGAACCATGAGTCCGGTCGGGAGACTTCTCGTGAAATCCTTTGCAAGACGCGTGCCTGAATTACTTGATGTCGTGGGTGCCACACCTACAGTGCAGTTACGGAACCTGACCCGCGCCGGTGAGGCGCGGCTGGTCGTCAAGTTGGAGAACGCCAACCCGGGCGGCAGTTTGAAAGACCGGCCGGCCTGGTTCATCGTCCGGCAAGCGGAACGCGACGGTCTGCTCCCTCCTGGGGGCACGATTATCGAGTCGTCGTCGGGGAATTTCGGTCTGGCGCTCGCGATGATTGGCGCCTCGCGTGGTTACCGGGTCATCGCCATCGTTGACCCGAAGCTGACGGTGACCAACCGTGGCCTGTTGGAAGCGTTCGGCGCGGAGATCATCGTCGTCGACCAGCAGGACGATTCGGGTTCCTATCACAAGACCCGGATCGAGTTGGCTAACCGGCTGTACCGTGAGATCCCGGGCTCGTTCCGGCCCGACCAGTGCTTCAACCCGAGCAACAGTGAAGCGCACTACCGTTCGACCGCGCGAGAACTCACTGATCAGGTCGGACGGAACCTGGCCGCCGTCGTCTGCACGGTGAGCACTGGAGGCCAACTCGCCGGCATCGCCCGGTACGTGAAGGAGCGTGCCCCCCGGGTCGAGGTCATCGGCGTCGACGTCGAGGGCTCGACCGTGTTCGGCGGCGAGGCCCACTCCTACCTCACCCCGGGGGTGGGGTTGAGCTGGACCCCAGCCAACCTCGATGACCTCTCGCTGGTCGACGCGGTCTACAAGGTGACCGACGAGGACGCCCACCTGGCCTGCCGGACGCTGGTGCGCACCGAAGGGGTACTCGCCGGGGTCTCCACCGGGGCCGCTCTGGTCGTCGCGTTGGCCAGAGCCGTCCGTGGCCGCCCCGAGGAACAGATCGCGTTCCTGGCCTGTGACCGGGGCGAACGCTATCTGGCGACCGCCTTTTCCCACGACTGGTTACGCGCCCACGGTGTGAGTACCGACCGGTCGGTCACCGAACTACGCCGACGGGCCCACGACCTGGTGCCCATCTCTACCAACCCGGCCCGGGACTGCGCCAACTACCTGCCGGACCTCGCCTACCAGCTGGGCTCACCCTCTGTGGTGCTGGCCCGCTCCGAGTGGCGGTGAGGACCCTGTTGGCCGTACTGCGGCAGCGGGCGTTCAGGCGACTCTGGGTCAGCTACTCGGCGTCGGCCGCGGCGACCGGCATCATGCCCACGGCCTTGACGCTGGCTATCCTCGACCGAGCGGACGGCTTCACCGCGCTCGGTCTGGTGTTGGGAGCGCGCGTACTCGGATTCGTCCTCGGCGCGCTACCCGCCGGTGTCATCGCCGACCGCTACCCCCGCACCGCGGTCCTCGCGGTGGCGAGCACGTCGCGTGCCCTCGGAACACTCGCGGTCGGGGTCTTCGTCGACCTACCTGTCGTGGTGCTCTGCGCGAGCGTGTTCCTCGCCGGCGCCGGCGAAGGCGTGTTCCGCAGCTCCTACCAAGCCCTCGTCGCCGACGTGGTCCCGGAGAATCAGCGGCAGGCGGCCAACGCGGCCACCACCCTGAGTCTCCGCATCTGGCTCGTCGCCGGACCCGGGCTCGCGATCGTCCTCTACAGCGAGTTCGGCCGGGTGCTCAGCCTGCTCGTCGCCACCGCCCTCTGGTTGGGGTCAGCGGCCCTGGCCTTCCGGGTACCCGCGGGACGCCACGTCGCGGCGCGGGCTAAGGCCACGCCCTTCGCTGACTTCCGCGAGGGCTTGGTCGAGGCGGGCCGACATGGCTGGTTCCTGGCCGGGCTCGCCGCGCTCGTCGTCTGGCTGGCACTCGGTGAATCAGCCAAGTATCTGATGCTGCCCGTGGTGAGCCGGGAACGCTTCGGCGGCAACGCCCTCATCGGGATCGCGCTCGGCGCCTATTCCGCCGGGGCCGTCGTTGGAGCACTCTTGATGGCCCGCTGGACACCCCGCCACCCCGGCATACCCGCCATGATCCTGCTCAGCGGCTACGGCCTGGTACCGCTCTCCCTCGCCTACGCCACCCAGAGTTGGGTCATCATCGTCTGCTGCGGTATCGGCGGATTCGGCATCGAAGTGTTCAACATCCCCTGGTTCACCGCCATCCAGCGCGAGATACCCGCCCACCTCCAGGCCCGTATCTCCTCCCTGGACTTCCTCGTCTCCTACGGCATGAGCCCCATCGGCCTCGCCGTCCTCGAGTCTCGCCGACCACTCGCCCGGGTAGCAGGTTCCCCCTTCGGGAGCGCCGCCACTGGCCGACTTGGTTTCCGGTTCTCATCGAAGGGTCACGCTGGGGAGGGGATGGCGAAGAGGTACTCAGTGGCCAGCAGGTGCTGCGGCCTATCGCGTTCCTGCTGGTGCTGGGCTGGACTCGTCGGCGGCCCCGACACCTCTGCGTTGAATACCGGGAGGGGGTAGCGGGTATAGTCTGGGTCGAGAGGTGTGTGATGATCGGTTACATCGGCGACAAGGACGCGCTGCTGGCCCGGCTGGCGCGCATCGAGGGGCAGGTCCGTGGCCTGGCCCGCATGATCGAAGGTGACGCGTACTGCATCGACGTGCTGACCCAGGTCTCGGCGACCACCCGGGCGCTGCGATCGGTCGCCCTCGAATTGCTCAATGACCATCTGAGCCACTGCGTGGTCGAGGCCGCGGCGCAGGGCGGGGAGCGGGCGCGGCTGAAGGTCCGGGAGGCCAGCGCCGCGATCGCCCGGCTGGTCACGTCATGACCGGCGGGCAGCCGAGCGGTCGTACGAACCGGCGGATGTGTCGAGTCGACCCGGGCGCCCGACTCGACCGCCAACGCCACCGCTCGCCCGATCCCGAGGAGTGAACGATGAGCGTGCTGAGCACTATCGGGGACAGCCTGTATGAGGCGTTCTCGATGTTCTGGGAGACGTTGTGGGCCCTCGTCCTGGGGGTCGGGCTGTCCGGGGCGGTGCAGGCGTTCGTGTCCCGCGGCCAGATGCGGGCCACTCTGGGTGATCACCGCGCCGCGACGGTCGGCAAGGCCGGATTGCTCGGGATGGTGTCCTCGTCGTGCTCCTACGCCGCCGCGGCGCTGGGTAAGTCACTGTTCGCGCGCGGCGCGGACTTCACCTCCGCGATGGTGTTCATGTTCGCCTCCACCAACCTGGTGGTGGAGCTGGGCATCGTGTTGTGGCTGCTGATCGGGTGGCAGTTCGCGCTGGCCGAGTTCGTCGGCGGCGCGATCATGATCGTGGCGCTCGCGGTGGTGTTGCCCCGGGTGATCCCGCGCCGGTGGATCAAGGACGCCCGTACCCGGCTCAACACCGGGGCGAGCGAGGCGGGTGGGCACGCCCACCACGGCGCGCCCACCCTCGACGGGGATGACGACCTCGACGGTCTGAGCCGTCGCCCGCTGCGCGAGCGGATCCGCAGCCGGGCCGGCTGGTCCGACGCCGCAGGTTACACGATCAGTGACCTGACGATGCTGCGCAAGGAGCTGGTGATCGGGTTCCTGGTCGCCGGGTTCGCCACCGTGCTGGTGCCCACCGGGGTGTGGCAGTCGCTGTTCCTCACCGGTCACGGTTTCTGGTCCTCGCTGGAGAACGCGGTGCTGGGCCCGTTGCTGGCGATCCTGGCGTTCGTGTGCTCGATCGGGAACGTGCCGCTGGCCGCGGCGTTGTGGGTCGGGGGCATCAGCTTCGGTGGAGTGATCTCCTTCGTGTTCGCCGACCTGATCACCCTACCGCTGCTGTTGATCTACCGGAAGTACTACGGCGGGCGGCTCACGCTGCGGCTGCTGGCGGTGTTCTGGGCGGTGATGTCGGTCGCCGGGCTGGCGGTGGAGTACCTGTTCACCCCGCTTGGCCTGGTGCCTACCAGCCGCCCGCGGCTGGTGGCGATGGAGGGGGTGAGCTGGGACCACACCACCATCCTCAACATCATCGCGTTGGTCGGGTTCGCGGTCTTGTACTGGCTCTACCGCAACCGGGAGCGCTTCGGTGGCGGCGTCGGCTACGCCAAGGACCCCGTCTGCGGCATGCAGGTCGAGAAGAGCGCGGCGCCGGCCACCACCATCCACGGCGGGCAGCGTTACTACTTCTGCTCCGAGCACTGCCAGCAACGCTTCACCACCGCCCCCGACCGCCACACCACGACGTCGACCGGCGCCGCGAGCGGCGACGCCGAGCAGCTCACGACCACCGCCCAAGCTGTCGAGATCGACGGCGCGCCGATCACTTCCGCACAAGCGGCTGCCGCGACACCCCGGCTCGGTGACCCCACCCCGATGACCACCACCCTGAGAGATCGAGAGGACGCCTGATGCGGGCCGTACGACCGCATCTGACCTCGAGCCCGGCGCTGAGCCGGCGCCGTTTCCTGATCGCGGCCGACGGCGCGGGAGCCGCAGTGGCGCTGGCCGGGTGCGGCTCGTCGGCGGGCAGCCTGACCGGGACGCGAATCGGGCCGCGCTCGACGCGCGTCATGCAGGTCGAGCCGGCCCGCCAAGCCCCGGGCCAACGCACCGTCGAGATGGCCCTCGACGCGGTCTCCGGGCCGGTCGACATCGGCGGCCGCACCGTGACGACCTGGACTTATGGCGGAGAGTCGCCCGGCAAGGAGATCCGGGTGCGGCGCGGTGACTTGTTGAGCGCGCGGTCCGCAGTGGTCACGGTCGGGGCACCGTCACTCAAGCAGACCGCACGCACCCCGGCCAGCGGTCCGGACACCGGGGCAGCGGGGTGGGGTTGCGGGCAGGGACTCACACCCGCCTGGGCCCGCGCCGCCGCCAGGTCCGGCGCCACTCGCGTCGGCGCAGTGACCGCGCGGACGCAGCCACGGCTGACGCCACGGCCGGGTCCCCTCGATAACCTGAGCTGACCTGTCGAGGGGACCTCGCGCCCAGCGTGGTGGCGCTCTCACGGCATGGGTGAGGCGCGGTAGCCGAGTTCCTCGATCGCGCTGATCACGTCCCGGGGGGTGCTCTGGCTGACATCCAGTTCGACGGTACTGCGCCCCGCCTTGACGGTGGTCTGGCTGCTGTGCACGCCGGGAAGGTCGTCCAGAGCGTCGTCGATGACCAGTGCGCAGCTGCCGCAGTGCATGCCCTCGACGCGGAAGACGTGCGTGATGGTGGACACGGGTGGGCTCCTTGCTCAGATGATGGTGATGGTGCCGGTGTACATGCCCATGGCGCAGGTGTAGTCGAGCTGGCCGGGCGCCAGCGTGCCGAGCTCGATGCGGCTCTCGCCGGTGACCGGCAGGATCTTCTGCTCGTTGAGCGACGGGATGACGAAGGACCGGATGCAGCCTTGCACGTTGTCGGAGCGGATCACCAGGGTGGTGGGCAGGCCCGCGCGGACCTGGACGTTGTCCGGGCTGTAGGCCGAGGCGGTCGCGGTGATCACCACGACTTGGTGACCGTCGGCCGTGGACACGGTGGAGGTATCCGGTGGTGAGTGGGCCAGCCCGACCGTGTGCGCAAGGCGGCTGGCCGCCAGTGGCGATCCGGCCAGTTCCAGGCCGCCGTTGAGGGTGAACAGCCCGAGCGCGATCACGGCCGACCCGGTGAGCGCGGTCAGCCGTCCCCGCCACGCGGTGGCGGCCTTGCGGGCGGCGTAGCCCAGCACCGCGAACAGCGGGCCGGTACCCAGCACGAACACCGCCATCGTCACCGCACCGGCGAGCGCGGATCCAGAGGTCAGAGCCAACGCCTCCACCGACAGTGTCACCCCGCACGGGATGAGGACCGTGGCCAGGCCCAACAATGCCGGTGCCAGCGCCACTTGGGAGCGGGCCCGGTGGCGCACGATCGTCGTCCAGGACCGCGGGGGCTCGATCACGATGCCGCGGAAACCGGGCACACCCAGCTGGGCCAGACCGAAGGTGACGATCACCAGGCCGGCACCGATCTGCAACAGCGTGCGTGCGCCGACCGAGAGGGCCACCACGCCGCCGAGGGCGCCCAGCAGTGCGCCGAGCAGGGTGTAGGAGACGAGCTTGCCGGCCAGGAACCCGCCGACCGGGGCGAGGTCATCGCCGAGCTGCTCACGCCAGGTGGGCCGCTGCGCGGTCTGGAGGGTACCCGTCGTGCCCGCGTCGGCTCGGGCGTTCCCGGCTGTGCTGGTGCGGCCCTGGGCGGACCGGGGTGGGGTAGCGGGTGGGGCGGTGGCGGCGTGTTGCCGGGTGATCAGGCCGGTGAGCAGGCCGCCCTGCACGGCGGCGCAGGACACGCCACCGGCGAACAGGCCGGTGACCAACACTGCGGCAAGGTTCACGAGATGCCTCCTACGGAAAGGGAGTAAGGGTGAGTCGATAAGGACGCTGTAGCCCAGAGCTAGGGCGTACGGCAGAAACCCACGTGAACCGGCGGAACGCCGTGACGTGGGCAGACTCCTTCTATGTCCGCAGTACGCGGAGTCGCGCGAGGCTCGGTGCTCGCACAGCAATGGCGTGGACCATCGCCCTAGGCCCCGGTGCGTGCAGGCGAACGGATGTCCGCAGCCAGGATGGGTTCAGCCCCGTGAGGGCGGTCAGGACGGTGACCAGGAACGCCAGGCAGGTCGCGAGAACGCCGCCCATGCCACCGCAACCAGCTGAACGGCCTCCGACCCGGGCGAGGGCGCCGGGCGCGCGGTGCGCCGTGCACAGCGCGGCATTGTCCTGGGGGTGGTGGTCGTTGACCCCGGCCATCGCCATGGCGAGGCCACAGTCCTGACCGGCGACGACCGCCATCGCCGGGCTCGCGCCCGGAGTGAGATACGCCGCGTCGGCGATCATCCCGTAGGGGCACTGTGGCACCTGCAAGACAGCCAAGCCAGCAAACACCGCAACGACAGCGACGAGCCGCGCGAGGTGTCCCCGCGTGGCTCGTGCACGATGGTGGGCGCTGCTCACGCCGATCAAAGTTACGGCATGTGCTCAGCTCGTGTCTGTCCGTACCCGTCCCCGAGGCTCTAGGTGGTGACGGTGAGGGTGCCCATCATGCCGGCGTCTTCGTGGTCGGCGGTGTGGCAGTGGTAGACGCTGCGGCCGGGGTAGTCGGTGAAGGGGATGCGCAGTCGCACCCAGCCGCGGGCGGGGATGAGCACGACGTCCTGAAAGGTGGCGGTGGGGGGTGTTCCGGTGCTGTCGGCGAGCACGTGGAAGCGCCACACATGCAGGTGGAACGGGTGGTCCATCGGGCTGGTGTTGGTGATCGTCCAGTCCTCGGTACTGCCCAACCGAACCGTCTGGTCGTCGCGACGGTCGTCGAAGGTGTGCCCGTCGATGGTGAAACTCATCCCCATGCCACCCATGCCCATACCGCCCATGCCCATGGCGAAGGTGAGCGCTCGTTGCCGGTCGACGGGTCCCGGCGGGGCGGGCGGGGCGGGCAGCGTCGCCGGTAGCGGCGGCGAGGAGCCGACCGGTCCGGCGACGGCCAGGGTGGCCAGGGTGATCGGGCCCCTTGCCCGGCTTGACATCATGCCCATCATGGCGGTGCCGCGGTCATAGGGGTCGGTGACCAGCGCGTAGCGCCCGGCGCGGGTGGGACGGACGATCAGGTCGGCGCGGCTGGCGGGGGCGAGCACGAGCTGGTCGCGGTCGGTGGGGGCGGGCAGGAACACCCCGTCCTGGGCGATCTGGGTCAGCGGGTGCCGCTCCAGGCGCAGGGCGAGCATTCGTGAGGTGCAGGCGTTGATGACCCGCCACCGCTGCGCCACCCCGGGTACGGCGGGGATGGTGGGGTGGTGTTGGCCGTTGAGCAGCACCAGCTCCCCGTGCCGGCCCATCATCTTGTCCATCGCGCCCACCGGTACCACCCGACCGGCGGTGTCCAGGGTGGTGTCGGTGACCAGCAGGACCCGGTCCGCGGACACCGGCAGGTCCTGGCCATCCTCGACCAGCAGCGCCCCAGCGAGCCCGCCGAAGAGTTGATCAGCGATGTAGCCGTGGTGGTGGGGGTGGTACCAGTAGGTGCCGGCCGGGTGATCAGCCGGAATGCGGTAGGCGTAGTCGAACACCGAGCCTGCGGCGATGTGGAGGAACGGGTTGTCCCCTCGCCCTTGTGGGGAGACGTGCACGCCGTGCAGATGCAGGTTGGTCGGTGCATCGAGGTGATTGGTCAGCCGGATCCGCAGCAGGTCCCCCGGAGCCACCCGCAGCGTCGGCCCGGGTGAGGTGCCGTTGAACCCCAGCGCCGAGGTGTCCCGCCCCGCCAGCGCCACCCCGGGTGCCGCGGTCAGCTCCACGTCCAGCACACCGTCACGACTGGCCACCACCGCCGGCTGGGCGAGCAGCTGACCGCTGGCACCGAGCGCCCGCCGACCGCTGCCGGCTGGGACGCCCAGACCAGACACCCACCCGGTCGCGCCCGCCGCGACGCCGACCGCACCCAAGGCGATCGCACCGAGCGCGCGGCGGCGGCCGACCGGCGCGCGGGTCATCGCAGCTCAGCCCGGCGACGCCGGTACTCCTCGTCGTCGATCTCGCCCCGGGCGAAACGCTCATCCAGGATCCGCCGGCCCGACCAGGCGGGGTCACCAGCCCCCGGCGCACGACCCCGCGCGAGCCACACCACCCCCACCACCAGCAGCACCAGACCGCCCAGCACGAGCACCGGCCACACCCACATCCAGCCGAACACCCACCCGTTCATCATCATCGCCACATCACCCTTCCCCTACCCCACAACCCAAGTCCGCCCCTCCCCACTCCCGCCGTCCCAGGGGCTCTAGCAGCAAGGGCCCCGTGGAGCCCGAGTGCGGCGAACGTGGCCGGCTCCCGGCAAGGGACCCCCACAATAATCTACTATCTACGTACGGAGAACATAAATACTAGATGGGTCGCGAGCCACGACCAACGATCGTGGAGCAGGCCATGCAGTCGCTCTTTCTGGGCCTGGCCGCCCTCGCGTGCCCGGTGGGCATGGGTCTGATGATGTGGATGATGAACCACCCCGGGTCTGATGGAGGCTCTGTCCTAAGTGGAGGATGGAGAGATGGCCCGGTCTACGAGGCACCCTCGTGAGGTGCGTGAGCGTGCGGTGAAGCTGGTGTTGGAGCATCAGTCAGAGC
>JBOHFR010000058.1:0-36376 GCA_050699715.1 Pseudonocardiaceae bacterium
AAACAGTGATCATGAGTCCCCGACCTCCCTCGGCTAGTACCTACTGCAACACGCGCCTCACGGGCACCACCCGGTCTTTCGCGGGCCTAAGATATTCACAAGATTTTCCTGCGAACGCCTCACGGGCGCCCCAGGTCAGAGCTTGATCAAGAAGCTACTCCAGGAGGTCTGTGACCGCGCGGGGGCCCACCCCCTCTGGCCGGCTGGCCGCACAACACAAGGTTGGCTGCGGCGGGCCGGCTTCGTGAAAGGAGCCTCATGGCTCATCGTCGCGTGTTCTTGCGCTGCCTCGGCACTCTGCTCGCCGCGACCGCCCTCACCGGCGCGGCTACCGCCTCCCCGGCCGTCGCCGCCCCGAGTTCTTCCCTGACGCAATGCTCGAACACTTACTACGACGGTGACTCCCGGCTCGGGCCGGCTCAACTGCCCGCTCCAGGGCAAAGCGAGGTCGGCGATGAGGGCGCCGGCTACCAGCGGACCGGCACTGAAACCCCCGAGCAGTTCCTGGCGCGGTACTACGACAGCGCCGCGAACGGGGCCAAGGCAGCTTCATCTACCCGCCCGCTAACGGCTTCGTGATCGACAGCGCCGGCGCTCCCGTCGAAACCTCCCAGACCCTCACGGCCGAGGCGCAACTAGATCGTTACGGCAGTGAGTTCGGCGGCTTCCTCGCCCCGTACGGTACCCCTTACAGCGGCCGGTCCATCCCGCCTGCGAACCTGGACACCGTCGATGCGAACTACACCTGCAACTACCACGCTTACCGGGTACTCAAACCGTTCGCTGTCGAGGCCGGGCCAGCCGCCCCATGGTTCGACCAGGCTGGTGGCGGCGAGCAATACCAACTCGATGGCTCACTGTTGCCCGGCGACCCGGCCCGTCCTAACGTCAAGTACTTGATCGACAACGGTTACCTGCAACGGCTGAACTGACACCGCAGCCCCAGGGGCAGGTCCGGGTCGTCGGGCTGCGGCGGGAAATCCCTGGCCACGGCCCTGTCCCTGGAAGGAAACTGTCCCTGGAAGGAAACTGTCCCTGGAAGGAAACTGTCCCTGGAAGGAAACTCTCCCTGGAAGGAAACTGGGGGCATGACGGAGATCACTTCAGAGGCGCAGCTGCGAGAGCTCCTGGGCGAGCCGCTCCCCCGAGTTGCCGGCAAGGACCGGCCTGCGCTGCACGAGTACGACAAGCAGTGGCTCGCCAGCTCACCGTTGTGCCTCATAGCCACCTCGAGTGCGGACGGCAGCTGCGACGTCTCGCCTAAAGGCGACCCGCCCGGCTTCACTCTCGTGCTCGACGACACAACCATCGCCGTCCCTGAGCGGCCAGGCAACCGCCGCGCCGACGGCTTCCGGAACATCTTAGCCAACCCGCACGTCGGCCTGATCTACCTCGTTCCCGGACGAGACGACACCTTGCGGATCAACGGCAGAGCACGTCTGGTGCGCGATGCCCCCTTCTTCGCTCAGCTGACGGTCAAGGGGCACCGGCCGCTGCTGGCGCTCATTGTCGAGATAGAGCAGGTCTTCTACCACTGCTCGAGGGCGTTCCTGCGCTCGAACCTGTGGCAGCCGGCCACCTGGGACGCCGACGCGGTGCCGTCTCGCGCCCAGATCACCCAGCGCTTGGAACGACCAGACGAGACACTGGACGACCTGCAGCGCTACTACGGCCCCGGGTACGCCACCCGTCTGTACCAGAATAGCTGAGAAGTCGCCGAGTCATGACACCACAGGGTCATGACTCGGCGTGTCATCACACCACAGGGTTACCGGAACGCTGCGTGCTCTATTCTGTTCTCGCGCTTCGGCACGGAGCATCTAGTGTTACCTAGAGCACGAGAGGTGTAGATGGTGAGTAGCGTCGGCGACGCTTGCGGTCCTGTGAACGCGATGGTCGACCATCGCAAGGGGGCCCGACGCCGCGGTGACGCGCTCTACGCGGCGATCTTCGAGGCCACCCTCGACGAACTGACCGCAGTGGGCTACGCCCAGCTGAAGATAGAACATGTGGCCAACCGAGCCCGGGCCAGCAAGGGCTCCCTGTATCGGCGCTGGTCCAGCCGCGCCGAGCTGGTCGCCGACGCGGTCCATTACGCCTTTCCCGACTGGCCTAAGCCACCCGACACTGGCAGCGTGCGCGAAGACATCCTCAGCTGCCTGCGAGGAACCGCCAACCTGCTCAACGGTCCCTCCGGCGAGGCGGTCCGCGGTCTGATGGCCGAAACCATCCAAGATCCCGACCTCATGGAGGTCATCCGGATCCGCTTCCTTGATCCCGGCGTCGACCTCTTCCTCGACGCACTCCGACGAGGCGCCGTTCGTGGCGAGGTCCGCGCCACCGCACTCACGAACCGCATCGCGAGCGTCGGTCCCGACCTGCTACGCCAGTACTTCCTGGTGCACCGCCCGCCGATTCCCGACCAGGCGCTGATCGAGATCGTCGACGAGGTGGTCATTCCGCTGGTCTGTGCATAACGCGGTCGGATAACCGGTGGCGCTACTAGACTCCCCAAGTTAAGGTACGGCGCGTAGTCTATGAGGTGAAGCTCCACCACTTCGACCGGGAGGTGTGAGCGTGGAAGGCCCTGTGATGGCTCCACTTGCGCCAGATGACCATACCGACGGTACCGCACCCACCGCACCCACCGCACCCACCGCACCCACCACACCTGAGCAGCACAAGCTCAAACGATCAACTCGTATTGGGCTGATCGTGATCCTGATCTTAGCTTTAGTCGCGGGCGGAGCTTTCGCCGCGAGTTACTTCCTCAACGCCCGCAACTACGTCAGCACCGACAACGCCCAGGTCGATGGCCATCAGATCCTGGTCAATGCCCCCGCTGCCGGCACTCTCGTTGACTGGCGCATCTCCCAGGGCGCCCAGATACGTAAAGACCAGATCGTCGGCCGCATCAAGATCCAAGATGGGTTCGCCCAGCCCCTCATGAGCATCCGCGCCCCAGCCGACGGCACCGTCGCGGTGGACAATGGGGTGCCGGGCACGTTCGTCACCACCGGAACCCAACTCGCCATCGGCTACGACTTGAACAACATCTACGTCACGGCCCGCGTCGACGAAACTGACGTCAAAGCGGTGCGCGTCGGCCAGGTGGTCGACATAGACATCGACGCCTATCCGCATAAGTCAATCACCGGCCGGGTCCGCGAGGTCCAAGGAGGATCCGCTAATGTGTTCTCACTGTTCCCGCAGAGCAACACCGAAGGAAACTTCCAGAAGGTTACCCAGGTCATCCCAGTCAAGATCGGGATTGACAACCTGCAAAACCTCGACCTCCTCGTTCCCGGCATGAACGTCACCGTTTACATTCACAAACACTGAGCCCCCGGACCCCCGCGACGCGGTGCATCGGCGAAGCATCCATACCCCACCGAAACGCAAATGTCAACCCACTTGAAACGATCACTCAAGCCCGGTTGGTGGATCCAGGCCCAGATCCAAGATCAGATGTAGAAACCATCCCGGACTACCTCATCTGATGTAGGGAGACAGCATGATTTAGGGTATACGGAAAATGATCCGTGAAGATGATGACCAACCCCCGAGATTCCGGCATCCTCAAGAGCAGAACAGGCAGGATCATATCTTCAACAACCACAAAGGCGATTCTAGCGGCAAGGCCTGATACGCCAGGGCGGGATCATCAACAAACGTAGCTATTAACAGCTACAGGCCCGGCGTAGCCGCAGGAGAACTGGCAGGGAGACCGTGATTCTCATGACGACTGCCACGAGGAACCGCCCGACCGTTGGCGCCACGAGCACCATCGCCGAGCTGCTGGCGCGCGCGAGCGACGGCGACCCGGCGGCCTGGGAAGAAGTCGTGTGCCAGTATAACAAACTGGTGTCCGCGACGGTCCGGTCATTTCGACTACAGGACGCCGACGCGCTCGACGCGATGCAGGCGACGTGGCTGCGGCTAGCCGAGAACACCCACCGCGTGCTGTGGCCAGAACGACTGGGCGCCTGGCTGGCCACCACCGCCTGCCACGAATGCCTCCGCATCCTGCGCCACGCCAAACCCACCCAGGACCTCACCGAAACGCTGGCCGACACTATCGCTGACCCCTCGCCGGGCCCAGAACAGCAAGCCATCGAGACTGACGCCGCACGAACACTGTGGAACCTCGTCGAGGAGTTAACACCGCGCCAGCGGACTCTGCTGCGAGCGCTGTTCACCGACAATCCCCGCCCGTACGCCGAGGTCGCTCAGGCCGCCGGAATCCCACCCGGCGCGATCGGACCCACCCGGGCCCGGGCTCTGCGCCAGCTCCGGGACAGACTCAACGAACGCGGGCTGGGACGGCGGCCTGGCGATGACAACCGCCACCACGTCCACACACTAAGTGGGCTTCGGCCAACCGGGTGATTAACCGTTCCCCATGTATCAGCGCAGCGGTACCTAGGCTCTCATTACCTAGGGAGTCGACACAAAGGAGAAAAAAGGGTTAAGCTAGCAGCATGTCTAGCAACATGTGATGGCGGCAGCGGCCCACCAGGGCGTCTCACGCGGCAGCTTGGCCGGGGCCCTTGGCAGGGCCCGCCGGGCGAAGCTAAGCGGAGGTCACCAGCCATCGGCGAGTAGGGGGTTCTCAGGATCGAGAGGTCTACGGCATCGAGGGGTCTTCGGCATCGAGGAGTCTTCAGGCGCAGACTGCACCAGCATCACCGACCTCGGTGATCAACTCGTGGTCCTCGCCGATTTATGCTGGCCACGGTTAGCGGATTGACCGCTGCTGTTGGATAACCGCACTGCTTGGATAACCGCAAACCGCTAGTGCAAGACTTGCCGGTTCCCCAGGTCGGCTACTTATCACCGGCGCAGGGACCGCGCCTACCGCGTTCTTGGGAAGATAGAGTTCCTGGGAAGAAAAATTCCTAGGAAGGAGGAGGGAGAGGTATGAAGATCACGGAAATTTTCCGGAGCGGCTACAACCGCGAGAAGGAAGGTTACAGCAGCTGGGGCGGCTGGGGCGGTCACGGCTGGGGCGGTCACGGCGGGGGCGGCTGGGGCGGTCACGGCTGGGGCGGTCACAGCTGGGGCGGCTGGGGCGGTCACAGCTGGGGCGGCTGGGGCGGTCACGGCTGGGGTGGCTGGGGTCGCTAGTAACTAGCTACTCGATACTTGTGGGCGGTGGCTCTCACCCTGTTCACCAGGATGGGGGTCACCGCCCACGCGAAACCTGGCCAGCTGGCCAGGATGAGTAGAGCGGAGTAGCTATGTGGGGGGTGGTGAGGTCGTTGGTGCGCCCGGCATCACAGGGTGGTGTCGGGGGTTTGGTGGAGTTGGCTCCAGCGGTGGGCCTACGGGAGGTGTTCCGCCGATTTTGGCCTGATGCCCGGCCGTTTTGGCGGTGGATGTGGCTGAGCCTGGTGTTGGTTATCGTGACGCCGCTGGTAGACGCCGGAGCGATCTTGTTGTTCCAGGTGTTGGTCGACCGAGTGTTGATCCCGCGGGATTTCGGTGCGTTCCCACCGGTGGCCGCGGCGTTTGTGGGTGTCACCCTGCTGGTGGGCGTGCTGGGTTTCGCCGGCCAGTATCTGGGGGCGTGGATCGGGGAAAACTTCCTGCACCGGATGCGGACGAGGGTGTTCGCGCACCTGCATACCCTGTCGGTGAGTTTCTTCGACCGCCGCCGCCTGGGCGACATCCTCTCCCGGCTGACCGGTGATGTGGCTGCGATCGAGAGCGTGGTGCTCTCCGGGGTCATCGGGATCATCGCCAATATATTCAAGATCGTGGTATTCGCCGGAGTGCTGTTCTTCATGGACTGGCGCCTGGCGTTGGCCTCGCTGATCGCGGTGCCGGTGTTCTGGACCATCGCCCGGACCTTCGCCCGCCGCATCAAGATTGCTTCCCGGGAGGTGCGGGCTCGCGCCGGGTCGATCACCGTGGTCGCCGAGGAAAGCCTGGGCAACGCCATCCTGATCCAGGCCTACGGCCGCCAGAACGCGGAACTGGAGCGCTTCGGCGCGCAAAGCATCGGCAGCGTGCACGCCGAGCTGGCCGCCACCCGCCTGGGGGCGATGTTCTCCCCACTGGTCGACCTGATCCAGGTCCTCGGGGTCCTCACCATCCTCGGGGTCGGGATCTGGGAACTGACCGCCGGGAACATCAGCCTGGGTGGGCTGTTGGCCTTCCTGGTGTTCCTGGCCCAGCTTTATCAGCCCGTGCAAGGCCTCGGTTCGCTGTCCACCTCCCTGTTCGGCGCCACCGCGGCAGCTGAACGGATCATCGAGCTGCTCGATGAGCACCCCAGGGTGAGCACCCCGGCACACTCCATCCCCCTGGGCCGCCCACAAGGAGCGCTGCATCTCGAGCAGGTCAGCTTCGCCTACCCCGACACCACCACCCCAGTCCTGCACGACGTCAGCCTCACCGCAGCACCCGGGCAGACCACCGCCATCGTTGGCGCCAGTGGCGCCGGCAAAACCACCCTGCTCAAACTGTTCCTGCGCTTCTATGACCCCACTACCGGAACAATCACCCTGGACGGCACCGACCTGCGCGACCTAGACCCCGAGGAACTCCGCGCCAACATCGCCATTGTGCTCCAGGAAACCCTGCTCCTTGATGGCACCATCGCCGAGAACATCGCCGCCGGCCGCCCCGACGCCACCCACGACCAGCTCATCACCGCCGCCCAAGCCGCCGACGCCCACGATTTCATCACCGCCCTGCCCGAGGGCTATGACACCCGAGTCGGACAACGCGGCCGACTACTCTCCGGCGGACAACGCCAACGCGTCGCCATCGCCCGTGCCATGATCCGCGACGCCCCTATCCTCCTCCTCGACGAACCCACCACCAGCCTCGACGCGCAGGCCACCCAACGCATCCTCGCCCCACTACGCCGGCTCATCACCGGCCGCACCACCATCATCATTTCCCACAACCTGCTCACCGTCACCGACGCCGACCGCATCATCTACCTGCACCATGGCCGCATCATCGAAACCGGCACCCACACCGAGCTCCTCGCCAACAACCACCATTACGCCCACCTCTACCACCTCCACCACCCCCCTACACTCGCCAGCACAACAACCCCATCCGTAGGGAATGGAGCAGTGACATGAAAATCGTGTGCATCGGCGGCGGACCGGCCGGGTTGTACTTCGCTATCTCGGCGAAACTACGTGACGCTGGCCACGACATCACCGTCATCGAGCGAGATCCCCCCGGCGCCACCTACGGCTGGGGCGTGGTGTATTGGGACGACCTACTGGACATCTTGTTCCGCAACGACGCCGAGAGCGCTCGGGCGGTGCGAGCCGAATCCGTCCTGTGGCAGGAACAACGGGTGATCGTGCGCAGCGAGCAAGCAGCCTACCTGTCTGGGTACGGCTTCAGCGTCGGCCGCGCGAGTTTGCTCAACATCCTCGGCGAGCGAGCCACCAGCCTCGGAATCGATGTCCAGTACCGGCGCGACGTCGATGACCTCTCCGAGCTAGCCGACGCCGACCTGGTAGTGATCTGCGACGGCGCCAATAGCCGGATACGAGCCCACCACAGCGACGACTTCGGCGCCCGCGTGGACGTCGGCGGGAACCCCTACCTCTGGCTGGGCACCGATAAGGTCTTCGACAGCTTCACCTTCGCCTTCGAGCAAACCGCAGCCGGGTGGATCTGGTTCCACGCCTACCCCTCGACCGCCGGGACCAGCACCTGCATCGTGGAATGCACCCAGCAGACGTGGCAACGACTCGGACTCGACTCGCTCAGCAGCGAGGACAGCGTCCAACTGCTAGAGAAGATCTTCGAGCATGCCCTTGATGGCCACGCGCTGATCAGTCAATCCCGCAGTGAGCCGGCGCGGTGGCTGCGTTTCACTCAAGTGACCAACACCACCTGGTACCACAACAACCTGGTGCTCGTCGGCGACGCCGCGCACACCACCCACTTCACCCTCGGGTCCGGCACCAGACTAGCGATGATCGACGCAGTCATGCTCGCCCAAAGCCTCTACCACCACGACGAGCCTTCCGCCGCGCTGGCGGACTATGACCGGCGAGGCCGCGCGGCGCTACGACAAATCCAAGCCGGGGCACGCACCAGCATGGCATGGTTCGAACGCGCTGACCGCTACCTCGACCGGGAGGACGCCGTGGCCTTCGCCTACTCCATGGCGGCACGCCAAGGAGCCCAGCCACCGTGGCGGTACCAGATGCACCTCGCCACCCAAATCCCCACCGTGCGTACAGCGCTGCGGGGGTTCAACACCGCCCAGCGGCGGTACCTCTCATTCCGGCGCGGAGAACCGACCGCCTCCCCCCTGATGATCGGCCAGCGAGTAGCGCAGCGCTCCTGAGCCGCTACGGTGCCCTTGTCATTGAACACTGGCGCAGTGAACACTGGCGCGCTGACCATCGGGGTGGACATCGGCGGCACAAAGGTCGCTGCCGGTATCGTCGACGAGCGCGGGACAATCATTGCCACAACACACCGGGACACCCCCGCCGACGACGTGTCGCACATCGAGAACGTGATAGCCGCCGCGGTCCGGGAGCTCACCAGCACGTACGACGTCGAGGCGGTCGGCATCGGGGCGGCTGGCCTCATTGACGCGCAGCGTTCGACGGTGATGTTCGCCCCAAACCTGGCCTGGCGCGACGAGCCGCTCCAGGCATCGCTTGCACGCCGGCTGGGGCTGCCCGTGGTGGTGGAGAACGACGCCAACGCGGCCGCTTGGGCGGAGGCCCGGTTCGGCGCTGGTCGCGGCGCGAACCATGTGGTGACCGTCACTGTGGGAACCGGCATCGGGGGCGGCATCGTGGTAAACGGGCAGCTGTTGCGCGGCCAGTTCGGCGCGGCCGCAGAGATCGGCCACGTCATCGTCGTCCCGGAGGGGCGGCGCTGCGGATGCGGTTTGCGGGGGTGCTGGGAGCAATACGCCAGCGGTCGGGCGCTCGTGCGGGAAGCCCATGAGCTGGTCCGCGCCTGCCCCGACATGGCCGGGGAACTGTTGGGACTCGCCGACGGTCGGGCCGAGAACATCACCGGCGAGATGGTCACCCAGGCCGCCGCAGCCGGCAATGTGGCGGCGTTGCGGTGCTTCGAGGTGGTCGGGATGTGGCTGGGCCGGGGGCTGGGCGGGCTGGCCGCGATCCTGGACCCTGGCCTGTTCATCATCGGTGGCGGCGTGTCTGCGGCCGGCGACGTGCTGCGCGCTCCCGCGTCGGCCGCCTTCGCCGCATCCTTGACCGGTCACGGGCACCGGCCGGTGGCCGAGCTGCGGATCGCGGAACTGGGTCCCGAGGCCGGCCTCGTCGGCGCCGCCGACCTGGCCCGCTACACGTCATAGATGCCCTCAACAACACCGGTACCCTGCACAGGAGGAGAGACACACCATGGCAAAGATGCCCACGGTCGGCCTGCTCGTGACGATGAACGCGAAGCCGGGCAAGGAGGCCGCTGTCGAGGAGTTCCTCAATGGCGGGCTGGCCCTGGTCAACGAGGAGCCGGCGACCACCGCGTGGTTCGCCATCCGGCTCAGCGGCTCCATCTACGGGATCTTCGACGTGTTCCCGGATGACTCGGGGCGCGACGCCCACCTGTCCGGCAGGGTCGCCGAGGCCCTGATGGCCCAGGCACCCGACCTGTTCGACGGCCCGCCGAAGATCGAGGAGGTTGATGTCCTCGCGGCCAAGCTCCCGTAAGCACCTGTTCGGGTCGTTGTTACTTCCCTCGCCACGTTCGGCGGACCATACTGGGCTCGGCCCAGGCGCGCTCCCCCGCGCTCGACCCAGACAAGTCGACCAGGGAGCAGGGTATGGCACTCGGGTGGATCGGCGCCCATGGTGGGGAGGGCATCACCGGCGGCCAGGTGGTGCGCGCCCGGGCGGTATGGATAGACCTCGACGTGGCGTTCCCGCTGCCACCTGATCACCGTAGTCGGGTCGCCGTCGACGGTCTCGACCTCACGGGTCGGGTTCCCGGCATGCTGAAGCGCTGGGTCCGTGGCGCACGGGGCGAGTGGTACGGCCTGGTGTGGATCCCGCTTAGCGACGGCGCCGGAGACGTCCGACTGACCCTCGACGACCAATTGGTCCCAGCGGCCGCGCTCAGTCCACGGCCTGCATCGTGATCTCGCGCAACGGGAAACCGGGGCGGCCCGACAGCCAGCAGAACGCCCTTGCGGCACGCACGAACGGGTGATCAGCCCGTCACCCTGATAGCCCATGAACCCAGCAAATCGCATCCACAAAGAGCACTAGCTGTAGGCGTCCAACCTGCGGAAACACCGAAAATGGTTACCCTTAGTCACATAATGTCCACCGTACCCCCCACTAGGCTGATACCGACGTCACCCTCTTGCGTCACCCGCAGTGATCCGTACGGTCAATATCGTCCTGCACGAAGGAGCCACCTTGGTGCGGGAATCCGGACTCGGCGCGCAGAGCCCTGTCCCTCGGGACCGGATACCGCAACCTCACCGACGAATCAGGACTGGGGCGAAAGCTGGCCATCGAGTGACGCAGGAACCGAACTCCGGGCGATTTTTGAGGCCATTCAGTCGTGTGCGATTTTCATGGAGAATAGACATGACGAGGACTTCCCGATTACTCGCAGTTATTGGTATCGCCGCAGCTACTGTGGCGATACCACTGGTATTCGCGGCACCAGCCCAGGCGGGCCCGGCGCATCAAGGACTGTGGGATATCCTGGCGCGATGCGAGAGCGGCGGTAACTGGGGCGCCAACACCGGCAATGGGTATTACGGCGGGCTGCAGTTCAGCCGCAGAACGTGGCATTCCTACGGCGGAGGGGCCTACGCGGGCACCGCCAACCACGCCACCCGCTCGCAGCAGGTCGCCATCGCCGAGAAGGTGCTCCGCGCACAGGGTTGGAAGGCCTGGCCAACCTGCTCCAGAAGGGCCGGGGTTGTCTGACGACCGGCCACACCACACACTCGGCTCCCGCCCCAGCACCCGGCGGGGGCCGAGCACACCGCCCTGCCTACTGGCACCCAGGCGGGTTCGGAGGGCGTTCGGAGGGCACAGTGACGCAGATGAGCAGCACCATCACCGACCCCCGTACGGATCGGGCGTTCTTCGGCCATCCCCGCGGGCTGGGCACCCTGTTCGGCGTCGAGATGTGGGAGCGCTTCTCCTTCTACGGGATGCAAGCCTCGCTCACCCTGTACCTGTATTACCAGGTGGCGGGTGCCCACCCCGGGCTCGGGCTACCGAAGGCCACAGCCACCAGCCTGGTCGGCGGCTACGGCGGGTTGGCCTACGTCTCGACCATCGCCGGGTGTTGGATCGCCGATCGGGTGCTCGGCGCCGAACGGACGTTGTACTACAGCGCGGTTCTGGTGATGATCGGGCACATCGCGCTGGCGATACTGCCGGGCTTCCTCGGCGTCGGCGTGGGCCTGGCGTGCGTCGCCCTGGGTAGCGGCGGAGTCAAGGGCAACGCCAGCGCCGTCATCGGAACCCTGTACACGGAAAACGACGAGCGCCGGGACGCCGGTTTCTCGCTCTACTACATGGGGATCAACATCGGTGCGTTGATCGGTCCGCTGCTCACCGGGCTCACCCGGAGCACGCTCGGTTTCCACTACGCCTTCGGTGTGGCTGCCATCGGCATGGCCGCCGGCCTGATCCAGTACATGATCGGGCGACGCAATCTGGGTACCGAGGCCAGCGTGGTCCCCAACCCGCTACCCCGCTGCCGGTGGGCCATGGTCACCGGCGCCGCCGTGGGGGTCGTTGCCGTAGGCGTCTTCCTGGTGCTGGCCGGAGCGATCACAGCGACCAACCTGTCCGACGTCGTGGTCCTCGTGTGCGGGGTGGCCTCGGTGGTGTACTTCGTGGTCATCCTGACCAGTTCGAAGATCACGGTGGTGGAGCGCAGCAGGATATTGTCGTTTATTCCCTTGTTCATCGCCAACGCGGCGTTCTGGTCGCTGTATCAGCAGCAGTTCACGGTGGTGGAGATTTACGGCGATGGGCGGATGGACCGGAACCTGTTCGGCTGGCAAATGCCCACGGAATGGGTGACGTCGTTCAACCCGGTGTTCATCATCCTGCTGGCGCCCGTGTTCGCACTTTTGTGGATCAAGCTCGGGCCCCGCCAGCCCTCGACGCCGATCAAGTTCGCGCTCGGCACCGTCATCATGGGCCTGGCTTTCCTGCTGTTCCTACCGTGGTCCAGCGGCGTTGGACCGACCACTCCGCTGCTCGCGGTCGCCCTCATCCTGCTCGTCTTCACGATCGGGGAGTTGCTGATCTCACCGGTCGGGTTGTCGCTGGCCACCAAGATCTCCCCGAGGGTGTTTCGCAGCCAGACGGTGGCGCTGTCCTTTCTGTCGGTCGCCCTGGGCACGGCGATGTCCGGATCGCTCGCCAGTTACTACAGTCCAGCGCGCGAGGCGCCTTACTTCAGCATCCTTGGCGTAGTGGCGATCATCGTCGGGCTGATCCTCATCGGGCTCAGCCCGATGATCCGCCGGCTCATGGCCGGAGTCCAGTAGCAGATCTCACCGGTCACACGTATCAGCGGCTGTGCCCCGTCCTCTTTTAGACAACGGACTCACCGCGCCTACCCGGCGCGGTGAGTCCGTCCCAGGTACAACCGCTGATAAGGCCACCGGAGGTGCGCTGTGTCCGTGAGTCATTCCCAACTGGACCGAGCCATCACTGCCCCCGCGCCGGTCCGGTCGGTGCCGCTGTTGCTAGCCGAGCTGGTGGAGCTGGGCCGCGAGGCCTGGCGGATCAGTGAGCGGGAGCGGGCGATACGCGCCGAGATCGAAGACTTGCGCGAGAGTGAGGAATACAGGTCCTCCCCTCCCGACCCGCAAACCCAGGAGACTACCGATGCCTGACCCAAACATCGCGGTCGTGCAGGAAGCCGACCGGTACGCCGCGCACCGGATGGCCGCGCTCGCCGCCGCGAAGGCCAAACGGTTGTGGCCGAACGTGATCGGCGAGGTGCTCGCCGACGAGATCATGGCGCTGCTGGATCTGCCGTCGTGGTTGCGATCCCAGACCCGCACGCAGCGACTGATCGACGCGATCCTCAGCATCACCGAGGGTGCAGCCGAGTCCCGCAATGACGCCCGGCTGCGCGCGGCTGCGCATACTATCGGAGCGCCGAACACGGAAGCCAGCCACGCCGCCTAATTCCGTTTCGGGGCCGGTGGCAGTCTTGTGGTGAGCACCACGACGAGAATGTCAGGGAGGACGACGTGGACGAGCACGACGACTGGGACATCGTGTCCGGGGTAGGGATCACCGCATTGACTATCGCCGCCACGCGGGCGATGGAGAGCACACGAGCCGACGCGCTGATCGACGACCCGTACGCGGAGAGCTTCGTCACACGTTCCGGGACCACGGTACCCATGCCCACCAGTTGGGTCACCATCAACGACTCCGAGAACCAGTCCGAGGCCGACCAACGGTGGGCCAATTTTTGGGCAGCGATGGCGAGTTACATGGGCGTGCGCTCGCGTTTCTTCGACGAGTACTTCCGCGACGCGTCCACCGCCGGAATCCGGCAGGTGGTGATCCTCGCAGCCGGCCTGGATACCCGCGCATTCCGGTTGCCCTGGCCCGCGAGCGTCGAGCTATTCGAGATCGACCAGCCGAAAGTGCTGGAGTTCAAGGACTCAGTCCTGGAGGGACAAGGCGCCCTCGCCGGCTGCGCACGTCACGTCGTGCCCATCGACCTGCGAGCGGACTGGCCCGAGGCCTTACTCCGCGCGAGCTTCGACCCGGCGCGCCCTACCGCCTGGCTGGCCGAGGGGTTACTCCCTTACCTGCCTGGCACAGCCGCGGAAGCACTGTTCGCGCACGTGCACCGGCTCTCCGCAGTAGGCAGCTGGTTCGCCACGGAGGAGGCGGGCCCGGACACCCACAGCAGGGTCCACAACCCCGCCTTCCAGGACATCTACCGCAGGCTCGGCGCTAACCCGGCCACCTTGTGGCACGACGACCGACCGGATCCCGTGCGGTGGTTCCGCGACGCCGACTGGCAGGTCACGGCGATCAGCCAGGCCCAGGCAGCGGACCGGTACGGCCGTACGTTGGTCGAGCTCACCGGCAACACCATGGACAGCACGCTGCTCACCGCCCGGTTGACCTAACGACTGACGCGAACCAGTGCGCGGCGTGGGAATCATGATCAAGATGACCCACTGTCAGCTTGACAGATTTCAGTCAGTTTGACAGATCCAGTAGGAATTCTTGCCATAACAGTATGAAAGCGGTGGTGTCCGAGAAGGGCCAGGTCACAATCCCGAAGCAATTGCGGGACAGGCTGGGTATCCAGGCCGGGGAGGTGCTGGAGTTCGAGGAGGACGGTGGCCGCCTGATCGCAGTCAAGCAGCAGCGACGCGCGCCGCTGGACAGCGTCTACGGGATCCTCCGGGCCGCCGGCAGCACGGACGAGCTCATCACGGAGCTCCGCGGCACCGCCGAGCTGCCGTGATCACCGCTGTGGACACCTGCGTGCTCCTCGACGTCTTCACCGCCGACCCCACCTTCGGACCGGCGTCTCGGGACCGTCTCGGTGAGTGCCTTGCGGTTGGCGCGGTGCTCGCGTGCGCCGTCGTGTGGGCCGAGACCAGCGCCTTCTTCCCGAGCTTGGAAAGCGCCGAGGCTGCCATGACCACTCTCGGCGCGGCGTTCAGCCCACTGGAGAGGCGAAGCGCTGACCGCGCCGGCGAAGCGTGGCGCAGCTACCGCACCTGCGGCGGCCCCCGGCAACGCGTGGTCGCGGACTTCCTCATCGGTGCTCACGCGAGCCTGCAAGCCGACCAGTTGCTGACCCGGGACCGGGGCTTTTACCGCACCTACTTCCCCGACCTCACAGTGGTCGAGCCCGGCTGACGGGAAGGCAGCGCTGGATGCGGCGGAGGTGGAATCCCACCTCAACCTTCCCAGGATCATGATTGGTTCCGACGAGGGAGGTGGGGTGCGGATCAAGGGGACGGTGCCGCAGCGTCAGCTGGCCAGGACGCTGCGTCGGCTGCGCGAGGAGGCCGGGCTCACCCTGGAGGAGACGGCGCCAAAGCTGGACTGGTCAACCAGTAAGCTCAGCCGCATCGAGACCGCCCAGCAGGGCGTGGACGTGCATGGCGTGCGCAGCATGCTCGACCTCTACAACGTGGGCGGCGCACAGTGGGCTGAGATCATCGAAATGGTTCGCGATGCCAAGCAGAAGACACGGCGACCACCCCGACCTCGCCGTACCGCTACACCGGCACGCCCGCACCATCCTGCTCACCTACTTCCCCGAGGACAGCTGAGAACGCGTCGCCCCCGCCTTGAGCGATCGGCAGGTGGAGTGGTGTGCTGGTCGGCGTGCCGCCGATGAAACACCCGCCGCGAGCGCCGGACCTGCCGGCAGTGTCCTCGGCGGCCCCCAAAGCGGCGTCCCCAGCGGCCCCCCCCACGACCCCCCCGGCGCCCCCCGCAACGGGTCAGTCATTGGCCCACGCGTCGGGGTCGATGGCCGTGGCCACGGTGATCAGCCGGGTGACCGGGCTGGTGGCCAGGCTGCTGCTCGCCGCAGCGCTGGGGTTCGGGGTGCTCAACGACTCCTACAATATCGCCAACGAGTTGCCCAACATGGTCTATGAGCTGCTGCTGGGCGGGGTGCTGTCCAGCGTGGCGATCCCGGTGCTAGTCCGCGCCCAGCGCACCGATCCCGACGGCGGGCACGCCTATACCCAGCGACTGCTCACGATGGGCACGGTCGCCCTGGTGGTGGGCACGATCGGTGCGGTGGCCTCGGCACCGCTGCTGACCCGGCTGTCGGTAACCAGCGGTCCGCACGCCAGCCCCGCGCTGGCCACGGCGTTTGCCTACCTGCTGCTACCGGAGATTCTGTTCTACGGGCTGGCCGCGCTGGTGGGCGCGGTGCTCAACAGCCGTGGCGTGTTCGGCCCACCTGCGTGGGCGCCGGTGGCCAACAACCTGGTGGTCATCGCGGTGATCGGAGCTTACACGATCACCCCCGGCCAGATCAGCCTGCACCCCAGCCTGATGGGGGAGGCCAAGCTGTGGGTGCTTGGGGTGGGCACCACGCTGGGGATCGTCGTGCAGGCGGCGGTGCTGCTACCGGCGCTGCGCCGGTCGGGGTTTCGGTGGCGCTGGCGGTGGGGCTGGGATCCCCGGCTGTCATCGTTCGGTGGGCTGGCTGGCTGGGTGGCCCTCTACGTGCTGGCCGGCCAGATCGGGCTGGTCATCACCTACCGGATCGCCGGTGCCACCGCCAGCGGCGGCGTGTCGATCTACGCGTATGCCTGGACGTTGCTGATCGTGCCCTACGGCGTGCTGGGCAACTCGGTGCTGACCGCGCTGATGCCCCGGATCAGCCGCGCCACCGCCGACGGGAAGATCGACGAGGTGGTCGCCGACCTGTCCCTGGGCACCCGGATGTCGGCGCTGCTGCTGCTGCCGATCTCGGCCCTGCTCACCGTGGCCGGTGACCAGATCGCCACCGTGCTGTTCTCCTACGGCCACTCCGACCTCGCCCAGGCCGACCGCCTCGGCCATACTCTGGCCGCGTCGGCGTTCGGCCTGCTGCCCTACGCCGTGGTGCTGCTGCAGCTGCGGGTGTGCTACGCGCTGGGCGATGCCCGCACCCCGACGGTGATCATGGCGTTGATGGTTGCCGGGAAGATCGGCCTGTCGCTTGCCGCGCCGGTCCTGCTAGGCCCCCGGCAGGTCGTCATCGGGCTTGCCGCAGCCAACTCGGCGTCCTTCGTCATCGGCGCCGCCGCTGGCCAGGTGTGGCTGTGGCACCGAATCGGCCACCTGCACACCCGGTTGGTGGCGGGCACGGTGGCGCGTATCACAGTGGCCGCCGTCGCAGCAGCAGCAGCTGGGTTGGCCGTCCTGCGCCTGGGCCAGCTCGCCATGCCCCACACGCCGCCCCCGTTGCGCGCCGCCACCGAGCTCGCCGCCGCTACTGTGCTGGGCGGCGCCGTCCTGCTCGTCGCGCTGCGCGCCCTACGGGTCACCGAGCTTCAGGTGGTGCGCCGCCGTGCCACTGGCCTGCGCCGCCGCTAGTTACCCCGATTTTACGTCCGAAACTGGTTGTGACATCGCCACTGCGGGAAGGTATGGTGGCGCGATCGCGCTGGATCTCCTCCGCGCGTCTCAACTGTCTTGTCCGATCAGCTCGACACACTGGGCACGGGGGAAGTCAGAATGTCCATTGTGGAGGACCTCGGTGCCGGGCGCGGACCGTCCTGGTTGGACGCTTGGCTGGGGGACAACGCAGACGCGGTCGTCGGCTGGCGTCGGCACATCCACGCCCACCCCGAACTCCACCGGCACGAGCACGCCACCACCGAATACATCGTCCACGTGCTCCGTGGGGCCGGCTTGGCACCGAAGGTGCTTCCGGTGGGCACGGGCGTGATCTGCGATGTCGGCAAGGGTTCGCGGTGTGTCGCGCTGCGCGCGGATATCGACGCGCTGCGGCTGCCCGAGACCACCGGACTTCCGTTCGCGTCCACCGTGGCGGGCGTGTGTCACGCTTGCGGGCACGACGCGCACACTGCGGCACTCCTGGGCGCGGCCCTCGCGATGGCCTCCGCGCCGGAGCTGCCAGGCCGGGTGCGCCTGGTGTTCCAGCCCGCCGAGGAGGAGCCGCCAGGGGGCGCGCTGGACGTGCTGGCCGCCGGCGCGCTCGACGGTGTCGAGCGAATCTTCGGGTTGCACTGCGACCCACGCCTGCAGGTGGGGCGGATCGGCACTCGGGTCGGCGCGATCACGTCCGCGAGCGACCTGCTCGAGCTGCGGGTGACCTCCCCGGGCGGGCACACCTCGCGCCCACACCTGACCGCGGATCTGATCTACGCGCTGGGCCTGGTGATCATAGGCCTGCCGGCGCTCATCGCCCGCCGGGTGGACCCGCGGTCGGGCACGGTGCTGGCCTGGGGCGCCGTTGACGCCGGAGAAGCGTTCAACATAGTTCCGGAGAAGGGTGTGCTGCGCGGCACCTTGCGCACCAGCGACCGAGAGGTCTGGGCTGGGTTCGAGGTATTGGTGGCGGAGCTGGTCAGCGCCCTGCTCGCGCCCACCGGGGTGGGCTTCGACCTGGATCACCGTCAGGGCGTGCCGCCGGTGGTCAACGACGCGGACAGCACCGCTCTGCTGTGCGCTGGCGTCGAGGCCGCGCTCGGGCAGGATGCGCTGGCTAGTACCGACCAGTCCTCCGGCGGCGACGACTTCGGTTGGTACCTGGAGCGGGTGCCTGGGTCGTACGCTCGGATGGGTGTGTGGTCCGGAGTAGGGCCCACGTCCGACCTACACCGGCCGAGCTTCCAGCTCGACGAGCGGGCGCTGCCCGTCGGCGTCCGGGTCTTGGTACACGCCGCCCTCGCCGCGCTCGCCTGAGCGTTTCTTGTCGGTCATCTGGTCTATCGTTGACTCTGATCAAATAGACGTCTTCCCATGGGGGATCCAGTGATTCGATCTCGATTGCGCCTTGCTGTGCTCGCCATGGCGCTGGTGTGGGTCGTGGCGGCCTGCGCGGGCACCCCGCCACCGGCACTGGGGTCGGGGCTACTGCTGCCCGGGTACGACCGCCAGGTGCGAGCCCAAGACGACCTGTTCCGATTCGCGAACGGCCAGTGGCTGCGCACCACCGAGATCCCCGCCGATCGGACCCGGTACGGCGCGTTTGACGCGCTGGCCGAACAAGCGCAGCAGAACCTGCGGACGATCGTCGACGACAGCACGGCCCGCCACGGCGCGGCCGGCTCGCCAGACCAGCAAATCGGCGACTACTACGCGAGCTTCATGGATACCGCACGGCTCGACGCGCTCGGGGCCGCTCCGCTGAAGGCGTCGCTGGACCGCATCGACGCGCTGGCCAGCCCCACGGACCTCGTCCGGTACTTCGGTGGGAGCGCCGCAACCGGCACTCCCAGCCCCATCGCGCTGTCCATCGATCAGGACGCCAAGAATGCCTCAGCGTACCTACCGGACGTCTCGCAAAGCGGACTCACGCTGCCTGACCGGGACTACTACCTGAAATCCGATCCGCAGTTCGTGACGACCCGTGACCAGCTCCGGGTCTACACCGCACGCATGCTGGGCCTGGCTGGCATCGCCAATCCGGATGCCGCAGCCGGCCGGGTGCTCACCGTGGAGAACCGCCTCGCCGATGTCCAGTGGACCGCCGTGCAGAACCGGGACGCGACGGCGACCTACAACAAGTTCACCGTCACCGATGCCACTGCCCGGACGCCAGGGCTGGACTGGAAGACCTATCTCGACGCGGCGGGCGTGCACACACCAGACTTCGTTGTCGACGAGCCCAGTTTCTTCACCGCCCTAGGCACCGCGCTGACCACCGTGCCACTGGCGGACTGGAAATCGTACCTGAAGTTCAAGCTCATCGACGACCTCGCCCCCTACCTGAGCAATGATTTCGTGACGGCGCACTTCGAGCTCCACAGCCGTGATCTGGCCGGGCAACAGGAAATGCGCCCACGCTGGAAAAGGGGAGTCGCCGCTGTCAACGACGCGATGGGTGATCTACTCGGCCAGCGATATGTGCAACGGTACTTCCCGCCGGATTCCAAACGGCGAATCGACGCGCTGGTCAGCAAGCTGATCGACGCCTACCACTCGTCCATCGACGGCTTGGACTGGATGAGCGCCGCGACCAAGACGCAAGCCAAAGACAAGCTCAGTAAACTCGCCGTGAAGATCGGCTATCCGAGCACATGGAAGGACTATTCGAAGCTGAGGGTCGCCCGTGACGATTTGGTGGGCAACGTGGTGCGCTCAGCTCAGCTCGAGTACCAGAGAGATCTTGACAGGCTCGGCAAGCCGGTGGACCGCGCTGAGTGGTTCACCACTCCGCAGACGGTCAACGCCTTCTACAACCCAGCACGTAACGACATCACCTTCCCGGCCGCGATCCTGCAGTCACCATTTTTCGATCCGACCGCCGACGACGCGGTCAACTACGGTGGAATCGGCGCGGTGATCGGTCACGAGATCAGCCATGCCTTCGACGACCAGGGCCGCAAGTACGACGGGACCGGCAATCTTCGCGATTGGTGGACCCCGCAGGACGTGGCGCGGTTCACCGCACGGACCACTGCTCTGGCCGCGCAGTATTCGGCTTACGAGCCGTTGCCGGGCGAGCACATCAACGGTGAGCTGACCCTGGGCGAGAACATCGCCGACCTGTCTGGCCTCACGGTGGCTCTCCGCGCCTACCGACGCTCCCTTGGCGCTCGACCGGCCGCCATGATGGACGGATTCACCGGCGAGCAACGCTTCTTCCTGGGGTGGGCGCAGGTGTGGCGCGGCAAGATCCGGGACAAGGCGCTGCGCGAGCAGCTGTTGAGCGATCCGCACAGCCCCAATGAGTTCCGCGCCAACGGCGTCGTCAGCAACCTGCCCGAGTACTACACGGCCTTCGCCGTCAAGCAAGGCGACAAGCTGTTCCGCTCCCCCGACCAACGCGTCACAATCTGGTAACCGAGGCGGCGCCGGCAGGATGCCTGAGCACCCAGAAGGGTGATGGCATCCAGCGACAACACTCGCCGCTTGTCGTTGGCTAGCTCGGCGCCAGGACCGCTCGGCGAGTCAGTGGGTGACCGCTCGCCGCGCCGGTTCCCGCATCGGGCGCAAGCGACACACCAGCGCAGGTACCGGGTTTGCGGCGGCCGTAGCCCTACCGTTACGTTCCGTCGGTCACAGATCACGATCTGGTCGCGAGCAGGTGTCGTTCCGGTACCCCCGAACTGGGACGGCTGCTATCCCGGCCCGCGCACCAGGTTCCCGGTGCGGAAGGGACCTAAACAGTTGGCGCGTCACCGCTCCCCCCGCGGTCGTCAGCAGCAGACCCATTTCGTTGCCTCACCCACGCCCAACCGCGGACCTCGTGGTGCGCATCGCATCCCCCGGCCAGGTCCGGCGCTGCGTGGTCGGGCCGTGAGCGCGGCTGTTGCCGCTGGCGCCCTGGCCGTAGCCGGCCATACGATGAATGCCACGACAACGGTGGCAGCCGAGCAGGTCGCCGAGGTCACGCCGACCGCAGTGACCGGCCCATCTGTGGAACCCGAGATTCTGCAGCTCGACCTCGCCCGTGGTAGCGCAACTGGAGTGTCCGCACTGCGCCGCGCCGTCGAGCGGGCGGACCGGGCGACGGCTTATCAGGAGGCCGTCCTCAACCGTCTCGGACACCCTTACCAAGCCGGCAATAACCACAGCCTGGACGGCTGGATCGCGAAAGCGCTCGGGCTGATGGGCTTGCCACAGGCCCTCGCGCCGGGAGTCAAGTCGATCATCATGCACGAATCCGGTGGCAACCCCAGCGCGGTCAACACCTGGGACAGCAACGCTGCGGCGGGCACCCCCTCGCAGGGTCTCATGCAGACCATCCCCAGCACGTTCAGGGCCTGCGTGCTGCCCAGCCTGGCCGGCAGCTCGATCACTGACCCGGTGGCCAACATTACCGCCGGACTCCGCAGCATGATTGCGCACCACGGGATCAGCGCCGTGATGAGCGGCGGGCGGCGCGACGCTCACGGCAACTACATCGGATACGGCGGGGCCGGCTGCTCGTCCTATGACCTCAACGAGTACGCCTCCCAGCTACACACTCTGTGGAAAGACGAGCCGCTCCCCGCCCTGTAGTGGGAAGGCTGTCGGTGCCGTTGGCGTTGCCCGATGATGACGCCGACATGAGGCCCGGCGGTCACGCCGACATGAGGCCCGGCGGTCACGCCGACATGAGGAGAGCGCTGTGGCAGACGGGCAGCAGCCAGTGCAACGAGTCCTGGTGGTCGCGGCGCATCCAGACGACGTGGACTTTGGATCTGCCGGCACGATCGCCACCTGGACCGAGGCGGGCCTTGAGGTGTCCTACTGCATCGTGACCAACGGTGACGCTGGTGGTCACGACCCGCAAGTGCCCCGCTCGGCGATCAGCGTTATCCGGCAGGACGAGCAGCGCAAGGCGGCCGCCGTACTAGGCGTCACCGACGTCGAGTTCCTTGGCTACCCCGACGGGCAGCTCATGGTGAGCGTCGAACTGCGGCGTGACATCACCCGTGTTATCCGCCGAGCCCGTCCGGACCGGATGGTGATTCCCTCCCCGCAGCGCAACCTGCGTCACCTCCACGTCAGCCACCCCGACCACCAAGCTGCCGGGGAAGCCGCGCTGTGCGCGATCTACCCCGACGCCCGCAACCCGTTCGCGCATCCCGAATTGCTCGCTGAGGAAGGCCTGGAAGCACACATCGTGCCCGAAGTCTGGGTGATGAGCACGGACGACCGGGCCGATCACTACGTCGACATCACCGACACCTTCGACCGCAAGATCGCGGCCCTGCGCGCGCACGCTAGCCAGACCGGGCACATGACGACCCTGGAGGAGCGGATACACGCCTGGGGCTCCATCCAGGCCAAGGCCGCGGGCCTGCCGGCGGGCCGGCTGGCGGAGGGTTACCTCGTGCTCGACACCCGCTGAGTGCGAAAATAACCAGGTAGTTACGACTTCGTCGTTCGGTGGCTAGACTGCGGGCATGCCGCCCGACTCCACCGCCAGCAAGGCTCGGTTGTTGGAAGCCGCCTTCGAGGAGTTCGCCCAGCATGGGCTGGCCGGCGCGCGGGTGGACCGGATCGCCGCGGCCGCCCAAGCCAACAAGCGCCTGATCTATGTCTACTACGGCAACAAGGAGGAGCTCTTCGACGCCGTCCGCACCCAACGCGTGGGCGCGCTTTTCGACGCCATCCCGTTCACCACCGCCGACCTCCCCAGTTTCGCGGGCGCCCTGTTCGACCACCTCCTCGCCAACCCCAAACTCCTGCGGCTGGGCACCTGGCGCCAGCTGGAACGCGCGGACTCCCCCGCCACCGAGATCACCCAGTTCCGCGACAAGATCGAGGCCATCGCCCGGGCCCAGAAGCACGGGGTCATCACCACCGACATCGAACCAGCCGACCTGCTGATCCTGCTGCTGGGGATGGTCACCTCCTGGTTCCACATCGCGCACGCCGTACTTGATCTAGCCACCGAGGACGGCTGGTCGCCGCAAAGCCTGCACCAGCACCGCGCGGCCCTCACCACCGCCGTGCGCCGGCTCGTCGCCCCATCGCCCCACCCCGAGCGCTACAGCACCGACGTCGAAGGGGCGTAGCTGTCGCTTATCCGGCCAGCGCTGCCACGTCAGGGCCTTGGCCAGAGGCCGGTGCGCGCCCTGAGCGCAGAAACATCGCCACGATGACTCCGGCGGCACTAATGATCGTGACAAGGATGAATAGCCAATCCACGGAATTGACAAAGGCCTGCAGCTGGGTCTGCTGGTCGAGGGCGTAGGTGCCCAGCCAGGCGGGGATCCCCGGCCGGAGCTGCGGGGTGGGGGTGGTCGCGGGCAGCAATGCGGCGCGGTCGCTCAGCCGCTGAGCCTGGTGGCCGGTCAGCAGCGCGGTGAACGCGGCCACGCCCAGCGCCGACGACAGCTGCCGTACGAGGTTGTTGAACGCGCTGGCCTGGGGGACCTCCGCTGGCGGGAGGCTGGCGATGCCGCTGGTAAAGATCGGTATCAGGCACAGGCCCAGGCCCACTGCTCGGAAGACCAGCAACCACGTGATCTCCTCGGGCGAGGAGCCCAGAGTGAGCTGGCGCATCCAGTAGGTGCCCACGGCCACGATCAGCAACCCGATGACGGCCAGCCATCGGGGACCGATGCGCTCATACAGCCGTCCGGAGATCGGCGTGAGCACAGCCAGCACCAGCGCCTGCGGCAGCAACACCAGGCCGGCCGGGTACGGTGCCAGCCCCAGCCCTTCCTGGAGCAACAACGGTATGTAGAACAGCACGACGAACAACCCGATCGACAGCACCGAGATCAACAACAGCGAGTTGGTGAACGCCCAGGAGCGGAACACCCGTACGTCCATCAGCGGCTCGGCCACCTCCAGTTCGATCACCACGAACAGGGCCAGGCTCAGCACGCTCACGGCGATCAGTATCAAGATCTTGTAAGAGCCCCATCCCCACGTCTGTCCCTCCGACAGGGCCAGCAGCAGGGCGGACAACCCGGTGGCCACGGTGAGAAACCCGAGTACATCGAAGCGGCCAGCTCGCCCACCAGGAAACTGCGGTAGCACCAGCACTGCGGCGATGGCACCCACAATCGCGATGGGCACGTTGACATAGAAGATCCAGCGCCAGCTGACGTACTCGACGAGGTAGCCGCCCAAGGTCGGCCCGATCCCCGGCGCGACGAGGATCCCGAGGCCATAGAGGCCCATCGCGGTCCCGATCTTTTCCCGGGGGACGATCCGGTAGAGCATCGACAGGGCGATCACGGGCAGAATGCCCCCGCCGATGGCCTGCGCGATCCGGAAGGCCACCAGCATGGTCAAGCTCCCCGCCAGCCCGCACAGGGCTGAGCCGGCTCCGAAGCCAATCAGCGAGATGACGTACAGGCGGCTGAGCCCGAAGCGGTCGCTGAGCCAGCTGCTCAGCGGCACCACCACGCCCAGCGTGAGGGTGTAGCCGTTGGCCACCCATTGGACGCTCTCAGTGGTCGCCCCGAAATCGTTCTGGATGCGCGAGATGGCGACATTGACGATGCTGGTGTCCAGGGCCGACATGAAACTGCCGGCGACCAGCACCAGCAGCGGCACCAGCCATCCCACGGTGGAAGCCGGGGCGGCGGAGGCTGAGCCCGGGCCGGGTGCGACCCGGGCACCACTGCCCTGAACTCCAGCGGAGCCGTTCGGGTGATAAACGGAGGTCGAGGTCATGACTCGTCCAGCACACCTATCCTGATCGACGATCACTGTCATGGCATGCACCCTGTTACTTGTGTGCCGCGTACCGCGTGCCGCCGTGAACGGCGATCTCTAACTAGTTAGATCTAGGCTCGCACGAGTACACCTACTCGTCAATAACCAGATAGTTACAATTCGTCGCTCGATGTCGAGACCACGGGGCGCGCCTCCCGGCTAGGCACCGAGCAACGAACTGTAACTACCTATTGACGAACAGTCACACTCGTGCAACCCTGAACCTAACTGGTTAGTAAACCACGCCTCGGTCCACCGGGAGGATCCCCGACTGGCTGGAGGTGCGTACGCCACTGAAGGATGTGTTTTCCGGCAGTTTGGGGGCAGCCGTGACGGCCGTTGCTGCAACAGGTTTTGCCAGGGCTCGACTGCTGGAAGCCGCCTTCGAGGAGTTCGCCCAGCATGGGCTCGCCGGCGCGCGCGTGGACCGGATCGCCGAGGCCGCCCAAGCCAACAAGCGTCTGATCTATGTCTACTACGGCAACAAGGAGGAGCTCTTCGACGCCGTCCTCACCCAGCGCGTGGGCGCGCTTTTCGACGCCATCCCGTTCACCACCGCCGACCTCCCCAGTTTCGCGGGCGCCCTGTTCGACCACCTCCTCGCCAACCCCAAGCTCCTGCGGCTGGGCACCTGGCGCCAGCTGGAACGCGCGGACTCCCCCACCGCCGAGATCGAATGGAGCCGCGAGAAGCTCGAGGCCATCGCCCGGGCCCAGAAGCACGGGGTCATCACCACCGACCTGGAACCGGCCGACCTCCTGGTCCTGCTGCTGGGGATGGTCACCTCCCGGTTCCACATCGCGCACGCCGTATCCGATCTGGCCACCGAGGACGGCTGGTCGCCGCAACGCCTGTACCAGCACCGCGCGGCCCTCACCACCGCCGTACGCCGCCTCGTCGCCCCATCACCCCACCCCGAGCCCTACAGCACCGACACCGAAAGATCGATACCAGACTAACTCGGGCCGTTGGCGATCCAGGCAGCCATCGCGGAGCACCTCCGCACCGGGCGGGCAGGATCACCAGCCGCTTGACGCCCTGGGCGGTGGAGTCGGGAGGCACGCCCGCCGTCGAGGCACCGAGCGACGAGCTAGTAACTATCTGGTTATTGACAAGCGGGCGCACCCGTGTGACCCTAAACCTAACTGGTTAGAGATCTCCATTGTGATCGCAAGAACAGGAGTCCCGGGAATGGAAGCCCCAGCACCGGCACCCCCCGCGCAAGCTGACCAACTGCCCACCAATGGCGCCGCAACCACCACACCGCAACGACGAAAGCGCACACGCTCCACTCGCATCGCCCTGGTCGTGATCCTCATCGTGGCGGTGGTCGCCGCCGCCGGTTTCGCGCTCAGCTACTTTCTCGATGCCCGCAACTACGTCACCACCGACAACGCCCAGGTCGATGGCAACCAGATCATGATCACCGCCCCCGCCACCGGGACCCTGATCGACTGGACCGCCACCCAAGGCACCGTGGTGAGCCAAAACCAGGTCGTCGGCCGCATCGAGATCCAAGACGGATTCGCCCAACCCCAGATGCCCATCCGCGCCCCCGGCGCTGGCACCATCGCGGTCGATAACACGGTACCGGGCGAGTTCGTCAATACCGGCACCCAACTCGCCGTCGCCTACGACTTGGACAAGATTTACGTCACCGCCCGCGTCGATGACACCGACATCAAGGCAGTCCATCTCGGCCAACTAGTCGACATCAGCGTCGACGGCTATCCCAATGCCCGGATCACCGGCCACGTCCGGGAGATCCAAGCCGGCGCCGCAGCGGTGTTCTCACTATTCCCGCAGTCCAACACCCAGGGTACCGGCACCTTCCAGAAGGTCACCCAGGTCATACCGGTCAAGATCGGCTTCGACAACCTCGATGCCCTCAACAACCTCGATCTCGTTCCGGGCATGAACGTCACCGTCCACATCCATAAAAACTAAAGTTTGTTTGGCGCCCGAGTATGACCCCAGGACCCCGGCAAAGTCATTTTACCGCAGGTAGAAGGCAGTGCACGCCATCCCGGTGTGCGTAATGCTCACATACTAGACGCATACTAGACGCCGCTGATGTGCTATGGGCGATCTGGTGCCACAAACGCGAGCTTCGAATGTGCTGGGCCACTGTGACTCGCGAAGGGCCGCTCCCCAAGCTGCTCCGACCGGAGCTACTCATCGGCCTGTGGCTAGCTGTCGGCGGGGACGGATGGCGGTCGTTTGGCATGCTTTGAGTGCATGCGCCGCATCTGCTGTGTTCGTCCGCTCCGGTCTTCGCGCCGCGCCCGGCGTTCACGGGCTGCTCCAACCCGCCCGACCACCCGCGGTCTTTTCACGATCGTATTGGTGGGTCGGGAGTCCGATGTCTGCCACGCCACGGACTGATGTCACTGTCGGTGAGGTCTGGGGAAGGACTGTCGCGGTGTGTGGAGTTGCCACAGGTGGCAACTCCACAACAGATCCCCCCAGCTCCCCATGGGGCGGCGGGGGTGGAGCGGATGAGCGGACAGCGGCCTGTGCCGCACCACACCGGGTGGCCAGCGACGCCCACCGTGGCCCCGCGCCGGGATACCCGGGACAGAAAGACCTGACCACCGCGACTATAAAACGATCTCGAAATGGCCGTGCCTGACCACCCTGGCCTACCGAGATTGTCGAGTCACCGCTGCTCAGTGACCGAGCAGGCGGATGGGCGCGCCCGCCGCTGCTGTGTGGAGCCGCTTGTCGGCGGTCACGAGCACGGCGTCGAAATCCCTCGCCAGCAGCACGTACAGCGCGTCGTAGGCCGTGATTCCCCATTCGAGAGCGGCCGGCAGGCATCGGAACCACCGCCCTGCCCCATTCACGAAGGTCAGTTCAAGATGCCCGATCGCATCAAGTGCCGCACAGGCGTCCTCGACGGTCAGGACGTTCTGAGCGACTCTCTTTCGCAGCCCGTTGGCCACCTCACCGACGAGGTGCTCCGGCGTCAACAACCAGTGACGGCTCACCCGGATCGCTCCCGGTCCTCGAGGAAGGTTGCGCACGTGGAGTTCAGCCAGGGGACCAAATGTAGTCCCACGTCGGTAACCGGCCGGAGAGAACGTCGCTACCTGGGCCGGCAGGGTTGCATGGCACCCCCTTGTGGCGCTGATCGACTCCGGGTGAGTCTCACAGGCGTCGATCACTCGTGATTTAGTGTCTGAGCTGCGTTACTAACGTGTGAGATCATAACGCACGTGACAGCAAGCCCACCTCAGCCCACTCTCGCCCTCTGGGATATAGACCACACACTTGTCACCATTGGACAGGTCAGTCACGAGATCTACGAGAGGGCACTTGAGGAGATTATCGGTTACCCGCCGCGTGAGCTGGCCGACATGACGGGCCGCACTGAGCAGGCGATCTTCGCTGACACCCTGACCCTGCATGGTGTTGCGAACCCTGGGAGTAAATTCGATGATTTTTGCATGGCGCTTACCAAAGCTGGTGACCAGCTGCGTGAGCGCATGCGCACGATCGGGCATCAGCTGCCTGGCGCCAAGGATGCGCTTATCGCCTTGATGAAGCGCAACGTGGTACAGACCGTTGCGACGGGCAACATCAAGCCGATCGCAGTGACAAAACTGGAGGTGTTCGACCTTTCAGAATATATAGACTTCGAGGTTGGCGGTCATGGTTCAGATGGTGATACCCGCCCGCCGCTCATTCTCCAGGCATGGCAACGCGCAGAACACAAATACGGGCAAATTTTCGATGCGGATCGGGTTGTGGCTATCGGCGATACGCCGCTTGACGTGGCAGCCGCTCGCGAAGTTGGTGTCCGTGCCATCGGCGTAGCGACCGGCAGTAGCACGATGGAAGATCTCATGGCGGCGCAAGCCGACATCGTCCTCCCCGACATGACAGATACCGTGGCAGTCGTCCGAGCAGTCTGCCCGGCAGCACTCGCATAATTAGTTCACCGAGGAACGCTGCACCATGGCACCAGCATAGAACTCACGGAAGTCGCGGGCAGGCTTGCTGGCAGCGAACGGACCTAGTGCGACGTAGAACCCTCCAAGGCGTTCGACCACGCGGGCAGAGCCAATCACTTCGCTAAGCGTAGCGGCCTCTGTAGCTACGTCACAGGCTCGCTCGACTTCGCGTTGCAGCAGGTAACACCGAGCCAGCCGTACCATATAGTGCACCCGATCACGAACACGATGCGGAGCCTTCTGCGCCGAAATCCACAGCGGCTCTTCTCGTTGTCCAGCGCTGCCGAGTGCCTGCGCATCCCATCGAGGACGCGCAGGCACTCGTCGGTGTGGTGCAGGCCAGCGTGTGCGCGGGCAAGACGAGTCGCAAGCATGGTCTTTGTCAGTGGCGTCACGCCGCCGTTGCCGACGGCGGACGCCGTCTGCGCCAACGACAGGGCCGAGCTAAGGCGCCCTCGATAGGTTTCCTGGAGGCTCAGATAGGCCAGGGAGCTGGCGGCGAGCGCCGGCTGTTCTGCCTCGTACGCAACATAGACCGCAGTTCGGGCGGTACTCGTAGTACTCGTGCCCAGTAGGCCAGAGTGCCCAGGTCGCGGATTGGTGGGCCGGTTTCGATGCGGCTGATTTGGGGTTGTCGCAGGCCCAGCCAGTGGCCGAGCAGTGTTTGGGAGATGCCGCTGGGACCGTAGACCGCGTGGTGGTGCGGGTGCGTGCGGTAGGCACGAGCTACCCAGCCGTGGACGTCCGGAGCGGGACGCTAATAGACGTGGAATACGCGGCGGCGTTGGTGGCCGTCCGTACGTCGTTACCGCTAGCCGATGTAAGGATCGTCAGGATAGAAACGGACTAAAGCGCAGCAGCGTTATCCTGTGGCCGCGGGGGTAGCGCCGTGCCGCTGGGTCACCGCTGGCGGCGGATTCTGCTCGGCGCTGCCGGTGAGCAGGACGTGGGCCACCAGCGCGGGATTGTCGTTCATCGGCACGTGTCCGCAGCCGGGCAGCCGCAGTAGCCGGGCGTGTGGGATCAGCTGGATGATCGATGCGGCCCGGGGTCGCCGCATGACGACGTCCCGGGATCCCCAGGCGATGGTCACCGGCACATCGGGCACCCGGCCGGCAAAGATAATCTTCTCGCCAGTCGCCAGGCTGGGAAGGAAACCGACCGCGTTGATCATCGCCCGCATGTCCTCGAGCAACACGCGCGGCTCGAGCAGGTCCGGACGGCCGAACAGGACGCCGCACATGAGCGTGCGCCCGGTCGCTGTCCGAGACAACCGGACCGCGACCTTCGGGGGCATGGACCGCGCGGTGCGGTGGACTGACCGCACTATGCACAGCGACACGCGCCGCCCCATCGGGCTCCACAGGCCCGCTGGGGACAGTGCCGTCGCGCTGCTGACCATTCCCTGTTGGGCTAGCACGAGGGAGATCAAGCCACCCATCGAGTTCCCCGCCACGTGCGGCCGGGCCAGCCCGAGGTCCGCGAAGAACTCCTTCAGCATGATCACTGCGGTGTCTAGGTCGTAGGGCAGGTGGCCGGGGAGCGGGGGGGACTCGCCGAATCCCGGAAAGTCTAGGGAGATCACGTCACGGTGCTTGGCCAGCCGCTCCTGGACGGGGAGCCACCCTTGCCGCCGGTGCCCGGCCCCGTGCAGCAGAACCAGCGGCGGCCCCGCGCCGCATCGGTCATAGGCCAGCCGCATATCACCACTGTATCGACTTGTGACCCGCGAGTAACTAGTGCTCTAGGGTGCGATGGGGCCAGTTCGTGGTCCCGGTGCCTGGCCGGGACCACTGCCCCGCGATAAGGAGATCGCCACTCGTGCGCGAACCGTTGGCCGACCCCCGCATCGCGCGTCGGGCGGCCTTAGTGCCGCGGATCCACTACCCGCGGGTGCTGCCGATCAGCCAGCACACCGGCGAGATCGCCGCGGCGATCCGGGACCACCAGGTGGTGGTCGTCGCTGGGGAAACCGGGTCCGGGAAGACCACCCAGCTCCCCAAGATCTGCCTGGAGCTGGGCCGAGGGATCCGGGGCACCATCGGGCACACCCAGCCGCGCAGGCTAGCGGCGCGCACGGTGGCCGAGCGCATCGCCGAGGAGCTGGCCGTTCCCATCGGTGGTGTGGTCGGCTGGAAGGTCCGGTTCACCGATCACGTCTCCGAGGACACGCTGGTCAAGCTCATGACTGACGGCATCCTGCTGGCCGAGATCCAGTCCGACCCCGTGCTGGAGCAGTACGACACGCTGATCATCGACGAGGCGCACGAACGCTCGCTGAACATCGATTTCATCCTCGGCTACCTCAAGCGGCTGCTGCCGCGCCGCCCCGACCTTCGAGTGATCATCACCTCGGCGACCATCGACCCCGGGCGGTTCTCCCGACACTTCAACGCGGCGCCGGTGATCGAGGTCTCCGGCCGTACCTACCCGGTGGAGATCCGGTACCGCCCCTACGGTCTGGACCGCACCGACGACCGCGACCAGACCCAGGCGATCTGCGACGCGGTGGCGGAGCTGCGTGGCGAGAGCCCCGGCGACATCCTGGTGTTTCTCTCCGGTGAGCGGGAGATCCGTGACACCCGTGATGCCCTGGGCGCACTCGAGCTCCCGGACACTGAGATCCTGGCGCTGTACGCGCGGCTGTCAGCGGCCGAGCAGCACCGGGTCTTCCAGCCGCACCGCGCGCGCCGGATCGTGTTGGCTACCAATGTCGCGGAGACGTCGCTGACCGTGCCGGGCATCCGATACGTGATCGACCCCGGCACGGCCCGGATCTCCCGCTACAGCCGCCGCCTGAAGGTGCAGCGGCTGCCGATCGAACCCATCTCGCAAGCCAGCGCGACCCAGCGGGCCGGGCGGTGCGGGCGCACCACGGACGGCATCTGCATCCGGCTGTACTCGGCGGAGGATCACCAATCACGACCGGAGTTCACCGATCCGGAGATCCTGCGCACCCACCTCGCGTCGGTGATCCTGCAGATGGCGGCGCTGAACCTGGGTGAGGTGGCCGAGTTCGGATTCATCGATCCACCAGACCGCCGGCAGATCTCCGACGGCGTGGCGCTGCTGCGCGAGTTGGGTGCGCTCGAACCGTCCGCTGGGGGACTCACCCCGGTGGGGCGCACCCTCGCGAAGCTGCCGCTGGACCCCAGGCTGGCCCGGATGGTGGTGGCGGCCCACGATAACGGATGCCTGAGCGACGTCCTGGTGATCGCCGCAGCCTTGTCCATCCAAGATCCGCGAGATCGCCCGGCTGACGCCGAGGCGGCCGCCGACGCCCAGCACGCCCGGTTCACCAACAAGGACTCCGATTTCCTGACCGTGCTCACCCTGTGGCGCTACCTCGACGAGCGGCAGCGGGCGCTGTCGTCCACCCAGTTCCGCAAGCTGTGCAAGGCGGAGTTCCTGCACTACCTGCGGGTGCGGGAGTGGCAGGACCTGCACGGGCAGCTGCGCCGGATCACTCGCGATCTGGGGATGACGGCGAACGCCGCACCCGCCGACCCCCAGCAGGTGCACCTTTCACTGCTGACCGGGCTGCTCTCGCATATTGGGCTGTTCGACCCCGAGACCCGCGACTACCTGGGTGCCCGCGGCGCCCGGTTCGCGGTCTTTCCCGGGTCGGCGCTGTTTCGCAAGCAGCCGCGCTGGGTGATGGTCGCCGAGCTGGTGGAAACCTCCCGGTTGTGGGGCCGGATCGCCGCGCGGATCGAGCCGCAGTGGGTGGAGCCGCTGGCTGGCCACCTGGTCAAACGCAGCTACAGCGAGCCGCACTGGGAACGCAAGCGTGGCGCCGTGGTGGCCTACGAGAAGGTGACGCTCTACGGCATCCCGATCGTGACCGCCCGCAAGGTCGACTACGGGAAGATCGACCCTGAACTGTCCCGCGAACTGTTCCTGCGCCACGCTCTGGTGGAGGGTGACTGGGAAACCCGGCACGCCTTCTTCCACGCCAACCGGGCCCTGCTCGCCGACGTCGAGGAGCTCGAGCAGCGGGCCCGCCGGCGCGACATCGGAGTCGACGACGAGACCCTGTTCGACTTCTACGACCAGCGCATCCCACCGGAAATCGTCTCTGGCGCGCATTTCGACAGCTGGTGGCGCACGGCCCGCAAGACCCAGCCGGACCTGCTCGACTTCACACCCACGATGCTCAGCGTCAGCGAGGCGGACTACCCCGACGCGTGGCAGCACGGCGCGCTGGCGTTGGCGCTGTCCTACCAGTTCGAGCCGGGCGCTGAAGCGGACGGCGTGACCGTGCACGTGCCGCTGCCAGTGCTCAACCAGATCGACCCGGCGCCGTTCAGCTGGCAGGTCCCCGGGCTGCGGGAAGAGCTGGTCGTCGCGCTGCTTAAATCACTGCCCAAGCCGCTGCGCCGGCAGCTGGTGCCGGTGCCCGAGCGCGTCAAGGCCCTACTGGCCCGCATGACGCCCTACCGCGAACCGTTGCTGGACGTCCTGGAGCGCGAGCTGGGCGTGCCGGTGCGCCGCGCGGACTGGCGGCTCGACCAGGTGCCGGACCACCTGCGGATCACCTTCCGAGTGTACGACGGCGAGGTGACCCTGGCGAGCGGCAAGGACCTTCCCGCGCTGGCCCAGCAGGTGCAGCCGCAGTTGCGAGCCACCTTGTCGGCTGCCGGCGGCGGTCTGCAACGCCGTGGCCTGCGCGGCTGGGATGTCGGGACGCTGCCGCGGACCTACCAGCACAAGCAGGCTGGTCATCTGGTCACCGGTTACCCGGCGTTGGTGGATGAGGGCGACACCGTCGCCGTCGCGCTGCTGCCCACCGAGGCCGAGCAGCGGCGCGCCATGGGGGCGGGCACCCGGCGGCTGCTGGTGCTGGCGGTACCCGGGTTGATCAAATCGATGCAGCGCGGCCTCGAGGCGCGGGGCAGGTTGGTGCTGGCCCGCAATCCGGACGGCAGTGTTGACGCGCTACTGGCCGACTGCCTCGACTGCGCCGCCGACGCGCTGATCACCGCTTACGGCGGGCCGCCCCACGACGAGGACGGCTTCACCCAGCTGCGGGACCGCGCCCACGCTGAGCTGGCCGACGCGGCGCGCGCCGTGCTCACCCACGTGCAGCGCATCCTGACCGTCACACACGCCGTTGAGGCGCGGCTGACCGAGCTCACCGCGCCAGTGTTCGCGCCGGCGGTCGCCGATGTCCGCGCGCAGCTGACCAGCCTGGTCGGCCCCGGTTTCATCACCGCGACCAGCGCGCAACGGCTGCCCGACCTGGCCCGCTACCTGCAGGCCATCGCCCGCCGGCTGGACAAGCTACCCCGCGATCCCGACCGCGACCGCGACTGGATGCACCGAATCGAGGCCGTCACACAGGCCTACCGGCAGCTCCCCCACTCATCAGAGCGGAACCGGATCCGCTGGATGATCGAGGAGCTACGGGTCAGCTACTTCGCCCAGGAGCTGCGCACCCCCTACCCAGTCTCTGACCAGCGGATCTACCAGGCCATGAACGAGCTGGCCGGGCAGTAGCTGACAGGGCATGATCGCTGTTTGGGTGTCAAAACCGACAGAATGTGGCGGTTTTGACACCCAAACAGCGATCATGCCTCTGTCCACACCAGGGGTCGCTATCCACAGCGCGAGCGAGCGGAGTGAGCGGGGAGGCTCCACTGCGGTGACGCTGTTCCTCGTGCTGATCGAGGAACTTGCGGATTCCCGGGACGGGGTGCTCACTCTGGAGGAGGCAGTGCGGGGCGGGTTGACTCCCCGGCAGACACGGCACCGAGTTCGCAGCGGGCAGTGGATCAGGTTGCATCCGGGAGTTTACCTAGTCGGCCGGCGTGAGCCCGACCAGCGGGCCGACACCCGGGCAGCGGTGGCATGGGCGGGTGCCGGGGCCGTGGCGAGTGGGCTGACGGCGGCGTGGTGGTGGGGACTGCGGGACTGGGCGCCGGTCATCGCTGAGGTTACGGTGCCCCATACGAGATCCCGTCGCCCCCGAGCGGGTGTGGGGCTGCACCGCCGAAACCTCGATCCGGTGGACCTCGTGGTGCTGCGCGGGCTGCCAGTGACCGCGTTGCCGCTCACCGTCCTGGACGCTGCGGTAGCACTCGGTCACGACTCCGGGCGGCCGCTGGTGGATCGGGCGCTGCAGCGCCGAGTGTCATTCGGGGAGTTGCACGCCGCGTATTGCCGAGCGTTGGGCCGGCATGGGTCGCCCTGGCTGGGGCGGGTGCTGCGGGAGGCAGCGGACGGGGCGTGCTCGCAAGCCGAACGGGGTCCTGCACCGGCTGCTCCGGCAGGCCAGGATCGAGGGCTGGGTGGCCAACCACCGGGTGGTGCTGTCCGGGATCAAGTACTGGATCGACGTCGCCTTTGTGGTCCACCGGCTGGCCGTCGAGGTCGATGGCTGGGCGTGGCATTCCGACGTCGACCGGTTCGCCCATGACCGGCGCCGACAGAACGCACTGGTCCTAGCGGGATGGACCGTGCTCCGCTTCACTTGGCATGATCTGAAGTCCCGCCCGGAGGCGGTGGTTGCGCAGATCAGAGCAGTGATCACGGTTTCTGTGCCTTAGGCGACACCCGACGTCGCTGAACGCACCAAAATAGTGATCATGTCGCTGGCTACGACCAGCGACATGATGAGCTCCTAGACCGATCTGAGCGCGGAAAAGCAGCTGCGGGCCCGGCTCGCTGAGCAGTTCATCGCGAAGCCGATCCTGCGGATGCACACCTGGCGGGAGGTAGTGGAGCGGACTTGGCGCCACCCGTACGTGCCGGGCTACTACCTCGACAAGAACACCCCGCCCGTGCTGTGTATGGCGGTGGCCGGGCGGGGTGCGTTGTTGGTGTCGCGTCGGCCGGCACCGACTTCTCGCGGCTCGCCGCCGCTATCCCGCCCCCGCTCACCCAAGCCACTCGGTCAAGATGTCACGCAGCGTCTTGGCGCTCTGCTCTTGAAGAGTGATCACGCATTCGCCCGTGACATGGGGATCGAGCGCAACTGAGTTGCCTTGTAGGCTCACCATGAGGTTGGCGAAACCGATCGGGCCCCGGTGCAGCGCACACGTCGCGGGGAACGCCTTGCGGCGACCAGTACTTGGACGGTTGGCATAGTTATACAATTCCATGACGATTCCTTTCCTTGGCACGGGAAAACGAATTTCGGCCTTCATCGCTGGGGCCGATGAGTCATTCATCCACCCCGGCCATCGTGACGATGATCACCTCCACCAGGGGCATGCCGGTCCGTACCGCCACCATCGCGGCCGCGTAATCGGCATCCATGACTTCTCCACAGGGAACGTCCACTATCAATTCCCGGGGACGATCCTGCGGACGCTGGGCGCTCGTATACACGATGCGCCTGGCAATCAGCCCCCTATTCTTCTTACTCTTGCGAGTGGTGTGTTTCACGCGCGGTTCTCCCAGGAGTTGTCAACTGGATACGGCTGGTGAACGTGTGGTGGTCACGGTGGCGGCTCCCCGGCCGTCGCCAGCGAACTACGACGGACGGGGCGCAGGATCCGCCGCAGCCACCCCGGGCGGCGGTGCCGCCCGCGCCGGGCCGGGACTGCGGGGGATCGCGCCGCGACCAGCACGGCGACGCATTCGGGGCACGAACGGCCGACGGGCGCGGCC
>JBOHFR010000059.1:0-34578 GCA_050699715.1 Pseudonocardiaceae bacterium
CCCTCGGCTAGTACCTACTGCAACACGCGCCTCACGGGCACCACCCGGTCTTTCGCGGGCCTAAGATATTCACAAGATTTTCCTGCGAACGCCTTACCGGCGCCCCAGGTCAGAGCTTGATCAAGAAACTACTCCAGGAGGTCTGTGTCCGAACGATGCGGATCTGGCACATAACAGGGCAACTGACTGGGAAAGACATGCAGAAACGGTGGTCAGCCACCCCACCATTCAAAAAGGGCAGCGACCGGCTACGCACAGATCAGTTATTGCGATGGTCTCGCTGTAACGGCGCAGGTAAAGAAGTCTAGCGGTTGACTACCGCGCAGGACGAGAGAGTCAGGGACGACACGCATACGAGACAACACGGACATAGTCCACGTGCCGTCTCCGGGTGAGCACCTGCTCGAACATAAACTTAGTACACCAGATCAACAGCCGTCCTGTCAACTGCTCTTCTGGATGTCAAGCTGCTGACGGGTGGTAGTTCCGTTGTCGAGCTTGAGAGGTCCAGCGAATGCCTCTGAACGGGGCCATGCTGGCGTGATCCAGCATGGCTCGCGAGATTCTCGGGCCAGGACGAGCGGGCGTTGAGCGCCCCAGCTCTTCCGTGAGTGTCAGGACAGTATGCGGACATGCGGTAGGCGACTCCACACACGCGTGGATGATCGCCTGCGCTTCTACAAGATCGGGACCGAACTCCGACGGAACGACACGCTACCGTGGAGTCTGGTAAGAAGGCCTTATGGTGGGCCGCGTGTTCCTCGTGCGCCGCCGGCATGTCGACCACGGTCTGGTCTGGACGTGTGCGTGTCCGGACTCGCGCTGATTCGACACACCGCACCATCAGCCGAGCACAATAAGGGTCTTTTTGAGCATGATGACAAGCACGTCCAGCGACCGAGCAGAGGCATTACACGGCGTTGTTAACGCTTCAGCAACGGTCTCCGCCGACGCCGCTCCCAACACAGTCGAGTTTGCCCTGGCCGGGCTGCTGTCCTGCCAGGCGATCACCTATCGGTTCTGGGCGGCCAAGCTGGACATCCCGCTCGACGACGTCCAGCTCAATGTGGAAGGCGACCTGAATGTGCGGGGATTCTTCGGCCAGCAGGACGGTGTCCGCTGGCTGGTCAGCGCGATGTGTCCCGCTGAATGATCGCTGGTCGATCACTTCCGGAACGCCTGCAGCAGTGCGCTTGCCCACGAGGGACATCACGCGCACAGCCTGGAGCGCCGGTACCTGCTGCTGCCCGGTCTGCGTAGCTCCCACGTGCACGTCTATGACACCCACCCGAATCCAGCCAGCCCCACCCTGGTCAAGACGGTCAGTGCCCAGGAGCTGGTTGACAAAGCCGGTTATTCCCGGCCACATACACTGCATTGCGGCCCCGAAGGAATCTTCCTGTCCTGCTTGGGAGGCGCCAGCGGTGCCGAGGGTCCAGGCGGGATCGCGCTGCTTGACCACTGCACCTTTGACGTGCTGGGTCCCTGGGAAAACGACCGTGGGCCACAATACCTGGCGTATGATGCCTGGTGGCACCTGAACCAGAACACGCTGGTCACCAGCGAGTGGGGTACCCCGTCAATGATCGAGCACGGGGTCAAGCCAGAGCTGTTGCTGGATAACAAGTACGGCCACGCACTGCACTTCTGGGACCTGGCCGCCGGCAAGCACCTCCAGCAGGTCGACCTAGGCGCACACCACCAGATGGTGCTCGAGCTGCGCCCGGCGCACGATCCGGAGGCGACCTGGGGGTTCGTCGGTGTCGTCGTGTCCACCCAAGATCTGTCCGCCTCGGTGTGGCGCTGGCACCGCGACGGGAACCGGTGGGCCGCCGACAAGGTAATCGCCATTCCCGCCGAGCCCACTGCCGCCGAAATACTGCCGCCAGCACTGAAGCCCTTCGGGGCGGTACCTCCACTGGTCACCGACATCAACCTGTCAGTCGACGACCGACAGCTGTATGTGTCGTGCTGGGGCACTGGTGAACTCAAGCAGTACGACGTGTCCGACCCGGCGAACCCGCGCGAGACCGGCTTGGTGCGGTTGGGCGGCATCCTCGGTCGCGCGCCCCATCCGGCCGAACCCGACCAGCCACTGGCCGGCGGCCCGCAGATGGTCGAGGTCAGCAGGGATGGCCGGCGGGTCTACCTCACCAATTCACTCTACGGTGCCTGGGACGACCAGTTCTACCCCGACGGCGTCGGCGCCTGGATGGTCAAGATTGACGCCGACCCCACCGGTGGCCTGACCGTCGACAAGGGGTTCTTCCCGCATGGCAAGGACTTCCGGGGCTTGCGGGTGCACCAGGTGCGGCTGCAAGGCGGAGATGCCTCCTCAGACTCCTACTGCTACCGCTGAGCGTTACGCCCGCCAGTTTCGCCGGATGCGGGGTCTGGACATGGCGACATCGCGGCGGCCAATCTGGCCGCCGCGACTGCCAGGGAGCTGCCCACCCCACTGCCTGAAAGTCTGGCTCACACTCTCAAGGCGCTTCGCGCACCGTGAGGTGGGGGCGCTAGTGGCGCAATTCAAACGGTGGGGGTGACGCGGTGCGTCGCACCGAGATATCCAGGCTCGCCAGCATGTCGTCGATGGTGATGGACTGCGCGTCGCGGTGGCTGGCCAGGCCTCGCCGGGCCAGTTCGGTGGCGAGCTCGTGCTGGTGGTCATCGACCTGTTCGCCCCGCGCGCTGTCCCGGGTAGCCAGAATCGGGTACCGCCCGGCGTTCAAGGTGACCAGCGCGGACCCGGTGCCAGCATGGCTGATGACGATGTCCGCCCTGCCCAGCGCGGCGCCCAACTCGGCCGCAGGCAGCACCGGCGTAGCCCGGATAGGCAGGCCATCCACCGGGGTGTCCCCGGTCTGCCACAGCACCTCCACCGGCAGCCCGGTCACCTCCGCGAGTGCACCTTCGGGTGCCAGCAGCGGCACCAGGTGGTCGAACAGCCGGCGGAACGGGTACTGAGTCGCCGCCCCCACCGTGACCACCACCCGAACCACCTCATCGAGCTTGCGCGGCACAGCAACGGACTCATAACCGTCGAACACACTGCCGGCGTAGCCCCACCGCTGGTTCGCCCAGCTCGGGTACTGGGTGTAGGTGCGGACCCCAGGGACCCACTGCAGGACCCGCCCGGTCAGCGACGGTCCACTCACCCGCGTCGCGCTCTCGATGTAATGACACTGCACTCCCCGCGCGGCCAGATACGGCAAGTATCCCAACGCGATCCCCGACCCCGTCGACACCGCTCGGGTCAGCTTCCGGCGCTGCATCAACCGGCGCGCATAGCGGATGCAGCGAAGCACATCAGGCACGTTGCGCACCCCGACGTAGGGCACGAACTCCACGTCCCTATTCGCCAGCATCGACCGGCTCTGCTCATTCTCATGGGTTACCCACACAGCATCGTCGTTGGGGTCATCATTGGGGGCACCGTCATCGTTGGAGGCACCGTTGGGGGGGATGCGCCTCGCCAGGCTGTCGAGCTGGGTGAGGTGCCCACCTGTCGTGGCGACAAACAGCGTGGTCATGTCGCTAGAGTAGCGGGTACCGTACTGTCCGTGAACGCGCCCGCGATGCCGCCGGAAACCGTGCTGACCGATCCGCGCAGTGACCCTCGCTGGCGGCTGCTTGCCCGGGGCCCACACGGCAGCGTGTTCACCTCGCCGCCGTGGATCGACGCGGTATGCGCCACCTACGGCTTCACCCCCGCCAGCGCTATCCGGCTCGACTGCGATGGGCAACCACGCGCGGGGCTGGCCTGGGTGCCGATCAGCGACATTCGCGGCGACAGGTTGTCCAGCCTGCCCTTCTCGGACCGGGCAGAACCGCTGACCGATGACCAGCTCGACTGGAGAACTCTCGTGGACGGGGTCATCACCGCCGCTGCTCCGCTGACATTGCGCTGCTTTGATGGCGCCGTGCCCGTCGAGGACCCCCGCTGGGATCGGGTCGCCGCAGCGGCGTGGCACGGTACTCCGCTGAACGGCAGCGTCGAGGAGATCCGGCAGCGGCTTTCCCAGCACGCTCGGCGCAACATTGCGATCTCCGAACGCGAAGGGGTCCGGGTCGAGGCGCACACCGGCCGGGACGCCGTGCACCGGTTCCACGGGTTGCACGTCTCGCTACGAAAGCGCAAGTACCGGCTGCTCGCCCAGCCCATCGAGCTGTTCGACCACATCTGGGACGCTTTCGCCCGCGACGATGCGATCGTGACGATGCTCGCCCGCGTCGGCGACGAGCTGATCGCCGGCGCGGTCTTTCTCACCTGGGGCGACGCACTGTATTACAAGTTCGGGGCCTCGCGCCACGATCACCTGGCTCTTCGCCCCAACGACGCGATCTTCTGGGCCGGGATACGGTGGGGTGTCCAGCGAGGAGCCCGGCTGGTTGACTGGGGACTCAGCGACCTTGATCAGCCAGGCTTGATCGCGTACAAACGCAAGTGGGCTACCGAGGAGCGACAGATTGTGACCCTGCGCGCCGGCGGAGAGCACGCGCGCAGCAACTCCCAGGCCAGTGCGATGCTCGGCGAGCTCACCCAGCTGCTCACCGACGATTCGGTGCCCGATGAGGTGACCAGGCAGGCCGGAACGCTGCTGTATCGCTACTTCTGCTGAACTGGGATAGTTGGCGGCTTGTGTTCCTTGCGACCGTGCGGTGTCTTGCCCCACGGCTTGACCACCGAGAGTCCCGTCGCGGCGAGCAGCAAGACCAGCGCGCCCGACCTCGCGATCAACGTCGGCATCCCGGCTGGATTACCGCCCCCGGCGAGGATCCGCGGCAGCGCATGCACCAGGAACAGCAGCCCAGCGGCGGTCAGCACGGCGGCGATCCCGCACTTGGCGAGCACCCACCAGTGCCGAACCAGGCCCCAGCGGGTAGATAACGCCAGCACCAGCCCGCTGACTAACGAGAAGAACACCACCGGCACGAGCACCCAGTAGGCGATCACGGCCGTCGCGGTGGCAATCCCAGTCCGCACTGCCGGGTGGACGGTGGACAGGCTGGTCACCTCTAGCGCCACCAGCGCGCCGTCGAGCCCCAGCCACCCGACCGACATCACGATATGGACCGTAAGCACGACCGCCCGGCGTCGGCGTGATAGCCGTGGGATTGTGTGAGACTTCATGTCGACGGCCATCGAGGCTGCTCCCCCCAGCTGCCAGAAAACGATCTTTGCTTAGCGTGCGCCGTGCCCCCGTAGCAGTGCCGGGACAGTTCGCAGCAGGATGGCGAGATCCGTCCAGAAACTCCAGCTACGCACATAGGCTAGATCGAGTTCCAACATCTCTAGCGTGCCCATCGTGCTACGCCCACTGACCTGCCAGAGCCCGGTCAGGCCGGGCGGGACGTCGAAGCGCTCAGCGAATTTGGCCGGGAACATCTCTGCCTCCCAGCCCAGGCAGGGGCGGGGCCCGACCAACGACATCTGCCCCCACAGCACGTTGAGTAGCTGGGGAAGCTCGTCAACGCTGGCGCGCCGCAGGATCGAGCCGATCCGGGTCACCCGCGGATCACTGTCGATCTTCCAGCTGCCGTCGACCGAGGTGTCCTCACCCCGCAACTCGCGAGCGATGAGCGCGCGGTGCTGTGCGTCGGAGCAGCCGGTCCGCATGGTGCGGAACTTGTACATCGTGAACGGTCGGCCGCCTCGGCCCAGCCGCTGCTGGCGATACAACGCCGGGCCTGGGGACCCCAGCCTGATCGTCATCGCGATGAGCAGCATCGGGATCGCGAGCATCAGTAACGCGATCATCACCACCAGCAGATCGACGGCACGCCGAGCAACTGGTTCCCATCGAGCGGGCAAGCGTGCTTGTTCAACGCCGCTGGACACTGAGCCTCCCCGTGGTGATTCCCATCAGCATGAAAAGCACATCCCCGGTGCCTCGTAGCGTCAGATGCGGATCGAGAACGGTGAGGATGAGCACGAACCACCAGCACACCCACAGCGCTGAGGCCGCTGCTGCGGCCGGCTGGCCCTCTGGCTGGCCGTGCGACTGCGCGATGTACGACTGGACCATGAGCTTGCTGGTTCTGCGCAGCACCGCGACCGACAGCCAGATGAAAGCGGCGAGCAGCGGGAGCCCGCCGACCCAGAGCAACTCCAGGTAGCCGCTCTCCAGATAGATGACCTCGCGCCATCTCTCGGGTGCCGACAGCACCGAGTTGGGCGACACCCCCAGCAGGACGTTGATGAAGCCAAACCGTGGTAGGTAGAAGCTGGACAGGTTGTTCCAGCGGCCAATCCAGCTGCGTGGCACGCCGTAGTCACCGAACCCCTGCAATCGGCCGATCAGCGCTGGCGCGCCAACCGCGAGCGCGACCGGAACCAGCCACAGCAACCGGATCGAGTTGCGGCGCACGGTGCCAAAGCGCCACAGGATGAGCGCTGCCGCCACGACCGCAGAGATCCAGGTGGAGAACTGGCCGGTGGCGAGCACACCCGCCCCGAGCAGGAGTCCCACCGCCAGCCGCTCCCGGCGATCCAGCAGCCCCCGGGCCCCGCAGCAGATCACCAAGGTCAAGCAGATAATGATGTAGTCGCCAGTGGCGATCGGGGAGCCGAGCGTCGTGGTACCCCGCTCGGCGAGTGCCGCCGCGTTGCTGTCAGGTGTCCAGACGGCCTGCAGCATCGAGACGACCGGGCCGACGTGGAAGGTCTGCAGGATCGCGATCACCGCGACCACGGCCCCCGGCCAGATGATCAGCCGGAAACACCGCACCAGCTGGGCCTCGGTGGTGACGCTGAAGCGCACTAGCAGGTAGATGGCGATGAGCTTGCAAACTGGCAGCACGGCGGCCAGATCGGAGGTCGCTGGCTGCTGCCCGCGCACCATCATGGACAGCAGTGGCCACGCCGTCGACATCAGCAGGAAGACCCCAACCGGGATATCGAGCTGATGCAGCTGTAGGGCCACCCGGTCGCCTCGGCACGATCGGAGATAACCGCCGACCAGCGCCCCGGCCAGCAAGATGACCAGCAGCGCCTCGTTGGGGCGCACCAGCGGGATCAGGTTGCCGCGTTCGATACCGGCGATGAGGGGCAGGGTGCCCAGATAGGCGTACGTCGCGAAGACCGGCCGGTAGGCCGCTGCGGCGAACAGCCCGACCAGAACCAGCACCCCGATGACGCTGAGGGCGAGCAGCGGCCCGGCCGCCACCGCGAGGACCCCGCCCACCAGGGCGCAGCCGGCGGCTCCCAACCCCAGCCAGCGGTTGACCGCAGGGGTTGGCGGGCTCTCGGTTCGAGTCATAACCCACCACCTATCCGTATCCGTCGCACCGCGACTCGGAGCACCAGGACGTAAACCCCGAGCGCGACGAGACCGCTCAGGGAGAGAAGGGTGAGGTTGGCAAGCTGGTCACCGCCGTTGACCCGCTGAACCCACCACATCGCGGCGGCCACCGGCACCATTGCGAGCGTGGCTACCAGGGCAGCAACCAAACCTCGTGCTTCGAAGAAGCGCTCAGGCCGGATCGCCCAGCGCAGCCGGACCAACACCGTCCCCGCAGCGGCAAGCTCACTGGCCAGGATGGCCACCACCAGCCAGACCACGCGGGACCCGTCAGCGGGCAGTAGCAGGGCCACGACCGCAGCGAGGAGTACCACACCAAAAGCGACTTCGCTGGCCCGGCGCGGAATGCGGTCCTCCAGCCGCGCGAACAGCGCCTGGCGACCAATGTCATGCACCCCGCCGACCAACTGGGCCACGGCCACCACCCCCAGGCAGGTGGCCAGTGGCCCGATCAAGGCCGCGTGCCGCAACTCACCGTTGGCCAGAATGTCCGCTGTGGGCCCAGAGTTCACCGCGAGCAACACCAGCAGCGGCAGGCTGGCGATGACAGCATAGGACAACCCCTGGCGCCACTGCGAACCAAACGTCGCGCCGTCCGCACGATGAGCGGCGTACGCCAACCCAGGCAACGCAGCCATCGACACCGCCCGAGCACTGACGTAGGACAGCGAATAAAACACCGAATAGGACAACTGCACGACGAAGACACCACCGGGCACCGAGCCAGCCAGCGCGAGCAGCACATACATCGCCGCCGCCGGCCAAGCCGCCACGCCAACAGAGGACACCAGCCTGCGGGTGACCGCGCGGACCTCGGCGTCATACCGCCAGCGCCTCGACGGCCACGCCAGCAAACCCGCCCGCGCGGTGCCAAACAACTGCAACGCCGCATGCAGCGCCACAGCCACCGTGCTGCCCACCCCCAGCACGACCACCAGATCGACCGGCACCTGCCGCACATCCAGGCCCGCCCCGTAATACCAGCCGGCCAGCACCACCGTCAGGATCAGGATCACGTTCTCCACCGCAGGAGCGCCCGCCGCCAGCGCGAAGCGCCCGCGAGCCTGCTGAGCCGCCATACCCAGATGCAGCAGGGCATACAGCAGGACCTGGGGTGCGACGAGCAGGACCAGCAGCACGGACAGCCACAAGCCCCACGCCCGGGCAGCGGGATCCGGGATCCCAAAGGTCAGCGTCCAAGCCACCACCGGCGAGACGACCACCAACAACACCACCACCGAAGCCGAGACGGCAAGCAGCCACCCGGTCACCCCTGCGAGCACCTCCCGGGCCCGCGCCACGTCGCCGGCACCGATGGCGCGGACCACACCGGGCACCAGCACCATCGCCAACACTGGCCCAGCGATCAACGTGAACACCAGGTTCGGGACGACATAGCCGGCCTGGAAGGCATTAGCGAAATAGGTCGGCCCCAGCACCGCCCCGATCACCACCACCCGCAACAGCCCCGTGACCCTGCTCACCAGCGTCCAACCCGCAACGGTGGCCGAGTTCCGCGCCGTGGCAACGGGGTGTTGCTTCTCCTCCAACGCCATCACCGTTGAGGCGGCCACAGCCGGGCCCTCACAGCCCCGTCCGGCGCCGCGCGCTCATCGTCACCATTACACCCGCCACGATCACACCAACCAACACACCGGTGCCGGCCGCGATCAACGGCTGCGGAAACACCGGATCGGGCAACGAGTAAGGCGGCGTCAACAACTGGGCATCCGGCCCGGCTTCACCGTCGAGTTTACGCTCATCAATCTTGGCCTGGATCGCCTTCTCGCGGTCCAACGATGTGGTGAGCTGCACTCGAGCGTCGTTGAGCGAAGCCTGGGTCGCGGTTCCGGCCACCACCGCAGTGGTGAGTTGCTGTATCCGAGTTTGAATCTGAGTGGTATTCGCATGGGCGTCAGCAAGCTGGGTGTCGAGGTTCAGGGTCGCTCCGCTGGGTTGGCGAATGAGCGTCAGATACCCGTCCATGACGGCCTGCAGCGTCTGCATCGCGGCCAGCTTGGTGGGACCGTCGGCCTCAACCTGGATGACCTCGCTGTTATCCAGAACCGACACGCTGACCTCCTTGTCGAGGTCCTTGAACTGCCGGCCCTGCTTCTGCGCGACCGGCTCGAGCACGTTACGGCTCTTCAGAAACACCAGCTGGTTGCTAAGCTGACGATCCTGCCGAAGAGGGTCGCCGCCCTGCTGGTTCTGGCTGATGGTGTAGAGGATCTCCGCCCGGGCGCCGTAAGTTTTCGGCAAAACCAGTGCGCCGAAGAGCCCGGCGGCCGTGCCCAGCAGGATGATCGTCAACGTCAGCAGCGCCAAGCGCGTTGTCAGCCAGCCGCCACCAGGGTCTTCGGTAGGGTCTTCGGTGGGACTTTCGAGCTGACCCGCCGAACGCTGCGGCGGTACCTCGCCGGTCCCCAGGGACCGCTGCAGTTGTTCTTCGTGGGCTAGTGAGCGTCCATTCGACTCGCTAGCCCCGTATTGGAAGACATGGGGAACGTTCGTCACAGCGCACCTCCGAGCACATCACAGACCCGCGCAACCTGCTCGATGGTCAGGGTGGGGGACATGGGAAGGGACAGGATCCGGCCGGCAGCGCGCTCTGCTACTGGCAACCCCTGGGCCACCAGCGCCGGCTCGTGGGGCATGGCCAAGGCCGGCTGCTGATGGCAGGGGATCGGATAGTGCACACCCCACCCGATACCGGCTTTGGTGAGCGCGTCACTGACTTCACGTCGGTCGTCCACCTGAATGATCGCCAGATGGTACACCGGTTCGGCGCCAGGTTGCACCGATACCGGCATGCAGCGCTGCGGCAGCATCTCGCGGTAGGCCGCCATCGCCGCCGCGCGCCGGGCATTGCCGGCATCCAGCCACGGCAGCTTGGTTGACAGCAACGCCGCCTGCAGGGTGTCGAGCCTGCTATTTCGCCCGGCCAGATCGTGCAGGTAACGATCGGCCGCAGACCGGCCGTGATTGGCGATGCTGCGGATTCGGTCGGCCAAGGCGAGATCACTGGTGACCACCGCGCCGCCATCGCCCAGGGCGCCGAGATTCTTGCCAGGATAGAAGCTGAATCCAGCGGCGATACCCACACTGCCCGCGCGCCTGCCCTGGTGCCGGGCGCCGTGGGCCTGCGCGGCGTCCTCAATGAGGGCGAGCCCGTGCGCCGCAGCGATCGCCGAGATCGGCTCGGGGTCCACCATCTGGCCATACAAGTGCACAGCAATGATCGCGGCTGTCGAGCTGTTGATCGCAGCAACCGTCGCGGCTGGATCGATCAGCAGGGTGTCGGGACACACATCGACGAACCGAGGCCGCGCACCGGTCGCGCAGACCGCCTCGGCCGTCGCGATGAACGTATTCGTGGGGACGATGACCTCATCGCCACGCCCGATTCCCAGGCCGCTGAGGATGAGTTCCAGGGCATCGGTTCCGTTGGCCACCCCGATGCAGGCCTTGGTTCCACAGTAGGTCGCAAACTCACGCTCAAAGCACTCGACCTCAGGGCCGCCGATGAAGTGACCGTGGTTGAGCACGGTCTTCCAGGCGAGGTCGAACTCCTCGCGCAGCCCGTTGTTGACGCCGTGGAGGTCCAAAAAGGGGACGCGAGAAGGAACACCGGAAGGGATGCTGCCGCCACCGGTCATGAGGCAACCCCCCGCACGAGGCCCGCCTTGGCCGGGTTGGTGCTGCCAGCGACGAAGGCTGGGCGCCCAGTAGCCTCCGCAACGTCGGTGGCGGCGAGGACCCGGACGATGTCCAGCCCGCGCTCGCCGGGCGTGTTCGGCTTGGCTCCGGTACGAATGCAGTCAATGAAGTGGCTATCCTGAATCAAAAGCGGCTCACCGAACTGAATATATGGCGAGACGATGTCTCCGGTTCGATAGGAAACCGGCATGGCGTGCGACTCACCATGGTCGCCGGAATCGGTCGGGTCGACACCGATGTCGTACACTCGGATACGCTCATTGTCCGACATATCGTTGTAGACAGCCATTTTGCGTTCCCCTACAACGGTAACCCGCCGGACCTTACACGGATCCAACCAGCTCACGTGCACGAATGCATGAGTGGCCGCCCGCTCAAAATCCAGTCGCAGGTAAGCCACGTCGGCGTGGCGGTTTCCAACATTCCGTTTGGCCCATACCCAGGTAGTCCTGGGAACCTCGTCGAGCAAGAACGACGCGATCGAGATATCGTGCGGCGCGAGGTCCCAGATGACGTTGCAGTCGCGCTGGTACTTGCCCAGGCTCAGCCGAGCGGCGTCGATGTAGAGAATCCTACCAAGCTCGCCGGAATCGATGATCTCCTTCAGCTTCCACACGGCCGCGTTGTACTCGAAGGTATGTCCTGCCATCAGGTGCACGCCGCTGGCCGCCGCTGCGTCGACCATCTCCTGCGCATCCTCGACCGTCGTGGCCAGCGGTTTCTCCACCAGGGCGTGCCGCCCATGGCGCAGTGCTTGCAGCGCGACCGCAGCGTGCGTGCTCGGCGGGGTCGCGACGACCACCGCGTCCACCCGGCTCAACACGTCGTCGAGGTGGAGCGCCGATTCCGCCGATGGGTAGCTTTGCCTCGCCTCCGCGATCCGCTCGGGATCCTCATCGACGATGGTCACCTGCACGCCCGGCATGCTGCTGAGCACCCGCATGTGCTTGGAGCCCCAGTAGCCATAGCCCACCACAGCCACGCGAACATCGGGATTGAACGCCACGAAACCTCCCGATTCGTGATCAGCTAAGGTTGGTGCCGGTTGGGTGGTATCTGCAACGAACTTCATCGAGACGGGCCCCCTGCCGTAACTCGAGATGTCTGCCGACAACTGAATGTTCAGGAACGCACACGAAAGCGAGCGCGCCTAGTGCCCGCCGGGTCCCTCGCGAGCCGCACTCACCCTCTCGTACAGTGGGTTCGCCCCGGGGTTCACCCCTCCCCACAGTGCGTATATCTACCACCCACTGCCAGTCGTTACCCGACGCGGGCAACCCCCGAGATGTTCACCCGAATGGAGTAACCAGGTTCCCACTGTGTTTGGATGCGCTTGGATGCGCACAGTCACCATAAATGACGCAGTGAAGTGCCCGGCGCTGCGCCGGACCGGATGCAGGTAGTGACTCAGATCCTAGCCGCGATCTTGGCCAGCCGCTGCGGCGTCGGCCAGCGCACATTCCACGCCCAACCGAGCTTCTCGAACAGCCAGATCACCCGGGCCGAGATGTCGATCTGCCCGCGGAGCACGCCATGCCGAGCCGATGTCGGATCGGCATGGTGCAGGTTGTGCCATGACTCCCCAGCGGACAGGATCGCCATCGGCCAGAAGTTCGCGGCCTTGTCGCGCGAGGCGAACGGTCGGTTACCGATCATGTGGCAGACCGAGTTCACCGCCCAGGTGACATGATGCAGGAATGAGACCCTGACCAGCCCAGCCCAGAACAGCCCGGTCAGCACGGCCCACCAGGACCAGGCCACCAACCCGCCGACGATCCCCGGCAGCACGAGCCAGATTCCGGTCCACAGCCAGAACAACTTGCTGACCCGCACCATCGTCGGGTCGGCTAGCAGGTCTGGGACGAACCGGCGCGGATTGGACAGGTCCCGGTTGAACAGCCAGCCCATATGGGCATGCCAGAAGCCCCTGGCCACCGCGATGGGGGAGGTGCCGAACAGCCACGGCGAATGCGGGTCACCCTCCTTGTCGGAGAACGCATGATGGCGCCGGTGGTCGGCCACCCAATGCAGCAGCGGGCCCTGCATGGCGGTGCTGCCCAACACCGCCAGGCTCACCCGCAACCACCGCTTGGCCTTGAACGAGCCATGGGTGAAGTGACGGTGGTATCCGACGGTCACCCCCAGCAGGCTGACGAAGTACGTGACCGCGAACAACACGATGTCCGTCCAGCCCAGCCCCCACCCCCAGGCGACCGGCACCGCGACCACCAGGGCCAGCATGGGGGCGAGCACGAAGATGTACACCAAAATGTGCGGCCCCCACGTCCGCCGCCCCGAGAAAACCGGCTCGGGATCCGTGCGCTGCTGGTCGGCGTCGGCGGTCAGCGTCATCGGCCGGTGCTCCTCGTGTCGGCAGGCGCGGGCGACCGCCACGCCACGGTGCCATCATGCTCGCACCCGGGGCGCAACCCCAGGTGGCGCTCATGGCATAACTAGCGCAACCGTAGGTTATCTACCCGATGCCCGTCACGACACGCCGCGCTACCGGTCGGCGTGTCGAGCGTGTCGACGCCAGGCGCCGGCTCTGCGGCTGGGCTCTGCAGACGTATGCAGGCGTCTGAATGGGGAATGAGCACGAACGCTGGGAGGGCTGGGCCGAGGCGAGCGCAGCGGCCGTGCCACGATGTGCACGCGGGTCCGTGACCCGCTCGTCCGCCGTAGTGTAAAGGCAGCACCTCGGATTTTGGTTCCGATGGTCCAGGTTCGAATCCTGGCGGCGGAGCGCTGCTGGGAAGGACAGCCGAATGCACCCAGGCGGGAACCTCACGACGGCGATCGTGCTGGCCGCTGGTGAAGGCACCCGGATGCACTCGGCGACGCCCAAGGTGCTGCACCCGCTGGCCGGCCGGCCCCTGGTAGAACACGTGGTGCGGGCTGCCGCTGGGCTGGCCCCTGAGCACCTGGTCGTGGTCATCGGCCACGGCCGGGACGCGGTGGACGCCCACCTGCGCACGGTCGCAGCCGCGCTGGGACGCGAGGTGCGCGCCGCTGTACAGGCCCAGCAGCACGGCACCGGTGATGCGGTCCGCGCCGCGTTGGGCGCCCTGCCGGCTGGGCTATCCGGGACTGTGCTGGTCAGCTGTGGTGACGTGCCGCTGCTGGACACCGGCACGCTGGCCGGGCTGATCGCCGAGCACCACCGCGCCGGGCACGCGGTGACCGTGCTGGCCACAGTGCTCGACGACCCGACCGGCTACGGGCGGGTGCTGCGGGAGCGCTCGGGCGCGGTCACCGGCATCGTCGAGCATCGGGACGCCACTGCGGCGCAGCGCGCCATCCACGAGGTCAACTCAGGGGTGTTCGCCTTCGACGCCGGGGTGCTGCGCGATGCGCTGGGCCAACTGGGCAGCTCCCATGGTCACACCGGTCACACCAGTCACACCAGTCACACCAGTCACACCAGTCACACCAATAGCCAGGGCGAGCTGTACCTCACCGACGTGCTGGGCGTGGTCCGCGCCGGCGGGCTGCCGGTCGGTGCGCACCGGTGCACGGACCCGTGGTCGGTGGCCGGGGTGAACGACCGCGTGCAGCTGGCCGCAGTAGGTGCGGAACTGAACCGACGGCTGCTGGAACACTGGATGCGAGCCGGGGTCACCGTCGTGGACCCAGCCTCGGTGTGGCTGGACGCCGACGTCCAGCTCGCCCCCGACGTGGTGCTGTATCCCGGTGTGCAGCTGCACGCGGGCACTGTGGTGGGTCCGGGTGCGGCGATCGGGCCCGATTCGACCCTGTCGGGCTGCACCATCGGCACGGGGGCCACCGTGGTGCGTGCCCATGCCGATGGTGCGGTAGTGGCCGATGGAGCACAGATCGGCCCGTTCGCCTATCTACGGCCGGGCAGCCAGGTCGGCGAGCGGGCCAAGGTCGGCACCTTCGTGGAGACCAAGAACGCGCAGTTGGGGCCAGGCGCGAAAGTGCCGCACCTGAGCTACGTTGGAGACGCGACGATCGGCGCGGACAGCAACATCGGCGCGGCCACCGTGTTCGTCAACTACGACGGGGTGGCCAAGCATCGCACCACGGTGGGCGCCCACGCCCGGACCGGCGCGGACAACATGTTCATCGCTCCGGTCACCATCGGCGACGGTGCCTACACCGCAGCCGGCTCAGTCATCACCCAAGACGTGCCGCCAGGGGCGTTAGCGGTGGCCCGCGGCCGCCAGCGCAATGTCGAGGGCTGGGTGAGCCGGCAGCGCCCGGGAACCCCGGCGGCGGACGCGGCGAAGCGGGCCCAGCAGACCGACGGTGACCAGACGCGGCAGGAGCGAACATGAGCCTATCCACCATGTCGGCGACCCCGAAGAAAAGCCTGATGCTGCTCTCCGGGCGCTACCACCCCGAGCTGGCCGAGGAAGTGGCCAAGCACCTCGACGTCGCCATCACCCCACAGTCGGCCTACTCCTTCGCCAACGGTGAGATCTTCGTCCGGTTCGAGGAGTCAGTACGCGGTTGCGATGCCTTCGTCGTGCAAGCCCACACCGCCCCGATCAACGATGCCATCATGGAGCATCTGATCATGGTAGACGCGCTCAAGCGCGCGTCAGCCAAGCGAATCACCGCCGTGATGCCGTTCTGGGGCTACAGCCGCCAGGACAAGAAGCACCGAGGGCGCGAGCCCATCTCCGCCCGGCTCATCGCGGACCTGCTCAAGGTCGCCGGCGCAGACCGGATCATGACGGTGGACCTGCACACGTCACAGATCCAGGGCTTCTTCGACGGGCCGGTGGACCACCTGTTCGCGCTGCCGCTGCTCGCCAGCCACCTCAAGAACACCTACGCCGGACGTGAGCTGGCCGTGGTGTCGCCGGACTCCGGCCGGGTGCGGCTGGCCGAGCGCTGGGCCGAGGCCCTCGGCGGTACGCCGCTGGCGTTCATCCACAAGACCCGCGACCCCGACAGGCCCAACCAGGCAGTCGCCAACCGAGTGGTCGGTGACATCCACGGCCGGCTCTGCGTGGTGATCGACGACATGATCGACACCGGTGGCACGGTGGCCAGTGCCGCGCGGGCACTGCTCGAGGCCGGCGCCACCGACGTCGTCGTGGCCGCCACCCACGGGGTGTTGTCCGGCCCCGCTACCGAGCGGCTGTCCAACTGCGGCGCCCGCGAGATCATCCTCACCAACACGCTGCCCATCGCGGACGAGAAGCGCTGTGCCGGAATGACAGTGTTGTCGATCGCTCCGTTGCTGGCCCGCGCAATCCGTGAGGTCTTCGAGGACGGCTCGGTGACCAGCCTGTTCGACGGCAACGCCTGACCCGTTATACTTCGCCGCCACCGTCGTTGAAGCCTGCTAAGGAGTCCGCCGTGTCCGAGGTCCGTCTGGCCGCCGAGCCGCGCACCGAGTTCGGCAAGGGCGCCGCCCGCCGTACCCGACGCGCTGGCAAGATCCCCGCAGTGCTTTACGGGCACGGCAGCGACCCGCTGCATGTGGCGCTGCCCGCGTTGGAGTTCGCCAGGGTGGTGCGCGAGCAGGGCAGCAACGCCGTGCTCAGCCTCGACCTGGACGGCCAGCCACAACTCGCGCTGACCAAGACCGTCACCGTGCATCCGATCCGCCGGTACATCGAGCACGTCGATCTGCTGATCGTTCGGCACGGCGAGAAGGTCGTGGTGGACGTGCACATCGTCATCACCGGCAACCCCGCCCCGGACACACTGGTCACCCAGGAGCTGGGAACCCTCCAGGTCGAGGCGGACGCGATGGCGATCCCCGACGAGATCGAGATCTCCGTCCAAGACGCCGAGGTGGGCACCCAGGTGCTGGCCGGCGAGGTGCCGCTGCCGCCGGGCGTGGAGCTGCGGACCGACCCGGAGTACCTCGTGATCAATATCGTCGCATCGACCGCCGGGGACCTGGGAGCCGAGAGCGGGGATGAGACGGCATCGGCTGCCGCTATGTCCGGATCAGCCGACGAGTAGGCCCGAGACGGGCCTTCGATGACACCGTGACCGCGCAGGGCAGTACCGACTGGGTCGCCGGTGAGATCGCGCTCGTGGTGGGTCTGGGCAACCCGGGTCCCGGCTACGCCGGCAACCGGCACAACGTCGGGTTCATGGTGGTTGATGAACTGGCCCGCCGGGCAGGTGGACGACTCACCTCGCACAAGGCCGGCGCTGACATCCTGGACACCCGGCTGGCCGGGCGGCGGGTGGTGCTGGCCCGTCCACGCTCGTTCATGAACGTCTCCGGACCGGCGGTCGCCGGGACAGCTCGGTACTTCACGATCCCGCCGACCGACGTGGTGGTCGTGCACGACGACCTGGACCTCGACCACGGCGTGCTCAGGCTCAAGCGCGGCGGTGGCGAGGGTGGGCACAACGGCCTGCGCTCGGTCTCAGCGTGCCTGGGCAGCAGGGACTACCTGCGGGTGCGCTTCGGTATCGGCCGCCCGCCCGGCCGGATGGATCCGGCTGACTTCGTGCTGCGCGACTTCTCCGCCGAGCAGCGCCGCGAGCTGGACCTGCTGGTGGACCGCTGCGCCGACGCCGTCGAGCAACTCCTCACCCAAGGCCTGGCCGCCACCCAAAACCAGCTGCACTGAGAATGATTGTTGATCAATTCTTTCAGGCTGGCAGCTGCAGTAGCCACGCCTCTTGCTGTCCGCTGTCGGCGAAGACCTTGATGACCGGGAACTGCCATTGTTCACGGGTGGTAGCTAGCTGCGCGGCGTCCACACCGCCGTTCATCAGCACATTGACCGCAGCATCTCGTAACCGGCGGATCTCGGCATCCACGGCCTTGATCGCGTCCACCATCGACTCATACATGTCGTCAAGAGCGCGGAGGTTCTTCCCCTCGCCGACCTCGCCAACCCACCGGTGACCGCCGGGCCAGACCCGGCCGGTCACCATACGATCCACGTGGGGTAGGTGCGCAACCCCGAGGCCGCGTGCGATCTCGATCACCTTCGCCACGGTGGTGGTCTCAGTAGGATCTTGTACCGCCAGTTTCACGTTCGTCACGTCGCTCACGTGGTTTCCTTCCGGTGGGTTGTGCTCCGAACACACTCAGGTTCTCACGACACCTCGGGCCGCAGGAAACAGCATAAGAAGCACACAATCCGACGGTCCGAAAAACACGGGGCAGATCAACTTCGACTGCCACGGTACCCAGGATCTGGACGACCCGTTCCAAGGCGGCCTCGTGCTCCACGACCAGACCTTGACCGTGGCCAACCTCGCTGGCATCCGCCACGACCACGCCGAGTTCGCCTTCCTGGCCGCCTGCAAGACCGCAGTCGGCGGGATCCGAGTACCCGACGAGGCGATCACCCTGACCACAGCGCTGCAATACGCCGGCTACCCCTACGTCATCGGCACCCTCTGGTCGGTCCACGACCGCTCCGCGGCGCGCATCACCCAGGCGGTGTACGGCAAACTTGCCCACGGCGGGCGGCTCTGGCCGGCGGGCAGCGCGCGGGCGCTGCACGACGCGGTACGGGCGGAGCGCAGGAGACTTCCCGGAAACCCCAGCTTCTGGGCATCCTTTCTGCACGTCGGGCCCTAACCAGCGGCTCTAGGATGAAGTACCCGCCGCGTGACCCTAGGTGATTGACACGTCTACGGCGCGGGCGGCGGCCACATCGAAGCGCCCGGCCTGATGCGCCGGGTGAGCGCGCACGCCAACCCGGCTGGCTACCGACGCACCGAGTTCCTCTACGATCACTGCGGGAGCGTCGAGGAACAGGTCCATCAGCGCCCGAGACTCCGGGGGGATGGCGGCCCAGGCCTGCACCAGCGCGGTCGAGGGTGTCGGGAAAACCCATCCCCGGCTCGACGGCGGCTACCAGAAAGGCCCGGCCGTACACCGAGCGATCGGTCGCGATATCCAGGATGGCCGAGGCGGTCATCTCCCGCACCTTTCCATCGATGGGTGGTGGGGCTGGCCAGCCGCCGGGAGCCGTGGCGGTGGGAGCAAAGCAACCGGCGGCCGACCGGGATCTACCCGCCGCGCGGGCCAGGCACGGCCGGGGCATCCAGGCCCGCGAGGAAAATCAGGTGGCAACGCGCACAGCGCAGGCCTGGTAGTGGCTGGTCGTGCTGGGTGACGCTCGTCGACATGAGGTCACCGCACTGGGCCTTGAGCACACCGCTGGGATGGTCACCCTCGGGCAGCAGCAGGTGCGCGTGGTAGTCCAGTGGGGACCGCGCCCACCGCGCCGGGCGGCTCACCGGGCGCCTCGTTTGCGGCGGGTGTCGCATTCCGGGCAGATCTGATCGCGGTCTTGCGGGTACCCGGGTAGGCTCACCCGACCGAACGGCAACGACAGCGGCGCGAACCTCACCCCACACAAGGCGACCACCGCGCCATCACCGCCCAGCTCACCGTGGTGCGTGTCGTGATCACTCCTGGACCTCAAATACCAGGTCACTGGGTCACCTCAACCACCCGGGCCTCAGCCACCACCTCCACCAGGTCATGCCGAGCACGCAACTCCTCCCACGTGGCGTGGTGCCAGCCGTCGGCGGTGAAGTAGTGGCCGTCCGGGCCGGGCCGCCAGATGCGCATCAGGTCGTCACGGACGACGGGGTGGTCGGTGGGCGCGGGCGCGGTGCCGAGCCCGGCGACGAGCCACACCCGAGCGAGGTCCACCCCGCTCATCCGAGCCACTCCCCGAGAACGTCGTACACGACCCTCGCGGCGTCCTCATCAAGAATGATCACACACTCACCGGTGACATGCGGGTCGAAGATGATCTCACTGCCCTGCTTCTCCAGCACCAGGTTCGCGAAGCCCCTCGGGCCCCGGTGCACCGCGCAGGTGACACCGATCGCCCTACGGTTCGCGCGCCTCGCCCGCGGGGTCGCGCCATCAGCCATGGGTTGGCCTTCTCTCTCTCGGACGGGGTATCTCCAGGCCGGTACCGCATCAATGCCGCAGTAACCAATGGTTACAAATCTATGGCTATATTTCAATACCTATAGTAATAGATCTATGGCTACATAGGGTGCCTGTAGCCGCTGACCTGGTGGAAGTAACCTGTGGGCATGGGTCTAATGGGTCACGTGAGCCGTGGCTGACAAGCCAGGGCGAAACCGCTACGCCCAGGTCGCCTCCGAGTTGCGGGCCGAGATCCTGGGTGGCCGACTACCATCCGGTGTGGCGCTGCCCAGTGAAGCTCGGCTCGCCACTCAGTACGCCGCGAGCCGAGACGTCATCCGCAGCGCTCTGGCGGTGCTTCGGGCCGAAGGGCTCATCAGCACGATCAAGGGCGGATCTACCTACATCCGCGACCGCCGCGCTGTCCGGTTGGCCCTGAGCCAGTACGGCCATACGCTGCACGCGGGACCACCAGGGCCGTTCAACACCGCGGCGCGGGCTTGCGGGCTGGTCGGTGGTGTGCACGTCGTGCGGGTGGATCGACGCCCGGCCGATGCCAGTACCGCGTCGCGACTCGGCATCGCCGAAGGCGTCGAGGTCGTCGTTCGAGTACGCCACATGCGACTCGGCGACGTCGAACCCGAGACGGTGCAGGTATCCACGAGCACGATCCCGCTGACGCTGGTCGAGGGATCTCCCCTGGCGACGAGCAACACCGGAACCCGCGTGTACGCGGCGTTCCTCGAGTTGGGGATCGTGCCCACGACCATGACCGAGGAGGTCTCAGCCCGGATGCCGACTCCCGACGAAGCGGAGACGCTCGGTCTCGTCTCGGGCCAGCCCGTCCTCGTGGTGGAGAGGGTAACGCGAGACGCCAGGGGCCGGTCAATCGAACTGGTGCAAGTCGTCGCGACCGCTGATCGCACAACGCTCGTCTACGACGACCTGCCCATCACCCCACTGGCGAACGGCTGAGGCGGGAAAACCGCCGTCGGGCCGTTTGCGGTCCAGCGCACCAGTGCCGTCTGGTGGCCCAGCTGTGCGCCGCTGGCCGGATCGATGCTAAAGGCGCCGAACATCGTGGTCGTCCGCAACGCGGTCGCCATTGTCCACAGGCTCTCCCGTGCCACGCTGCCCGCGGCTCGGGCGCAGTGTGTGGCGAGCACAGCTGCGGCTGCCGCCTGCACCGCCGGATAATCAGGCACCTCACCGGTCAGCACGGAATATGCCCGGTGGAAATCTTCTTCCGGCGGCCCCAACTCGATGGTCGCGCAGCGACCGGGGAACCACTGCGCGATGCCGTAGACGCCGTCAGCGCTGGCCACCTCCCGCCCGAAGTCGCGCACACCGGCTGCGACCGCGCAGATCAACCTCGGCCGCCGGGCAAGCGCTCGGGCGGCAGCGACTCTCGCGACGTCCTCCTCGAAGGAACCGGCGCAGAACAGATCCCATGCCCCCGAAGCGTGACCGGCGGGCAGCTCATCGGCCGGGCCGACGCACACCGTACGCAGCCCGAGCGTCTCGGCCCTCCCCGCCGCACCCGCGATGACCTGCCGGCCGAAGCTCCCCCGGCCCTGAACGAGCCACAACGACGCCTGCGGGGACTGTCCCGCGAGGTGGCGCAGGAACGGCTCGGCGTAGCGACTCGTCGGTGACAGCACAGACACGACATGCCCCGCAGCCGCCGCTGCCACGTCGTCGCCGGAACCGCCGTGATTCCACACCAGACGCCCAAGATCCGGCGCGACCCGGGACGCCACCCGCATGAGCAGCGTCGAGTACGGCCCCAACAGCAGCTCACACCTACCCGCCAGAGCCCGAAGACAGGACTCCACCCGCGCCGGATCACTACCGTCGTCCTCCACGACGACCTCGGTGTCCCCGTCCAGCCGGCGCCAGGCTTCCAGCCCGGCGGCGGCCTGCCCGCCACACCGTGAGTAGCGGCCCGTCAGCGACAGGCACGCACCTACCCGCAACCCTCGATAGCCGATCATCGCATGTCCACTTCGTACCGGAACTCGTGACGATCCGCCGCGGCGACAGAGTCCTGAACCTCAAGGGCAGCTCCCGATGCGGTGGTACGGGAAGGCCGGACCCTCTGGCTCTGGCATTAGCTGGAGAATACTGGGGAGCAGCACGCCGTACCTGCGCGCCCACACCGCAACCCAGCCGCGGCCCGACACCGCATCCAGTCCCGAGCCCCGTCCAGGGAAGCGGCCCCTCGGTCACCGTGGCGATCGACAGGAGTTGGTCTACCGGTATGATTCCACAACCTGAACCTGGCGACCTCACGATCCAGCGGGTCTCCTCCCGGATCGTCTACCACAACCAGTGGATGCAACTCCGCGAGGATGTGATCCAGCGCCCTGACGGGTCTCGGGGCATCTACTCGTATGTCGAAAAACCGGACTTCGCGCTCATCATTCCGGTCGAGCGGGACGGGTTCCACTTGGTTGAGCAGTACCGTTACAGTACCCGGTTTCCCACCGGTCGTGGGAGTTCCCGCAGGGCACCCTGCCCAACAGGGAAGATGCGGACCCAGCGACACTCGCCCGGAGGGAACTGGCCGAGGAGACAGGACTCCGAGCGAGGCGCCTCCGCTGTCTCGGCCGCCTTTATCCCGCTAAGGGCATGAGCAGCCAAGCTTTCACCGTATTCGTGGCCGACCAACTTGAGGCCGGTCAGCACTCGAGGGAACACGAGGAGCAAGATATGCGCCAGCGCTGGTCCTCCCGGGATGAGCTAGAGGATATGATCCGAAGCGGTATCGTCACCGACGGCACAACGATCGCCGCGTACACGCTTTACCTGCTGCCTGACAGGAATCGCGCATCAACGTAGCGCTTGTGGTCGTCCACAGCACGACCCTCCGGTCTCACTCCTCGTCCAGCGCGGTGTCGATCTCCTCGTCGGACACATCGTCGATGTCGAGGTGTTGGAGGATCTTCGCCGTTCGCAGGTCAGCTTTGACACTGGCCCGGTGCAGCTTGTAGAGGGTCTCTCCGTATCCGCCCTCGACATCGGCCAGGCGCGCCTCGAGCGCGAGGATCCGACGTTCGAGGGTCTGCAGTGAAGCCATGCCGGTCATCTCTCCTTGGCTGGACTGAGGCTCGGAGGCGCAGGCTATCGGGTGATCTACGGAAACCCGGTCAGGGCAAGTACTCCGCGATCTGGTCCCGGACCGCAGCGCGGCGCAACTTGCCCGATGGTGTCTTGGGCAATGCGGCCGGCGGCAGCACCACCACCGCACCCGGCCGCAGGCCCACCGCGTCGACCACCCGCGAGATGACCTCCTTGCGCAGGGCGTGCTCGGCCTCGGCGTCTCCGGCCCGGGTGGACTCGACGGCCACCGCGAACGACTCCCGCCGCGGGCCGGCGTCGACGCGCACCGCCGCCACGTTGCCCGGCCGGACCCCGTCGACCAGCCCTGCGGCGCGCTCGATGTCGATGGGGTAGATGTTGCGCCCGCCCATGATGATGACGTCCTTGCGCCGTCCGCAGACCACCACCTCACCGTCGGTGAGGTAGCCCTCGTCGCCGGTGTCCAACCACCCGTCGGGATCCTGGGTAGGGCGGGGTCCCGCCGTGGTCAGGTACTCGCGGGTGACGGACTCGCCGCGCAGCTGGATCCGGCCGACCTCGCGCTCACCCAGCGGGCCACCGTCCTCGGCGCAGATCCGCACCTGTATCCCGGACAGTGGCGGTCCCAACCGCGGGAAGGCCCGGACGTTGCCTGCGCCGGGTCCGGCCACCAGAGCCTGGCGCCGGGTCTCCAGTGCGTCGGCATCCACGGTGTCCACCTGCATGCCGACCCCGCACGGGGCGAAAGACACCCCGAGGGTGGTCTCGGCCATCCCGTAGGCACACACGACGCAGTGTTCGGGCAACCCGAACCGGGCGCCCCCGGCGGTGAAGGCGCGTACCGCGGCCGGTTCGATGGGCTCGGCGCCGTTGAGCGCGAAGCGCAGGCTGGAGAGGTCGAAGTGCTCGTCGGTGCTGGCCAACCGTCGAGCCAGCAGGGCGTAGCCGAAGTTCGGCGCCGCAGTGATCGTGCCGCGGTGCCGGCTGATCAGCTCGGCCCACAGCAGCGGGCGGGACATGAACTCCGCCGGAGTCACCTTCACCAGCTCCAGGCCCAGCGCCATCGGGAGGGTAAGGAACCCGACCATCCCCATGTCGTGGAACAACGGCAGCCAAGACACCATCACGTCGGTGGCCGAGTCGAGCGCCCCGGCCTGCGCCATCGCGGTGATGTTGGCGTAGAGGTTGCCGTGGGTGATCCGGACCGCCTTGGGCTCAGCGCTGGACCCAGAGGTGAGCTGCAGCAGCGCGGTGTCGTCCTCGCCCGCTGCTACCGGCGCGGTGAGTGGCCGGAGAGCTGGATCGTCAAGCTCAGCGAGCATCAGGTAGCCGATCCCGCGCTGATCCAGCAGCGGGGCAAGCTGGTCAAAGGGCGGCCCGAGGAGCACCAGCTTGGCGTCGATCATGCTGAGTACCCGGACGGTGTCCGCCGCCCAACTCGCCAGATCGCCGCGGTGGGTGGGTTGGTGCAGCATGGTCACGCTGCCACCGGCCAGCCAGACACCCTGCACCGCAGGAGCGATCAGCGCGGGATCACCGGCCAGCACCGCGACAGCGTCACCGGGTTGGACCCCGGGAGTGGCGGTGCCCATCAAGCATCCGGCGGCCCGCAGGGCCTTCTCGTGCACCTGCGTCCAGGTGGTGCGGCGTGGCTGCGTGAGTCCACCGGTGATCATACCGCGATCCGAGCGCATCGGTGAGTCCGGCGCGCAGTGGGCTACCAGGGTATCGACAAACCTGCTCACAAGCGGCCACCTTACGGTTGTGATAGGACGGCGCGATGTCCATCTGGGGTGCACACCGATGGTGATCAACCGGCGGCGTCGGCGACTTCCAGCCAGCGGGTCTCCAGATCACTCTTCGCAGCGAGTACCACCCGCAGTTCACCGTCGAGTTCCCGGAACGCGGCGGGATTGGCGGCCTGCTGGATGATTTGCCGCTGCAGTTCGGATTCCCGGCCCGCCAACCGCTCCAGCTGACGTTCTAGCCGGGCCAGCTCCTTGCGGGCGGACCGCTGCTCAGCAGCTTCCGTAGGCGCCTCGAAAGAGGGCCCCAACAGGGTCGTGAGAGCTGGCGCCCTGCCGCGCCGATCCAGGTATTCCTCGATGCCGCCGGGCAGGTGCGTGATCCGCCCGTCGCCGAGTAGCGCCACCACGGTGTCACAGACCCGGTCAACGAAGTAGCGGTCGTGCGACACGACGACCAACGAGCCCGGCCAGCCGTCCAGCAGGTCCTCTAGTTGCTGCAGGGTGTCGATGTCCAGGTCGTTGGTGGGCTCGTCGAGCAGCAGCACGTTCGGCTCGGCCAGCAACAGCCGGGTCAGCTGCAGCCGGCGCCGCTCCCCGCCAGACAGATCCGCCACCGGCGTCCACTGCCGCGACGCCGGGAAGCCGAGCCGCTCAGCCAGCTGCGATGCGGTCAGCTCCTGGCGGCCCAGCACGACCCGGCGCGCGACCTCCTCCACCGCCTCCAGCACCCGCAGCGACTCGGGCAGACCCTCCAGTTCCTGGTGCAGGTGCCCCAGGAACACCGTCTGGCCCTGCACGCAGCGACCCGCGTCGGGCTCCCGCTCCCCCGAGAGAAGCCGCAGCAACGTCGTCTTGCCCGACCCGTTGACCCCGACGAGCCCGATGCGCTCACCCGGGCCGATCCGCCAGGTCTGGCCGTCCAGCAGCCGGCGGCCGGCGATCGTCACCGTGACGTTCTCGAGCTCCAGTACGGTGCGACCCAGCCGGCGCCGGGCGAAGGCGAGCAGCTCGACGTTGTCCCGCAGCGCAGGGACGTCGGCGATCAGCGCCTCGGCGGCCTCAATGCGGTAGCGAGGTTTGGAGCTGCGCGCGGGTGGCCCACGGCGCAGCCACGCGAGCTCCTTGCGGGCCAGGTTGCGCCGCCGGTCCTCGGCTGCGGCGGACAGCCGAAGTCTTTCGGCCCGGGCGTAGATCCAGTCCGCGTAGCCACCGTCGTAGCCGTCCACCCGGCCGTCGGTGACCTCCCAGGTACGGGTGCACACGGTGTCCAGGAACCACCGGTCGTGGGTCACCACCACCACCGCGCACCGCCGTGCCCGCAGGTGCCCGGCGAGCCAGGCCACCCCCTCGACGTCGAGATGGTTGGTCGGCTCATCGAGCAGCACCAGGTCGAGCTCGGGTACCAGAACCGCGGCCAGTGCGACCCGGCGCCGTTCCCCGCCGGACAGCCCCGCCACCGGCCGGTCCAGCCCCAGCGCCGGGATACCCAGCCCGTCAAGGATCCCACGAACCCGGGGGTCAGCGGCCCACTCATGCTCGGCGCTCACCCCCAGCGGATCCAGCACCGCGTGGCCCACGGTGGCCTGCTCGGGCAGCTCGATGCGCTGGGTCAGCACCGCGACGCGCACTCCCCCGGCTCGGCTGACCCGGCCAGTGTCCGATTCCCGCAGCCCGGCAAGCACCTCGAGCAGGGTGGTCTTGCCGCCGCCGTTGAGCCCCACCACCCCGATCCGGTCGCCCGCGTCGACGCCGAGCGAGACACCGGAGAGCAACGGGCGGATCCCGTAGGACTTCGAGACCGCCTCCAGGTTGACCAGATTGGCCATCAGGCGTGCGCTAAGGGCTCGGGGGGTGGCATGGGGCGTGAGTCCTCCATAATCCGGGCACCGGGAACCGGGCCGCTGGCTACTCGGACCGTACGGCACACACCGGCACCGGCCAGCTCGGCGGCAACCCGGACCGCAGCGTCAGCGTCGGTGCACAGGAACGCGCAACTCGGTCCAGACCCGGACACAATACCGGCCAGCGCCCCGGCATCGACTCCCGCGCGCAGGGTGCGGCGGAGTGCGGGACGCAATGACACCGCAGCGGCCTGCAGGTCATTGCCAAGCAACAATGCGAGCTTGCGGGGATCTCCCGAAGCCAGCGCCTGAAGCAGCGGCTCAACGTCACCGAGCCGCTGTAACGACGAGCCCGGCGGCGGACAGCCCGGTGGTGGGCAACCTTGCCCCCGAAGCCGGTCCAACTCCCGGTAGACCTCCGGTGTGGACAGGCCGCAGTGGTCCAGCGCGATCACCCAGTGGAAGGTGTGCCGGGCCAACACCGGCACCAGGGACTCACCACGCCCGGTGCCCAACGCGGTGCCGCCGCACAACGCGAACGGCACATCGCTGCCCAGCCCAGCGGCCAGTCCGGCAAGCTCTTCGCGGCTGATGTCCAAGCGCCACAGTCCGGCCAGGGCGACCAGGGCGCCTGCCGCGTCAGCGCTGCCACCGGCCATCCCGCCAGCCACCGGAATGGTCTTGCGCAGCACCACCCGCACGGCAGGCCGGCGGCCGACATGCTCGGCGAGCAGGAGTACCGCACGCCACGCGAGGTTGCCGCAGTCGGTCGGCACCGTCCCCGCACCCTCGCCGTACACCTGCACGCCAGGCTCGTCGGTGGCCGCGATGGTCACCTCGTCCACCATCGACAGCGACTGGAATACGCTGACCAGCTCGTGGTAGCCGTCCCAGCGCAGGCTTCCCACGGCCAGGTGCAGGTTGACCTTGGCCGGAACGCGCACGGTAACCGGTTGCGGCACAACGGCGAGCACGGCACCAGGGTACGGGCATCTGTGGACAACCCGTGAGTGGCGATGCGAGCTATCGCGAGGATCCCCACTCACGGGCGATTCTCGCAAAATCGCTGATCGTGAGCTGCTCGCCACGGGCGCTGGGATTTACCCCCGCCGCGCGTAACACCCGCTCGGCGGTGGCGGGCGAACCAGCCCAGCCAGCCAAGGCGGCCCGCAGCGTCTTGCGGCGCTGCGCGAACGCGGCATCAACCAGCGCGAAGACCTGTTCTCTGGGCACTGTGGACAGAGCCGGGGCCGGGGACGGGCGGCTGGTCAGGCGGACCAGGCCGGAGTCCACCTGAGGCACCGGCCAGAACACCGCGCGGGGCACCGCCCCGACGCGGCGGACCTCGGCGAACCAGTCCGCCTTGGCGCTGGGCGCACCGTAGCATCGGGTGCCCGGCGGGGCAGCCAGCCGGGCGGCCACCTCCGCCTGCACCATCACCAGCCCACAACGCAGGGTCGGCAGCTCGGCTAGCAGGTGCAGCAGTACGGGAACACCGACATTGTAGGGCAGGTTCGCGACCAGCGCCGTGGGTTCCAAGCCACCAGCAGCCTCGACGATCTCCGCGCGCCGTACCCGCAGCGCGTCGGCGGTCAGTATTCGTAGCGCGCCGGCGCGCTCTCCGGCGCGGTCGGCCACCGTGGCGGGCAACGCGTCGGCGAGCAGCGGATCCACCTCGATGGCCAGCACCCGGTCGGCCACGCCGACCAGGGCCACAGTGAGCGAGCCCAGCCCAGGCCCGATCTCCAGCACCACATCGTCGGCAACCAGGTTGGCCGCCGCCACGATACGGCGCACCGTGTTGGCGTCGTGCACGAAGTTCTGGCCGAGCCGCTTGGTCGGTCGAAGCCCGAGTCGATCGGCCAGCGCGCGCAGCTGCGCCGGCCCCAGCAACGCGGGGCCGGCCAGGGTAGGCACCACGCCATGGTCGGGGTCCTGAAGCGGATCAGGAGAGACCAAGGTGGGCTGAGCAGGTGGGCCAGGCGCGATAGCTGCCACGGGCGCCGTGGACCCGCTGGGCGACCGCAATCTGCTGCTCGCGGCTTGCTTGGTGCGGATAAGGGGCGAACTCATTACCGCCGTTGGCGCTCCAGGTGGCCTTGTCAAACTGTAGGCCACCATAGTAGCCGTTGCCCGAATCGGCGGCCCAGTTGCCGCCGGACTCGCATCGGGCCAGCTGATCCCAGATGGTCGCTCCGGTGGCAGCGAACCCTTTCAGGCCAGCCCGGATCCGGTCCTTGACCTTCTTGACCGGGGGCCGGACAAGCCGCTTCTCGCTCTGTTCCTCGTGTTCCCCGGTGGAGAAAGTCTCCCTCGCCGGAAGGTCACTGTCGGCCAGAGTGGTCGGGTCGAACAGGGTGACCGGCTTAGCGATGCGTATCACCAGCGCCATGCCTTCCAGGGGGATGCGCCGGGACGGATCAGCGGACAGCTCTATATCGCGCGCGGGGATCCCCAGCTGCTTCAGCGCATTCTCGACGGTGAGGGCGGTTGTCCAGATCTTATGTTGCGTCCCATCGACGGTGAGGGCGAGCGGTCGGCCGCGTTGGAGCACGATACGACTGCCGTCCTCGACGGGAGTGCTCGCGGTGGGGGCCAGAGTGTCCTGGTCATCGGCCCGTAGACCGGCGGATTCCAGCGCCTCAGCGACTGAGGACGCGAAGGTATGAATCCTGCGCTGCTCATCGTCCACCGTGATGGTGATGGTCTTGTCCATGGTGAGAGCTGCGGCAGTGCCAGTTGTCAGCACCAGCATGCCGGCTACGAGGGCGCCTCGGACGAACGTGCGAGTGGTCACCAATGTCCAGTCGTCGCAGTTCCGGGCAAGGGAAGCACGAGAACACCCAGGAGCGGACGCCTACCTGGCCCACATCCTCGTACTGGGAACTACCCCATCCCGGCTGACGGTGACGGAACGGTAACGGTTAGTCACGGAGTGCGCAAGCACCTCGCGGTAGGTGTCGCCAATCAAGGACCCACCGACCGGCCAGCGGTATCGGTCGCACCGATCTGCGCGGCAAGGTGCCCGAACCCAAAGACCCGCTCGGCGGTAGCCGAGCTCAACGCCGCCAGCTCCGCGACGTCCTGCCCGCGCAACGCGGCGAGATCCCGAACGGTGTAGGGCAGGTTGACCGGTTCGTTGGCCTTGCCGCGGTGCGGATGCGGGGTGAGGAACGGGGCATCGGTCTCCACCAGCAGCTGCCCGTCGGGGACCAGCACCGCTGCCGCACGCAGGGCGCGGGCATTGCGAAAGGTCACGGTGCCGGAAAAGGACAGCACGTAGCCGGCGTCCACGCAGGCCCGCGCCATCGCGGCATCCCCGGAGAAGCAGTGGAACACCACCGTGCGCGGCGGGCCCTCCTGCTCAAGCACCGCCAGCACGTCATCGTGGGCGTCCCGATCATGGATCATCAGCGGCTTGCCGACTCGCTTGGCAAGGTCGATGTGCCAGCGGTAGGCCTCCAGTTGCGCCTCGGGTGACGGGCAGCCCGGATCGACTCGAGTCCAGTAGTAATCCAGGCCGGTCTCCCCCACGGCCACCACCCGGGGCGCTTGGGCAAGCCGCTCGAGCTCGGCGCGGTCGGCGTCGGTCACCGTCGCGGTACGGGTGGGATGCAGCGCCACTGCCGCGAAGACCCGATCGTCCCAGCTCGACGCCTGCACCACCCAGCGCGCCGCAGTCATGTCGTCGGCCACCGTCACCACCGCAGCGACCCCCACCGCGCCAGCCCGGTCCAGCACCGCGCGAACCCCCGCCACCCCAATAGCCCCACAAGCGTCCAGATGCGTATGCGCATCAACGACCGTCACGTCCAACGGCACCGGTGCCGGCGGCAGCTCAGCCACATGAACTCCTCGGATCAGTTTAGGGGGTCAGCCGGAGAGGTGGCGCCAGAGGAACTCGTAGCCTAGGGCGGACATGAAGGCCGCCTGCTCGCTGTCCGCCGCGCCGCCGTGGCCGCCCTCAATGTTCTCGTAGTAGGTGACCGGCAGGCCGTACTCGCGCATTCGGGCCACCAGCTTGCGGGCATGGCCCGGATGCACGCGGTCGTCGCGGGTGGAGGTGGTGAGCAGGGTCGGCGGGTAGCGGCGGTCGGCGCGCAGCTGGTGGTACGGGGAGAAGCGCAGCAGGTGCTCGCGTTCAGCCGGGTCGTCAGGGTCGCCGTACTCGGCGGTCCAGGAGGCGCCGGCCAACAGCATGTGGTAACGCAGCATGTCGAGCAGCGGACATGCGGCGACGATGGCACCGAACAGTTCGGGGTACTGGGTGAGCATCACGCCCACGAGCAGCCCGCCGTTGCTGCCACCCTGGGCACCGAGGCGGGGCGGCGTGGTGAGGCCGCAGGTGACCAGATCCCGGGCCACGGCGGCGAAGTCCTCGTAGACCAGATGACGGTGGCGCTTGAGCGTCGCGGAGTGCCAGCGCGGGCCGTACTCGCCGCCGCCACGGATGTTGGCGACGATGTAGCAGCCGCCGCGGGCCAACCAAGCCCGGCCCCGGGCACCGCCGTAGCTAGGTTGCAAAGATATCTCGAAGCCGCCGTAACCGTACAGCAGCGTGGGCCAGCCGCCGGGCGGCACAGCCGAGTCGGGCGCCACCACGAAGTACGGGATTCGCGTGCCGTCGTCGGAGACTGCGAAGTGCTGATGCACGGCGAGACCGGCGCCGTCGAAGAAGGACGGTGCCCGCTTGAGCGCGACGGCCGGACCGGCGCCGATGGTCCCGATGGCCAGGGCGGACGGGGTCAGGAAACCGTCGACGTCGAGCAGGTACTCGTCGTCGGTGTCCGGGTCAGTGCCCCACGCGCTCACGGTGCATAGCGGCGGCGTGCCGGTCAGCGGCATGGCGCGCCAGTCCTGCGCCGGTGTCAGCACCGAGAGCTGGCTGACCACGTCGCGCATCACGTCGAGGATCAGGTGGTGGCGGGTCCAGCGGTAGCCAGCCAGCGAGGTGCGCTCATCAGGGGTGAACAACACTCGCAACCCCGCACCGCCCGCCATGAACTCGTCGAAATCCGCCACCAGCAGGCAGCCCGCCGGGTACGTCTCGCCGACCGTCCACTCGCTGCGCAGCTCGATCAGCAGCCACTGCCGGTGGACGCCGGCGACCGCGTCGTCGGGCACCTCGACGCGGCGCAACCGCTGCCCGCAACGCTGGTATAACTCACAGCGGTAGAAGTCCAGCACCCGCCAGATGAAGTCACGCTCGAAACCCTCGGTGTCGTCGTGGTAGGCGGACACGCTGATGTCGTCGGGCTTGCCCTCGTACACCAACTCGGCCTGCGCCAGCGGCGTGCCGCGCCGCCATTGCCGGACGGTCCGCGGGTACCCGCAGGTGGTGAGCGTTCCCGGGCCGAAGTCGGTACCGACGTAGACGCTGTCAGCATCGATCCAGCCCACGATGGACTTTGCCTCGGGCAGCTGGAAACCGTCGGTGACGAACTCGCGACGCTCGATGTCGAATTCCCGCACTACCGCCGCGTCCGCGCCGCCTCGCGAGAGCGAGACCAGCGCCCGCCGGTACTGCGCCCCCCGGTCTTGGGGCCGCAGGCACTGCGCGCCATCGAACACCCAGTTCTCACCCTCGTCGCGGCCCAGTGCGTCCACGTCGAGCAGGATCTCCCAGTCCGGCCGCTCCGTGGAGTACTCGGCGAGCGTGGTGCGCCGCCATAGGCCGCGCGGGTGCTCGCGGTCCCGCCAGAAATTGTACCGGTACCCGCCGAGTCGGCCGATGTACGGGATGCGGTCCGTCGAGTCGAGCACCTCGCGGATCTCGGCGCGTAGCGCCTCAAACCGGGACCCGACCGTCAGCTCCGCGACGGTCTCAGCGTTGCGCTCCCGCACCCAGGACAGTGCCCGCTCACCGGTCACGTCCTCCAGCCACCGGTACGGGTCGTCCGGGCCCAGGTCTGGAGCAACGCTGCGATCCTCGGTGGGTGCCGCAGCTGGCGATCCGGGCCGCGAGCCCCAGTCTGCGCTCATGCCGACAGTCTGCTGCAGCGCCCACCGGCCGTCACCGTCGAGCCCCGTTGGAGGCCGTCAGTGAACGAGGTAACCACCGTTGCCAGCCCCATGCGGCGCTGTGGGCTTGCTCGACTCGGGAAGAGCGTTCAGCCGAGCCCGCAGCAACACAGCGAGGGTACGGTAGTCCGGCAGGTCGTCCTCGTCGGCCGGCTCGTCATCCAGCCCCAGCTCACGCTCGTCGTTGTCGTGCACAGCCCGCGCATCCAGAGCAGCCTCGACCTGCCAGCGCAGCTCCGCCGGGTCCAGCGCCTCCTGCTTGATCTCACAACCACCGTCACTGCCGCCGGCCCGCATCCGCTCCAACATCTCGGGCAGTTGGTCCACACCGAGCAGAACAATCTCGGTGGCGGCACCACAATCACTGTGGTCCACGCCCATCACGACAGCGTGTGAACGCCCCGCCCGATGAAACGAACAGGTCAGCAGCGACGCGGTGCCCTGGGCGTCGACGATGCGCCAACAGTCGGCCACTGTCACCGGCTCACCCAGTTCGGCAGCCCACCTCGGCCGCGGGATGCCGGCCTGGACAAGCCGGTCAGCGGCCACCGACGCGGCCTTGCCAGCCCGGCCTCCGACGACCGAACCGATCGCCAGCACCATCGCCAGCGCCTCGGCGCTGGCCCGGGCCTCGAACTGCGGGATGAACCCGCCCACCAGCGCGTCCTGGAAAACCTCGCCAACCATCGCACCGATCGACACGAACGCCGCGCCCGCGATCTCCGCGCCCAACGGGTCCTCGAACCCGACGAGGTCCACCGCATCCGCAGTCAACTCATCGATCAGCAGCTGTGGGTCGAAGTCCTCGCTGAAACACGACGGGCAATCGCACTCATCCGGCGCGCCGAACACGTCGGGCAGGGCAGGCCGCCGGGTGGACTTCGTGTTCTTCTTGCCTTTTCGGCCACGGCTCACAGGGCTCACCCGCCTAGTCTGCCCGACCCGCAGAGGATCACTTGTCCACCCTCCGGCGCGCCCGGCTACTCAGTTCACGCCTCGGTCTCACTCACCTCCTCGACAACCGGCGCGGACTCCGGTCCTGTCTCACCGCAGCTCAGGCCCATCCGTGCTCGGGGTACGCCGAGCACGTCCGCGATGCGCTCCAAGACCAACACGTTGAGCACCTGGCGTCCCTTCTCCTGTGATGTCAAGGTACGCGGCGGCGGTGTCCTTCTGCGATTGCTAACATGGCAATCCACCGCGTCAACTGTACGTCGTGGCCTCGCCATCGGCGCGCCACACCGACCTGGAGAGGAGAACCAGATGGCCCCGCAACACAAGACGACAGTGCGCGATCGCAAGGTGTTGAGCTTCGAAAAAATCGATCGCACTGATGGGTACGACTGGAAATTAAAAATTCGCTTCACCTACACAAACGACACCCACCTGGACTGGGCGATGTCGGGAAATCTGTCACGGAACCCGACGGGGCTTGAATGGAAGACTGATTTCAGTATTGAAAACCCACCGAGCAGCGCGACACCCGAGAGATTAATCCGCTCTATCGCGACAAAGATAGATTACAACTCAACAGCCCCTTCCTTGACCCAGTCGAGCAAACGGCCAGCGACAGTGGAGATGACTTTCATACATGGCGACGGCCAGGAGCGCAGGACGACCAGCACACGCCTGCTCAGTGGGGCTACCGTCGAGCCCTCGCTAGCGGAGCTTCTCAACTCAGTAACCAATTCAGTCGTGAGCTTGCCGTTTCCTAAATTTCCCACCGAGAAACCTGGAGGCAGTCAGTGAATGAGGAGACCGCCGTCGTCAGCCCCGAGCTTCCCGCTTGGTTCTGCACAGAATCATGCGCTTCAGGATGCATCGAGCTCATCGAATTCCCCGTGGGCTACACTGCCTGCGTCAGCGTCTGCATGGCGGCCTCAGGGTACCGGCAAAGTCCTGTTTCGGCAGATAGATGCCCATAGATCACTGAACGAGAGGGGCGATCATGATCTCGTGTGCTCTCAGTGCGCCGAGTTCGACAGGAGAGCTGCTCGGCCGGCCTCTAGCAGCTC
>JBOHFR010000060.1:0-34209 GCA_050699715.1 Pseudonocardiaceae bacterium
GGTCAGCCACGCCGCGTTACGGGTGCTTGGCGCCTATCCAGCCCTCACCGCAAACGGGGTGCGCGCGCTGCTGCTGGCCTCGGCGCAACCAACTCCGCCAGTGATCGAAAGCGATAGTGAGGCTGAGGCGCGGGAACAGCAGGCGAGGCTGACCGGCTACGGCAGGGTGTCCGCGGAGCGCGCTGAGGCATCTGACGACCACCGGGCCGTGTTGCTCGCGGAAGAGGTCATGCGGGTCAATGATGTGCACGTTTTCACTGTCCCCGTGCCGAGTTCCTTCACTGAGCGTGGCGGCTGGCGGCGCATTGCCGTCGCGCTCGCCTACGATCCCCCGGTCCGGCCGACACGTCTGGACTACCTGACAAGCCGGATGGATTTCTGGGCCTTCCGTGGCGTCACCGTTGAACAGGTCCGCAATGCCTACGCCGCACCAGTGGAGGACACGAATACCGTCCCAGCCACACTCACCGATTTGCATCTCAAGCTGCAACCCAGTACCACATTACGCTCGCCTGGCGCCAACCAGTGGGCCTCACGCACGTTCCCCCAACTGTTCAAAAATGGTCACCGCGAATTGGTGATCGTGGTACGCAACACCAACCACTGGGATGGCGACGGCAACAAGCAGCATTACACACTCGCTGTCGTCCTGGAGCGGGACCCCTGGTACTCGGCGCTGTACGCCGAGCTCCGGGCTCAGTTCGAGCTGCTCGTAGCGGCAGAGATCGAACTGCGGTGAGTGGACACGCCGATGATATCAACAAGACTGTCATCGTGCGCGAGTTCTCGCGTTTTGCGGACAAAGAAGACGAACCGTACTACCCGATCAACACTCCCCAGGATCGCGCCGAATTGGAGCGGTACCGGGAACTGGCGAGATGTGAGACCGCAAGACACAACGTGCTGTTCGACGGGAGGTTGGGCACCTACAAATACCTGGACATGCACATGGCGATCGGCTCAGCGCTGAGCATGTTCGACAACAAGCTCGCCCCGTACTTCACAGCGGGTCATACCTTCCGAGATTAATGGGATTCCGATCCGGCCGATGTTCCTATTGGTAAGAGTCCGTAGGTGTGTAGTTTGGCATCCAGTGTTGTGACGGCGTGGGTGTTTTCCCAGGGTTGCATCAACGCTCGGACGGTGCGGAATTCCGCTGCGAGTCGTGGGTACAGGTGCGCTTGAGTGGCGGCGTCACCGAGGACCCGTGCGGCTTCGGTGATATCTTTAGACAGGACAAGGGCCTGGCCGAGTCGCACTTGACATAGCGTGTATCTGCCAATGTAGGTCGGGTTGTACTGCGCTAGGGCGGTGCTGGCGGTGTCGAGGGCTTCCTGAGGTTTACCCAACCGGGAAAGCACACGGCTGCGTTGACTGTCGATGCTGCCGTGATGCACCCAATACGCTGGTGAATCCGAGGTGTTCTCGTTTGCATTGGTGAGGAAGTCGTGGGCACGGTCGTAGGCGGTCATCGAGGGACCGTATTGGCCATCAAGTGCGTACGCGTTGGCGGCCATCTGCTCAGCGAGGGCTTTCAGGCTAGGGTCATCAGTGCGGACGGCTAGGCTACGTGCGGCAGCGGCATTGTCTAGTGCGGCGGGTGTGTCGGCGAGCTCGAATGCGGCAAAGGTGACATTGGCTGCCGCATAGGCGGCGTAGACGGTGTTGCGGGCGTCGTGAGCGGCTTTGCGGGCGTGCTCGAAGTAGCCTCTGCCCTCGTCGGGGTGGCCCATATTAACCAGGTAGCCACCGATAGCTGAGGCTATATTGCTATCGACCAAGTTTAGCGGTCTCCGTAGTTTGTCGGGGCAGCCACCCCCGTCAAGGATGCGGTGTACAAGCCTATGCTGCGCCACGACCGTATCGAGGACCTGGCATGGGCCGAGCTGGTCTTCGAGACGTTTGCTGTGGGCCAGCATTGCCGCTAGGTTCTGCACGACCTGCGCATCGACCCGACGGGGAGAATCCACAGCCTGGGCTAGCCGAGTGTACTCCTCGGCGTCCAGACCAGAGAGCCCCGCAGCGGCCAGCACCGACCCGGCCAGTTGTATCGCGTCGCGACGACCCAGCGCCCGCACTAACCTGCCAACCACCTGCATCAGCTCCTGCGCTAACTTCCCGCACCCACCACTGATAGTGACCAGCGTGGTCTGTGACCACACATCATCGCTGTTCCTCAGCAGCACAGCAGGGGACACGAGCGCCGGCCAAGCTGGTAAAGCCTTGTGCCCCTGTCTGCTGTAGCTGCGCGTGACGACGGTGGGTACGACGCCGGTCACGATAGTCCCGCTCGGCTTGCGCAAGCACGCTGTGCTCGGCCACCAAGACACCCTCAGCGCGGCACAGGTCATCAGCGATCCTCCACAGGGCGGCGGGCAACGCGCGAGTACCATGCTCGATCTTCGAGATCATGCTGCGGGTTCTCCCCAGGGCGTGGCCTAATTGGGGTTGGGAGACCCCGGCCGCCGTGCGATAAGTGGCCAGCCGCGCACCCAGGCTGCTCCGTAAGGCCTCCACCTCGGCCTGATCAGCCGTCAAGCCCCCGGCATCATCGCCTCTGCCTACGGTCACGGCCTTCAACTCTAGCGGGAGTGCCAAACAGGGAGGGGTGCCCGATCCACAACCTGATGCCAGGACCCCTGACGTCACCGCCAGCACAGCGACCATTGTCCGTTGTGCACCTGGTGTCGGGTCGCCGTCATCACCCCCCGGGCTCCCCGAGACCAGGTGCACCCCAGCACAACCCACACAGATAGGGGCGCACAGTGATCCAGGACAACACCAGGATCACCCGGTAGCTGTCGATGATCCGACAATCGGACCGACCGTTTATCTGGTATCCCCTCGCTGGACAACGCCACGCCATCAAGAAGCAAGATCGCGCCATTCGGCTAGGGGAAATCATGCACTGCCTCTGCGGAGCCACCCACCCACGCCGCCCCGTCGGCGACGCAGAATGGCTCTGGCCCACTTGCTCACCATGCTGGGACCAGGCCTGCATCATCGTCGGACTCCACCCAGGCCAATGATCCATAGCGAACACGCCAGGTTCACAGTTCGTGAACAACCAGCTATCACTCACTGTCATCCTCACGTAATCAGGCCAGCCCGAGGAGGGCCGATGCACGAACTGAAGATCCCTTACGCCAAGTACCAAGAATTGACACAAGCCACTCCCGGTGACATTATCCCGGTGTGGTTGGCCGAGGCCGCGCGTCACGCCTGGGATCTCGACCTTTCGGGGAGGCGTGTCGCAGGAACGTCTTGATTGTCACCAAGCACAACGCGCATGAAGTCGATCAGATGCGGGCCATCGCGGAACGTCTCACACTGCCCTTCGACGAGTACGTCAACATGGTGCCGACGATCTACGACGGTGCAGAGAACCTGCCATCTCAGTCAATGAAGCATCTCCGGAAACGCTAAGGTGTTCACCGGCTGCAACGTTGGCCACCTTGATGTCGGATGATCGTGGACGTCGAAAACATGCCGAGGTCCGTCGAGCCTGATGAGATCGAGTTCGTCGCGGACTTGGACGTGCTGTCCGAGTCGGACGTGTGCTCATGCAGCGCTGGCGACGACAACCCGTTCTAAACAGACGCATCGGGCCCCGACGTACTCGCGTCGGGGCCCGATGCGTCTGGTAGCCGATACACTGCCGAGCATGCGTTTTCAGTGGGACTGGCTGAGCCCAGTCATAGCAGTTCCGTATGTTCCGACGCTCGGACCGGCAGGGCCCGGGGCGCTGTCCGCAGAGCTGTTTAACGCTGTCGTGGACGTCGCCGATGCAGGCCTATTCCTCCCTTACGACAAAGACCGGCGCTGGTCGCGCATGAAAGATGAACGGGTGATCGTCAACGAGATTATCCATGAGCAGGACCGCACCGTCATACCCACATTTTGTACCCGTGGACACAGCCTGGTGAAGATACACTATTATGGGAATAGTGCGCCAAGGCTGAGCGAGACAACTGAGTGGTCACGCACCTGGCGTGCCACCTCCGACCAGCTCGGCCACCAGGTCGCGCGCCATGGGGTGCAGCCGGGTGCGCTGGGGCGCGAGGCGATCCGCAGTGTCCAGGTGCCGGATCGCCTCGGCGTCGCGATCGGGCCCGTCCTGAACCAGGGCACGCGCCGCGTCCAGGTGCAGCGCACCGCACCGTTCCCGGCTGCCCAGCGCGGGCACGTCCAGCTGAGCCCGGGTGAGATCCTCGTAAGCACGGAGGCCCTCCCCCAGCTCGACGCCGACCACCAACCGAAACATCGCGACGTTGGTCGGACCGAAGTGCATGCCCATGCCGTTGCGCTCCCCGGTCCGTTCCGCGATCTCGGTGGCCTCGGTGAGGTGGGCGTCGGCGTCGGCACTGTGTTTCTCGTGCGCTGCGCTCAGTGCATGTACCAGGTGCATCATGCCGAGCATTTCCGCGCTCAGCGTGTCCTCGGCCCCCAGTCGCACGGCCGAGGTCACCTGGTTGATGCCATCGGTGAGCGTGGCGATAGCGCGGGTCCGGGCGCCCAACCAGGTCAGCTGTAGCGCCCAGGAATACCAGCCACCAGATCCAGGGACAGCCCACGATGACAGCGAATCACTCGGGCACGACGCCCGATCTCGGCAGGCTCCCGGCCCACCGGGGTACTCTTGGCCACCGGACATCACCTCACCGCCCACGGTACTTGCGCATGCGTTTTAGCTTGACGTCGCCGCACTCTGGGAGGATCACAGCAGTCCACCCGGGAGGGCACATGAGTACATCCACGACCCCACGTCACGGCCCGACGCGGGAGGAACCGGACCGCAACCTCGCCATGGAACTGGTACGGGTCACCGAGGCCGCCGCGATGGCCGCCGGCCGCTGGGTCGGCCGCGGGGACAAGAACGGCGGCGACCAGGCAGCCGTGGACGCCATGCGCAAGCTGGTCGGCTCGGTGTCGATGCGCGGCGTTGTGGTGATCGGTGAGGGAGAGAAAGACGAGGCGCCGATGCTGTTCAACGGCGAGGAGGTCGGCAACGGGCAGGGACCGGAATGCGATGTCGCGGTCGATCCGATCGACGGCACCACACTGATGAGCAAGGGCATGCCCAACGCGCTGGCGGTGCTCGCGGTCTCCGAGCGGGGCACGATGTTCGATCCCTCCTCGGTGTTCTACATGGAGAAGATCGCCACCGGACCGGAGGCGGCCGAGGTCATCGACCTGTCCGCACCGGTGGTGGAGAACATCAAGCGGGTCGCCAAGGCCAAGCGGATGGGCATCTCCGACATCACGGTGTGCATCCTGGACCGGCCGCGACACAACGACCTGGTGCGCCAGGTCCGCGAGGCCGGCGCCCGGATCACCTTCATCACCGATGGGGACGTCGCGGGCGCGATCGCCACCGCCCGCCCGGACACCGGCGTGGACCTGCTGATCGGCATCGGCGGCACCCCGGAGGGGATCATCACCGCGGCCGCGCTGCGCTGCATGGGAGGCGCGATCCAGGGCCGGCTATGGCCTCGGGATGACGCCGAACGCCAGGCGGCGCGCGACGCCGGGCACGATGTGGAGCGGATCCTCACCACTGAGGACCTGGTCCGCGGCGACAACATGTTCTTCTGCGCGACCGGGATCACCGATGGGGAACTGCTTCGCGGGGTGACCTACCACGCGGGCGGATGCCGGACGCAGTCCATCGTGATGCGCTCCAAGTCCGGCACCGTGCGGATGATTGACAGCGTGCACCGGCTGACCAAGTTGCGTCAGTACGCCGCAGTGGACTTCGACCAGCTCCCGCGCTCATGACCCAGCACTACCGGATTGAGCGCGACACCATGGGCGAGGTACACGTGCCCGTGGACGCCCTGTACCGCGCGCAGACACAGCGGGCCGTGGACAACTTCCCGATCTCCGGACGTGGCCTGGAACGCTCCCAGATCCGCGCGCTGGGGCTGGTTAAGGCCGCCTGCGCGCGGGTGAACGGCCAGCTCGGGGTGCTCGACCCGACGCTTGCGCAGGCGATCGCGTCGGCCGCCGACGAGGTGGCGGCCGGGGCGCATGACGCGCAGTTTCCCGTCGACGTGTTCCAGACCGGCTCGGGCACCAGCTCGAACATGAACGCCAATGAGGTGATCGCCACACTGGCCAGCCGCAGCGCCGGCTGCGACGTGCACCCCAACGACCATGTCAACGCGTCGCAGTCGTCCAACGACGTGTTCCCGACCACCATCCACCTCGCCGCCACCGAGGCCCTCGCGCGCGAGGTGATGCCCGCGCTGGCGCACCTGGCTTCGGCGCTGGCCCGGCGCTCGCGCGACTGGGCCGAGGTGGTCAAAGCGGGCCGCACCCACCTGATGGACGCGGTGCCGATCACACTCGGCCAGGAGGCTGGTGGGTGGGCATCGCAGGCTCGGCACGGCGTCGAACGGCTGGCGAGCTGCCTACCCCGGTTGGGCGAGCTGCCCATCGGGGGCACCGCAGTGGGCACCGGGCTGAACGCGCCGGCGGGTTTTGGTGCCGCTGTCGTCGAGCAGCTGCGGGCGGCCACTGGCCTGGATACGCTCACCGAGGCCCGTGACCACATCGAGGCGCAGGGGGCCCGGGATGGCCTGGTGGAGTGCTCCGGCGCGCTGCGTACCGTCGCGGTGTCGCTTTTCAAGATCGCCAATGACATCCGGTGGCTGGGTTCCGGACCCCGCACCGGGTTGGCTGAGCTGCGGCTACCCGATCTGCAGCCCGGCTCGTCGATCATGCCGGGGAAGGTCAACCCGGTGATCTGCGAGGCGACGATGATGGTCGCCGCGCAGGTGATCGGCAACGATGCCTGCGTCGCGTTCTCCGGCTCGCAGGGCAACCTGGAGCTCAACGTGATGATGCCGGTGATGGCGCGCAACGTCCTGGAGTCGGCTCGGTTGCTCGCCGCAGCCGCCCGGTTGCTCGCCGACAAGGTCATCGAGGACGCTGAGGCCGACGTGCAGCGCTGCCGCGAGTACGCCGAGTCCTCTCCCGCGATCGTGACCGCGCTCAACCGCTACCTCGGCTACGAGGAGGCGGCCTTAATCGCCAAACAGGCGCTACTTCAGCGGCGCACGATACACGATGTCGTGCGCGAACGTGGTCACCTTGAGAACGGCACCCTCACCCCCGATCAGCTCACCAAGGCCCTCGACGTCCTGGGTATGACCCTTTCTCCCCGTTCTGGGAACAAACCGCAGTAGTGTCACGCCGCGATTACCGCGGTCCGCCCCCATGCCCCCATGCCCTCACGCTCTGACGTTCGCTGGCGGTGGATGCTCTTCGCAGGGCACGTTGCTACCGTAGCCGGGCAGCAGATCGTCCCGAACCCAGCCCTGGTCCCCGGTGGAAGCATTACGCAGGAAGGTCCACGTCCCACCATCTCCCGGGGTGTAACAGAGATATTGGGCGCGCTGGTCGTGTATTCCTTGACCGGTTTGTATGCAGGAATTGCTGGGACCACTGCGCAACGTCGCGGTATTGGCCGGAAAATTCACCCAACGATGGTCTTTCTCCGGGTAACTCAGGCCGCAGGCGATCATCGTGGAAGATCCCACCCCAGAATACTTTTCATGATCATGTTGTGGTGGCCGCGGTCCCTCTCCCGCGTTTGCCGGCGTGGCAATGGCGAGCATGGCGGTGGCTGCGGCGAGTATCGAACCGCCCACGCGTGCGGAGATCCAAGACATCAAGAAAACCCCTCTCTTCCTCGCTCATCTCGTGGGAATCTCAGCGTCCCCGCCCGACCGTCTCCTGAGATCCGTTACGTTGCGATGACCACGCTAGGTTCTTCCGCTTTCTTTCCGCTTTCCGCCCGCTTGCCGCCGTCACCCACCGTCGCACCCCGCGCGCCCCTGGTGCGACGGTGGGTGACCCGGAGGAAGTGATGCGAGCCCAAGCCCGCGCCGACGCGCCGATCGAGGGGAAATCCGGTTACCAACGGACATCGTGTGGCTACACTCAGTGTCAGACCGGCTGTGATAGTTGGCGGAGCCTGGGGGGTGGGCGACATGGACTTCGAGGTGCTCGGCCCGCTGCGGGTGCGCCACGGGGAGCAACCGGTCCAGCTTTCCGCACCCATGCCCCGCATGGTGCTCGGGGTCCTGCTCACCCGGGCGAACGCACCAGTGCCAGTGGACGTTCTGGTGGATGCGTTGTGGGCCGGCCAGCGAGACCCGCGCGCGGCCAAGAAGCTACAGCTGCACGTGCATCGGTTGCGTCGGGTGCTGGACGATCCGGCGCGGATCCGCTTCGAGCACGGCGGCTACGCGCTGCAGGTACACCCTGGTGAGCTCGACGCCGAGCGATTCGAGTCCGCACTTGCCGAGGGTGCCGGTGCCGGGCAGCCGGCACACGCTGTCGCGCTGCTGCGCAGGGCGCTCCGGTTGTGGCGCGGGGACCCCTTCAGTGATATCGCCGACCTGCCGCTGCTGCGCGCCGAGGCCGACCGGCTGACCGAGCGCCGGCTAGCCGGCCTTGCCCAGCTGTATGCCGCCGAGCTGGCCTGCGGCCACGCCAATGCGATCATCCCCGAGCTCGTCGAGCTGGCTGCGCGGCACCCGATGCGAGAACAGCTGCAGGGGTTGTTGATGACCGCGCTCTACCAGGCAGGCCGGCAGGCCGAGGCGCTGGAGGTCTACCACCGCACCCGCAGCACCCTGGTCGAGCAGCTCGGGCTGGAGCCCGGAAGTGAGCTGCAACGGCTGGAGCACGCCATCTTGACCGGCGACCCGATGCTGGAGGCCCCGAGGACACCCTCGATCACGCCGGCGCAGCTGCCCGCCGACATCACCGATTTCACCGGCCGCAAGGACCACCTCGCCACGGTCCAACACCTGGCCGCCGCAGCGGAGCGGCCAGCTTCGGTGCTCGTCGCGATCACCGGGAGAGCTGGCGTGGGAAAGACGACACTGGCCGTGCACGCCGCGCACCGGCTGCGAGCCCGTTACCCCGATGGGCAGCTGTTCGTGAGCCTTCGTGGCGCTGGGGCCCACCCACTCACACCGGCGGACGTGCTGGCCCGGTTCCTGCGCTCGCTCGGGGTGGACCGCACGGCGATCCCCGACGACGCCGAGGAACGTGCCGCCTTGTATCGCAGCCGGCTGGCCGACCGGCGGCTGCTCATCCTGCTGGACAATGCGGCGTGCGAAGCCCAGCTGCGACCGCTGCTGCCGGGCACCCCCGGCTGCGCGGTGCTGGTCACCAGCCGGACGCGGCTGGCCGGCTTGAATGGCGCCCGGCTGGTCGATCTGGACATCTTCGAGCCCGACCAGGCAGTCGAGCTGCTGGCCCGAGTCGCCGGGCCGCAGCGGGTCGCGGCGGAACCCGCGGCAGCCAGGGAGATCGTGCGGCTCTGCGGTCTGCTGCCGTTGGCTGTCCGGGTCGCGGGAGCGCGGCTGGGTGCTCGACCGCACTGGCCGTTGTCCCGCTTGGAGGCTGACCTGAGCGACGAGCAGCACCGCCTCGACAGGCTGCGGCTGGGAGATCTGGACGTGCGGGCCAGCCTCGCGCTGAGCTATGACAGCCTGGACGCGATGGCTCGGCGCGCCTTCCGGCTCCTCGGGCTGCTCGAGATCCGCGACTTCACCCCCTGGGTAGCCGCGGCGCTGCTCGACGTCCCCCAGGTCAGGGCCGAGGAGCTGGTGGACACCCTGGTCGATATGCACCTGCTCGACGTGGCCGGGCCCGATGCCTCGGGACGGTTGCGGTACCGCTTTCATGACCTGCTGCGCGCCTACGCCCGGGAAGTGCTCGCCGCCCAGGAGCCGGAAGCCGACCGACTCGCCGCGTTGGACCGGACGTTCGAGGGTTGGCTGGCTCTGGCCGAGGAGGCCGGGCGGTCCATGGCCAGCTCCGCCTTTGCGGGAACCTTCGACTCCGGAACCTTCGACCAGGGAACCTTCGACCGGGGGACCTGCTGGCGCCCCGACGAGTCGGTGGTTAGATCCGTGGTCACCGACCCTTCCGGCTGGTTCACGGCCGAATGGGCGGCCCTGGTCGGCGCCCTCGACCAGGCTTACTCGGTCGAGTCAGACCAGCTCGGCTGGGCGCTGGGCGTACGCCTGGCCAGGATCTTCCTCGTTCGTGGGTATTACGACGACTGGCGGGGAGTCTGCGAGCTGATGCTCGCGGGCGCTCGGCGAGCGGTCAACGGCGGGCGGGAAGGTATAGCGCTGCGCCGTCTCGGCGAACTGCACCGGCTTGCGCACCGCCTTGATGAGGCGCTGGAAGGCTTCGAGCAGACGCTCACCGCGTGCGGAGCCGCAGGTGATCACGCCGGTCGTGCCCTGACCACCCACGCTGGTCGTGCGCTGACCACCGGAGGCATCGATGAGGTTTTGCCCCGCTTGGAAGACGTCCTGACCTACCTGCGCGAGTTGGCTGACCGCCACAGCGATGCCTCGGCGTGCCACCGGCTCGGCACAGTGCATCGGCTGCAGCGGTGCCATGAGAAGGCGGCCCGCTGCTTCCAGCAGGTGCTGGACGCCCTTGATGTCTTCTCCGACCCCCTTCGGGGCGTGGCTCTGGTGTCCTCCGGGGTGTCGTCCGGACCGGCGAGGGGTGTCAGGTTGGCCGCTCTTCAAGGAACCCCGACCCTGTATCTGGGTTAGTAGCTCGCCGAAGAGCGGCCAAGCTCATCAGTGCGCGTAGCCCTCCAGCATCTCGGTGACCAGCGCCGCGATCGGCGAGCGCTCCGAGCGGGTGAGGGTGACGTGGGCGAACAACGGGTGCCCCTTCAGTTTCTCGATCACCGCAGCCACCCCGTCATGCCGGCCCACCCGCAGGTTGTCTCGCTGCGCAACATCGTGGGTGAGCACGACTCGGGATCCCGTTCCCAGCCGGGACAGCACCGTGAGCAGCACGTTTCGCTCCAGGGACTGCGCCTCGTCGACAATCACGAAGCTGTCGTGCAGGGACCGCCCTCGGATGTGGGTCAACGGCATCACCTCGAGCATCCCGCGGTCGATCATCTCGTCGATGACCTCCGGCGAGGCGATCGCGCCGAGGGTGTCGAACACTGCCTGCGCCCAGGGCTGCATCTTCTCGCTCTCACTACCCGGCAGGTAGCCCAGCTCCTGGCCGCCCACGGCGTAGAGCGGCCGGAAGACAATGACCCGCCGATGCGCGCCGCGCTCCATCACGGTCTCCAGGCCCGCGCACAACGCGAGCGCCGATTTGCCAGTCCCAGCCCGGCCACCGAGTGACACGATACCCACCCCGGGGTCAAGCAGCAGGTCTAGCGCGATGCGCTGCTCAGCCGAGCGGCCGCGCAGGCCGAACGCCTCGCGGTCCCCGCGGACCAGCCGGGCGCGCTTGTCCGCGGTGATCCGGCCCAGCGCGGTCGCGGTCCCCGCCAGCAGCCGCAAGCCGGTGTTGCAGGGCAGACCAGCGACCTCTGGGTATTCGGTGAGATCGGCAACTCCCTCCTTGTAGAGCGCTTCCAGCACCGAGGGCCCGACCTCGACATCGCTCATCCCGGTCCACCCCGAGGGCACCACGTCCTGCGCGCGGTACTCGTCAGCGGCTAACCCGACCGCGCCCGCCTTAACCCGCAGCGGCATGTCCTTGGTGACCAGCGTGACGTTGCAACCGTCGGCGGCCAGATTCAGCGCGCAGGCCAGAATCCGGGAGTCGTTGGTGTCGGCACGAAACCCGGTGGGCAGCACCGACGGGTCACAGTGGTTCAGCTCGACGCGCAGGGTGCCGCCCAGCTCGCCGATCGGGACCGGCTCATCCAGCCGACCGTGCGCAACCCGCAGATCGTCCAGTAAGCGCAGCGCTTCGCGGGCGAACCAGCCCAATTCCGCGTGATGCCGCTTGCCCTCTAGTTCCCCGATGACCACCAGTGGGAGCACGACCTCGTGCTCATCGAATCGGAGCAGCGCCCGAGGGTCGGACAGCAAGACCGACGTGTCCAGGACGTAAGTGCGCAAACCCGGGGCGGTGGAGTGTGGCGAGCGAGAAGCGATCACGGCAGCTCCCTGGCGTGCGCGGCACCCGCGCCCGCTATTCGGTGGGCCGGCCGGCCTCTGGTTGATCGCTACCGCAGCGCCCCGGTCGGGCTCAGCGGAACCGACCACGAGGGCCAGGTGCCGGCCCTCCCGTGCTCGCCGTGGGCGGTTTACCCGCCCGCTCGACACAAGCCACGACCAGGGCCTCCCGTGGCGAGGCGCGTCCAGCACACCCCGCTGTCACCGCACGGTACCGGTGGTGTGGCCGTTGTGGCAGGCATCCACACAGGTGAATCACCTGAAGCTTTAGCCGCCGGCCAGTTCGGCGCGCACCACCGAGGGGATGAGCGGCTCGTCGAGTAACCGCAAGTAGCGTGCGCTCAGTGGCTGCGCCAGCGGGCGGGCCTCCAGCCAGGTGCTCAGCAACCGGTAGCCCTCCACGTACGTGGTGGTGTAGGCCCGCCACAGCGGGTCGGACAGAAACCGCATCACCTGCCTGGCCCGCGCTTCCCCAACCAGCAGCCATCGTTGCAGGTAGGCCAGCACGTCGGCCGGGTCGGTGCCCTGATCGTGCAGCATGAGCGCGGCGTCCTGGCGGACACCGAGCAGACCCGCCGCAGCCGCCTCGAGACGCTCGGCGAACTCACCGTCCATCCGCAGCCCCAGATCGCCGAGGATCTCCTGGGCCCACGGCCCCCACCCAGGACCGACCGCGGCTCGCAGCCCGAGGTCGGCCAGGCCCTCGGCCATGAGGCATTGTGGGGTATTCACCAGGAAGATTGTCTGCTCGGCGTGGTGATCCCTGCACACCAGGCCGGCCTCCTTGCGGCAGTGCTCGGTGTGGTGGCCTGGGTAGGCCTCATGCGCGACCAGGTGCGCCAGGTTGCCCATCCGGTGCCCAAGATCCGCGTTGATCGCCACTCGCGAGCGAAAATCACCGAGGTAGTAGTTGAACCCGCTCCACGGCTTGTCGGTGACCACCTCGTAGCACACAGTCTCCTGCGCGGGCAGGCCACAGCGGGCCCGTACCCGATCCCGCAGCGCGCTGGACAGCGCCTGCACGGCAGGCTCGAGGCGCTCCGGGGCAATCTCGTCGCGGGCACGGTAGGCCACCAACCGATCGGCGAGCGGATCGGCGCCGGGCAGCAGCCGGTCAATCTCGGCATGGGCCTGGCGGTACACCTCGGGGTCCCCCGGTTCGATGACGACGTCGAAGTATGCCGCCACCTCCGCCACAAACCCGACCTGCTGACCAGCCAGCACGCACCCGCTGCACTCCAGGGCCCTCAGCTGAGCATCCAGGAAGCGGACGCGGGGCTCGGGCAATCCGGTGGCCGGTAACTCAGCCCGCAGCGCAGCCGCCCGGCGGGCCAGCGCCGCCGGATCCGGCCGGGGCTCGTTGTCCACCTGGCGGCGCAGCGCCGCATCACCGGTGTAGGCGTCGACGAAGCCCTTGATGAGCCGGTCGAACCGCAGGCCCAGGAGCAGGTACTCGCGGACCAGGTCGGAGCTACTCACGGCTCACGAACCGAACCGGCGGTGCCGGGCGGCATAGTCCCGTAGCGCACGCAGGAAGTCCACCTTCCGGAAGGCCGGCCAGTAGGCGTCGCAGAACCAGAACTCTGAGTGCGCCGACTGCCAGAGCAGGAAACCCGACAACCGCTGCTCGCCCGAAGTGCGGATGACCAGGTCAGGATCGGGCTGGCCAGAAGTATAGAGGTGCTCGGCGATCTGCTCGACGTCGAGCAGATCGGCGAGCTCCTCCATGGTGGTGCCGGCCTCGGCGTGCTTGAGCAGCAGCTTGCGCAACGCGTCGGCGATCTCCTGGCGGCCGCCGTAGCCCACCGCGACATTCACCGCCAACCCTAGCCGATCCCGGGTCCGAGCCGCCGCGCTGGCCAGCCGCTGCGCCATCTCCGGCGGCAGCAGGTCGAGCGCACCGACGACCCGCACTCGCCAGGGCGTGTCCGGTGCGCACAGCCCGTCGACGACATCGGCGATGATCTCCAGCAACGGCTCCACCTCCTCCGGCGGCCGGTTGCGCAGGTTATCCGGGGACAGCAGCCAGAACGTCGCGATCTCGACACCGCTGTCCCGGCACCAGCCAAGCAGCTCGACTAGCTTGGCGGCACCAACCCGGTGACCGTCACTGACGTCGGCGAACCCGGCCTCCTTGGCCCAGCGCCGGTTGCCGTCCATGATCACAGCAACATGGCGGGGCCGGTTGGCGGTGCCGAGCTGACGGGCCAGCCGGCGCTCGTAGACGGCATAGACGAGGTCCTGCAGCCTCACAAGCCGGGAAGGTTACGCCCGGCGCCAGGCGCTCGATCAGTCAGACTTCAGTGCGACGGTCACCACCAGCGGCCGCCCATCGCGAACCAGCGAGATGGGCACCCGTTCGCCGATAGCCCGCTCGTGAATAGCGATGGTCAGCGCGTCAGCGGTGCCAACGGCCCGGTTGCCGACCTTGGTGATCACATCGTTCTCCAGGATGCCGGCCTCGGCGGCGGCGCTGCCCTGCTGCACGTTCTGCACTCGGGCACCGTCGGAGCGGCCGTCGGTCACCGACGCGGCGTTGACGCCCAACTCGGCGTGCTGATAGTGCCCGGTGCGGATCAGTTCCTGCGCGATCGTCCTGGCGGTGTCGATAGGGACGGCGAAACCGAGCCCGATAGAGCCCCCGCCTTCGCTGGCGCCCAGGGTGCGGATCGCGGTGTTGATACCGACCACCGCTCCGGCGGTGTCCACCAGCGCCCCGCCGGAGTTACCGGGGTTGATCGCCGCGTCGGTCTGGATCGCGTCGATCACCGCATTGCCGTAACCACCATCGGCCTCCAGCCGCACTGGCCGGTCCACCGCGCTGACGATGCCGCTGGTCACCGTGCCAGCGAGGCCGAGTGGAGAGCCGATAGCGATGACCGGATCACCCGGCTTCAGCGTCGATGAGCGGCCCAGCTGCGCCACCGTCGGGTTGGCCACCTCCACCTTGACCACCGCGAGGTCGGTCTTAGGATCCCGGCCCACGATCCGCGCTGGCAGCCGGGTCCCGTCACTGAATACCGCGTCCAGGGTGGCCTGCGGGATGTTCGCGGCGGGGGCCACGACGTGGTTGTTGGTCAACAGGTAGCCGTGGCCGTCAATCACCACAGCGGAGCCAAACCCGCCCTGATCGCCGACCCGGAACTCTAACGACACCACTGTGGGCAGCACCCGAGCGGCTACCGCCGCCACCGAGCCCGCTGGCCGATCGATCACCGGCTGCACCTGCGCCAGCGTGACGCCCGGATCGTTGAGCAGGGTGCCACCCTCTGCGGTGAGCCGGCCCACGAGTCCGCCGACCGCACCAATCACCAGCACGACCGCCCCCAGGAAAGCAAGTGCTCGGTTACTGACTCGACGACCGAACAGCACGTCCGCCAGGCTCAGCCGGGCTCCTGGCCGCAGCGGTTCATCGGCGCCGCAGGGACGTTGCGCAACCGCAGGGGCGCCCAGCATGGCTGGCGCCCAGGGATCCCGCCACGGGTCGCGGCCGGCACCACGCGGCCAGAAGTCATCCTTGCGCCCCAACCCTTCGCGGGGCTGCGCGCCGTTGCGCCCGAGCGGGCGCTGCAGCCCCTGCTCGGATCCTGAAGGCCGACCGAACGCTGCCGCGAGCGCCTCTGGAGGCGGCGCCGCAGCAGCGGTGATCGTCCGTCCACCGCCGGCGGAGCCGGCACTCGGGCCACCGCCACCCGGCTGGTCGGCAAAGGCTCCGAGCACTCCAGGCGGTCGGCCGAACGCTTGTACCGCAGCTGGATCAACCGAGGGCGGCCGCACCGGTCTCGGGGGAAACTCCGGCCTCCCCGAATGCCCTTCCGTCATGAAAGGCCGGTCGGAGTCGTGATCCTGGGGCGTGGCCATGGTCTCCCGGTAGCGCTATTACCGCCCGATCCAACGACCGAGTACCGAGGGCCCGGCACCCCAACGTTGGTGTGACCCCAGCGGCCCGGCCTGGGCTCGGCCCGGGCGGGCGCCCTCCACGACAATGCCCTCAGCGGTCACCGCCAGCCCGGCTGGAGCCTCGGGCAGCTCAGCGGTGTATGGGATGTCGCGCAGCGCGGCCAGCAAGCCGGCCGGAACTGGCGGGCACTGCGCCGAACGAACCACACTGCTGGCCTGGCATTGCACAGCGACCTCCGCAGTACAGGACTGGCACACGGTAAGATGCGCGGCGGCACGGTCGCGAGCGACCGGACCGAGCTCTCCGTCGACGAAAGCCACCACGGCATCCACCGCCAGGTGCTGTCCTGCGTTGAGGCCGGCTACCAAGTCGAAGAAGCCGCGACCGCGCAGGTCCGTCATCCAGCCTCCTTACTCAGCCTGGGCGCGCCGCCGTTCGAGCGTCGCCTTGAGGGCCTGCCTGCCGCGGTGGATCCGGCTGCGAACCGTCCCGAGCTTGATCCCGAGAGTGGCACCGATCTCCTCGTAGGAAAGGCCCTCTACATCACAGAGTACGACAGCTGCCCGGAATTCTGGTGCGAGGCCGTCCAATGCCTCTTGCAGATCCGGATCGAGATGAGTCGCGGCGTAGACCTGCTCCGGGCTAGGCCCACCGCCGATGAGCCGGTCGGTGTCCTCGGGTAGGCCCTCCATCCTCAGCCGGGAACGTCGCCGCACCATGTCCAGGAACAGGTTGGTGGTGATCCGGTGCAGCCAGCCCTCGAACGTACCGGGCTTGTAGGACCCCAGGCTGCGGAACACCCGGATGAATGTCTCCTGGGTAAGGTCCTCAGCGTCGTGCGGGTTGCCGGAAAGGCGGTAAGCCAACCGGTAAACCTGGCCGACGTGCTCCCGCACCACTTGGTCCCATGAGGGTGGGACCCATGCCTCAGCGGCTCGAGCCGCGTCGTCGTCAGCCTGGGCGAGGGCGAGCGCCCGCCCGGGATCAGGATCGCGAAAGCGGGTCTGGGTGGCCATCGGCTGGGTCTCCCACTTCCGAGTTGAGGACAGGGCACGTCGGTTACCGGGGCACGCGGTAGGTAGTGCAACGCCGGGGTAGCTCTCAATGTTTCAGCGCAGGTTCCCTACCAGGAGACCTACCAGCCGGCCCCCAACGAATCCCGTCCCCATCATGGCGCGCCAGCGTGTGCCCCGGGTAAGGACCGGCTAAGAAGATCCTAAGAGTAGCCCGGTGTCGGAAGCCACTGAGAACCACTGAGATCCGCTGATCCGGCGCGGCGTCGCCCAGACAGTGTAGGCAACGGCGCTACGCTGCGCGATGTGAGGTCGACCGGCAGTGCGGGGGAAGCAGGCAGGCTGCCGCCCTGCGCTGCCGGCGCCGTGCGCAAGTACGTGGAGAGCTTCGTCACCGAGGACGAGATACTCGCCGCAGCGCGCGAACGCGGGCAGGAGTTGGGCTGCGCGCCCATCAGCGCAGTTGGCGGTGCCGCGCTGCGGTTCCTGGCCAGTGCGCTCGCCGCCCGTGCCGTGGTCGAGATCGGTACCGGCGCGGGCACCAGCGGGCTGCACCTGTTGCGCGGGATGGCCCCCGACGGGGTACTCACCTCCATCGACGTCGAACCCGAGCACCAGCGCACCGCCCGACAGGCGTTCGCCGAGGCCGGGTTCCCGCCGTCTCGCTACCGGCTGATCATGGGACAAGCCCTGGACGTGCTGCCCCGGCTCACCGACGGCGGCTACGACTTGGTATTCGTCGACGCCGCGAAGCCCGAGTATCCGCGCTACCTCCAGACTGGCGTGCGGTTGCTGCGCCCCGGCGGGGTGATCGCGTTCGACAACGCCCTGCCGAATGGCACGTGCAATGGCACGGTGGCCGATCCGACGGTAAGAGACCCAGCTTCCGCCGCCCTACGCGAGCTCGCCACCACGATACGCGCCAACAAAACCCTCCTCCCCCTAATGCTCCCCCTCGACAACGGACTCCTCCTAGCCCTGCGCACGTCGTAGCCCGACCGCCATTCGGGGCCGAATGGCGGTTTCCGGGCACCCACTAGGCGCTATTCGGGGCCGAATGGCGGTCTGTGTAGGGCAGCGTGGCTGAGAGGATGCTGTAGAACCATGTGTTGTGACGGAGGGCTTGGTATTGGCGTATTGAGGCGATCACGTTGCCGTGCTGGATGTCCGAGCGAACGCCCGTGACGCGGCCGAGCACGGCCAGCGGATAAGTCCAGTACGCCATGCGATACAACCGACGTAGCGATGGGCGGGTGTGCACGGTCACGTCGTCGAGTCGGGAATCGGTGAATCCGGCGGCAGCCAGATACTCCAGATGCTCGGCGGGCGTGTCGATGTCAGGCACGGCCCAGCCGTCGAGCCACTCGTGCAGCAGTTGCTCGCCGGTCGGGTCCAGCGGGCGAGCGGCCCGGATGAAGTCGGCGACGACCACCCGTCCGCCGGGGCGCAGCAGCCGCGCGGCCTCCTGGTAGAAGGCGGCTTTGCGGGGCGCGTGGCACAGGCTCTCCACCGCCCACACGATGTCGAAACTCGCATCCGGAAAGGGCGTCGCGGTGAAGTCGGCCACCTCGAAGCGGACGCGGTCGGTCAGCCCTCGCCGGGCGGCGTGACCGCGCGCCATCGCGACCTGCCGGGCGGCCAGCGTGATCCCGACAACGTGGGCACTGCACTGCGCGGCCAGCCACAGGCTACTGCCGCCGACCCCGCAGCCCGCATCCAGGACGCGCTCGCCGGGCTGGATCTGCACCCGATCCGCCAGTACCCGATTCATGTTCTTCAGCGCATCGGTATGACCACGGGTGCTGGCATCGGTGTAGCCAAAGTGGACTGCCAGGTTGTCCTGGTTAAGCCACAGCATTCGATAGTCGAGCCAGGTCTCATCGTAGTAACCGACGATCGCCTCAGCAAGCGAGCCGGTCGGCGTCCGGCCAGGCCTTTCGTCTGAGCCTGTCACGTCGGGGCCTGTCACGTCGGGGGCTACCATCACCACATTGTGGACCACACCTGGAGGGCTCAGCGGCGGCGCGCCAGCAGCACGGCCACGAGCGGCCACAGCGCCTGGGCCCCGGCGAGCACTCGCTCGGACAGGCCGATCCGCGAACCCTCGCCGAAGTAGTCGAAGTAGCCGACCCCAAACCAGCTGAGCAGCCCCAGCAAGCCCACAGCGGCGCAGCGGCACACTACCGGCCCGGGCATGGCTCCGCGCCGCGCCGCGAATGCGGGCCACAGCGACAGCGCAGAAAAGGCGATCGACGCGGCGGCGACGTGCGCCGGCGAATCACCAGTGACCGGTAGCGGCAAGGCGGCCAGCGCGACGGTGGCGGCCCCGCCGGCGGCAAGCAACGCCCGGCCCGGGACGGCCGCCGACGCCAACCCCGCAGCCGTGATCGCGTGGCACACGCCGACCCCCACAAGAGCCGTCGTCATGATCCAGGGTTGGGTGGCGCCGCGGGCGGCCAACGCACTGATCGTATGATCCACCGGGTCGAAACCGCCCGGCTGCCGGGCGGCGGCGAGTTGCCAACCACCGATCAGCAGCACCGGTGCACAGGCCGAGGACAACACAGCCCACCAGGGCACGGTTCGCACCGCGCCACGCTAGCCCACCGGCTTACTCCGCGTGGGCTCCCTTGCCCAACACGACGACATCGCCACCACTGACCGTGTAGCGTTCCCGGTCCAGGTCGAGGTCGACGCCGACCTGGGCACCATCGGGAATCACCACGTTCTTGTCCAGGATCGCCCGGCGCACCACAGCACCCTTGCCCACCAGCACACCGGGCATCAGCACACTGCCCTCGACGTGGGCCCCAGCCTCAACCACCACGTCACTCGACAGCACCGAGTGGCTCACCTGCGCGGCGGAGACGATCGAGCCCGCCCCCACGATCGATTCCTGGGCCATGCCGCCCTGGACAAACTTCGCGGGCGGCAGCGGGGACATCGCGGTGCGGATCGGCCACGCCTGGTTGTACAGGTTGAACACCGGATGCACCGACACGAGGTCCACGTGCGATTCGTAGTAGGTGTCTAGCGTGCCGACATCACGCCAGTAACCGCGGTCACGGTCGGTGGCGCCGGGCACCACGTTCTCGGCGAAGTCATAAACCGCCGCCTCTCCGACATCCACCAGCATCGGGATCACGTCGCCGCCCATGTCGTGGTCGGAATCCTGGTTGGCGCTATCAGCGTGCAGCGCGGACACCAGCAATTTAGTGGTGAACACGTAGTTCCCCATGGAGGCGAAGGCGACGTCAGGATCGTCCGGCGTACCCGGTGGCACCAGCGGCTTCTCCAGAAACTCGGTGATCCGCCCGGACGCGTCCGCGCCGATGCACCCGAAGGCGCTGGCCTGCTCGCGCGGTACCCGGATTCCGGCGACGGTCACGCCCGCGCCGGTGGCGATGTGCCGCTCCACCATCTGCGAGGGGTCCATCCGGTACACGTGGTCGGCGCCGAAGACGACGATGTACTCCGGTCCTTCGTCATACACCAGGTTGAGCGACTGGAAGATCGCGTCCGCGCTGCCGGTGTACCACCGAGGGCCGAGCCGCTGCTGGGCCGGCACCGGGGTGATGTACTGCCCCAGCATCGACGACAGCCGCCACGTTGTGGTGATGTGCCGATCCAACGAGTGCGACTTGTACTGGGTGAGCACACAGATCCGAATGTAGCCGGCGTTGACCAAATTGGAGAGTACGAAGTCGATCAACCGGTAGCTGCCGCCAAACGGCACGGCCGGCTTGGCCCGGTCCGCCGTCAGCGGCCACAACCGTTTGCCCTCACCGCCGGCAAGGACGATGCCTAGCACATGCGGTTGTCCCTTCACGATAAGCCACCCTAGCGCCGATTGCACTGTATCGCACGCTAGAGCCAAGTGAGGCCGGCCGGCGGTGATCCGATTGCCGGCTCGGCCGGTGGGGGCACTAGCGTGACGCGGCGTGCGTATCGGAGTTCTGACCCGGGAATACCCACCCGAGGTGTACGGCGGCGCCGGGGTGCACGTCAGCTACCTGGTGCCCGAGTTGCGGGCGCGGTGTGAGGTCGAGGTGCATTGCTTCGGCGCCCCCCGCCCGGCAGTGCCCTGTCTCGAAGTGCACGCCCACGCCGTCGCACCGGGACTGGCCGGCGCGAATCCGGCCCTACAGACCTTGTCCGTGGACCTGGCGATGGCCGACGCGCTAGGTGGCGTGGACCTCGTGCACTCGCATACCTGGTATGCCAACATGGCGGGCCACCTGGCCCGGACCCTGCACGGCGTGCCGCACGTGGTCACCGCGCACTCGTTGGAACCTCGCAGGCCGTGGAAGGCCGAGCAGCTCGGCGGTGGCTACCGGGTGTCCTCGTGGGCGGAACGCACCGCCTACGAGCACGCCGACGCGATCATCGCGGTCAGCGACGGCATGCGTGCCGACGTGGTCGACTGCTACCCGGCCGTGCACCCGGAGCGGGTGCACGTGGTGCGTAACGGCATCGACACCAACACCTACCGCCCGGTCCAGGAGACCGATGCGCTTCACCGGCTCGGCGCCAACCCGACCCGGCCGATCGTCGCGTTCGTGGGGCGGATCACCCGGCAGAAGGGCGTCGGGCACCTGCTGGCAGCGGCTTACCACATCGACCGCAGTGCCCAGTTGCTGCTGTGCGCGGGCGCGCCGGACACCTCGGAGATCGAGGCCGAGGTCCGCGCCACCGTGGCGGAGCTGGCTGCGGCCCGCCCCGGGGTGATCTGGGTGCCAGACATGCTGCCCATCGAGGACGTGCGGCAAGTGCTGTCAGCGGCCACTGTGTTCGCCTGCCCGTCGGTGTACGAACCGCTGGGCATCGTCAATCTCGAGGCGATGGCCTGCGGTACAGCGGTGGTCGCCTCCGCCGTCGGGGGAATCCCGGAAGTCGTCAACGACGGCGTCACCGGCCTGCTGGTACCCTACGACGCGCAGGACCCGGAGGGGTTCCAGCGGGGGCTGGCGCACCGCGTCAATGAGCTGCTGGCCGATCCGGAGCGAGTCGCGGCGATGGGCCAGGCCGCGCGCTTGCGCGCCATCACCGAGTTCTCCTGGTCAACCGTCGCCGACCGCACCGTGGAAGTCTACGAGCAACTCCTTTCCTGACAACCCCAATAAAACGATCATTTATTGCGGGCTCCTGCTTTGACCAGCCAGAAGCGCACACCGAGTTCGTCGTCCCCTTGCACGTCGGTGTCCGAGGCGTCCGCCTCGGCAAGAATGCTCGCGAGCGGGTGTTCGGCAATGTTGAGTCCGAGAACCGAATCGTTTACCCAGCATGCGGAAATTGGGTTTCACCGTGATGTCAACGACTCAGATGCACATCTGCCACCACGGACTAGCCAAGCAGCGGGTACACCGTCGGCTACTGCTTGATCAGCGTGGCGACTGAGATGTGCGGCCAGTCGATGCCAAGAAAGTTCAGGATGACGGTCTGCGTGTACTGCAGTTGCAAGAAGGTGCTGTCGTCCGCCTGCTGAACGGTCTCGATCCAGAAGATCGCGTCGAGCCTCGTCGCATTGGCATTGCTGACATCGAACGGCATGTTGACAATGCCGCCTACCTCCGCCGGAGGGACACTCTCAGGGGTGGCCGTAGAAATTATCAGCGTCACGGTATTGGTGATTTTCTGCCCTAGTATCGCTTCCCGGAGGGCCAGGTTTGGATTTTTAACAAAAGGAAGCTTGAAACCCGGAGGCAGCTGCGGGTTGTCAAAGGGCGCCAGGAACACGGCATCGAGAGGCGGAGGGATGTTGGGATGCTTGATGGGTGTCGAGTCGACGTCGTCGATCCGTGGGACTCCCGTGGGCGACGGGAACACACGACCCACCGCCAGCAGCGAGTTACCGTGGGGGATCGCCCCTTGGCGGACCACCGTGGCGGGCAAATCAGGCACGATCGTAGCCGGCACGTTGAGCCACAAACCCGGCTCGACGTGCAGCGGCGCGTGCGTCACCGCATCGGCGACCCGCTGCAGATACCTCAACCCAAAGATATTGATATCAGGCTGCCCGGCGGGACTGTGAAGAACCTTGGAGCCGCGGTTAGGAACCGCAGCACCGATCGGGTCGAACTCCAGAATCTCCACCGTGGAATTGAGCTTCAGGCGAAAATCCTTCGGCCCCATGCTCGGCGGCCTGGAGTCGAAGTCTGGGAGCGAGATCAGGTTGAACCCGGTCCCGATCCAGGTGCCAACAAGATCGGCGAGGGGTCCCAGGTCAGTATTAGTCTGCGGGAGTGAGAGACCCGGGCGAAAGTTGACACGTAGACCGGGCGCAGAGAGGCCGACAGAGACATCAGGTGAAACCGACATAGGGAGAACTCCTTCACGGGGTGCTCGGGGCTCATCGCGACGAGCCACGATGGTACTCACCGGAATGCAGCACGGCGACCTGGGGTGCTGTCAGGGAAGGCTGGTGGTGGAGCGCCAGTTCACGGTGGGGCGCATGGCCGACAGGTCGACGCGGCCGACGTGTTGCTCGACGATGCCGAACAACGAATCGATCAACGAATCGGACAGCAAGTGCGGCTGCAAGCCCAGATCGACCAGGCCGGTGTGAACCACGTTGTAGTAATGCTCATCGAGCTCCACCCGGGGGTTGTCCAGGTACTCGATCCGCACGTCCCCCGGAAAACTGGCCGAGACGGTCTTGGCGATATCGGCGACCGACATCGTCTCGGTGATCTGGTTGAACACCCGGAACTCGCCAACCTCGGCCGGGTTCTCGCAAGCCAGCCGGATGCACTCGACGGTGTCCCGGATGTCGATGATGCCCCGGGTCTGCCCACCCGCCCCATAGACGGTCAGCGGGTGCCCGAGCACCGCCTGAATGACGAATCGGTTCAGCACTGTGCCAAAGACCGCGTCGTAGTCGAACCGGGTGGCTAGCCGGGGGTCTTGCGCGGTCTGATCAGTCCGCTGGCCGTAGACCACGCCCTGGTTGAGGTCGGTTGCCCGCAATCCCCAGGTCCGGCAGCCGAACTCGATGTTGTGGCTGTCATGCACCTTCGAGAGGTGGTAGAAGGAGCCCGGTTTCTTGGGAAAGAGCATCCGGTCGGTGCGGCCATTGTGCTCAACAGTGAGCCAGCCCTCCTCGATATCGATGTTCGGAGTGCCGTACTCCCCCATGGTGCCGAGCTTGACCAGATGAATATCGCGGTCCACCTCGGCGATCGCGAACATCACATTCAGGGTGCCGGTGACATTGTTCGACTGAGTATACACCGCGTGTCTGCGGTCGATCATCGAGTATGGGGCGGAACGCTGCTCAGCGTAGTGCACGATCGCGCCAGGCCGGAACCGGCGCACGACGTCGAGGATGAACTCAGCGTCACACAAGTCGCCAACGAAGAGCTCGAGCTGCCGACCGGAGACCTCACGCCAGGCTCGCACCCGGTGGCGCAGCGGCTCGATGGGCACCAGGCTTTGCAGCCCCAACTCATCGTCGTAGGAACGCCGGGCGAAGTTGTCCAGCACAGCGACGTCGTGGCCCCGATCCGAGAGGTGCAACGCGGTCGGCCACCCCAGGTAGCCGTCACCACCAAGAACGAGGACCCGCACCATGTTGCCTCCCGTTACAGGCTGAGTGGATGCATGTGCCTATCAGATGACCCCGGCAAACACTAACAGCGGCCAGCTCGACGCCGCCGATCCTCCTCTGCGAAGATGTAGCGGTGCTCCGGCAGCTCGCCCAATCCCGAGTGGCACAGTCCCGACTGGTTAGGTTGTTCACCAGGTTCGCTGCGGGCACGGTTGTGTCCACGGCGTGCAGCCAGCTGACGTTGGTGCTGATGTTCGGCGTTCTCGACGCCTCAGCCGAGGTGTCTGGGGTGGCGGCTTTCCTGGCCGGAGCGGTACCGAATTTCCTCATCCACCGGTTCTGGACGTGGCGGCGCTCCGGCCCAATCGGGATGCGCCGCGAACTACTGCCCTACCTGGCAGTGATCACATTCAGCGGCCTGGTAGCGATCAGCATCACCACCGGCGTTGATCGGCTCCTCGGTGCCACCATCACCGACCACGCGGTGCGCACCGCCGTGCTCGCGGTCACCTTCGCCATCAGCTACCTGCCGCTCTTCCTGCTCAAGTTCGCTTTGCTGGATCGGTTGGTGTTCGGTTGCGCCGACGACCGGCGCCGGGCCCACGACTCCCGTGACCAGGTGCCCACCAGCGCCCGGGCGTAGCGCATCCCGTACAGGACATTGTTGCCTTTCTTAGTCTTGCCCGCAGTGCGGCCCAGCATCGTCATGGGTTGCTCCAGCACCCGGTAGCCGTGCGAGATCACCCCGATCAGCAGCTCGGAAGCTTGGTACTGGGCCTGCGACAGCGTGAGGACCCCAGTCAGCTCAGCTTTCATGGCGCGAAATCCGAACGAGGTGTCGGTCAGCCGCTGCCGGGTCAGCACGCTGGCCAGCGCCGCGAACACGCGCACCCCAAGACGGCGCACCGGGTCGGTGGTCTCCCCCCGGCCCAGGACCCGCGAGCCGGTGACGAAGTCGGCCTCGTCATCGATCAACGGCTGCAGCAGCAGCGGCAGCTCGGCCATGGTGTACTGACCGTCAGCATCTGTGGTGACGATGTAGCGGGCGCCACCGTGGCGGGCCAGCGCATAACCCAGACACAGCGCCGCACCCTGACCCCGGTTGGTCGACAGCTCGCAAACCCGGGCGCCGTGGCGACGGGCCACCTGCGCGGTACCGTCGGTACACCCGTCGACAATCACTAAAGTGTCCACTGGCATGCTACAGCTCATCGGAGGGACGGCGGCGAGCACCGCGCCGATGCCGTCCTCCTCGTTATAGGCCGCGATGATCACTACTACCGGGGCGAACCGCACCTCACCCTCGACCCGGATGAACTCACTCACCGCAGCTGCATCCACCGGATCGGGGTACGGTCGCAGCGGAGGATTGCGTTTGCGCCGGGGTCCCGGACTGCGCAGCCCCGGACTGCGCAACGGGCCAATGATGGCGGTGACTCCCAGCGCCCCCGCCATCGGCAGCAACACCAATCCGGGCAACTGGTAGCGCCAAGAGAACTCAAAGGCAGCCGCAGTCATCAGCACAGTGCCGCCGAGCCCGGACACCAGTAGGCAAGCGGCGCGGATCCCCGACTCGCGGGCCCTGCCGATCCCCAACCCGCCGAGCAGTCCCGCCACCAGGCCCAGGCCAAGCAGCGGACCGGGGGTGTACCCGACGGTGAGCTGGTAACCCCGGAGCAGCTGCGCCAGCGCCCGGTTGACGCCAATCGGCACGCCACCGAACTCGAAGGCCCTCGCCTGGACTCTCTGCTGGTCTCCCCAGTACGGGTACGAGGTCTGGAAGTACCATCGCTGCACCGGTACGTCGTTCACGGCGTCACTGCGGGCCGGGCGAAACCCCTTCATGAAATCCCGCACGACCGCCACCGTGAGATCTCCTGGCTGATTGACGAACACCGCGCGGGCGAAGGAGGCTTGGGTCGCCTCCATCGACTCACCGGGCGGCAACGCGACGGTCATGGCCGGCGACGCGGGGTCGTGGACGTAGTAATCGACGCCGAAGCGTTGGCCACGTGGCTGCGCTGGGCACAGGGCACGCTCCCAGGTGCCAGCCGGGAGTCGCGCACAGTCAGCGATGACCGCGGCGCGGCCGTAGAGGACGTCGTCGCTGCCACCGCTGATGCCCCACACACCAGTGCTGACCCGGTAATAGCCGGCGTAACCGGTGAGCAGCACCGCGAAACCGGCGGCCAGCGCCGCCGCCCGCAGCCCGATCCGCCGCCAACCCCTGCGGCTGGCCCACAGTGACCCGGCGACGACCAGGTAGGCCAGCACCGGGACCAGCAAGGGGACCCCGACCAGCCGGACGATGACCGCACAGCCGATCAGGGCGCCCGCGCTGGCGGCGTGCCACGGCCCAGGCATCCCACGCCAGGTCAGCACCCAGATAATCACCACCAGCAGCGCCTGGAACCAGACATCGGGCATGATGTTGTGCTCGATCTGCACCTGATAGGCGTCGAGCAGCACTGGCGCGGTCGCCAGCGCAGCCAGCCAGCGCCGGGCACCGTGGCGTAGCACCAGCAGGTAGATCACCACCGCGATGCCCAACCCCAGCAGGTGCTGCATCACGGCCACCGCACGCAGGCCACCGAAAGGCAGCACGACGTTCAGAATCAGGTCGTATCCGATCGGGCGCAATCCGTCGGGACGCAGGTCGCGGACGTTGTCCAGGTAGCTGAAGGAGTCGATGTAAAGAATCGCGGGCTGGTAGGCCGCCACGGTGAGTACCCGCAAGCCGGCACCCAGGCCGAACAAGACCAGCAGCATCCAGTGCCGGCGCGACCAGCGTGACGCTCGGGAGGCCGCCCTGCGGGCGCCAGAATGCCAGGCGCCAGGATCCGGCCGCGCCGGCAGGCTCCTCACCGGGCCGGAGTGACTGCGGCCGGAGTGACCAGGGCCGCAATGTCCGAGGCCGCGAAGTCCCGCCACACCGTGGCCAGCCCGTCGACCAACTCAACCGACGGTCGGTAGCCCAACTGCTCGCGGGCTCGGCCGATGTCGACGATCACCGCAGGCATCTCACCAAGCTTGGCGGCGACGTGCTGCGCAGGCAGCGGGTAGCCGGTGACCGTGCGCACCACGTCGAGGAGCTCCAGCACGGTCACCGACCGGCCCGAGCCGATGATCGCGGTACCGGTGAAGCGACGGTCCCATGCCGCGAGCACAGCCGCCACAACGTCATCGACGTGCACCAGGTCGCGCCGCTGCAACCCGTCGCCATAGATCTGTATCCCCTGGCCGGCCATCGTGGCACGCATCATCCGCGCCACGATGCTGTCCTTGTGCCCCATCCCCGGGCCGTAGATGTTGGTGAAGCGCAACGCGCAGGTGTTCATGCCGTAGGCACCCGCGTAGCCGCACAGCAGCATCTCGCCGGCCGCTTTGGTGGCGCCGTAGGGGGTCAACGGACGCAACGGTGCCACTTCATCCACTGTGGCGGTGCCGACATCACCGACCACCGCGTTGGTGGACGCCATGATGAACCGCCCGACGCCGGCTTGGCGGCAGCCCTCGAGCAGGTCCTGAGTCACCGCCACGTTCGCCTGGTAGGTGGCAACCGGGTGCTCCACCGAGCGCAACACCGAGGTCATGGCGGCCAAGTGCACCACACCGGCCACATCCTCGCCAGCCACTGCGGCTGCGGCGACCCCAGGGTCGGTGAGCTCACCGACGACACTGTGGACCGCCGAGTCGGGATGCGCGCGGCGGTCCACCACGGTGACCGGGTTGCCCCGGGCGGCAAAGGCGGTGACGAGGGCCTGGCCGACGAAACCGGTTCCCCCGGTGATCACGACCCGATCGGCGCAAGCTGGTGGAGTGGTCATCGGCACGGCGGTAGTCATCGCGGCGGAGGTGGTCATCGCGGCGGATTCTAGCCGGTGAACGAGCAGGCAAACTCGATCAGGGTCCGGGTGGCGAACCCGGTGCCGCCCGCGTTGACCTCGTCATAGTTGTGCTCAGCACGGGCCGGACCGGCGATGTCCAGATGCGCCCAGGGCAGCCCGGCAGTGAACTCCCGCAAGAACAGCGCCGCTGTGATGCTCCCGGGTCCGGGCGGGCACTGCCGCAGGTCAGCGATGTCCGAGCGGACCTGATCGGCGTGATCGCCGAGCAGCGGCATCGGCCACCAGGCCTCGCCGGCAGTCTCACCGGCGGCCCTGATGCGCTCGGTGAGCTCGGGCTCGGTGGCGAACAGGCCGCCAGTGCGCAGGCCCAATGACACCTTCATCGACCCGGTCAGCGTCGCGACGTCGACCAGTGTGGTGGGCGCCAGCGTGGCCACCGCGTAGGCCAGCGCGTCAGCGAGCACCAGCCGGCCCTCCGCGTCGGTGTTGGTCACCTCGGTGGTAATGCCACCCACGTGGCGCACCACGTCACTCGGGCGAAACGCCGACCCGGACACGTGGTTCTCCGCGCAGGGCACGAGCCCCGTCACCCGTAGCGGCAGCGCCAGCTGGCCAATCGCCAGCAGCGTGGCGATCACCGCAGCACCCCCGGACATGTCCGTGCGCATCAGGTGCATGCCCTCGGCTGGCTTGATCGAGATGCCACCGGTGTCAAAGGTGATGCCCTTGCCGACCAACACCAGGTGCTCCGCTGCTGGGTTCACCTCAGGTGGGTGCCAGGCCAGCTCGAGTAACCGCGGCGGGCGGGCTGAGCCGCCGCCGACCGCCAGCACTCCCCCGAAGCCGTGCTCAGCCAACCAGTGCTCATCGCGCACGGTGGCCCGTAGACCGGGCACGGTGGCAGCCAAGCGGGCGGCGGTGCCGGCGAGCCACGCGGGGTCCTTGTGCCCGCTCGGGGTGTTGGCGAGGTCCCGGGCCAGCCCAGTGGCCCGGCCAAGCAGCTGCGCCCTGGCGACGGCGTGGGCGAGTGGCCCCAGCCCGTCGCCCGGTGGCGCGATGAGCGCCACGGTGGCAATCCCACCACCGCCGGCGGAGCCGGCAATCCCACCACCGCTACCGCTGACGCGGTACCGATGCGAGCCCACAACGCACCCGAGGGCCAGGGACGCCGCCTGGTGGGCGCTCGTGCCGGGTGGCAGGTGCACTTGCACCAGGCTCTGCGCTAGCCGAACCGTTGCCGAGTTGGCCCGGACCAGCGCGGCACCGGCCGCCCGCCAATCCCTCGTGCTGCCCGCTCCGGTGCCCACGAGCCACCCGTGATCGGGCCGCGCCGTGGCCAGGGGCACTGCCTGAGCCGAGCCTGCGGTGGCCCGCACCCGGTACCGGGCTAGCCATTGCCCGTCCACGCCGATCTCGTCCGCGCCAGGACCCAAGATCAACTGATCATCCGCTGGTGACTGTGCGCAATCAGGTTGGCCGACCAGGCCGACCAGCACGACATCAGGCACTCCGGCATCACGCCGCGCCTGCACCCGGACCTCAACCAGCGGGGTCGGGACCTTCGGTATCACGGGCACTGGCATCTCCGGGCCGGCTCGTAGTGAGGCCTCGGTGGGCCGCAAGGCGCCAACCGAGGCCCCGGGAGGAACAGACGCTGGGCGCGGGCCGTCACTCCACGACGACCCGCAATGCCGCGCCAAGTTCGCCAGCCTCGTCAGCCGACATCTCGACGACGAGCCGCCCACCGCCCTCGAGCGGGACGCGCATCACGATGCCCCGTCCCTCTTTCGTCACCTCGAGGGGACCGTCGCCGGTCCGGGGCTTCATGGCCGCCATAGCGTGCTCCCTCCATACCTTTCGTCACTGCTGGTGGTCACGCGACACCGGTGACCCCCTGCATTCTCCCTTATCGGCTCCGGCGCCCGAAAAGTAACCGATGATCTCGCTCGTGGACGCATCGCACCGTCCACCTGGGACCGCCAGCTCACCAGCGCCGGAGCTCACCCGGCGCCGCGAAAGAAGCAACCGGCGAGGTGGTCATTGACCATCCCGGTGGCCTGCATGAGCGCATGGCAGGTGACGGGACCGACAAAGCTGAAACCCCGGCGCCGCAGCGTGCGGGCCATCGCCTCGGACTCGCGGGTCCGGGCCCGCAGGTCGGCCACGGTGCGCGGCGCGGGCCGCCCAGCGGGGTCGGGAGCGTAGGACCACAACAGGGCGTCCAGATCCTCGCCTAGCTCGGTGACCGCTCGGGCATTGCGCACCGTAGCCTCGATCTTGGCGCGGTTGCGGACGATGGTGACGTCGGCGAGCAGGCGCGCCACGTCGTCGCCGGTGAACGCGGCGACCGTCGCTGGGTGGAAGCTGGCGAAGGCGCGCCGGAAGGAGTCCCGCTTGCGCAGGATCGTCAGCCAGGACAGACCCGACTGGAACGCCTCCAAACTGAGCCGCTCGAACAGGGCGAGCGCGCCATGAACCGGCACCCCCCATTCGTTGTCGTGATACGCGCGATAGTCGGGGGCCGATCCCGCCCACGGGCAGCGCAGGCGGCCATCCGTTCCGGCCGCTGGGCCGGTCCCGCTGTCCACGCTTGGGTCGGCGCGGGGGCTGGTCGCACCCTCGGCTGAGCTCATCTGGGATAGGTCCGGCAGAAGTCGGCGAAGCGGGCCAGCGAGCGCCGCACACCCCAGCCGAAGACCGGACGAATCAGCGGGGCGCTCACCGCACCCAGCACCCCCAGCGGCAGCTCCAGCAGCTCAGTCCATTCAAAGGTGGCCGCGTCGCGGCCGCGTGGCGCCACCGCGAAGATGCCGGTGCCGCGCACCACTACCCCAAGGTGGCGCATCTCGCATCGGAATGGGGCGTCCCACACAGTGATCCGCATGCTGTCGGTGACCCCGATTCCGCGTATCCCGGTGAGCGCCTGCAGCTCCGAACCGACCGAACGGCCATCACCGCGACGGACCCGCACGGTGGTGCCAAGCATCCACTCGCCCTGGCGCTCCCAGTCGGTGACGGCCGCGAATACCGTTTCCGGCGAGGCATTCACCTCGACCAGGGCAGCTACTCTCATGGTCGGGTTCACCGCTGCGCCTCCAGCTCGGACACCCGGGCGCGCAGCGCGTCGAGCTCAGCCGCGGCTCGGTGCAGCGTCCAGTCCACCTCGGACATCCGGTACCCACGCAGCACCTGGGAGAACCGGACGACGCGCACGTCCTCGCCGACGATCGGTCCCTCTGGCAGCCAGGTCGGGGTCGCATCCGGCGCCAGCGCAGCCAGCTCCTCGCCCCGGCCGAACACCAGCGAAGCGACCAGGAACACCACCGCAGCCACCACCGCCGCAACGATGAGATAGATCAGCACCGTACCCATGTTCTCCAGATCGTGGCAGACTCAGGCTGAACGCGCAGCCAGCACATCGCGCATTGGCGGCCGGTCGGCCACCAGTACGCCGCTCTCGGTGGGTACGAAGCGGGCACCAAGCTGTACGAACTGGGTGATGCCTGCCGATCCCGGTATCTCGGCCACCCCGCAGCGGGGCAGCGCGGCGCCGAGAATCTGCCGTGACATCACACCGAGCTCGAGCAACGAGCGGTTCCGGTGCCTGCGCACCCCGAGGTGCACCTGAGCCAGCCCGTCCAGCCCGTAGCGGGTGTGCGCGTCGAGCAACAACCCGATCTCCACGCCGTACCCAGCGGCGAAGGGCACCGACTCCAGGAATGCGCGACTCGCCGCGTACTCGCCACCCAGTGGCTGCACGACCCCGGCCAGCTCGGGGCGCAGCGTATTGAGCAGCGGCCGGGCCAGCAACTCCGTGACCCGACCGCCGCCGGTACCCGATTCCGGGTTTTCGGTCCAGAGCGGACGCCGGTAGAAGCCCTTGACCAGGGCAACCCGTTGGCGCATGCGCCGATGACGCAGCAACAAGGGCCCGAGCAGCGCAGGCACGAACCCGGAATCGAAGTCGAGAAGATCGGAATCGATGAAGACCAGCAGATCGCCCGAGGTGGCCGCCAAGGAGCGCCAGAGCACCTCCCCCTTACCTGGCCACGGCTCCAGCTCGGGCAGCACATCGGTGCGGTGCACCACTCGGGCGCCAGCCTCGCGGGCCACCTCAGCAGTCCGGTCGGTACAACCGGAGTCCATCACCACCAGCTCGTCGACCAACCCGCCGACAAACGATCGCAGCGCACCGACCAGCGCGCCGACCGTTGCCTCCTCGTTGAGCGCGGGCAGTACCACGCTCACGGTCCGGCCCCGCTTGGCCGCGACGAGCTGCTTGACGGTCCACCCCACGCTGTGCACGGTGGCTTCGTTGAACCACCGCCGGGCTTGCGGGAGCAGCGCCAGACCCCTCATGGCGCCTGCAGGGCCGTCAATGGACGTCCCGCCAGGCCTGATAGGACTCGCCGACCAGGCGAACCACCTCGTCGACGTCGTCGGTGACGTGCAGCAGGGCGAGCTCAGCCTCACGGAGCTTGCCCTGTGCCGCCACGGTATCGACCAGCCACGCGTACAGCCCATCCCAGTAGGCCCGCCCGAACAGGACGACAGGGAACTTGGTGACCTTTTTGTTTTGTACCAGAGTGAGCGCCTCGAACAGCTCGTCTAAGGTGCCGAATCCGCCGGGCAGGCACACGAAGGCCTGGGCGTACTTGACAAACATGGTCTTGCGGGTGAAGAAATAGCGAAAATTGATTCCGAGATCGACCCAGGGGTTGAGCCCGTGCTCGAAAGGTAGTTCAATGCCCAGTCCTACCGACAGCCCGCCCGCCTCGGACGCCCCTCGGTTGACCGCCTCCATGCTGCCGGGTCCACCACCGGTGATCACCGCGAAGCCGGCGGCGGCGAGCGCGGCACCGAGCGCAATACCGGTGGCGTACTCCGGATGGTCCCGGTGGGTGCGTGCCGAGCCGAAGACGGTGACCGCATGGGGCAGCTCGGCCAACGCTCCGAAGCCCTCGACGAACTCGGCCTGGATACGCAGCACCCGCCACGGGTCGGTGTGCACCCAGTCGGTGGGGCCTCGCGAGTCAAGCAGCCGCTGATCGGTGGTGGTCGCCTGATAGCGGCTGCCCCGGCGCAGCACCACCGGCCCGCGCTGAGTCTCCCCGGGGTGTTCCTCGTCGCCCCCGTTGTAACTGGACCCCCGCCACCCGTTTGCCACCATGACCGCCAGCCTAGTTGACCCACCCCAGTCGCCCCGCCGGTGCAACCTCGCCTGCCCGCATATTGTCCACCGCGCAGGAGTAAGTGCTCAACGGACTGTTACCCTGACACATCATGTCCGCAAGATCAATCGTACTCCTTCCTATCCGTCTCCTTCCCAAGGGCATACCCAGGGTAGGCAAGACGACCGTCGTAGAGCGGCTGGTGGATGCTGGTGTGCCGGTTGATGGCTTCATGACCCGTGGTAGGTCGCTTTGGTGTTGATAACTGTGACGGAGACTAACCGCGATGACCTGCCCGCTCACGCTGTTTCACCAGCTCACGGTCTCAGCAAATAAGGGCGACTCAGCCTAGCAACCATCTCACTGTGTCGCTCAGCCAATTCTTTCGTCGTCCCAAATTGGGGATACTTGTGTTGTATGCGCACCACCAGATCGCCCAGCCGGCTGAGTACCGTCGCAGTAATGTACTCCGAGCTGAGTACTTGCTCTACGTGTTCGACCGCATCGTCGGGTTGTCCACAGTCCGCGTGCGCTCGCGCAAGGTCCAGTCGGGCAAGAGCCTCCCTGGTTGGCTCGCGCTCGGATAGGCCAATGGTTTCGACAGAAGGAAATGGTTTGTTTGGCATACGGTATGGCCCTGTCGGGCCGGCCAAGCCAAATATAGGAATCAGCTGTATAGAAAGCCAAGGTCCCAGAATTGGCCGAGAACAGCCCAGAACCCGAGTGGTTGAGCTGGTCAAATCTCATTTGGG
>JBOHFR010000061.1:0-33935 GCA_050699715.1 Pseudonocardiaceae bacterium
GTTCCTGTCGGTGGTCCCCAGCACCATCCTGAGACACGAGCTTAAAAGCATCACAGTACAATCGGCGTCCCGGACGGGCGCGACCCCATTTTCCCGCCTCCACAGCGGCCCCGCGCAGCGGGGCCCTGGTTCCTGAGGCGGCTATCGCGCAGCGCAGCGGGCGCCGGTGACCCGGGGGACGCAGTCGGCGTAGTTCAGCAGCAGGTCCACCGCCGCGTCGTTGCGGGCGGTCTCGCGCTCGATCACGTTTGCCGGTGGGTAGAAGCCGCCTTGGGTCAGGCTCCTCGGGTACATCTCCAGGGTGTAGGACCAGATGTGGTGCTGCGCCCACATCCAGTCGCCGATCGAGCCGTCGTTGACGTAGAGGTGGCTGGACTGCTCCGGGGTGTAGCCGTTGGTGGCGGCGATCTGCTCGCCAAGCTTGCGGAAGGCCGCCGCGTCGGCGTTGTCCAGGCCGGGGCCGGTGGCACCGGCGGTGAAACCGTAGGGCCAGAGCACCAGCTCGGAGAAACTGTGGAAGTCGATATGGGCGGTGATCTGCTGCACGCCCCGGACCACCCGGCTGTTCACCCAGTCCCGCAGCTGCGCGGTTTCCGGCGCGGAGAACGGGGCGCTGCCGTGGTAGGTGTCGCTGCCGGGGTTGGCGCTCGACCCATCGCAGCAGGCCCACTCGTCACCCCAATTCCGGTTGAGGTCGGTGCCGATCTCGGCGCTCCCCGGGGTCAGCTGGCGGTTCTTGCGCCACAGCGCGAAAAGGCCGGTGGAGATGTCGTACTCGGCGCCGTCCGGGTTGGCCATCGGCACCACCCAGATCCGCCGCGACTTCACCAGCCTGGTGATGGCCGGATCGGTGCCGTAGCCCTGCGCCAGGCGCCGCACGATGTGCAAGCACATCTCGACGGTGAGGTGCTCACGGGCGTGCTGCGCGCAGCTGAACAGCACCTCGGGCTCGTGCTTGTCGGTGCGCACATCGTCGCTGATCTTCACCAGCAGCAGCGGGCGGCCCTGCACCGACCGGCCGTAGCGGGACACCGCGACCTGGTTGGGGTGCGCGGCGGCCAGCGCGTCCAGCTCAGCGGTGAGCGTGCGGTAGGTGTGATAACCCTGGTAGCCGATCGGGAACTCGCCGGGTGCCACCGGTGTTGGCACCGGTGTCGAGGCTGGGAGGGGGAGCAGCCGCAGCCCACTGGCGCGCAACCGATCCGCCTGCGCGGGCGTGGCCTGGACCTCCAGATAGTCGCGGCCGGCGGCGAGCACGTCCACGCCTTGGCGCAGCACCGTGGAGCGCGCGGCCGAGTTGTCCATCCCGGACACCCGGTAGGCCGACGACGGCGGGGCTGGGGGCGAAGGCGGGGCTGGGGGCGAAGGCGGCGCTGCGGCTGCGGCGAACGGAACGGTTGCGGCGAACGGAACAGCCAGCGCGAGCATCGCCAACACAGCGATCACGGCAACACGGCGCATCGACATTGCGCGGAGCCTAGCGATCGCACCCCGTCCCGCATTCAACCGCCGCGCTGTCCGTCGACGATAGTTAGGCATCAGCGCATCATATTAGCTATGCTGTGATGTGTGAGGACGACGCTCAGTCTCGATGACGACATCGCGGCGCAGCTTGAACAGCTCCGCGCCCGCGGCGATCGGTCCTTGCGGCAGCTGGTCAACGACGCGCTGCGAGTGGGATTGGCGTGCCTGGATCGCGAGAACACGACGCCGCGCGGACCCTTCACCCGGGTGGTCTCGCTCGGCGCACCGCGGCTTCCGGACGTCGACGACGTCAGCGAGGCGCTTGCGATCACCGAGGGTGAGAGTTACCGGTGATCGCGATCGACGCGAACCTGCTCGTCTACGCCCATGTCACGTCCTACGCCCAGCATGAGGCGGCCCGGGCGTGGTTGGAGGAACAGTTGATCGCGGCGCCGAGGGTAGGGTTGCCGTGGGCGAGCCTGCTCGGGTTTGTGCGGTTAGTCACCAACCCCCGACTGTTCACCGAGCCGGAGTCGATGACCGACGCGTGGGGCCAGGTCGTTGCATGGCTGGACGCCGACCCGGTCTGGACGCCGGCACCGACCGCGCGGCATCGCGAGACGCTGGGTGTCTGCCTGGCGCGACCAGGGCTGCGCGCGAACGATGTCCCGGACGCTCACCTGGCCGCACTCGCCCTCGAGCACGGGCTGCGACTGGCGACCAGCGACAGTGGCTTCGCCCGATTCCCGGGCCTGGAATGGTTCAACCCCCTGCCGCCGGCATGACGAGGAGTGTGGTGGTCGGCAGCTTGAGGGTGCGTGCGAAGCTGGTTGGGTGACGCGTGTCGTCGTGCTGGATTATGGGTCGGGGAATCTGCGCTCCGCCGAGCGGGCGCTGCGGCGGGCGGGCGCTGAGGTGGTGGTGACCGCCGACGTCGACGCCGCGCTGAACGCTGACGGGCTGGTGGTGCCGGGGGTCGGGGCCTTCGCCGCCTGCATGGCCGGGCTGCGCTCGGTGCGCGGCGACCGGATCATCGGTCGCCGGTTGGCTGGCGGGCGCCCGGTGTTGGCAATTTGCGTCGGGATGCAGGTGCTGTTCAGCTGCGGCGTCGAGCACGGGGTACAGACCGACGGGTGCGGTGAGTGGCCCGGGACCGTGGAGCGGCTGAAAGCCGACGTGCTGCCGCACATGGGGTGGAACACCGTCACACCACCAGCGGGTTCACGGCTGTTCGCCGGCCTCGACGCGGACACCCGCTTCTACTTCGTGCATTCCTATGCTGCCCGCCGCTGGGAACTGGACAGCTCAGAGCCGCTGGCGCCGCCGCTGGTGACCTGGGCCGAGCACGGCGAGCCGTTCGTCGCCGCGGTGGAGAACGGGCCGCTGTGGGCGACCCAGTTCCATCCCGAGAAGTCCAGCGACGCCGGTGCGCACCTGCTGCGAAACTGGATCGAGACGCTGTAGCCGAAGCGGTTGGGCAAGGCTGATCCCCACTTAGGAGGTGTCCGGGACGGTCGACCGCCAGGTGAGTTTGACCTCGAAGTTGCCTGACATGCCCGTCTTGGCGATCACCGCACCGAACTCCGCATCCAGCCGCACGCCGAAAGTGATCTCTACGTCGTCCGGTTGGCAGGCCATGGCCCGGAACTGTGTCAACGCGACGATCGCCGCGTCGCGCACCTCGTGCAGCGCTGTCTCGAAAGTCGCCCCAGCTTCGCGGATCCTTCCTTGCCGAGACACCCGCGCGATGCCTGGATCCTCATCGACGTCGACGAGCACCGAACCTCCGCCTTCGAGTTCGAATCGGGCCAGCTCCGGCACAGCCTCACCTCTCTTCATGTGTCACGCCGCTGGTGGCAGCGTCGCTACTGTCCGCACGGAATGGTCAGCCATTCCCCGGGTGGTATTCCCCGTCGAACCTCGTCGAGTTCGTCGAGAAGCTGGTCTAGCTGGTTGGGGTCGCCCAGGTACTCCAACACCGCGCGGTAGAACGCATCACGCATGGCCGTTGGCATGGAGTCAGACGCACTGTAACACAGCGTATTAGCGTTAGTTAGCTCGGCGGAAATTTTTTTGCTGACGTTGTTCAGGTAGACGCCTCGGTTCACTTTCTTGTTTACGGAGAAGGCGCCATCACCGATATGCGGCCAGATCGCCTGCGCCTTGGCGGTCGCCAGGTACCTGATCAGTTGTCGCGCTTGTGGGGTGTCATGGAACATGACTGCCAGGTCGGCCGACACTTGAAAAGCTCCGTCAGCGACACCGGCGGGGAAGGGGACGAAATCGAAATCGTCCCCTGGTGTCAACGTTTCCCCTTTATAATTCTTATAATTCTGGTAACTGGATATGATGAACGAAGCTTGATGATCAAAATAGCATCCTGGTGGGTTCCTGAACATCGGAATTCCCGCGTCATGCCAGTCGGTCAACAGTGACGACCGGGGTCCCGTGGTGGCTGTGATCTTACCCCATTCCTGCCATGCCTTCTTGACTTGCTGTGATGTCCATGGCAGCTTGCCGGAAGCCCACTGTTGGTAGCTGTCTGTACCGAACTGGTGAAGCAGGATGTCCCCGATCCAGTCCGTGCCCGGCCAGCCGGAGATCGGAGTCGAGCCCATGCCCATACACCACGGCCTGCCGCCCGTCTTGGCTATGGTCTCACTCTGGGCGACGAGCTGCTCCCAAGTCTGGACCTCTGGCTCGGGCCGCTGCCTCAGGTTGTACCAGATGATGCTCTTGAGGTTCACCTTGACCACTACCCCATATAGGTTATTCGTGCCCAGTTTCTGGACTTCCGGCCATTGTTTGATATATGTGTCCCGCTCGGGATTTTCGATCACATTGTTCAGACTGTGCAGATGGTTGGTGTTTAGGTAGTGGCGCAGATCACCAAGGCTGGGTGAAATCGAAATATCCGGAGGCGTGTCGTTCTGGACCTCCGCAGCCAGGTCCTCATCCAGAGCGCGCGTGCCCTGATAGCTGACCTGCACGTGGGTGTCATGGGTGAACTGATCCAGTACCTTCAGAAAATCCTTCTTCTCCCTGTCGTTCCAGGGGCCTAGTACGATCACCGAGCCGGCCGGATCTGGGGTGGAGCACGCCGCGAGGATGGCATTGATGAGAATGGCCACAATGAACAGGGAGGTCGCTCGACGCCAGGCGTGTATCATCTCAGTCGATACCTGTATTCCTCTATCCGTGGCCAGAGTCCTAACGAGATTAATAGGAAGATCAGGCCAGTCAGGATGGGGATGGCGTACTTCCCGTCGGCATACTCGCCGGCACTCTTAATGTCGTCATCGAAGTCCCCCATCCGCTTGGTCAGCCTCTTGTCGGAGATTTCTTCTGTGGCGCTGCCAGTGGGCTGGGGACGGGAGACGAATTGGTCGACAGTGGGACCGCACCCACCGTTCGCGCCCCCACATTCCTTCTTCATCAGCTCGCCCAGTACCTGCTGCCCCTGGGTATTTGCTGCGGATAGCTGCTCTTGTCTAATGTGCACAATATCGGTCATGCTGGCCCGGGAATTTTCCAGTCGACGCTCGGAGACGCCCGCGGAAGACGTCACGATGAACAGTCCGATCAGAGCTAGAGTGGAAAACAACAGTGGCCAGTTCACGGCACGCCTAAATCGGGACCTCAGGAATACCTGGGTCGCAACAAGCAACGCGAACAACAACACGAACAGGAGGGCAATCGGTATGACCCACATAAGAAGGTTCGCCGTCGTCGTTGAACTTGCGGTAATTTGATCGTTCAGGATATCGGCCTGCTCCTTCGCAAGGCTGTCGAGTTCGTCCAGGATCGGACTGTCTCCGGCGTGTAGTAGGTGCGACGCGGACCACAGATCGGCGATACCGACCGCGGTTCCGACGTGCGCTTGGGCCTGTCCGATCAAGCCCGAGTAAGACTCCAATAGCGCCTCAAGCAACTGTATCCGCTGGCTGTCCTTACCCGCCGCGGTGCGCTCGGCGGCGACTTGGATCAGCCGCTGCCTGGCGATCGTCAGCTGAGTCTGATACTCCAGGCCTGGACCGATGAGCTTTACTTCATTTTTCCGGAAGCTGTCGACGGCCGCACTGTCGGCTTCCGCCAGCGCCTCTCGCGCCGCGAGCACGTCACGAATCGCCGGAGCCGTGGTGCTATGTACCGTCTCAACAGTGCTGTGCACTTTCTGAAACACCGACCAGGACGTGCCGCCGACCATCACGGTGACGATCAAGAGGAGCGTACGTAGGACCCGCAGAGTCTCGCCTGTCGTGGTTTTCGGCACCATCGATGGCGCCGCGGCCGCGGAATCCGCGGTCGCCAGGTTAGCCATGTCGCCACCACGCGGTCCAGGGGCGGACCGCATTAGCTAGGTCGACCAGGACACCGTGGTCGTGGGGGTTGCGGGCTTGCCGGCGGGCAAGCCCGCGGAAGGAACTTTCGAGCAGCTGGCAAAGCCCCCGCTCACTGACGGGGTCACCGAGGACGTCATAGCCATTCAACCGCTTGTCGCCCCCGGGCTCGCGGACCCAGGCCAGCGCAACCTCTCGTACGGCCGTCGTGAGGCGCGCCCGAGTGGCGCCATCCGGATCGCCTCCGTCCAGGTATCGGGCCGGCCGCCGCAGCCGATTGACCACCTCCCTGAAATCGGCGGTCGTTGGTAGCCGGATCCCCTTGTCGGGGCCCGTCGCGAGGCGTCCGGAGAGGATTCGAACCGCAGCGATCCAGGCCGCGTCGCGGTGCGGGGAGACATCGGGTACCTCGTCGAGGATCGTCACGGCCCCGTCCCTTTCGCCACGGCGCAGGCAGATGCGGGCGAGGCCGAACGCGGCACTGGCCTGCGAACGGTCTCGCCGCCAGGTCGCTTCATAGTAACGCTGAGCTTCGTCGAGATTGTCCAGTTGCTCGTAGCAGAAACCGAGCGCCAGCTTCGGTGCATCTTCTCCTGGCAGCGCTTGGTAGACCTCGACAAATTTTGATTCAGCGTCGGTGATCTTGTCGTTTGCCAGCGCGAGCAGCCCGCGGTGCCAGGCCATGCGCCAGTCGTAGTCAGTGGCCCTACCAAGAATTTCCTCGGCCCCGCGTAGGCATTCTTGGGCATTCTGGAATTCACCCAGCCCGAGGTGTGCTCGGCAGGTGCTTAACTGGATCTCGACGGATTCCTGCTCAAACGTCGAGAACTGCTCGATGAGTCGGCACGGATCGGTCACGCTCACCCTTGCCAGAAAACTCGCCGCTGGATCCTCCGCAGCTGGCCGCGGTGCTGGCAGGCCGGCGGCCACCGCGACTGCGGTGGGGAGACCGTTGTCCAGCGCTGCGTCGCGCTCGACGGCGCGGTTGGTCGTCCAGTTATCCAGCGGTGGCACCTTGCCGAGCCCGGCGTCGGCGTCGAGTAAGGTCGCCGTATCTGTGAACACGGTTGAGTGCTCGGGGCGCGGCTGTCCGTCTCGCAGCGCGAGAACCTCTCGGAGGACGCCCCTGAGTTGCTGGGACATCGTTGCTGCGGACGGGAAACGTTTGTCGGCCTCTTCGTGGGCCGCCCGCTCCAGAACTCGACGGAAGGACTCGATGCTGAACGAGATTGCGCTGTTCTCCATCTCTTTGTCGACCCGTCGTACATCCGTGCTCACCTCGAGTAAGTATTCCAGAGTTTTTCCGACCGCATACAGATCGGATTGCACCGTCAGGCCACGCTTCCGCTCCTCTTCCCTGACTTGGAAACCGCTGTTCCAGGTGTTGGGAGACCATCTGTCGCGGATCCCGCGGACCGCCCCGAGATCGATGATCTTTATGCGGTTCACGCTTCTGATCACATTGCTCGGGCTCATGTCGCAGTACAGCAGTCCGTGGCGATGCAGGTAATCCAATGCGGCGAGTATTTCGATACCGTAGGCGATGACATGTTCGATCAGTAGTGGTCCGCCTAATGGATCTCCATCTTCGCCGGCAATGTCCCTGACGTCCTTCAGTGACGATCCACCAATGTACTCCATCACAATGTAACCGGTCAGTGTGCTGGAAGTCGGCTCCTGGTGGGTGACGAAGTTGAAGATGCGAACAATGTTGGGGTGATCGACAGCGGTCAGGAAGCGACGTTCTGTCACCGCCAGTTCCATCGCGCGTGCATGGTCAGTATTGATCAGTCCTTTGAGGGCGACGAAGTTACCATCCAGGTGAGTGTCCTTGGCCAGGTAAACCCAACCAACGCCACCGCGCGCCAAGCAACCGACGACCTCATACTGGTTCGCCACGAGATCACCTGCGGTCAATCTCGGGGGCTCAGAAAACTCCGAACGGGCCACAACCTTGGCGGCGGGGTTGGGAAGGTCAAGAACCGGCAGTGGCACGAGACCTGCGCACATCCATTCCTTTAAGGATGACCGAGCAATGCTCAGGCTGGGTGAGAATTCCTGGCGGAACGCGAGTAGCAGTCGATGCCCCCGCTTGGCGAGCGGCTCCAGCACGTCGGTCACCAGCGCGACCGGCTTCTCAGAGTCGTCTATACCGTACACCACAATGGTCATCGGTGGTAGGCTGTCCAGGAGCTCGGCGGTGGGTTCAGCTGATGAGGCCATCCGGATTCCTGTCCGGTCGACAATACGCCCTAACGCTTCTCCTGGCGTCTGCCCGGTGGCATCAACGGCGACATGGATACTGCCGGCCGGGGGAACGGTCCCTTCAGAGGCCTTCGCCACGAGCGGAGCCGCTGGACTGGGTCGCTGTTCCCGGTCGGCAAGGCAGATGACACGGCGCAGGGTAGCCGACTGCGGCGAGTCCGGGTTCCCGGTGACGATGATCATAGTGTTGTTGGTATCCTGACGTCCCTCGATCCAGGACACAATCTCTCGGGCGAGCTTGTCGTCGACGACCTGTGGTTCTATGTTCTCGACGAGACTCAGATCGGAGGACGTGGAGCCTTCTACCCATTCTCGCACCCGGGGAAGGTGTCTAAGAATTGTTTCGACAGGAAGCATGTAAGAAAACCCCAACTCCTCGTCGGCGTATCTGCTGACCACCATGCCGACGACGCGTTGTGTTATCTCATCGAAAACGGGCGCACCGCTGAAGCCTGGGCGCACCGGACCGCTCGGCGGTGCCGGGTTCATCTGCACGCATTCGATGCCCGGTCCGCCGTTCCCGGCCAGCTTTGCGCCCAGCCACAAGCCGTTCTCCAGGCCTCTAGGAAACCCACAAGTGTATACGGTGCGGCGCCAGGTCATGGGTATTCGGCGCAAGGGGGTGGTCGAGCCTTCGGGCTGCGCCGCCTCGAGTTTGAGCAAGGCGATGTCGCCGCCGTCTGTGTTGTTGGGCGGAACCCACCCGCCGGCCGTGACCCGCGCTCGCGCTGACCGCATCGGTTGCGCACCGACGAAATCGATGACCACCTCAATGGTGGGTGCCGAGTCCTCGGTGCCGTGATCATCGGACTGGAGGAGGACATGCGCGCAGGTCAGCACGTGTTGGGTGCCCAACAGGAGGCCGCCCCCCAGAACAGCGCCATGAGTGTCGCAGACACGCACCCGCCATTGGATCTGCTCGACCAGCGCATCCGGAGAACCGCTGTGGTCCACTCCCCGCACCGGCCCAGAATACGCTGGCAACCCCCGGTGAACCCGGAGAATACGGTACAACCCGCCAAAGTACGCTGCCGGTCCACGCTGAACCCTGTGCGCGAGCGGTAGGCTCGCCGGATCTAGGGTGGGGCTGGTGAGTTTCGTGTTGCTGCCTGCGGTGGACGTCGCCGGTGGTCGGACCGTTCGTCTCACTCAGGGCGAAGCCGGCACCGAGACATGGTATGGCGACCCGGTGGAGTCCGCGCTGGCCTGGCAGGCTGACGGAGCCGAGTGGGTCCACCTGGTCGACTTGGACGCGGCGTTCGGTCGGGGCTCCAACGCTGAGCTGCTGGCCGAGGTCGTCGGCAGGCTGGACATCGCGGTGGAGCTCTCCGGGGGTATCCGGGACGACGCGTCGCTGCGGCGCGCGCTGGGCACCGGATGTGCCCGGGTGAACCTGGGGACCGCAGCGGTGGAGAATCCGGCCTGGTGCCGCGCGGTGATCGCCGAGCACGGCGAGCGGATCGCGGTGGGGCTCGACGTCCGGGTCGTCGACGGACGGCACATCCTCGCCGCCCGCGGCTGGACCGTGTCTGGCGGGGAGCTCTGGGACGTGCTCGAGCGCCTGGACGCCGACGGTTGCCCGCGCTACGTGGTCACAGACGTCACCAAAGACGGCACGCTGGGCGGCCCGAACCTGGATCTGCTGCGCGCGGTCTGCGCCCGAACGCCAGCTCCAGTGATCGCATCCGGTGGGGTCTCCGGGGCCGGCGACGTGGCCGCGTTGGCCGCGTTGGCCCCGCAGGGCGTGGAGGGTGCGATCATCGGCAAGGCGCTCTACGCCGGGACGCTCACCCTGCCCGCCGCGCTGGCTGCCGCCCGCTGACCGAAGCTTAGGCTGAGTGGATGGCTGTTGCCGTGCGCGTGATCCCGTGCCTGGACGTCGACGCCGGCCGGGTGGTCAAAGGGGTGAACTTCACCGCGCTGCGAGACGCCGGTGATCCGGTCGAGCTGGCCGGCGCCTATGACGCGCAAGGCGCCGATGAGCTGACCTTTCTGGACGTCACAGCCTCCGCCTCGGGCCGGGAGACAATGTATGACGTGGTCCGCCGCACGGCGGAATGCGTCTTCATCCCGCTCACCGTCGGCGGGGGGATCCGCGAGGTGGCCGATGTGGACCGCCTGCTGCGGGCCGGCGCGGACAAGGTGAGCATCAACACCGCCGCAGTGGCCCGCCCCGAGCTGCTGCGCGAGGCCAGTCATCGCTTCGGCGCGCAGTGCATTGTGCTCTCGGTGGATGCCCGGCGGGTGCCTGCCGGGCATCCACCAACGTCATCCGGTTTCGAGGTCACGACACACGGCGGGCGGCGCGGTACTGGGATCGACGCGCTGTCCTGGGCCGCCCGTGGCCAGCAGCTGGGTGTGGGAGAGATCCTGCTCAACTCGATGGACGCCGACGGCACCAAGACGGGCTTCGACCTGGAGCTGATCTCCGCCGTGCGGGCGGTTGTCACGGTCCCGGTGATCGCCAGTGGCGGCGCGGGTGCGATAGGGCATTTCCCGCCTGCGGTGGCGGCCGGCGCCGACGCGGTGCTCGCGGCCAGCGTCTTGCACTTCGGACAGTTACGGATCGACGAGATCAAGGATGGCCTGCGCCGAGCGGGGGTGACGGTCCGGTGAGCAGGGGTGACGGTCCGGTGAGCGGGCTGGACCCGTCGATCGCCGGCAAGCTCACCCGCAACGCCGACGGGCTGGTGTGCGCCGTGGCGCAGCAGCGCGGCACGGGCGAGGTGCTGATGGTGGGCTGGATGGATGACGAGGCGTTGCACCGCACGCTGAGCACCGGGCGGGCCACCTACTGGTCTCGCAGCAGGCAGGCCTACTGGGTCAAGGGGGAGACCTCCGGGCACACCCAGCACGTGCGCGAGGTGCGGCTGGACTGCGACGGCGACGCCCTGCTGCTCGTCGTCGACCAGGTCGGCCCGGCCTGCCACACCGGGTCACCGACCTGTTTTCAGCAGGTCCTCGTGGGTGCGTAACGGTGTGCGCACTCAGTGCGGGCACAATGGCTCCCATGGTCAGCATCACCGACACCGGTAGTGGTCAGCTGCAGCCGGACCGGGAGCGGTTCCGCGCCCTGGCGAGTGATCGCCGGGTGATCCCGGTGACCCGGACGCTGCTCGCCGACGGCGAGACGCCGTTGGGGGTGTACCGCAAGCTCGCCCACGGCCAGCCCGGAACCTTCCTTTTCGAGTCAGCGGAAAATGGCTCGTCGTGGTCGCGCTGGTCCTTCGTCGTGGCCCACAGCGCCGCCACGCTCACCGAGTCCGGTGGTCGCACGGTCTGGCGCGGGACGCCGCCGGTAGGGCTTCCCGGGGTGGCGCAGGCGTGGGCGGGCACTCCGCTGGAGGCGTTGCGCCAGACCGTCGCGGCACTGCACACCGAGCCGCTGCCCGGCCTGCCCCCGCTTACCGGCGGCATGGTCGGCTACCTCGGCTATGACGCGGTCCGGCGCCTGGAGCGGCTGCCTGAGCTGGCGGTCGACGACCTACGGGTGCCTGAGCTGGTGATGCTGCTGGCCACCGACCTCGCCGCGCTGGACCACCACGAGGGCACCGTCACGCTGATCGCCAACGCGATCAACTGGGACGACTCCCCGCACCGCGTCGATGAGGCCTACGACGACGCGGTGGCTCGCTTGGACGCAATGGTCGCGAAGCTGTGCCTGCCGGCCCCAGGCAGCGCGGCCGTGTTCAGCCGGCCGGCACCAGAGTTCCTGCGCCGCCGCAGCCCGGAACAGCACCGCGCCGCAGTCGAGGCGGCTAAAGAGGCGATCCACGCCGGCGAGGCCTTCCAGGTGGTGGTGTCGCAGCGCTTCGAGATCGCCACCGACGCCGACCCGCTGGACATCTACCGGGTACTGCGCACCACCAACCCCAGCCCGTACATGTACCTGCTCAACCTGGAGGAGTTCAGCATCGTCGGCTGCAGCCCGGAGTCACTGGTGACGGTGCGGGACGGCAAGGTCACCACGCACCCGATTGCCGGCACCCGCCCGCGCGGCGCCGACCCCGACGAGGACTGCCGGCTGGAGAAGGATCTGCTGGTCGACGAGAAGGAGCGCGCCGAGCACCTCATGCTGGTTGACCTCGGGCGCAACGACGTCGGCCGGGTGTGCCGCCCTGGCTCGGTGCACGTCACCGATTTCTTCCGGGTCGAGCGCTACAGCCACGTCATGCACCTGGTGTCCACCGTCACCGGAGAGCTGGCGCCGGGATACACCGCATTCGACGCGGTGGCGGCCTGTTTCCCCGCTGGGACGCTGTCCGGAGCGCCCAAACCCAGGGCGATGGAGCTGATCGAGGAACTTGAGCCCACCCGGCGGGGGGTGTACGGGGGAGTGGTCGGTTACCTGGACTTCGCCGGGGACGCCGACACCGCGATCGCCATCCGCACCGCGATGGTCCGCAACGGGGTGGCCTACGTGCAGGCCGGTGGGGGCATCGTCGCCGACTCCGACCCGGTGGCTGAGGACGCCGAGTGCCTGAACAAGGCGGGCGCGGTGCTGGCCGCCATCGCTGCGGCGGGCACCATGCGACTCGCGGCCGGGGAAACCACTGCCGAGCCCGCCGGGTCGCTGCGTGCCTGAGCGTGCGCCGTCGCGCAGGGCGCTTGCGACCACCATCGCGGCGCTGATCGTGGCGTCGGCGATGCTTGGCGGCGCGACGATGCTCGGCTGGGCCGAGCTCGATGTCCAGGTGCCGCTGCGCGGGATCGTCCAGCTGCGGGTATCGGGATCTGCCGTGGCGCCCGCATTGACTCCGCTGGCCCTGCTCGCGCTCGCCGCCGTGGCCGCGGCGCTGGCGACCCCCGCGTGGGCGCGATGGCTACTTGGCGCGTTGCTGCTGGTCGCGGCGGCGCCGCCGATCGTTGTGGGGCTGCGGGTGCTCGGGGGGGCGGTCGGTGGGGTGGGCGACGGGCATTGGCTCACCGGCGCCGTGATGTCCGCAGTCGAGCTGCCCGCCCGGGCGGTCCCGGTCGGGCCGGCCCGAGCGCTGCTCGCGGGGCCGGCGCTGGCTGTGGGCGGGGCGACGCTGCTCGCCGCGGCCGGTGTCGTCCTGGGGGTGCGGGGGCATCGGATGCTGCGGCTGGGTCGCCGTTACCAGGCGTCAACGGCCCGCTCGCCCGGGCCTGCGCACGTGCCCCCGGAGGAACGGCTCTGGGAACGGATGAACGCCGACGAGGACCCTACCGCGTCGGGATACCCCCGGTGACGGGGCGCCGAGCAGGGCGGAGCTAGCATCGAACCCGGCTGTGTACGGGGGCGGAAGGGGAGAGGCTTGAGTTTCCTGGAGGCGATCCTCGACGGGGTCAGAGCTGACCTCGCGGTCCGCGAAGCCGCCGTCGATTTCGCCGAGATCAAGCGGCGCGCTACCCGGGTGCCGGCTCCCCGGGACGCTCTGCTGGCGTTGCGGGGCCCGGGGATCGGCGTGATCGCCGAGGTGAAGCGCCGCAGCCCGTCCCGGGGAACCCTAGCCGAGATTCCGGACCCGGCCGCGCTCGCTGCGGACTACGCTGAGGCCGGCGCCCGCATGATCAGTGTGCTGACCGAGAGCCGGTGCTTCGGCGGCTCGTTGGGCGACCTGGACGCGGTGCGCGCCGTGGTGGACGTCCCGGTGCTGCGCAAGGACTTTATCGTCAGCCCTTACCAGGTGCACGAGGCACGAGCGCACGGCGCGGACGTGGTGCTGCTGATCGTCGCCGCGCTGGAGCAGAACGCGCTGGTGGCGTTGGTTGATCGGGTCGAGTCGCTGGGGATGGCCGCGCTGGTCGAGGTGCACGTCGCCGAGGAGGCTGACCGCGCGCTGGAGGCCGGTGCGACCCTGATCGGGGTCAACGCCCGTGACCTGCACACGTTACTGGTGAACCCGGACGTCTTCAGCAAAATCGCGCCGGGGCTGCCCGGTGGCGTGCTGCGCGTCGCCGAGTCCGGGGTGCGCGGACCCGCGGATCTGCTAGCCTACGCTGGTGCCGGCGCTGATGCGGTGCTCGTCGGTGAGGGACTGGTTACCAGCGGTGACCCCAAGGCCGCCCTCACCCAGCTTGTCACCGCAGGGTCGCACCCCTCCTGCCCCAAGCCGGCCCGGTAAGTAACCCTGAGGAGAGCTGTGGTCAGCACCCAGTCCGTTGCGCCCACCACCGTCCAGCCGGATTCCTGCGGTTACTTCGGCCAGTATGGCGGCCGGTTCGTTCCTGAAGCGCTCATCGCTGCCTTGGATGAGCTCGCTACCGCCTATACCAACGCCCGGTCGGATCCGGAGTTCACCGCTGCGCTGAACGGCCTGCTCGCTGACTACGCCGGCCGGCCCACGCCGATCACGGAGGCGCCCAGGCTGTCCGAGCATGCCGGTGGGGCGCGGATCGTGCTCAAGCGCGAAGACCTCAACCACACCGGCTCCCATAAGATCAACAATGTGCTGGGTCAGGCGCTGCTGACCCAGCGGATGGGTAAACCGCGGGTGATCGCGGAGACCGGGGCGGGCCAGCACGGCGTCGCCACCGCGACCGCCTGCGCGCTGCTCGGGCTGCAGTGTGTGGTCTACATGGGGGAGGTGGACACCCAGCGCCAAGCGCTCAACGTCGCCCGGATGCGGTTGCTCGGTGCCGAGGTGATCCCGGTGCACACCGGGTCCCGCACCCTGAAGGACGCCATCAACGAGGCGCTGCGGGACTGGGTGACCAATGTGGACACCACGCACTACCTGCTCGGCACGGTCGCCGGGCCGCACCCCTTCCCGGTGATGGTGCGTGACTTCCACCGAGTCATCGGGTTGGAGGCCCGCGAGCAGATGCTCGCCCGCCACGGCCGGCTGCCCGATGCGGTGGCCGCGTGCGTCGGTGGTGGTTCCAACGCGATCGGTATCTTCCACCCGTTCTTCGACGACCCGCAGGTGCGCCTGGTCGGCTTTGAGGCCGCCGGCGACGGGGTGAGCACCGGCCGGCACGCCGCGACGCTGTCCGCTGGCGAGCCCGGGATGCTGCACGGTGCGCTGTCCTACCTGCTGCAGGACTCCGATGGGCAGACCGTGGAGACGCACTCGATCTCGGCCGGGCTGGATTACCCCGGCGTGGGGCCCGAGCATTCCTGGCTCAAGGACACCGGGCGGGCCGAATACCGGCCGATCACCGACGCGCAGGCGATGGAAGCCTTCCAGCTGCTGTCCCGCACCGAGGGGATCATCCCAGCGATCGAGTCGGCGCACGCGGTGGCCGGGGCGCTGCAGCTCGGGGCGGAGCTGGGGCCGGGGGCCCTACTGCTGGTCAACCTCTCCGGCCGGGGAGACAAGGACGTGGACACTGCGGTGAGCTGGTTCAACCTGCTGGAGGGACAATCGTGACCGCCCGGCTCGCGCCGCTGTTCGAGGCCTGCGCTGCGCAGCATCGGGCTGCGCTGATCGGCTACCTACCCGCCGGTTACCCGACGGTGGACCGCTCGCGGGCGCTGCTGCACGCCATGCTGGACAGCGGCTGCGACCTGGTCGAAGTCGGAGTGCCCTACTCCGACCCGGTGATAGACGGGCCGACCATCCAGGCCGCCGCGGACACCGCCTTGCGCGCCGGGGTTCGGCTGCGTGACGTGCTCTCGGTGGTGGAATCGATCGCCGATGGCGGCGGGCGGGCCGTGGTGATGACCTACTGGAACCCGGTACACCGCTACGGCGTGGACGCCTTCGCCCGGGATCTCGCCGCGGCTGGGGGACTCGGCCTCATCACCCCCGATCTGATTCCGGACGAGGCTCAGGACTGGCTGGCCGCAGCGCGGGCACATGACCTGGACCGGATCTTCCTGGTCGCTCCCTCATCCACCGACCAGCGCCTGGCGGCGACCGCGGCGGCGACCCGTGGCTTTCTCTACGCGAGCTCCGTGATGGGTGTGACTGGTGCCCGGGACGTGGTGAGCAGCGCCGCAGGGAAGCTGGTCAGTCGGGCGCGGACATACGCGCCGGGACTGCCGGTGGGTGTCGGGCTGGGGGTGCGCAACGGTGCCCAGGCCGCCGAGGTGGCCGCCTTCGCCGACGCCGTGATCGTCGGCTCAGCCTTCGTCACCGCCGCCGCCGACGACGGCGAGCCCGCAGTCCGCGCCCTAGCTACCGACCTCGCCACCGGAGTCCGCCGCCCCGCCCCCCAACCCGCCTAAACCTCCCGACCGATCTGATCAACAGTGAAGTAGTGACGCGCCCAGATCGGAAACTCCGCTGCGATCCCTATCCAGGCGAGGTAGCCGTCTGGGCGAACGAGGACAAGCTGGTCCATGGGCCGGGCGGCAATCACGGGGTCGACGTGGGGTGGCAGGGCGAGCTGAGAAGCGTCGGTGCCGACCAAGATGAACCGGCCACCGCGTAGCGCATCATAGAGGCGGCCGTTGACCAGTGGGATGTTGGGCGCGCGAGAGCCCACTCGGCGGTCCGCGCCGTGCGGGGCGGGGTAGCGAAACCCGATGCCGGAGATGCTGCCGGCGACTTTGGCGGCGATCGGCGGTAGCCGCAGGGCCGCCCGGGCGAGAATGTTGCGTACTTGGCGCCCGAGCCATGGCGTGATCAAAATTAGTCGAACGAGCGCGCCGCTGCTGAGCAGAACCTCCCGCCCGATTGGATGCCGTTCGGTGTGGTAGGTGTCCAACAGTTGCTCGCCACCCCACCCATGGACGGCGGCGGCCAACTTCCAGCCCAGATTCGCGGCGTCCTGCATTCCGGTGTTCATGCCTTGCCCGCCGGCCGGGGAGTGGCAGTGCGCGGCGTCACCGGCGAGGAATGCCCGTCCCACCCGGTAGCTCGGGACCTGGCGCTCGTCGCTGTGGAAGCGGGAGAGCCAGCGCGCGTCGTGCATCCCGAAATCGGTGCCCAGGGCGTTGCTGGTCACCTCCCGGATTTCGTTGAGTTCCACGGGGGCGGAGTCGTCTACCTGGTGGCGTCGGTTCCAGGCGACGATGCGGTACCACCCATCGCCGAACGGGGCGAGGAAGGCGAAGCCCTCGCCGCCGCTGTTGACCGCCAGCACGTCGCTGGGTGGGGAGCTGAGTCGCACGTCGGCTAGCATGATCGACTTGATGACCGACCGGCCGGGGAAGGGTAGCCCGAGCGCCGCGCGGACCGTGCTGTTCACCCCGTCCGCGCCGACCACATAGGACGCGCGGTAAGTCGCATCCGTGCCGTCGGCGCTGCGCACCGCGACGTCGACCCCCTGCGCGTCCTGAGTAAGCCCGGTGACCTCGGCGCCTCGAACGACCTTGACCCCAAACCGGTCGACTCGCCGCTGCAGTACCCGCTCGGTCTCGTACTGAGGGGTAACCAGCACCGAGTCGAACTCGGAAGGCAATGCAGTCAGGTCGATCCGCGCACTGCCGAACAGCTGAAACGTCCGCACCTGCGTGCCGGTCTTGGCGAGCTCGTGAGCTAGGCCGCGCATCTCCAACATCTCCATGGTGCGGGCGTGTACCGCGAACGCGCGGGTCACGTTCGACTCCGCGAGTCGCCGTTCCAGGATGGTGACCCTTACGCCGACTTCGGCCAGGTCTCCAGCCAGCAGTAAGCCGGTCGGGCCGGCCCCGACCACCACGACGTCCACTTCATCCGGAAGCTGGCTCATCTCGTCCGCCTCTCTCTCCAGGGATAGCCAACCACTTCCTGCATCGCTGGGAGGGCGGCTTGGCCGACGACACCCTCGGTGTGCTCTTGCGTTCGGCGCCGACTCACCCCGCCGCCGCCGAACGCATGCGCACCATCTTCACCGAGCAGCGGAACGCGCGGCGCTCGCGGCCGTCGGCGAGGAGGTCCGCAGCTGTGCAGGACCGGTGGGAGATACCGTGTTGCCGTGCCAATCCTCGCTAGCATTCCTAGTCCGGACCGGGGGGTCTGGTATCTGGGACCGGTGCCGATCCGCGCCTACGCTCTGTGCATCATCGCCGCGATCGTCGTGGCCATCCTGTGGGGGGAACGTCGCTGGCGAGCCCGGGGTGGTCAGGCCGGGACGGTGACCGACATCGCGGTGTTCGCGGTGCCGTTCGGTCTGGTCGGCGGTCGTCTTTACCATGTGGCCACGGACTGGGAGAAGTACTTCGGACCCGGTGGAGATCCGATCGGCGCGCTGAAGATCTGGCAGGGCGGGCTCGGCATCTGGGGAGCGATCGCGCTCGGGGGTCTGGGAGCCTGGATCGGCTGCCGACGCCGGGGCATCCCGCTGCCCGCGCTAGCAGACGCGGTCGCGCCAGCGATTGTCGCCGCACAGGCGATCGGCCGGCTGGGCAATTGGTTCAACCAGGAGCTCTACGGCGGCCCTACCTCGTTGCCCTGGGGATTGGAGATTCGCGACCGGGTGAATCCGAACACCGGCGTGCCCGATTCGCTCAATGGGATCGCCCAGGGGCCACCGGTGGAGATCGTCCACCCCACCTTCCTTTACGAAATGCTGTGGAACCTGGGCGTTGCGGCGCTGGTCGTGTGGGCTGACCGGCGTTTCCAGCTGGGTCATGGGCGGGCTTTCGCCCTCTACGTCGCGGGTTACACCGCGGGTCGATTCTGGATCGAGCTGATGCGGGCTGATCCAGCTACGATGATCTTCGGCCTGCGTATCAACGTGATCACTTCAGTCGTGGTGTTCCTCGGCGCGGTGCTCTACCTAACGCTGGCCCGCCGCGGCCGGGAAGATCCGGAGACGCTCGCGGCGCCCCAGCAGGTTGCGCTGGCCTCCTAGTCACATGTGTGTCGGGCACTCATGTCCGCACGCCGGAGCAGCCGGGGTATAGGCATCCGCTGGACACCTGCCAGTTACCGAGTCTGTCGAGACGCACCGCTAGGCTGTCCGTTATGAGTAGACGCGCAAAGATTGTCTGTACCATCGGCCCGGTTACCGCGACCCCGGAGAAGATTCGACAGCTGGTCCAGGCCGGCATGGACGTTGCTCGCCTCAACTTCAGCCACGGCACCCACGCTGAGCACGCGCGGGTCTTCGCGATGGTCCGGGAAGCCAGCGACGAGTCCGGCAGGGCGGTGGGGATCATTGCCGACCTGCAAGGGCCCAAGATCCGGCTGGGGCGATTCGCGGCCGGTCCGGTGCAGTGGAACGCCGGTGACGTGGTGCGGGTGACCGTGGAGGACGTCGTCGGTACTCACGACAGGATTTCCACCACCTATGCGGGGCTCGCCAAGGATGCCCGCGAAGGTGATCGGCTGCTTGTCGACGACGGCAAGGTCGCGCTGCTGGTGCGCAAGACCGAGGACACCGACGTGGTCTGTGAGGTGACCGAGGGCGGCTTGGTGAGCGACCATAAGGGCCTGTCCTTGCCAGGGATGAGCGTCTCAGTGCCTGCGTTGTCCGCCAAGGACATCGCCGACCTGGAGTTCGCGCTGCGGTTGCGGGTGGACATGGTGGCGCTGTCGTTCGTACGCTCCCCGGCCGACATCGATCTGGTGCACCGTGTGATGGATGGGGTGCCAGGTGGCCGGCTGCCGGTGATCGCCAAACTGGAGAAGCCAGAGGCGGTGGACAACCTCGAGGCGATCGTGCTGGCTTTCGACGCGGTGATGGTGGCCCGTGGGGATCTCGGGGTCGAGTTGCCCTTGGAGAATGTTCCGCTGGTGCAGAAGCGGGCTATCCAGGTCGCCAGGGAGAACGCTAAACCGATCATCGTGGCCACTCAGATGCTCGACTCCATGATCGGCAACGCCCGACCGACGAGGGCAGAGGCCTCGGATGTGGCCAACGCGGTGCTCGATGGGGCTGACGCGGTGATGCTCTCCGGGGAGACCAGCGTCGGTCGGTACCCGATCGAATCGGTGGAAACGATGAGCCGCATCGTGGAGGCCGTGGAAATCGGCTCGCCGAACGTCCCACCGCTTAACCATGTGCCGCGGACTAAGCGGGGTGTGCTGTCCTACGCGGCCCGGGACATCGGAGAGCGGCTGGAGGCCAAGGCGCTGGCGGCGTTCACCCAGTCCGGTGACACCGTCCGCAGGCTGGCCCGGCTGCACACCCACCTGCCGCTGCTGGCATTCACCCCAGAGGCCCCGGTGCGCAACCAGCTCACGCTAACCTGGGGTACCGAGACCTTCCTCGTACCCCGGGTCGAGACCACCGATGCGATGGTCCGGCAGGTGGACCACGCGATGCTCTCGATCGGGCGTTACCAGCCAGGTGATCTGGTGGTGATCGTGGCGGGATCTCCCCCGGCCACGGAGGGCTCCACTAACCTCGTCCGGGTGCACCGTCTGGGCGAGGAGGATCTTGGCTGACGCCGCCAACCCTTTGTGGCAACAGTGGGTCGATGCTCCGCGGGCGGCCGACGGTGTGCCGCGGGGCCAGCCCGTGCTGGACCGTCTGATCGCATTGCTGGACCTCGAACGCATTGAGGACGACATCTTTCGCGGCGTCAGCCCCCCGGACTCTCCGATGCGGGTCTTCGGCGGGCAGGTTGCCGGACAGGCGCTGGTTGCGGCCGGTCGCACTGTGCCGGTCGAGCGGAGCGTGCACTCCCTGCACGCATACTTCATCCGGCCCGGCGACCCGCGGGTGCCGATTGTCTACAACGTTGATCGGATCCGCGACGGGCAGTCGTTTACTACCCGTCGCGTAGTAGCGATCCAGTACGGCAAGGCGATCTTCTCGTTGGGCGCGTCGTTCCAGTTACCGGAGCAGGGCCTGGAGCATGCCGATGAGATGCCTGAGGTTCCGCCGCCGGAGCAGCTCGATGACTGGGCGAGCTGGGCGCGGCGCAGTGGCGACACCCAATCCCCGATCAGGTGGATGCCGCGGCCGTTCGACCTGCGCTACATCACCCCGCCACCCTGGGCTGGTGTCCGGGAGGCCGGGGTTGGAGCGCGCGACCAGCTGTGGATGCGGGCCGACGGCGTATTGCCCGATGACGCTCTGCTGCACGTCTGCGTGCTCGCCTACGCCTCCGACCTGATCCTGCTGGGGTCGGTGACCGTCCCGCACAGTCGTGCGTTGGGCCAAGGCATGATGGCTGCCAGCCTGGACCACGCGATGTGGTTTCACCGTCCGTTCCGGGCCGACGACTGGGTGCTCTGTGACTGCACCTCACCGTCCGCAGCGGGAGGTCGAGGGCTGGCGACCGGACAGTTCTTCAGCCGAGACGGCACATTGATCGCCAGCGCGGTGCAGGAGGGCGTGGTGCGGGTCCTGCGCTAGTTCAGCTAGCGCAGGCCGGCGACGTCCATGCCGCGGAGCTCTTTCTTCAGGTCGGCGATCTCGTCCCGGAGCCGGGCCGCCAGCTCAAACTGCAGCTCCCGAGCCGCACCCATCATCTGGTCGGTGAGCTGCTGTACCAGATCCGCGAGCTCGGCGCGAGGCATCGACGCGGTGTCTCGACCCTCCAGCACGCCAGCGCTACCCCGGGGCCGCCCTGGCTCGCCAGCGGCGCGCTTACCCCGGGATGCGTTACGGCCGGATCCCCCGACCTGCACCGCAACCGTGTCCGAGGTGTCGCTGGCCTCGGCGTACACGCGCTCGAGAATGTCGTTGATCTTCTTGCGCAGCGGCTGCGGGTCGACCCCGCGTTCGGTGTTGTAGGCGACCTGCTTGGCTCGTCGCCGGTTGGTCTCGTCGATGGCCCGGCGCATCGAGTTGGTGACCGTGTCGGCGTACATGTGTACCTGGCCGGACACGTTGCGGGCGGCCCGGCCGATGGTCTGGATCAAGGAGGTCCCACTGCGCAGGAAGCCCTCCTTGTCAGCGTCCAGGATCGCCACTAGTGACACCTCGGGCAGGTCCAGGCCCTCACGGAGCAGGTTGATCCCGACCAGCACGTCGAACTCACCCAGCCGCAGCTGCCGTAGCAGCTCCACCCGGCGCAGCGTGTCTATATCGGAGTGCAGGTAGCGGACCCGAATGCCAAGCTCAAGCAGGTAGTCGGTGAGGTCCTCGGACATCTTCTTGGTCAACGTGGTGACCAGCGCCCGTTCGTTGCGCTCAGCGCGGACGCGAATCTCGTGCACCAGGTCATCGATCTGGCCTTTGGTCGGTTTCACGACGACCTCCGGGTCCACCAGGCCCGTTGGGCGGATGACCTGCTCGACGAACTCACCACCGGCCTGGGCCATCTCATACGGCCCCGGAGTCGCCGACAGGTACACCGTCTGGCCGATCCGGTCCTGAAACTCTTCCCAACTCAGCGGCCGGTTGTCCAGCGCGGAAGGCAACCGGAAACCGTGCTCCACCAGGGTGCGCTTGCGCGCCGCGTCACCCTCGTACATCCCGCCGATCTGTGGCACCGTGACATGCGACTCGTCGATGACCAGCAGGAAGTCCTCGGGGAAATAGTCCAGCAAGGTGGCCGGCGCCGAGCCGGCCGCACGCCCGTCGATATGCCGCGAGTAATTCTCGATGCCGGAGCAGAACCCGACCTGACGCATCATCTCCACGTCGTACTGGGTCCGCATCCGTATCCGCTGAGCCTCCAGCAGCTTTCCTTGCTTCTCCAGCGCGGCCAGCCGGTCTGCCAGCTCGGACTCGATGCCTGTGATCGCGCGCTCCATCCGCTCCGGCCCGGCGACGTAGTGTGTCGCCGGGAAGATTCGCAGCACGGGCACCTCCCGTACCACTTCCCCAGTGAGCGGGTGCAGGTAGTAGAGCGACTCAACCTCGTCACCGAAGAAGTCGATGCGGACCGCGAGTTCCTCATAGGCTGGGATGACTTCCACGGTGTCACCGCGGACCCGGAACGTCCCCCGGGCGAAAGCAAGGTCGTTTCGGGTGTAGTGGATGTTGACCAGGGCCCGCAGCAGCGCATCGCGCCCGATCTCCCCACCGATGGGCACATGGATCGACTGGTTCAGGTATTCCTGGGGAGTACCGAGCCCGTAGATGCAGGACACCGAGGCGACGACGACCACGTCGCGCCGGGTGAGCAGCGACATGGTGGCAGAGTGCCGCAACCGCTCCACGTCGTCGTTGATCGAGGAGTCCTTCTCGATGTAGGTGTCGGTTTGCGGGACGTACGCCTCGGGTTGGTAATAGTCGTAATAGGAGACGAAATACTCCACCGCGTTGTTCGGGAAGTAGTCCCGCAGCTCATGGGCGAGTTGCGCGGCGAGGGTCTTGTTCGGCGCCATCACCAGCGTCGGGCGCTGCACCCGCTCGATCAACCAGGCAGCGGTGGCCGACTTACCCGTTCCGGTGGCGCCCAGCAGCACGACGTCACGCTCACCGGCGGTGACCCGGCGCTCCAGTTCATCGATAGCGGCTGGTTGGTCTCCGGCGGGGGCATAGTCGCTGACCATCTGGAACCGGCCCGGCGCCCGGGAGGTCGTCCCGAGGGGACGGAACTCGGAGCGGGGGAGCAGGTCGCGCTGCGGGGTGACGGCATCGGTCATGGCATGGAGAGTAGGCCGGGACCCTGACAGTAGCGTCTTCGCGTAGGGTCGATCGCCATGACGGCCTCGCACGGACTGAGTGCGCAAGCCCTGCCGCACATCCACCCTCCCAAGGTTGAGCTGTTCGATCTGGAGGCCATGACCAACACCGATCCCAAGGGAATCGTCCGCGCAGTCCGCGAATACCGGGTCGAGCCATTCGGCCTCTACGTCGCCCGCGACGTCGTTGACCATCCGTCGATCCACGGCTTGGAGTCCTGGCTGCTGCCTGAGCTGGGGCTGCGGATCACGGATTGGTTCTATTCTCCCGGGCACGAATGGGACGACCACTTCTACGTCGACGTGGTGCGCATTGACGTCGACGCGAGGTGCTGGCGCACCGAGGACCACTACCTGGATCTCGTGGTGCGGCCCGGCCGCAGCGTCGACGTGCTCGATACCGATGAGTTGCTGGATGCGGTCGTCGCTGGGCTGCTGGATCGATCTGCGGCACAGGTGGCGCTGGCCACGACCTACCGCACGCTGGAGGGCTTGGCCCGGCACGGCTACCGGTTGGACCGTTGGCTGTCGACGGTGGGGGTATGGGCGACTTGGAGCAGGCACTGAGCCGGCCCGGGATTCACGCCACCAGCCAGCCGGTTCGCGCCGCCCACTGCTGCGCCCGATCCAGCGTGTTGAGGACGAACGGGGTCTTCGCGGTGGCGTAGGCATCGATACTGTCCCACTGTTGCGCCGCCAGCCGGTGTTTGAGCTCGGCGTACTCCCGAACACCGGCTGGATGGGCCCGCAGCCAGTCCCGCAGCAACACGGCGTCTCGCCAGGTTGGGGAATCTGCGGGCCGGATGTGGCAGTTGACGGCCCGGGCGGGATCGGCGTTGGTCGCCATCGCCTTGTCCCGGGTGGTGCCGTCGCGGGCGTTGTCCCACCAACGACCGGCCAGCTTGACCAGCCCTACCGCGCTGAGGTCCTCGGCTAGGCGTTTCGCCACCTCGAGGTCGGCGACGACCACTTGCACGTCCAACACGTCTTTCGCGTCCAGACCAGGGACCGACGTCGAGCCGATGTGGTCGATGCGCAATGCCCGCCCGGCCGCCACCTTCCCGACCCGCGTGATCACCCGCTGCGCTTGTCGTGGCCAACTGTCGTCGGGCGCAACGAGCACAGGGGTCGCGGTCCTCGGCGCTCGACGAGCATGGCGGAGATTGTTCTCGAAGAGCACCAGTCGCTGCGCCCACAACCGGTCGACCGCAGCGTGGGTGTTGTCACGGCAGCCACTGTTGTCCAACCACACGTCCGCAGCGGCGCGGCGCTGCTCGTCGGTGGCCTGCGCAGCGATCCGTGCCGCAGCGGCGGAGACTGACATGTCACGTTGCTCGACCAACCGGCGCAACCGTACCGCCGCGTCCGCATGCACCACGGCGACCAGCGGGAACTCGATCGCCATCCCAGTCTCGACCAGCAGCGGGATGTCCTGCACCACGATGGCATCGGGTGGCGCGGTCGCGACCAGCTCAGCGGAGCGGACCGCGACCAGCGGGTGCACGATGGCGTTGAGCTGGCCTCGAGCGTCCGCGTCGTTGAAGACCCGCGCCGCGAGCGCCGACCGGTCCAGCGCCCCGTCTTCGGCGAGGATTTCCTCGCCGAAGACCTCGGCCACAGCGCGCAGTCCGGCCGTACCGGGCTCGACCACCTCGTGGGCGAGCCGGTCCGAGTCGATGATCCATGCCCCGCATTGCGCGAGCCGGGCGGCGACCATCGACTTACCGGACCCGATCCCTCCAGTCAGCCCCACCCGCAGCATCGGGCGATGGTAGCGCTTACCTACACGCCGCCGGAGAGTCTCTCGCGCAGCGCCGCCAGCTGCTCGTCGCTAGCGAGTGAGCCCGCGCCAGCGCCAGCGTCGCTGGAGGTAGGCGCCTCGGCGGTTTCCGAGGAGTAGTTCTGATCCTCAGCTTCTTCGGACTCGGACTCGGCCGCCTTGACGACCTGCTTGCGGTGCTGCTCGAAACGGACCTGGGCCTCGGCGTAGGCGCGCTCCCACTCCTGACGCTGTTTGTCGTAGCCCTCCAGCCAGTCGTTGGCCTCCGGGTCGAAGCCCTCGGGGTAGATGTAGTTACCCTCGTTGTCGTACTCGGCGGTCATGCCGTACTGTGTCGGGTCGAACTCCATCTCCGGGGACAGTCCCTCGTTAGCCTGCTTGAGGGACAGTGAGATTCGTCGGCGGTCCAGGTCGATGTCGATGACCTTGACCATCACGTCGTCGCCGACTTGCACGACCTGCTCGGGAATCTCGACGTGCCGCTGTGACAGCTCCGAGATGTGCACCAAACCCTCAATGCCCTCCTCGACTCGGACGAACGAGCCGAAAGGCACCAGCTTGGTGACCTTTCCGGGCACGATCTGCCCGATCTGATGGGTTCGGGCAAACTGCCGCCACGGGTCTTCTTGGGTTGCTTTGAGCGACAGCGACACCCGCTCGCGCTCCAGGTCGACGTCGAGCACCTCGACGGTGACCTCCTGGCCGACCTCGACGACCTCGCTGGGGTGGTCGATGTGCTTCCAGGACAGCTCGGAGACATGCACCAGACCGTCCACGCCGCCGAGGTCCACGAAGGCGCCAAAGTTGACGATCGAGGAGACCTGGCCCTTGCGGACCTGGCCCTTGGCCAGCTGGTGGAGGAACTCGCTGCGTACCTCGGATTGCGTCTGCTCGAGCCAAGCGCGCCGGGAGAGGACCACATTATTGCGGTTCTTGTCCAGTTCGATGATCTTGGCCTCGAGCTCGCGACCCACGTAAGGCTGAAGGTCGCGCACCCGCCGCATCTCGACCAGCGAGGCGGGCAGGAAGCCACGCAGCCCGATGTCGAGGATCAGGCCACCCTTCACCACCTCAATGACGGTGCCGCGTACCGGCTCCTCGTTGTCCTTGAGGGTCTCGATATTCCCCCAGGCGCGCTCGTACTGGGCGCGTTTCTTGGAGAGGATCAGCCGGCCTTCCTTGTCCTCCTTCTGGAGAACAAGAGCCTCGACCTGGTCGCCCACCGCCACGACGTCCGCCGGGTCGACGTCGTGCTTGATGGACAGCTCCCGGGACGGGATAACGCCCTCGGTCTTGTAGCCAATGTCGAGCAGCACTTCGTCACGGTCGACCTTGACGATGGTGCCTTCGACGATATCGCCATCGTTGAAGTACTTGATGGTCTTGTCGATGGCGGCGAGGAAGTCCTCCTCCGTCCCGACGTCGTTGATCGCGACCTGCTGTGTGGTCGGGGCGGTGGTGGTGTCGGTGGACATGCGGTGGGGTGCTCCGAAGGGATAGGGTCGAGTGATCGGGGTGGTCTCGCCTGTATTGGTGTCGCTGTGCTGTACTGGTGTCACTGTGCTGTGTCACTGTTCGTGGCTGTGTCACTGTTCGTGCGGGTGCGCTGATTCCCCACTGCGACAGATCAGCCTCACCCGGCGGATCACCCTTGCCGCTGAGCCAACTTGACACGTGTCAGATTGACGCCAACTTGATACCGGGCGAGCTGGACAACCTGGGCAGCATGAGACCACAACGCAAGTCGATTCTACCCAGGCGGGAGTCAGAGCAGCAAACTCGACCCCCCGCGCTCGCCTGCTTCGTGATGAGAGACTGCCCCAGTGACAGGTGCGTCGCAACCAGGGCATGACGACGATGGGCCGACCCCGCTGGGCGCCCACTGCCGCGCCGAGGCGATCCTGGGCACGGTCGGTGTGGTGAATCAGCTGGTCAGCGGCGCTGAAACGACGGCAGCCAACCGCCGCTGGTGGGACGCTGACGCGCAGGACTACCTCGCTGCGCATGGCGACTTTCTGGGCTCGGCGGATTTCGTCTGGTGCCCGGAGGGACTTCGCGAGTCGGACGCCGGCTTGCTGGGTGAGCTGCCGGGCCGCGCCGTGCTCGAGGTCGGTTGCGGGTCGGCGCCCTGCGCGCGCTGGCTGGCTGCCCGAGGGGCGCAGGTGGTCGGCTTGGACCTGTCGGCTGGAATGCTGCGCCACGCCGTGCGCGCAGCGCGCGACACCGGAATCTCGGTCCCCCTGGTGCAGGCCGACGCCACTCGATTGCCCTTCGCCGATGGCAGTTTCGACCTCGCCTGTTCGGCATTCGGCGCGGTGCCGTTCGTCGCGGACTCGGCTGCGGTGATGCGCGAGGTCGCCCGGGTGCTGCGTCCTGACGGTCGGTGGGTTTTCGCGGTTACCCACCCGCTGCGCTGGATCTTCCCCGACGATCCCGGGGAGGCCGGCTTGACGGTGGCGCAGTCGTATTTCGACCGTACCCCCTATGTCGAGGTGGACCGCCTAGGCAACCCCACCTACGTGGAACACCACCGCACCCTGGGCGATCGGGTCAGGGAGATCGTCGCCGCGGGGCTGGTGTTGGAGGGCCTGGTAGAACCGGAGTGGCCACCTGAGCTGCACCGGGAATGGGGACAGTGGAGCCCCCTTCGTGGCACGCTGTTCCCCGGAACCGCGATCTTCCGCTGCCGTCGCCGCCGCTAAGGCGCCATTCGGAGCCCAATAGCTGTCTGGCTCACTGGCCAAAGCGCCATTCGGCTCCGAATGGCGGCCAGCGCGGGCGCAGGCCGGGTCAGTGGGCGGCATCGTGCCAGCTGTGGCCGACTCCTAGGGAGACTTCTAGGGGGACGTCTAGGGGGTAGGCTGCGGCCATCTCGCGGCGCACCAGTGCCGCCAGTGTGGCTCGCTCGCCCTCGGCGACTTCTAGCACCAGCTCGTCGTGCACTTGCAGCAACATCCGGGAGCGCAGCCCCTGGACGCGCAACGCCTGGGCGACTCCCAGCATCGCGACCTTGATGATGTCCGCGGCGCTGCCCTGGATCGGCGCGTTAAGCGCCATCCGCTCGGCCATCTCACGGCGCTGCCGGTTGTCGCTGACCAGGTCGGGCAGGTAGCGCCGACGCCCCATGATGGTGGCGGTGTAACCGTCCATCCGGGCCTTTTCCATGATCGTGCGCAAGTAGTCGCGGACGCCGCCGAATCGGGCGAAGTACTCCTCCATCAGCTCGCGAGCCTCCTCGGTGGAGATCCGCAGCTGCGCGGACAACCCGAACGCGGACAGGCCGTAGGCCAGGCCATAGTTCATCGCCTTGATCTTGGCACGCTGCGCTCCGCTCACCGCGGCAGTGTCCACCGCGAACACCCGCGCCGCGGTGGCGGCGTGGAAGTCATGCCCCGAGGTGAACGCCTCGATCAGCGCGGTGTCCTGGGACAGGTGCGCCATGATCCGCATCTCGATCTGGCTATAGTCCGCCGTCATCAGCTCCCCCCAGCGAATGTCACCAGTGCCGGGGCCGACCACGAAGGCTTGCCGGATCCGCCGCCCGGACTCGGTGCGGATCGGGATGTTCTGCAGGTTCGGCTCGGTGGAGGACAGCCGGCCAGTCGCGGCGATGGTCTGGTTGTAGGTGGTGTGGATGCGCCCGTCATCAGCCACGGCCTTGAGCAGCCCATCCACCGTGGTCTTGAGGCGGGTCGCGTCACGGTGCGCTAGCAGGTGCGCGAGGAACGGGTGCTCGGTGGATTCGTAGAGTGTCTGCAGCGCGTCGGCGTCGGTGGTGTAGCCAGTTTTGGTCCGTTTGGTCTTGGGCATGCCCAGCTCGTCGAATAGCACCACCTGCAGCTGTTTGGGCGAGCCCAGGTTCACCTCGCGGCCGATCACCGCGAAGCAGTCCTGCTCAGCCTGCTTCACCGCGGCCAAGAAGCTGGCCGCCAGATCAGCCAGCACGTCACCGTCGACGGCGATGCCGGCTGCCTCCAGGTCGGCCAGCACGGCGAGCAGCGGTAGCTCCAGGTCAGCGAGCAATGACCGACCCGCTATCTGGTCCAGCTCGGCGTCCAATGCGTCGGCCAACTCGGCCACGGCGCGGGCCCGCAGGATCTCGTCGGTGACCCGGGCGGCGGTGTCCTCGTCCTCGAACAGGCTGGGTTGGGCAACCTCCCCGGGTTCTACCCGCAACTCCCTGCGCAGATAGCGCAGCACCAGGTCGGCGAGGTCGAACGACCGCTGGCCGGGCCGGACCAGGTAGGCGGCCAGCGCGGTGTCACTGGTCAGCCCGGCCAGTCTCACGCCGCGCGCCCGCAACGCGTGCAGCAGCGGCTTGGCGTCGTGTGCGGCCTTGGGCACGGCCGGGTCGGCCAGCCACTGTGCCAGCGCCCGCTCATCATCGGGGGTGAGCGCGCGCGGATCCAGGTAGCCGCCTTCGCCGTCGGGGGCTGCCAAGGTGAGGCTTTCCAGATCTCCCGCGCCGCGCGCCCAGCTACCGCGGAAAACCAGCCCGGTCCGACGCCCGTCCCGGGCGTGAGCGTCCAGCCAGCCAGCCACGTGACCTGCCTCGATCATTCCGCCGCGAACGTCGAAGCCCTCCTCGGCTTCAGGTTCGGGCGCACTCAACGTGGCGAACAGCCGGTCCCGCAGCACCCGGAACTCCAGCTCGTCGAACAGCCGGTGCACTGCGTCGCGGTCCCACGGTTTGAGCACCAGATCGGCGGGCTGCTCAGGTAGATCGACGTCGCGGACCAGCTCGGTGAGCCGGCGGTTGAGCAGCACCGAGGCGAGGTTCGCGCGTAGCGCGTCGCCGGCCTTGCCCTTGACCTCATCCACCCGATCGACCAGAGCGTCCAATGAGCCGAATTCCCGTACCCACTTCGCCGCTGTTTTGTCGCCCACCCCCGGGATACCTGGCAGGTTGTCTGAGGGATCACCGCGCAGCGCCGCGTAGTCAGGGTACTGTCGCGGCGTCAAGCCGTAGCGCTCGATGATCTCCTCGGGAGTGAACCGGGTCAAATCCGAGACCCCCTTGCGCGGGTAGAGCACCGTCACCCGATCACTGACCAGCTGGAATGCGTCCCGATCCCCGGTGCAGACCAGCACCTGGAACTCGTCTGGCTCGGCCCGGGTCACCAGGGTCGCGATGATGTCGTCGGCTTCGTAGTTCTCCTTGGTGAGTACGGGGATTCCCAGGGTGGCGAGCACGTCGTGGATCAGCGATACCTGGCCGCGGAACTCGTCGGGTGTGGCGCTGCGATTGGCCTTGTACGGGGCGTAGGCTTCCGCGCGGAAGGTCTTGCGGGAGAGGTCGAACGCCGCGGCGACGTGGCTGGGCTGCTCGTCGCGGAGCAGGCTGATCAGCATCGAGGTGAAGCCGTACACCGCATTGGTGGTCTGCCCCGTGGTGGTGCGGAAATTCTCGATAGGCAGCGCGAAGAACGCCCGGTAGGCCAGCGAGTGACCATCGAGCAGGAGCAACCTCGGTGGGAAAACCGTCACGGTCCGCGAGTCTAGGCCGGAGCACCGACAGCCAGCTGCGTCAGCACCTACAGTGGCGAGATCCCGTCTTCGTCATGGAGGTTCTGCGTGACCACGTCCGGCGTCCCCTTCGAGGTCGATCCGGCCACCACCGAGCTGATCGCCCGCTGGATGGACGAGCAGCTCATGGACCAGATGGGCATTAAGATCATCGGGTGGGACCCGGAGCGCGTGGTGGGGACCATGCCGGTGGCGCACAACCGCCAGTATTTCGGGCTGCTCCACGGCGGGGCGAGCGCGGTGCTGGCCGAGACCCTCGGCTCGATCGCTGCCTGGCGCTGGGGCATGCCCGACAAGATTCCCCTGGGGATAGAGCTGTCCTGCTCGCACCACCGGTCGGCGACCGACGGGCAGGTCACCGGCGTGTGCACGCCGCTGTACCGCGGCCGCACGGTCGCGACCTTCGAGATTCGGATCAGTGACGAGCAGCAGCGCCCGATCTGCACGGCGCGGCTGACCTGCCTGCTGCGTGACCGCCCCTCTGGGTGATCTTCAGGACAGGCTTTCCAGGACGGCCTGGGCCACCGCTTTCATGGTGGTCCGACGGTCCATCGCGCTGCGCTGGATCCAGCGGAACGCCTCGGGTTCGGTGAGTCCATGGCGAGCCATCAGCAGGCCTTTGGCGCGCTCTACTGTCTTGCGGGTCTCCAGTCGGTCGCTCAGCCCTGCCACCTCGTTCTCTAGCGCGACCAGCTCGCGGAAGCGCGACACGGCGAGCTCCACCGCGGGCATGAGGTCCTTGCGGCCAAACGGCTTCACCAGATAGGCCATCGCGCCGGCATCGCGGGCGCGTTCCACCAGATCACGCTGGCTGAACGCGGTGAGAATCACCACCGGTGCGATGCGCCGCTCCGCAATGATCGACGCCGCGTCGATGCCGTCCATCTTCGGCATCTTCACGTCCATGATCACCAAATCCGGACGCAGCTGCTCGGCCTGCTCGACGGCCTGCTCGCCGTCAGCCGCCTCGCCGACCACGACATAGCCCTCCTCGGAGAGCATCTCGACGAGGTCCAGCCGGATCAGCGCCTCGTCTTCGGCGACAAGCACTCTGTGCCCGCTCGCCGAAGGGTCCGGTTCGGTCAGCGCTACGCTCGCGTCGGCCTGCGGATTCACCTTCAGACCCCCATCTGTCGTTGCTACCCTCTGACCCCGAACGATAGCGATGTCGGGATCCGGCCGGGGCCATCTTCACCCAACCCGTACAGTGATCCCGTCAACAACCCGCCCCCGTAGCCCAACTGGCAGAGGCAACGGACTCAAAACCCGTACGGTGTGGGTTCGAATCCCACCGGGGGCACCACCTCAGGCCAGCCATGAGCGTTGTCAAGCCTATGGTTCAGATTGACTAGACAATGGCTCGTGACCAGGGCAGGCTGACGGCCATGTCGCCACGCATCGCAGAAAGCCTAGGCCGGTGTATCAGCAGCTCGCTGACTCGCTCCGGGCGAGGATCACTACCGGTGAGCTAGCGCCAGGCTAGCAGGTGCCTACCGAGAAAGCCCTGGCTGAGGAGTTCGGCGCGTCTCGCGCCACGATCCGGCAGGGCCTCATGGTGCTGGTCAACGAGGGCCTGATCGTGGCGTCCCGCCTACGGGGCTACTTCGTTAGGGCTGCACACCGAGGCGGGCGGGGCTTGTCATGACTCCGGGCTGGACGGGACCGCTTATTTCACCCATGGCCTGCCACTGGCCCATCAGGCCGGGGACACCCAAGAGATCGCCAACGCGGCCTGGAACGCTGGGCTGACGTTGGTCCGCGGCGGGCACCCTAACGGCGCGCTCAAGATGTTCACTCTCGGCAAGCTCCGGCGCGAGGGATTCCTACCCGGCAAACTCACTCCCGCGACCCCACCTCCTGACGACCCCCGGCTACCGACCCTCACCGCGCGGCTGACCCGGGGCTCCGCGACCGCCTACGCCCTCATGGGCGGCACCGACGAGGCCACCCGCCACCTCGCCGAGGTGCACGTCCGAGCTGGGGAGCCCCAGAGCCTGACCCTGACCCTGGCCCACCACGCCATCGCCGGGGTGAGCGCCCTGCAGTCCGTCGCTGCCCGACGGGAACGGCTCATCCCACTGGCCACCGCGCTGGAAACCCGACCCAGCACCGACACCCGGGAGCTCGCCCGACTAGCCCGACAGGTCGCCACAACCCGAATCTAACAACGACGGGGTGGCTCATTGATCGCATGCGGGGGAGTGAGTGACGAACTGAGTGACAACCACCGCGTACGTGGGGGAACTCTCCCGGACTCCTCAGGACACGTCAGCGGGTCGGCGGCGCAGCAGCCCACCGGTCACCGCCGCGCCATGGCGCTGATGCACGATTTCATCGCCTCCTGTCCCGAGCTGTGGCACGAGGACATCGGCGAGTGAAGGACCGCGGAGGGTGGCCGGAATCTCCCCTCACCTCTCTCCAGCGTCTCTGCTCAGTGTTGTTGCCGAATTTGGCTCTACGGGATCTGTGAGTGGACCGACGACCGCGCAGCGTCCTGGGGCAGAGAGTAGGCAAGGAACCACTCGGTTATGCTTGAAATAGTCTATTCGAGTGATTCAACAGGAGTTTTGCCACTTTTTATATTCACCTGGGTAATCTTTCTAGCTGGATCGCCACTCGATCGGTTACGCAAGGTGTCTTGACCAACACGACCCGCAACAACCACCACTTGACCATCACCACCGTGACCGCTGAGGCGGGCCGGGTCCGATAAGGAAGTTAACGATCATGATTCGTCGATTTGCTGTCACGGCCGTGCTGAGCGCCGCCGTGGCGGCCACTCTCGTCGCCGGCGCTACTGTGACCAGTGCTCCCACCGTCGGCGCGCCGGTGACCCTGATCGGCATGGTCACCTCACTATCCACCGTCCGACCCGACGATTCGGCATCTCAGCTTGTCGGCCAATGGCGGTCGGATACCGGCAACGCCGTGCTTTTATTGCGGGAAGACGGTACGTACGGTTACTCACTTGGTAGTAGTGTATTTAGCACGGCGGAGGAGGGATATTTCCAGGTGGACGGCTCCCAGTTAACCCTAACTCCGAAGATCAGGACTGGGGCTGATAGTAGTGGTACTAAGAAGATCGAAAGTAGCTAGACCGACCGGTGGGCTACTTGATGTAGCTCAGGCATGGATCGCTGAAGAAAGCGCGGACAAGTTCGGGTAAGCGTTGGAGGCGTAGGAGCGCGGATTCGGCCT
>JBOHFR010000062.1:0-31564 GCA_050699715.1 Pseudonocardiaceae bacterium
AGAGGCCGGCCGAGCAGCTCTCCTGTCGAACTCGGCGCACTGAGAGCACACGAGATCATGATCGCCCCTCTCGTTCAGTGATCTATGGGCATCTATCTGCCGAAACAGGACTTTGCCGGGGCCCTGCGGCGGTGGGCCACACCGTAACTGGCCAGCTTGTCGGTGACCAGCACCCGCGGCACGGACCGCACCCCCCTCAACAGTTTGCGGAAGAACCTGGTGGCGGCCTTCGCGTCACGCCGGGAGGTGACCAGAATGTCCAGCACGACACCGTCCTGGTCAACCGGCCGCCACAGGTAATGGTTCTTCCCCTGGATCTTGACGAACACCTCATCCAGATGCCACTTATCCCCTGACCGGGCCCGACGGCGACGCAACCCGTTCGCGAAGGTCTGACCGAACTTGCGGCACCACTGATGGATCGTCTCGTACGTGACCAGGACACCACGCGCGAGCATCATCTCCTCGACCTCCCGCAAGCTCAGCGGGAACCGGTGATACAGCCACACACAGTGACTGATGATCTCCACCGGGTAGCGATGGCCCTTGTACAACGACGGCGACATGGCCTCCACGAACCCAGTCTGGTCCACCCACACCAGACAACCGAACACCCCAACCCCGCCAACCTGACAGTGCCGTGTGGAGCATCGTCGATCGAAGTACCTGAATAATCGGGCGGAGAACTCCCACCAACCCACGAGACAGCGAGAGCGCGCGATGAAACGCTTCACCAATCAGGCGAACAAGTCCACTTACTTTCGATCTCCTTAGTAACTCATCACAACACCCGAAGAGATCAGGATGAGGCCGGAGTCAGTGTGAAGAAACGCTCCTGCCACAAAGCGTTTAGCTCTATCCTGATTTTCTCGCTCAAACCGCCGTCGATCGCGGCCAGTGAACCGAGTGTGCTCACGCCGTCCACCCTTTCTAGAAGCTTGAAGAGCTCCCGTGAAACCGTGGAACTCGGACCTGTGGAATAGTCGAGATATATTTCGTGGGAAATAACACGCTCTCCGGACGGTGCGATCTTCATGTTCTTGGTTAGCCGGGTTACCGGCCTGAACTGGAGCACGAAGTCGTCAAAGCCAAGAGAGTGTCCCGGCCGACGTCGGATCAAGAAATCCTCGATCACTAGGTGGTCAAGGCCGGTCGTCAGAAAGCTTGTCAGTGCGTCCTCAACGCTCTGCACGATCGGCTCGAGCATTGTTGTTGAACGACGTGTTCAGTAGAACCGGAGTTCCCGTGAGAGCGCCAAAGCGCTCCACAAGGCGATAGAACCGTTCGTTCGATTGTGGATCAATGATCTGTATCCTGGCGGTCTCATCAACGTGGGTCACCGCGCCGAGCTCTTTCCTGCGATCCTGCCGAACCCGCACGACGAACGACATGAAGTCATAATTTGCCACGGTGTCAGGAATTTCGAAATACGTGGCGGAAGCCTCGGGGGTGACCACGGGAGCGAAAGGCCGGAAGCTTTCTCTTTTTTCACCATGGCGTTGATTCTGGTTTGATTTTCCTTTGGTCTCGCGTCGGCGAGAATACTGCGGTTTCCAAGTGCCCTTGGACCAAACTCGGATCCGCCCTGCACCCATCCGAAAACCGTGCCTTCGGTCAACAGCTTTGCCGTTGTGTCAACAATATCCACTGGACGCTCAAACTCGATCAGCGGGCTCCAGGAATTCAACTTTTCTTCAATGTCGTGCGCTGTCCCCAATGTAGGACCAACGCTGGCGCTGCGTAGCCGTCTTTGAGGAGGTACAGCGCCAACGAGCTGGTGCTCCGCTACGAGCGCGGCACCTTCCCCCGCTCCAGAATCGTGAGAAGCCGGATGCACGAACATCTCCTTGAACAACCCAGAGCGGAGGATAACCCCATTTAGACTGCAGTTATGCGCGACACCACCACCAAAGACCAGATTGGCAAGTCCGGTGAATTTCGCCCAATAACCCAATACGTGCAGGACGATCTTCTCGACTATTTCCTGCAATCCGGCCGCGAAGTCCATGTGCCACTGGGTGAACCTCTCCCCTTTCCGTCTGAGCGGGATACCATGAGCGAAAAAATTCGATTCTAAATTACTGAACGGATCCATTTGCGGAAAATTATTGATTGGGGTGAAGCTATAGTCACCGTTTTCGTCTAACGAATACATTGAGTCAAATACCTCGCGGTACACTCTTGGATCTCCGTAAGGTACAAGTCCCATGACCTTATATTCGTCCCCAAATTTATATCCAAACCGTCGAGTGCCACTCAAGTAAAGCAATCCCAGCGATTTCTGTGTTGAATATGTCGTTAGACTCTCCAGCTGCCCGCCCGCCGCCCGGAAAACAGTTCCAGAACATTCTTCTCCCGTACCATCCATGATGACGACCAACGCCTCCTTCATGCCAGAACGAACGAAAGAAGACATCGCGTGCACACGGTGATGCGGAGCGTAGATCAGCTTGTCGTCGGAGAGGTCCCACCCGAACTCCGCTTTAAGTCTGTCTTTGATGAGCTGGCGAGAGTAGCGGGTGGGAACAAGAGGACTACCCGCGTAGAGATGATTAAGCGTCCAATCCATGAAGTCTTCAGGGAAGTAGTACCCAACCGCATCGATATCGGAGGGCGATACGTTCGCTGTGGCGAGACAGGATCGAATCGCGTTTATCGGAAACTTGGTGGTCTTCTTGATCCGGTTGAGCCGCTCTTCCTCTACCGCCGCGAGCAGGACACCGTCCTTGACCAAGGCTGCGGAAGCATCATGAGAGAAGAGCTCCGACATGCCGGGCACGAGATCAGTGTCCTCCGCGGAGAAATTCCCGTTCAAGCCGAGTATCAACATTTTTCACCGAACCAATCCGGTAGCGTCGTCAAGCGTTGAACTTTTGCAGGCGGAATGGGATGGCGCTTCAGGCCGGGGTGGTGCGGCAGCCGCGTAGGCTCCCCAAGTTTTTCCCGCTCTCCGACTTCCAGGAGGATGCATGTATATCTGAATCCCACTCCTATGCCGAGGACGAGTAGTAGGTCTCCTTGCCGAAGCTGTCCTTGTCTCAGAAGATAATCGAGACCAAGTAGTTGGCCACAAGGTCCCGCGTGCCCAACTCACGGGTCTTTATAAAAGGTAACGGCATCAACATCCACGGGGGACCTAACACGGACGTAGACCCCATCGTGGGCCAGGGTGAAGATGGCAACCCGATGGATATTGATACAACCATCGACGATGGGCAATTCGTTCCTGATTGTGGCAGCATAGTATGGTCACACGGCGTGGTCACAAGGACCGACCTCAACCCGCCCGTACAAGTCACCGGTTGGGTATCTAGCTGCTTCCTCAGAGCCTAGCCGCAGGAGACTATTCTTGTCCAAAGTCTTCCGTCGGCGTTGTCGGCCAGGGCAGGTCGGGATCGACCACCTGGTCATAACCAACACCAGGCACGGTGAAACCGTACAGGCGGCGCACTTCGTTGCGGAACCAGTCGATGTCGGCGATGTCGGCGATGTTGTGCGGCGTGGCCGCCTGCCACCGGGCGGCCACCTCCGCCTGAACGTCACTGGCGAGCTCCCGCCGGTCAAGACGGATGTGGCCGTGATCGTCGAGTTCCATCTGCTTGGTACCGGTGAGTTGGTCCCACAGGTCCGTGAACTGGCCGATGGGCGAGTACATGGCCTCTCCCATGACACCGCGCAACAATCCGATGTACAGGGCTATACCGGGAATCGCGGTAGCGGACTGAGTGACGGCGGCACCGTTGACCGAGATCAGCGCACGCCCGCCGTGCCCGTCGGCGAGCTTTGCGTTCAGAGTTGTCGCGGTCTCTTCCAGATCTATTTTCGCGGCGCCAATAGTGCCACGCCGGTAAATCGCCGATGTCAGCTCGGAGCCGACATAGGACAGGGCGACCGTCCGGAAACCGGAACGAATCAGGCCGCGCTCCTCCATGGCATCAATCCAGCGAGCCCAGTCCTCCCCGCCCATGACCTTGACGGTCGCCTTGATGTCGTCACCGTCGGCGGCCGGGACCTCAATCTCCCGCAGTAACGGGGTACCGTCATCGTCAAATGCCAAGGTTTTGGTACGATACGCCTGCCCGATCGACTTGATGACAGATCGGTAGGTGTCACCACTCACCGGATCAGTGCGACGAGGGGCCGCCACGCTATAAATCAGGTAGTCAACCGGCCCGAACCGCTGGGCAATGAGGTCCAACACCTCCGTCTTGGTCGCGTCAGCGAAACAGTCAGCATTGACAAAATCCATTCGCGTACCGGCTTGAGTCGCCATAGCAGAGGTTGCGATAGTTCGGTACCAGCCAGCGGTGGCCGTCCGGCGAGCAGACCACGATTTCTCGTAGCACACACCCACACCGCAGATACCGTAGCGGGCGAGCCCGGCGATCGTTGCGGCCAGTCCGTACCCGGCGCTGGAGCCGATGATCAGAGCGACCGGGCGGTGGTGCGTGTCGGCGGCGCTGACCTGGGACCACATGTCCGCAACAATCTGGGCGCATCCGGCGGGGTGAGAGTCGAGCAAGAGAAAACCGCGTCCAGTGGGGCTGATAACGCGTGTGGTCATGAGGCGCCAATCGGTATTCGGAACGAGTGTTTGTGGACACTCAGTGCTTGTGGACACTCAGTCACTGGGGGGACGCGTAATCGTTTGTCACGATCACGATCAGGCCCGGCCCGGAGTTCACGATACCCGGAAACCGAGGCTCGACACGCATCCTGAACTGGGCACCCAGGGACTGCGCGGCTGCCCGCTGGTCGGTGCCCTCCTGGTAATAGGCGGTGGTCGTCAGGATCGTCCCGCGGGCGTAGTTTCCGACCTCAACCACCGTCCAACCAGCGGCAGTAAGATCACGCGCGGCCCGCGCGGCCAAACCGCGGGCGGTGCTGTTGTTGTAGACCCGCACCGCACCGCGACTAGAACCCTTGTCGCTGGGACCCCTCTCGCCGACTGGCGCGCCCTCGGCTGCCTCCAGTGGGGCCAGCGAAGGTGGTGCGGGCGCTTGCGCGGGGCGCGAGGGCGGCGCGGGCACTGGCGGGGGGTAGGGAACGAGGAAAAGGTTCGCCGATGCGCTGGAGGGAGCGTGAGTCGGGGTGGCCGGGGGTTGCCCAGTGGCTGCGGTCCGCTCTGCACGGGTGAAGGCCACCACCGACCCGATCAGGACGGCGAGCGTCGCAAGCACACACAGCGCCAACCCGGTGGTTCGCAAGGGCCTACTGCCTCCGGCCCCACTCGGGGTGCCCATAGCGCTACCGCGAGTCGACGCTGAGCCGGCGAGCGGCCCGTGCTCGCTGGCGGCCAGACCGCAGCCGACGCAGGCGCTTGACCAGCATCGGGTCAGCGGCGAGCGCGTCGGGCCGGTCGATCAAGCTGTTCAGTGCCTGGTAGTAGCGAGTGGCGGACATGTCGAACAACTCCCGGATAGCCTGCTCCTTGGCGCCGGCATACTTCCACCACTGCCGCTCGAACGCCAACATCTCGTGTTCTTTACAGCTCAGGCCCTGTGGTTGATCGTTAATCGGGGGCTGGTCGTCGATCGGGTGTAGCGCGTGTGCAGCGTCCATTGCGCTCCTCGGTTCACGATCCCGCGCGTGGCGAATCACAGTGATGTGATTCTGCCTGGCATTGAACCATGCGGTGGCCTGGATTTTTCACCGGGGTGACGGGGGCGTCCCCTGACACGTCCCCAGGGCGAGCGGGGCGCGCCGGCACGATTACTGTTCCTCGTCATGGCTGTATGTCCGATCCGGATCGTCGGCGACCCGGTGCTGCACACCCCGACCAGGCTCGTCACGGAGTTCGGCAGGGAGCTGCACGCGCTGGTTGCGGACATGTTCGACACGATGGCGGCGGCCCAGGGCGTCGGGCTTGCCGCCAACCAGATCGGCGTGGACCTGCGTCTGTTCGTCTATGACTGTGCCGAACAGCGAGCCGATGAGCGGGGCAGTGAGCCGGGCGTGCGGCACCGGGGTGTGGTGGTCAACCCGGTGCTGGAGACCAGTGCGCGGCCCGAGACCATGCCCGACCCCGACGACGACTGGGAGGGCTGCCTGTCGGTGCCCGGTGAGTCCTTCCCCACCGGGCGGGCCAGCTGGGCGCGGGTTACCGGAGTCGATGCCGACGGTGCACCGGTCACCGTCGAAGGCACCGGCTTGCTGGCCCGGTGCCTGCAGCACGAGACCGACCACCTCGACGGGACCCTCTACCTCAACCGCCTAGTCGGCCGGTACGCCCGCGAAGCAAAGAAGATGCTCAAAGCCCAGGGCTGGGGCGTCCCCGGCCTGACCTGGAACCCCGCCGCAGCCCGCCCCGACGACTGAAGCACACGTGAGGCACGCAGACAACCTGTCGGACGGCCGTGGTAGACCATCCGCGTGACCACCGACCCGATCGCCTCGACGGACGAGCTCAGCCAGCTGCTTCGTCGTCTTGCTGATCGTGAGCGAGTGCGCAGCGAGGCGACTGTGCAGGCCGACGTCCGACAGTTGTTGCTCACTGGCGGTCTCGGTCTCGCGGACCACGACCTGGACGTCCAGCTTGAGACCCCGGTAGGAGATGGTCGGCGCATCGATGTCGAGGTCGGCTTCACCGTCATCGAGGTGAAGAAGGATCTCAGGAATCAAGGCACTGTCCGCGCAGCGGAGGAGCAGCTCGCGGGTTACGTGGCGGCGCGCGCGGCGCAGACCGGTCAACGTTACGTGGGCGTCCTGACCGACGGACGGGAGTGGCACGCGTATCACGAACGGGACGGCAAGCTGGTCGACGTCACCCAGCATGTGATCAATCCCACGAAACCCGACGGCACCGCGCTGCTGTTCTGGCTCGAAGGCGTGCTCGCCAGCCGCCAGGGAGTACCTCCGACGCCAGATGAGATCAGGGCTCGGCTGGGCGCCACCAGCGCCTCCTACGCCCTCGATCGCGCAACGCTGGCTGCCCTGTATGCCGAGCACGGCGCAAGCAAGACCGTTCGCGTCAAGCGGCAGCTGTGGAGCCGCCTGCTGCGCAGTGCACTGGGGACCCAGTTCACCGACGACAATGAGTTATTCCTCGAGCACACGTTGCTGGTCAACAGCGCCGAGATCATCGCCCACCTGGTCGTCGGGCTTGACGTCACCGAGCTGCAACCCGCCACCATGCTCGGCGGTCAACGATTCGACACCGCCGGCATTCACGGTGTCGTCGAGCACGACTTCTTCGACTGGGTGCTGGAGGTGCCCAGCGGCGAGGCCTTCGTGCGCACCCTCGCCCGGCGCCTGTCCCGCTTCGACTGGGCAGGCGTCGAGCACGACGTGTTGAAGGTCCTCTACGAATCGGTGATCGGGTCGGAAACCCGCAAGCAGCTGGGCGAGTACTACACGCCCGACTGGTTGGCCGAGCAGGTCGTCAGCACCGCTGTCACCGATCCGTTGAACCAGCGGGTCCTCGACCCGGCATGCGGCTCGGGCACGTTCCTCTTCCACGCCGTGCGTCGCTACCTCGCTGCCGCAGCCGAGGCTGGCACCTCGCTGGCGCGCAGCCTGTCCGGGGTCACCGACCACGTCCTCGGGGTCGATCTCCACCCGGTAGCCGTGACGTTCGCACGCGTCACCTACCTGCTCGCCATCGGCCGGGAACGACTGCTGGACCCGGACCGGGGGGCCATCACGGTACCCGTCTACCTGGGTGACAGCGTTCAGTGGAACCAGCGCCGCGACCTGTTCACCGAGGATCACCTCGTTGTCTCCACCGGAAGCGGTGATCAACTGTACGGCTCCGAGTTCCGCTTTCCGGACCGGTTTCTTGCCGACGCGGCTCGCTTCAACCGGCTAGTCAGCCTGCTGGCCGACCAGGCCGCGAAACCTCGTGCCCCTGGACAGAAACCGACCCTTCCGGCCGGTCTGCTCCACCGCCTCGCCGTCAGTGACGAAGACCGCCCAGTGGTCGAGGAGAACTTCCGGCTGTTGTGCCGTCTACACGACGAGAGCCGTGACCACATCTGGAGCTACTACATCCGTAATCTCGCGCGGCCGGCGTGGCTCGCCCGTCCCGAGAACCGCGTCGACGTCCTCATCGGTAATCCGCCCTGGCTGTCGTACCGTTACATGCCCGACGATATGCAGAGCGCGTTCCGGGAGATGTCCAAGACGCGGCAGCTGTGGCACGGCCGCGAGGTGGCGACCCACCAGGACCTGTCGGCCCTGTTCGTCGCGCGAACCACCCAGCAATATCTGACCGAGGGTGGCTCGTTCGCGTTCGTCATGCCGAACGCGGTCCTCGACCGCGGCTACTACGCCGGGTTCCGAACAGGCAATTACCCCGACCCGAAAGACCCGATCGCGGTCACGTTCACCGGCTCCTGGGATCTCCGCCGGCTGCGGCCGCACTTCTTCCCCCGTGGTGCTGCCGTGGTCTTCGGCCACCGCAGCGCCACCCGGTTCGGCTCGCCGTTGCCGTCGCGAACGACCCGCTGGACGGGTCGACTTCCTCGCACGAGCGACATGTGGGACATCGTGTCCAAGCACGTCACGAGGCACGATGTCGACCTCACCGTACACGACGAAGAGGCACGGGAATCGCCGTACGAGCCACGGTTCTCCCAGGGTGCAACCATCGTGCCTCGCGTGCTCTTCATGGTCACGATCCAACACTCGGGGCCGCTCGGCCTGGCCGCCGGCAGACAGCGCGTTCAATCCGCCCGCAGCAGTACCGAGAAGATGCCCTGGAAGGAACTGTCCTCGCTCGACGGCGTCATCGAGACGGAGTTCATCCGGCCGGTGCTGCTGGGGGAGAGCATCCTGCCCTTTCGCGTATTGGCGCCGAAGTACGCCGTGCTTCCGCTCGAATCCGCTGGGCTGCTCGACAGCGAGCATTCTCATCTGGATCGCTATCCCGGCCTCGCGGACTGGTGGCGCAGGGCGGAGCAGCTCTGGCTCTACCGCCGCAGCAGCGACCGCCTCACACTCCGCGACCAGCTCGACTTTCGCACAAAGCTGACGAACCAGTTACCGGCACCGCCACTCCGGGTTGTCTACAATAAGGCAGGCATGCATGTTGTCGCCGCACTGGTGGAGAATCCGACTACGGTCGTGGACCACACGCTCTACTGGGGAACGGTAACGAGCCGCGCCGAGGGACTCTACCTGTGCTCAATCTTGAACAGCCCTCTAATCACTGATCTTGTACGGCCGCTTATGCCCTACGGCAAGGACGAACGCCACATCGACAAGCACGTCTGGAAATTGCCGATCCCATTATTCGATAGCCGCAACCCGACACACCGCCGTTTGTCGGACCTCGGCGAGTATTGCACCGACCTTGTTGCGGCTCTTGACTTCGACAACTCCGGCAACTTCGTGACGCTCCGCCGTCGGATCCGATCGACACTTGCAGCCGACCCGACAGCCATCGAGATCAACGAGCTAGTGCTTGATCTTCTCGCCACGTAGCACTGAGAGCCCCAGGACGCGGCTACCGGAACATCGGGCGGTGTGGCAGCGTTGTTGGCAGAACAGTTGGCGGAGCAACAGTGTAATTCTCTTCAGTCCTGAGGCGGTGGGCGCGGTGGACCCTTTGGACTCCTACTCGCGGACGGTCAGCTCGGTCGCCGCGGCGGTGACCCCGCACGTCGCCAGCCTGCGGATCGGGCCGGGTGCAGGGTCCGCTGTCGTTTTCACCGACGATGGTCTGATGTTGACCAACGCGCACGTCGTCGGTGCCGCCCACGATGGCGTCGCGGCGTTCGCCGACGGCACCGAGAGCCGTTTCGACGTGGTGGGCGTCGACCCGCTGTCCGATCTCGCGGTGCTGCGAGCCCGGGCCGCCACACCGGCCGCAGCCGTCTTGGGCGATGCCGACGAGCTGGTCGTCGGGCAGTTGGTGGTCGCCGTCGGCAATCCCCTCGGGCTCACCGGATCGGTGACCGCCGGAGTGGTCAGCGCGCTGGGCCGCTCGCTGCCGGTTCGTTCGGGCCGAGCCGTGCGGGTGCTTGAGGACGTGATCCAGACCGACGCCGCGCTCAACCCCGGGAACTCCGGCGGTGCGCTGGCCGACGCCGACGCCAAGGTGGTCGGGATCAACACCGCCATCGCCGGCGTCGGGCTCGGGATGGCCGTGCCGGTCAACCCGACGACCCGCCGGATCATCGGCGCGCTGCTCGCCGACGGCCGGGTACGCCGGGGCTACCTCGGGCTGGTCGGGACGCCCGCCCCGCTACCCGCGCCGGTGGCGCAAACGACCGGGCAGGCAGCAGGCTTGCGCGTGGTGGAGGTCATCCCGGGCAGTCCAGCCGACCGGGCCGGATTGCGCGCCGCGGATCTCGTGCTCAGTGCGGGGCGCAAACCCGTCACCGATGCCCAGGGCATCCAGCGCCAGCTGTTCGCCGAAGCCATCGGCACCAGGTTGCCCATCACCGTGCTGCGAAACGGAGCGATGGTGGACGTGATCACCGTACCGACCGAGCTGATGGCGCCCTAGGGCTCCTTGGTCGCTAGTTAGCCTGCTCCGACTGCGGCGCGCCCGTCAAGATAGATCTTCGCGATCGCTTGCGCCAGGATGTCAAGGGTGTCGATAAACCTCTTTTGCGACCTCTGCTTGCTCCGCTGGGAAGCAAACAGGATCGATAGCTCTGTCAACGCGAGCACGACCGTGTCAGTCTTCGTGGAATTGTTTACGAGATCCCGAAGCTGATTTATCGTCGCGCTTGACACGACTTCCTTCTTGACCGAGAACGCCAAGTTGGTTATCGCGGCGATGTCCCGCTCGCTCGGAACGTGAACGTCAAACTGCGGCATGATCCGCCGGAAATCGCTCCACGACGCAAAATCCGAAACAGCGCCGATCGCCAGGAAGTCGAACGTTCGAATGCTGGCGTTCTTCAGGTACCGTGCGGTCTCATCGACGATCGAAACGAAACGGGCTCCATAGCCTCCGCAGATAACCTCAATCTCACTCGAATAGTACTGAGTCGTGTTACATGCGATCGCCACGACGTTGGCGCCGCTATCGCAGAGTTTTCGGATGGCATCCAGCACAACGACCTTAACGCGAGCCTCCCGCTGCGCAAGCTCCATTGAGAGGCCCATCTCAGGTACTGACTCGACGATCACTCGCGGAAAGCTAATATCCCCGCGAAAACTAACAATCGAGCTAGTCCTTATGTAATTATTTATACCTTGCCATAGCATCATCCCCGACTCTGGAGAGTTGCCGGTGAGAATTCCAATTGTCTCGCCCCGTATTACCTCACCCCGTGGAGCGCGACCGTCCCCACCCTCCACAATATCAGCGACTTCCACATTTGCCAACACCCCGAAAACATCCGCTGGCCGGAACTCAACAGCATACTCAAGATGGCCCAGATTCGTCATCATAGTATGCGGCGGAAAATATGGCTCAAGTACCGTCTCGTCTACGATCTGTCGAACATGCGGGTGCGCCGCGAAGTGAAACGGGGTGACCAGTCCGTACGACAAGCCAAGCTCAGACTCAAGTTTGTCTCCGCTTACCCGCTCAAACGGCGCACCGAGAATACCGTGAAGCTTACCCGCATCCAAGTTCTGATGGCCCCGACAATGAGCTACTACAAAGCTTCTGCGGCTTGCTGAGTCGTATACGCCGACGTTCGATTTCAGCTCGTCACACAGCGGTATCCCGACATGCCCGAGCCGATTCCGCCGCCGCGCCGCGTCAGCGCAACTCCACACAGGAGGATTTCGCGATACGACACACCATAGATGTTCTTGATTGAACACCTCGAGGTTGCGAGCAACCTCTCGCGGGTAATTCGATATAACCATTACTCAAACCTGCCAATCTTGGTATAGAGAACTAGCCGGAGCGATGAGAACGTCAGACTCGGCATGCCGTCTACGCCGATTGAAAGCTGAAATTCATCGTTATTGAACCATTTCCTGAAGGCATGCGTCACCTCCAAATTCTTATCGAAGTAGCCTACGGCCGCCTCTGAAACAGTGAGTTTCTTAGAGAAATCCGCCAGCAGATTGACTTCTTCCAACCGATTATCGTGCCGCTCTGTCGGTTTTCCAAAAAGAATTATTACCCGACCGGAATCGGTGCCCTCCGCGAAGCGGACACCCTCCAGTCGAATGAAAACTTCAGCAATATCGTAGCGGTCAACAAATTTCTCGAGCCGGCGGACATCGGAGACCAAAAACCCGCCTGAAACTGCTTTGTCAAATGTGTCCGAACCGCCGAACGACGCCTCATCTATGCTTGCACTCATTTCACCGGAAACATTTCTTTGAAATGCGCGTTTGATGCTTCGCTGAACGCCTGGCTGCTTGCGGTTATCTCGGCGAGCAATGGCCCACAGAAGCTTGGTGTATGCGGCCTCCAACGTCATGTCATAGGCGTCGATGACCCCGAGATCAAACAATATTGCACTGGTCTCAAACAGTTTTAGCTCCACTCGGCCAAATGGGCATTGTGTTACATTCGCCACGATGGTACCATTATGAATAAGTCTTTCGATCATAGATATGAACCGAGGATCTTCTGGAACGTTACCAGGTCCGTAAGAGAGCAGAATTAGCCCATCTAAGCTGTTTGGATACTTTGCCTCAAGATCGGACATCTCCATTTCTGGATGAATGAACATGAGACCAACTCTTGCGTCAGCCAAATTGACAACTTGTCGAGGAGACGCCAGTGACGCAACATTCGACTCAGACCGTACCATGATGTGCCCGTGATTCACGTTCAGTTTCTCGTTTGCCAACGTGGCTAACGGAACGGGCATGTTAGGCGTATGAAAACCTTCGGCTCGATCCGATGCGTACTTCTTAGCGACACGATTACCTCGGTACAGCTGGTTGTTCCAGTAGACGCACACCTCGGGCACTCGCATTGGGCCATTATAAGACTGCCAGGCGGTAGCGCGTATTGCATTCTCTACATTATGGATAGCGTCAGTATTCTGCACTGACATGGGAACCTCGGCGCCAGTGAGCACTACTGGTTTCGTGATTGTGTCACTCAGGAGGAAGGATAGCGCGCTCGCGCTGTACGCCAGAGTATTCGTTCCGTGCAGAATGACAAAACCCTGATACGCCGCCATCTGCTCTTGAACGAGATTGGCGAGGTTCACCCAATCCTCCGCAGTGACATTAGAGGAGTCGATCGGTCTTTGCAAACTGAAGAAGTGAATATTGAACGGCAGCGCTGAAATCTTTGGCCGCATATACTGCACAATCGCGTCAACCGTGGATGCCATCTCATAATCTGCGTGAATCACGTCTGAGCTTTTTTGATGCACCATTCCGACAGTTCCGCCCGCATAGATAACACAGACCGGATCCAACTTGTCATACTTCAGCTTGCCAGCTCGGTCACGAAGCTCATCTTGCAAAGCGCGCGTCTTAAGACTATCGCGCTCTATCTTGTTTCGCAGCGTAAGAATATTGAACGCAGCACGACGTCCACCAGAGCTACCACGACGCCTCAGAATTTGCCCCTGGATCACGCTATCCAAGACTTGAAGCTGCTCCGCTAGCCTAGTGGTATCCCTATCTAAGAGAATCTTGCTTGTCACGCTACACTTGAGACCATCCGGTCCCACAAGCTCAGCAATCCATTGTGGCGTGAGCTCATCGACTGGCGCAATCCTATCTGGAACGACAGGCTTAACCTCGACTGGAATGAGTAACTTCGGGGCACGCCCACTAGGCTCCACAGCCTGCGATCGCTTAAATTCTTTCCATTCCTGAAAACAGTTGTAGCTCGAGAAGTACCTTGGTGAGACGAATGCCAACATCACCGAACATTCTTCGATTGCGGTACGAATGGTCTCCGAAATAAACTGACCCGGTTCGATCTCGGTTTGATCTAAGAAGAACAACTCGTTCTCGGTTCCGCCTGTCGGAACGTCACAGACATGACTATACACCGCGAGAAAATGATCTACCGCACGTGTCACCTCATGAGTTATGTGTGGGTTAGGCTGATTGTCGAGGTGGGAATAGCTAATGAAGATCTCACGCATGTCTTGCGCGCCACTTCCTTTCGTGATCAAGATGTTCGTAATCCAGGTGTTCGCGATATTGGCCAACACGGTCACCCGCGTAACAATTCAGCTAGCGTGCGGGCTGGCGGGTAGGCCATGCACCCACTGGTGAAGAGCTACCGGAAGGCTTGGAGGGTGCACCAGCAACCAGCTGAACAGCTACTCGCCCGCCTATCCCCGCCTATCCTCTTCTGGAGAGACTTCCCCATGGAGGTCGTCCAGCATTCGGTCGGTTATATCGTCGTATCCAAACCCTTGACCGAGAAGCCACATGAGCTTCGTTGTCATCGACTCGATGCTCATGTCGTACGCGGGGATAGCCAGCTTATGCTTATCGAGAAGCTGCCCCGGCTCATTAACCGCGAAGTTACTATTACCATTGGGGGCTTGCGTCGTGACAACGATCGGAATCTGCCTGTCCTTCAGGTACTGGAACACAGGATGTAGATAGGTGCTAACATCCCCCGCGCCGAACGCCCGGAACACAATCCCACGCATACGATCTTGGTCAATGAGATGCGCCGAGAGGCGCTTAAAAGTTTCTGGGTCCATTCCTGGGAATTCGGTGAACGACAGAACTCTTGAATCGAAGATTCGTGTCACACGCAATGGGTGCCCTGCGCATGCCTCCGGCGCACTCTTGCTCAAGTACTTGTGGTGCCGGTCGAGATTTGACCCATTCCAGCGGATGACACGACCGATCCGTCCAAGACTCGCAGTAGAGAACGATTGAAATGCATCGTAGTCGAACTCGGTGCTCTTCTTGGCCCTCGTGCCGGTTATGATGTGACTACCGAAAACGCAAATTACGCCACGGACCGGCCCCGGTTTCTCGTCCCACGTGGCAACACGCATGGCGTTCTCTAGATTCATGACAGCGTCGGAGCCAGGCCAACCGAACGGGACTTGCGAACCTGTCACCACTACCGGTTTACCCAGATTCTCTAGGGCAAACGATAATGCCGCCGATGTATACCCCATCGTGTTAGTACCGTGCGTAACGATGAAGCCGTCGTACTTGTGATATTTTTCCGCCACACTATCAATGATTTTCACCCAGTCCGACGGTTTGATATCGGAACTATCCAGGCTCGCCACATCATCCGTGTCGACTTGTATTTTATCAAACCGCTTGGAATTCTTCGAGATATCTGATAGAGTTGGCGCTAAGCTCTCAAGCAAGCTGGGGGAGGTCTTCACCGCATGCGCCTGCGATGCGGTAGCCGCGACCTCGCCAGCTATCGTGCCACCGGTTGTGATGACGAGTAGTTTCCTAGTCCTATTGTGCGACATAGATTGTCCCTTGTATGCAGGTAGCAGTCCTCACAACCTGAGAATCACACGAGGAGCGCAACGTGCGACAACCGGCTCCAAGTAGGGCGCTAGGGCTCACGGCAAATACCCTCCTCTGGTTCGGTCTTCGACCTGGGTGTGATCGCACCGGTATTCCTACGTCGTCGACTTGCGGCTTGAGGCTGACTGACAATACCAGCCTATTTTCGGCTGACCAGCGGGAAGAGCCGAGAATTGCGAGATCTGCGGGTCACCGTTGAGAAGCCGTTGCGTGAGCTCGTCGAGGAGCACGCGGGTTGCTGAATGCCCCGTGCGGAAGGTTGCCCGCCGTGAGCTCGTCAGCGAGCACCGACGATCCGTCATCTGGTCCAAGAGCTTCAACAAGTCAAATGCGCAACCCCAAGACAGCGCGAAGCCAGACCCGCCATGTCCATAGTTGTGCAGAACATACTTCTCGGTGCCAAGGTGCACACGCGAACACGCTACTCGAACACTGTCGGAATTTCCCGATCTTTGAAATCGAAAACCTACCCCCGGCAATATCGCATCAGGTCGATCCGAGCGCAGCCGCCGAAGGCTTAACCTGCCTTGTGTCATCCGTTCAAGCAGTTCGTCATTGAGCGAGAATATCGCTTCCGGAAGCTTAATCTGCTTTCCATCGCAGCCCGTGAAGATCTCTTGTCGACTGACAGTCTCTTCTCCCGCCCAGGCGCCGGACGAATCGAGCGGTCCGTCGTGGACCTGTCGACTTCCACCCAGGAGCCAGCAATCAGATCTTGGGTAGCAGTAGACATCCGCCGGGTCACCAGTAGCAGTGGCGTAGACCTCAGCCGTTGGCGTATAGTTGTAGGAGAAAAACCGACCGCGAGCGTCCGTGAGCGGTTGCTTGATGTCAACCCTTAGATAATGACCCCTCAAGAATCGCGGCTCGTGTTTGTCATTCAATGGTTCATACTCGGGCAGGCTCGGCCGATCGTCAATATCGAAAGCGTCGTTGTCGCTCAGGAACTCAGCGGCACCGTGTCCCGTGCAGTTGACGTAGTATTGATAGTCGAGCTTGAGGTATTCAGCGATCGAGCGCCGAGAAGGTTCCGGGTCGGCCACTAAAACCTGACCGCCTAATGCGCGGTAGAAATCGTATAGGTACGCGATATATTCTGGCGCCTCACAGAATAGCACGTCGAACCGCCATCCAGATGTCGAATCGGCAGCCGGTCGGCGCGGCATGCCGTCGTGCAGCAGGTCCGCATCCGTGAGCTGCTCAAAATTGCGGAGGAAGCGTGAATAATCTGGCACCCCCAGGAAGGACTGCTCGAAGATCTCATAATGCGTCTGCTCGCGAACTCCACAACGTGCGACGAAGGCTAGGATCCGGAAATACTCTTGCGAGATCACCGTCCAGTAGTTTACCTTAGGCGATTGCACCGAGTGTGGTAGAATAGAAGCCGCAGCATGCAGCGATGCGAATTGCGCAGACTGGTGACTTTGCGGAATCTCAGCCGTCGGCAGCTCTTGGGCGTAAATGCTAGTCCTATATCCGCTCAACTGAAGTAGGGTCGCGGTAGTTAGCCCCGAGATGCCGCCACCAATTATCGCCACACTTTCGCTACTCGATTTCATTCACCAGTCTCCACAATAAAAAGTGCGTCGCTCAATGATTCGATCAGGTCCGACCGATGATCTGCGGGGGAGAGTGACGGAAGTACTTGAGTAGTCGCCCCCGAGATCTGTGCGGCGATCTGTGCGCGCGCCCATGAGACGTCCCGCTCGGCGGTGTCGGGCACCCAGGTACCGGAGAGCTTCGCGGGATCCCAGCCGAGCTCGACGGCTACTTCCTCGATCGGCATGCGCGCCTGCCTCCTACTCAACTCCGACTCAACTCCTACTCAACGCTAACCTCAACGCTGACACCGTGCATCGGAGTGTAGTGACCACCTTCGGTCCTCGTGATCGTCACGGTTAATCCCATGGCTGTTAGCTCCGCAGCATCGATCGCTACGGCAGCCTGGTGACGCTACTCGAACCGGTGCCGGTATGGTAGATCAACACTGCTCGCCTGGTCACCGGCTGTCCTCTTCTCGCTGCCGGCACCGGCCGAGGCCGGCGCCTTCGACTGGCACAGCACCTACACCACGATCCCCGACCAGGTGCTCCACCAGCCCTACCGAGGTGGTGAGCTGATCGTCGGCATCCGAGACAAGGGGCCGACACGCAACCATCCCGCCGACTACCGGGCCGCTTGGCGCGGCAAGTGGTTCGAGCTGCACACCCGGGCCTGCGGCTCCCCGGACGGGATCACCAGGATCTTCGACGCGTTCCGGCTCACCGACCCCCCTTGGGGATGCTGGCGCGGCCGCGCAGCGCCGGGCAGGCTCAGCTGGAGCCGGTCCGGGTGGCCAAGCAGGTCTCCGGGATCGGCTATCTGACAATGGAACGCCCTGGGACCAGCCAGGTCACGATCCCCGAGCACAGGGGCCATCCAACCCTACATGGCGAGCTGTGGCGCGAGCCGCTCGAACGCGGCGCGCAGGGCCGGTCTCGGTCGGACGCCCTGGTCCTGGCCACTCCCACCGCGATCACCCGGCTGGTTCCCGGACCGGCCGACACCACGGACCCGAACGAAGCGCTAACCTGCCTACACTACCTGAGCGTGACTTGGGAGCCCGCATGATCTTGCTGGGGGTACCCGTGCTTGCGGGAGCATTCCTTCTGCTCGAAGCCGGGCTTGAGCACCTGCGGGCACCCAGGTTTCTGGCTCGCGCGGCCGGCACCGGCGTGGTGGCGGCCCGGGCCATCGCGGCCGTCGAATTCGTGATCGGGGTGCTGTCAGTAGCTGCGGTGGTCTTTGGCACCACCGAGCTGCGCTGGGCGCTGGCCGCTCAGACCGTGATGTACGCGGCCTTCGCCGCGCACCTGTCGTGGCGACGCTACCGGGGCGATGAGTCGGGCTGCGGATGCAACCCGATGGGTACCCAGGTCGGCCCCGGAGGGATCGCCCGGGCCGTGGTGCTGGCGATCGCCACGCTCGCGGCGACGGCCCTGTACCCGGCGGTCGCGCTGCCCGGCGGAGGGATCGCGATTGCGCTGGTCGCCTGCGCTGCCGTGCTGGCCGTGTTGCTGTACACCCTGCCAGCGGCGGTCGATGGGCGAACCGCGTGAGCGCGCTCACTGCGGCAGTGGTGCTGGGTTGGGGATGCCTGGCGGTGCTGACCCTGGCGATGGCCGGGATCCTGCGGCAGTTGCGGGAGTTGCAGGCCGAGGTAACCCAGCTCAGCGCGCCACCATGGCGCGCGGCCACGGGTCGCCGGGTGCCGGAGCTGGCCGGCGCGCGGCCGCTGATGCTGCTCGTGCTCGACCCCGGGTGCAGCTTCTGTGACGCGGTACACGAGCCGTTCACCCGGCTGGCTGGCGAGTATCCGCAGGCCCGGTTCGAAGTGCTGTCCCCGCAGGCCCGATCGAACGGCTCGACGAGCAGGTAGCCGCTTTGCTGAACACCGCCCTGCTGGATACCACGATGCGCCGGCAAGGAGCGTCATGATCCCCATGGACATCCCGCAAATCGACCAGCCCGGTCCCGACATGCAGCGGCGCACCCTGCGGTTCGAGGACACCGTGCGGTTCCGTGACGCTGGCAAGGGGGGACGCCGGTGAGGGTTCCTGGCCGTCATCGGCACGGCATCCATGACCTTGGGGCTCACTATGCTGGGATGGATCCCGCTGGCCCGTCCGGCCAGGGCGGAGCAAGGCAGCGAGTATCCCAATTGCGGTCTCTACCACTACGGGCCACACGGACCGATCTGCACCGGGGCGCCGAACCTGGAGCAGGTGATCTGCAACGCGACGCTGCCCCAACGGGCGACAAACCCCCCATCACCCCCACCGTGATGACCCCACGTTTGCGGCGCGCGGTATTCGGTCCCGTGCTGGTGACCGGTGCACTAGCCGTGGCCGCTGCGCCGGTGACGGGCCCGGTAATGGGCGGAGGCTGGCTGCTGGCCTGGCTGCTACTCGGGCTGACCGCAGGCTACGTACTGTCCGGCTCAGCATGAAGCGCTAACTCAGCGTACCTGCTGAGCTCGCCAGTCTGGCGAGATTCGTCTCGGGCCTACTTCACCGTCGGCCTGCTTGCCGGAGGACTCACCGTCGGCACACTGGCGGTGACGCTGGGCAGCCTGATACGACCGATAGTCCCGCCTGCCGCGCGAGTGGGTCTGATCGTCACAGTGGCGCTGTTCGTGCTCGCCGGCGAGTGCGGGCTGCACCGCGTGATGCTGCCGCACCGGCGCGCGCAGGTACCGTCGACGCTGGGCCGCCACCACAGCCGGGACGCCCCGTGGTGGGATCGGCAATGGCAACGCCATGAGCGGTCGATCCGGATCACCCTGACACTGGCCGCGGTCGGGATCGTGCTGTCCTGAGATGAGTGCAGGCTCACGGTTGCAGCGGCTTGAGGACCTCAAGGTCCTCAAGGTCAGAGTCGCGCAGTGCCTCGCCTGTGCGCAGCGCGCGGCGCAGCCGGCGACCGACCAGCGACTCAAGCCGATCCGGGGGCACCCCGCCGGCCGGCTTCTTGGCGCTCAGGTCGCTGGCCGCCAGCACGTGCCCGGCCGACAGCGCACCGTGGGCAACCAGCGAACGGCCGAACAGCGCGCGCATCGGCGCCAGCTCGGTCGCCACCTCGTCCTTGTCGACGGGAGCGGCGAGCGCCGCGTCGATATAGCGGACACCGCGAGTGAGCAGGGCAAGCTCGCTGGTGGTCACCGACGCCACCACGTCCGGGCCGAACATCTCGCGGGACAGCGTCACGTGCACCTCGATCACCCGCCCGCCGAGCGCGACCGCGGCCAACGCCGGGAAGATCGTCCCGGAGTGGTCGGACAGCCCAGACGCGCACCGGTAGCGCTCGCGGATCTCCCGCAGGACATTGAGCCCTATCCGCTCCGGCGCAACCGGGTAGGCAGAGGTGCACTGCAGGACGGCCAGCGGCCCAGCGCCGGCCGCGCGCAGCCGCGCGACAGCGCCGTCAAGCTCAGCCCAGCCGCTCATTCCACTGGAGAGCAGCACCGGCGCTCCGGTCTGGGCCACCGCGTCGAGCAGCGCGGGGTTGCCGACCTCGCCGGAGGCGACTTTCCAGGCGGCGACACCGACGCGGCGCAGCAGCTCGACCGCTTCCAACGAGAACGGCGAGCTCAAAAACGCTAGCCCGCGATCCTGCGCGTGCGCTCGCAACCCCGCCCAGGCGTGCGCGGTGAACTCCATCCGCTTCCAGTACTCGTAGCGGGTGTCGTCGGCGTAGCTGAACGTGACTCGCCACGGCTCGTCAGTCCGACTCTCAGCGGCGGCGATGTGCGTCTGGAACTTCACCGCATCGGCACCCGCGGCGGCGATCGCGTCGATGAACGCGTGCGCGGTGCCCAAGCTGCCGTCATGCGCCTGGCCGACCTCGCCGATGACCGCGACACGGTGATCCCAATCAAGTACAGTCACGCTACGCGCTCCATAGCCGCCCTGAATGGATGAAAAATATGACACAGATGGTGGTTAACGACCAAATTACTGCGCTTGGTTACGACTATGGCGCGCAGGCTACACACCGGACCGCAGCGTGCAACCTGTGCGGAGTACCTGGCCGTGCGGTGGAGGCCGCCAAGCGGGACCGCTACGGCTACCCAGCCACCTTCGTGGTATGCCAGCGCTGCGGGCTTGGTTACCTCTGCCCGCAGCTGAGCGCTACCCAGTACGCGCACTTCTACTCCGAGGTCTACCGGCCGCTGGTGTCGGCCTATCACGGCCGCCGGATCGACGCCGAGACCGTGCAGCTCGACCAGCGCGACTACGCCACCGGACTCGCCGCGTTCCTGCTCCCGCTACTACCGTCCGCGCCGCGCACCATCCTCGACGTCGGCGGCTCAACGGGGGCGGTCTCCAGGGTACTGGCGGCACGCCTGCCCGCGCGGGTGACTGTCCTCGACCCGTCCCCGGACGAGCTCGCGGTCGCGCGGGCCGCCGGTATGGAGACGGTCGCCGGGCTCGTCGAGGACTTCGATCCGGGTGAGCGCAGCTGGGATCTCGTGCTGCTGTGCCAGACGATCGACCACCTTCTCGACGTCCGAGGCACGCTGGTGGCGCTGCGCCAGATGATCGCCGGCGGCGGTCGCGCGTTCGTCGACATCGTCGACGTCGATGTCCTGCTGCGCCGGACCGGCAGCATCGAGCGGGTAGTCAAGATCGATCATCCCTACTACTTGACCCGCCCGACCGCGATGGCGCTGTTCACTCTGACCGGTTTCACGATCGTCGCCGAGCGACTGACCCATGATGGCCATCGAAGGTTCGTGCTCGCTCCGGGACCGAGCGCCGAACCCGACTGGCTAGCCTTGGAGGCCACCGCGACACAGTTCCTCAGCAGCATGTCGACCCTAGAAGCGGGGTGAGTTCGGGTAGCCGGCAATCGCTGTAGGATCCGATCAACACCCGCGCTGTCAACGCACGCGCTGCTGTCATCAGGAGGCACCGACGTGCCGGCCCGTCGCAAGAAGATCTGTGTCGTCGTCGCCAGCCGGGCCAACCTGGCGCGGATCACCACGGTACTGGAGGCCGTGCGCGAGCACCCCGCGCTGGAGCTGCAGGTGATCGCCGCCGCGTCGCTGCTGCTGGAACGCTTCGGCAGCGCGGTGACCGTGCTCGAAGCCGCCGGTTTCACCCCCGACGCCAAGATCCCGTTCATAATCGAGGGACAGACCCCGGCGACGATGGCGAGATCCACTGGGCTGGGCCTGCTGGAGTTGCCGACCGCGTTCGAGCGGCTCGAACCCGACATCGTCCTCACCGTTGCCGACCGCTTCGAGACGATCGCGACGGCTATCGCCGGCGCTTACATGAACATTCCTGTCGCGCACACGCAGGGCGGCGAGGTGTCCGGGTCGATTGACGAGAGCGTCCGGCATGCGGTCACCAAACTGTCCCACATCCACTTCCCGGCGACCGAACTCAGCGCCCGCCGCGTCATGGCGATGGGCGAGGACCCGCGGTACGTGTTCAACGTCGGCTGCCCGTCGATCGACCTGGTCGCCCGTACCCGTCCGGGCACCCGCCGCGACGCGTTGATCAACCACTGCGGCGCCGGTTCGCCGATCGATCCGGAGCAGCCCTTCCTGCTGGTCATGCAACACGGCGTCACGACCGAATACGGCCACGGCCTCGCGCAGGTGAGCGCGACGTTACGCGCGGTCTCGGCGATCGGGATGCAGGCGCTCGTCTTCTGGCCAAACGTGGACGCGGGCAGCGACGAAGTGGCCGCGGGCATCCGGCAGTTCCACGAGCAGGGTCTGGCGCGGCGCTGCCAGTTTTTCCGCAACGTGGCAGCCGAGGACTTCGCCCAGCTGATGACACACTGCACCTGCATGATCGGCAACTCGTCAGCGGCGCTGCGGGAAGGCGCCTACCTCGGCACGCCGGCCGTCAGCGTCGGCACCCGTCAACACGACCGAGAATGCGGCCCCAACGTGGTGTTCACCTCACACGACCCCCTCGAGATCGCCGAAGCGGTCCGCGCCCAGATCGCGCACGGTCGCTACGAGCGCAGCGACCTGTTCGGCTCCGGCACCGCCGGGCGCGACATCGCCGACGTGCTGGCAACGGTGCACCCCCCGGTGCAGAAACGCCTGCACTACCACCCCGCCGCGCTCCTGCGCAACCCCGCACAGGGGTAGCCGGTGCCGCCCACTCAGACGACAATCATGGACAGCTGGGCATCGAGCACCGCGAAATCCGCTGGGTCCGACGTGACGACATGATGGTCGCGCTCCCGAGCGCACAGCACGACCGAGGCGTCCACCACATCTGAGGTGTCGGTTCGCCCACACAGCACTCCCGAGGCGCGCGCAGTCGCCGCATCCCACTCCACGATCTCGACCCGGTCCGCGGCGTTGAGGAACCGGGCGAGCTGGGCCGCCGCGCGTTCCGCATCGGAGGGCGGACCTTGCGGGTCGGCTGCCCACCACTGGTCGAGCAGCTCACGAAGGGTTACCGACCGCCGATAGTGGCGCAGCGCCGCGGCGACATACGCGCTGACCGACTCCGCCTTGCCATCATTGACGGCCTAGCGGGCATCCCGGGCGAGCTGCTCAGGGATCGTGACGGTGATCCGGTCCGCTGTCATACAATCATCTTACTCCGGAATCAGAACCCGGATTGCTCAGCCCGACGACGTGCCGGATCAGAGCTCGCGCCAGAACGCGGCGATGCTGTTACACGACAACGCCAGTGCACCACTGATCCTCACCGCATGATGACAGACTGGTTAGTCGTGGAGATCGGACGACGACGCACCTGGCCGTGGGTGGGACTGGTACTACTCGTTGCGGTCACATCTGGGGTCGTGGCATACGTTCTCAGTGCGCACAATCGGGACTTGGCCAGCAAGCTGGTCTCGACGTTCGTAACCGTGGCAACCGCCGCGGCAGGTGTCGCTATGTGGTTGGGGGCGTTGCTACGGCCAGCCCAGGCTTCGCGCTCGCTGCTGGAACGCGCGGCAGACGAGTTGGCAGCACAAGTTGTGTGGGCAGTGGAAGCAGGCCGCTACGGAACGCGGGTTGCTGTCCCCGATTCTGGTGCGATGGCAGTGGTCGCGCCGGCAGGTCACCGGCCCGGTAGAGGTAGCTGTGGGAGAGGCCGGTGGGGCCCGGTTCCCACCGTTACCTGGGATGGCAGCGATCACCGCGACGATGCTGCAGTTCGGCACGATAAAGGATCTTCATAGCGTGTACGGCGGGCTGAGCTCCGGGCGGCTGGTGATCCTCGGGGGCCGGGTGCGGGCAAAAGCGGTGCGGCGATCCTCCTGCTTCTCGACGCGCTGAACCACCGGGAAGCCTTCACAACGGCCAAGGTGCCGGTGCCGGTGTTGTTCACTCTGCATGGCTGGGATCCGCACAGTGAGCCCTTAGCCGGCTGGTTGGCGGACCGGCTGACCAGAGACTATGCGTTCTTGCGGGCCCGGGAGTACGGCCGGGATGCTGCGGCACGCCTGATCAGCGGCGACTACATCGCCGTGATCCTCGATGGGTTAGATGGGGTGCTGCCTGCCGCCTACACCCACCGCCTAGGACACCAGCCTCCGGCGTACACCCTGGACCAGGCTCAACGCTGGTTGGGGCATCTGGCACACCACATGAACGCCGAGGGGACCCGGGACCTGGCCTGGTGGCAGATTCCGCGTTGGGTCCCTGCCTGGCCCCGCGTCCTCGCTACCGTAGTTGCGTGTGAACTCGTGGTCGGGCTTGTGATCGGTTCGGGAGTCGGGTTCACCAGGGCGGTGGTGAGCGAGTTTGGGCTCACCTTCACGATCGGGTCAGAGCGAAGCGGGTTCACCGGGACGCTGGTGAGCAAGCTCGGTCTCGCACTCACGATCGGGCTCGTCATTGGGTTCATGGGTGCATTCGGCGAAAGACCTCTTGCGAGTGCGCAACTGTGGCGCCGGGGTAAGGCTCCTGCGCTTTTGTTGCGGTTTCTTGAAGATGCCCGTAAACGGCAGGTTTTACGCACTGTCGGTCAGGTGTATCAGTTCCGCCACGCCCAGCTTCAAGATCGGCTTGCCTCGGCTTACTCGCCGCGAGTCCGATCATTCGCGGTGTCCGTACCGGGGGTCCAGCCCAAGTACGGGTCCGACCGAGATACGTCGGAAACGGGACATTGACACCTATAGTAGCTGGTCAGTGGCCTGCGGGGAGCAGTTCGATGCCGAGTATGCGGGCGGGTGACGGCTCGACCTTTCACTCGAACGGCGTAACAGTCACGCTCTGAGCGAACTACGATGGACTTAAGCAGCGAAGCGCCACCAGCCCAGATGATCCCCGTGGCGCGACGGGAGGTGCTCTCGAGCATGGCGCGGGTTGCGGTCAACCTGACTCGGCCGGAGGAGGAGCTGGGCGAGATTCCCGCGCGGCTGCGCGCGGCCGGGCTGGAGCTGCGTTGCGGATCGGGACGGCGAGCGACGCCGGTGGCGGAGGTGATCGCGAGCCTGCAGGGCTGCGCGGCTGCCATCGCCGGCCAGGAACTTTACCCCGCCGAAGTGTTCGACGCCTGCCCCGGGCTGCGGCTGGTGGTGCGCTTCGGGGTGGGCTTCGACACCGTCGACGTCAGCGCGGCCACCGAGCGCGGTGTCCTGGTCGCGACCATTCCGGGCACCACCGACGGGGGCGTCGCCGACCACGCGATCGGGTTGATGATCGACCTGGCGCACGGGATCTCCCGGCACGATCGCGCCATGCGACGCGGCGAGTGGCAACCGCACCGCGGCGTGGACATGTGGCGCGCGACGCTGGGCATCGTCGGGCTCGGCCGCATCGGCCGGGCCGTCGCCCGGCGGGCGCTGGGCTTCGACATGCGGGTGATCGCCCACGAGCCGTACCCCGTGATGGAGTTCGTGACGGAACACCGTATCGAGCTGATGCGGATGGACGAGGTGTTCGCCCAGAGCGACTTCGTGACGCTGCATCTGCCGGCCATGCCCGAGACCGAGCGGATTGTCGATGCGGCGAAGCTGGCTCTGCTGAAACCCACCGCCTTTCTGATCAACACCGGTCGCGGCAACCTGGTCGACGAGGACGCCCTGTATAGCGCGGTGAAATCCGGCGAGATCGCCGGTGCCGGCATCGACGCCTGGACGACCGAGCCGATGACCGATCCGCGCTGGGCTGAGCTGGACAACGTCGTCCTCACCCCGCACAGCGCAGCGAACACCCAGGGCGTCTGGACGGCGAGCGCGGCGCTGGCGGTGGAGATCGTGCTGCAGGTCAGCCGCGGTGAGCAGCCAACGCAGCTGCTCAACCCGGAGGCGTGGGACAGGCAGCTGCGAGCCTAGAGCCGCACGGCGGACCGCGAGCGCAACCGGTTGCGGGTGTCCAGGACCCGCTCAGCGTGCTGCTCGAATAGCTCCCAGTCGATCGCGTCGTGGTCAGCGAGCACGATGACCAGATCGGTGCCGATGACCTGACTCAACTCGCAGGGCACGAGTCGGATGAAATTCGGGATCTCCTCAGCGGTGATGAGCGGGTCGATCGCCCGGAGATCGGCCCCGAGATCGTCGAGTCTCTTAGCGACTGCGATCGCCGGTGACTGCCTGGTGTCCCGCGAGTTCCGCTTGTAGGCCAGCCCCACCAGCAGAATGCTGCTCCCGTTGACGGACTTGCGCTGCTGGTTGAGATGGGTGACCACGCGGGACACCACGTAGTCGGGCATGTGGTCGTTGACCTCGTTGGCAATATCGACGAAACGGAAAGCATGCCCCAGGGACCGTCGCACCTGCCAGGACAGGTACAAGGGATCGATCGGCAAGCAATGCCCGCCGACCCCTGGCCCTGGCGTGAACCGCATGAACCCGAAAGGCTTCGTGGCGGCCGCGTCGATCACCGACCACACGTCGAGCCCGAGGCCGTGACAGTACATCGCGAGCTCATTGACCAGGGCGATATTGACGTGGCGGAAGGTGTTCTCGAGTAGCTTGGCAAGCTCAGCCTCCCGAGGTCCCGCCACCGGCACGGTTCGCTCGACGAGCCGGCCATAAAAGTCCCGCAACGCCTGTAGGGAGGCTTTGTTCACACCAGAAATAATCTTGGGAGTGTTGTGGAACCGCCAGATCTCGTTTCCCGGGTCGATGCGCTCGGGGCTGTAGCCGACGCAGAATTGCGCCCCCGCAGACAACCCCGAACCGGCCTCCAGGATCGGGATGAAGATCTCCTCGGTGGTACCGGGATAGCTCGTGGACTCGAGGATGACGCAGCATCCAGGCGTGATGTGCGGCGCGATGATGCCTGCGGCATCCTCGACGCAGCTCAGGTCGGGGGCACCGTCACGCAAGGGAGTGGGTACGCAGACGACCGCGACGTCGAAACCGGCCAACGCTGCTGGGTCGTCGGTAGGTAGATACCGTCCGGTGCCCATCGCTATCGCGAGATCACTGTCGGTGACATCGTCGATAAACGTCTCCGCCTTGCGGAGGCAATCGATACGGGCCTTGTCGATGTCGAAACCGACGACGTCGAAACCGACCTCCACGGCCCGAATTGCTACCGGCAGGCCCACGTAACCCTGACCGACCACGGCGACGCGGCGAGGCGAAATGCCGGAAATGTCGTACATGGAGCCCCCATGGGTAGTTGTCACCGTAGGCAACTATCCGAATACTAGCGGTGCCGCAACCAACCGTCACCCGCGCCACCTTTTGCGGACGCGCTCTCGATGGCGCTACGGTCGGGCAGGTCAATTGACCACGCGGGAGCTCGCACCGCAGCGGGCTGAGAGGGCAGCTGGGCGCCGCCCGGGGCTGTCGACCGCAGAACCTGTCCGGGTAATGCCGGCGTAGGAAGGCTGATCCATGACAATGCCGCTAAACTGGCCGACAAACAGGCTGCGCGACCACACCGTCGAACCCACGGTGACCACTGGCCCCATCACCGGGTCGCGAAAAATCTATCGCGAGGTGGATGCCGGGCTGCGGGTGCCCGCCCGCCGGGTGGAGCTGATCAACGGGACACACCTGGACCTCTACGACACCTCAGGTCCCTTCACTGACCCAGCGGCCACCATCGACGTCCGCCAGGGACTTCCCCGGTTGCGCCAGGAATGGATCACCCAGCGCCGGGGCCAACCGGTGGGGGGCGCAGCCACTCAGCTCGCCTGGGCCCGGGCCGGCATCGTCACGCGGGAGATGGAGTTCATCGCAGCCCGCGAGAATGTCGATGTCGAGCTGGTGCGCACCGAGGTGGCCCGCGGCCGCGCGGTGATCCCGGCCAACCACCGGCACCCCGAATCCGAGCCGATGATCATCGGAAAGAAGTTCCTGGTGAAGATCAACGCCAACATCGGCAACTCAGCGGTCAGCTCCTCGATCGAGGAGGAGGTGGACAAGATGGTGTGGGCCACCCGGTGGGGCGCGGACGCGATCATGGACCTGTCCACCGGAACGCGGATCCACGAGACCCGGGAGTGGCTGCTGCGCAACTGCCCCGTCCCGGTCGGCACCGTGCCGATCTACCAGGCGCTGGAGCGGGTAAAGGGTGACCCAGCGGCGCTGACCTGGGAGATCTACCGGGACACCGTGATCGAGCAGTGCGAGCAGGGTGTGGACTACATGACGGTGCACGCCGGGGTGTTGCTGCGCTACGTGCCGTTGACCGCCACCCGGATCACCGGCATCGTCTCCCGCGGCGGATCGATCATGGCGGCCTGGTGCTTGGCGCATCACCGCGAGTCGTTCTTGTATGAGAACTTCGCCGAGCTGTGCGAGATCCTGCGCCGCTACGACGTGACGTTCTCCCTGGGCGATGGCCTGCGCCCCGGCTGCATTGCCGACGCCAACGACACCGCACAGCTGGCCGAGCTCAAGACGCTCGGGGAGCTGACCCAGATCGCCCGGCGCCACGACGTGCAGGTGATGATCGAGGGTCCTGGGCACGTGCCGATGCACAAGATCGTCGAGAATGTGCGTCTGGAGGAGCAATGGTGCGACGAGGCGCCGTTCTACACCCTGGGTCCGCTGGCGACGGACATCGCGCCGGCCTATGACCACATCACCTCGGCGATCGGCGCGGCGATGATCGCGCAGGCGGGCACCGCGATGCTCTGCTACGTCACGCCCAAGGAGCACCTCGGCCTGCCCAACCGCGACGACGTGAAGACCGGCGTGATCACCTACAAGATCGCCGCACACAGCGCCGACTTGGCCAAGGGCCATCCGGGTGCCCAAGCCTGGGACGACGCGCTGTCAGCGGCCCGGTTCGAGTTCCGCTGGCCGGACCAGTTCGCGCTGGCGCTCGATCCGGATACCGCGCGGTCTTACCACGATGAGACGTTGCCCGCCCCAGCGGCGAAGACCGCGCATTTCTGCTCGATGTGTGGGCCCAAGTTCTGCTCGATGCGCATCTCCACCGATGTTCGGGCCTACGCGCGGGAGCATGGGCTGTCCGACGTCGCGGCCCTCGAGGCGGGCATGAAGGAGAAGTCCGACGAGTTCACCGCGGCCGGCAAGCAGCTGTATCTGCCCGTGACCGAGACGTGAGCGCTGGCCCTCCCGTCGCGTTGACCATCGCCGGCTCGGACTCCGGGGGCGGGGCGGGCCTGCAGGCCGACCTGCGCACGTTCACCACCTGCGGCGTGCACGGCTGTGTGGCGGTCACGGCGGTGACGGTGCAGAACTCACTCGGTGTCACTGCCATCGTGGAGATCCCCCCCTCCACGGTGGCCGACCAGGTCCGGGCGGTGGTCACGGACATCGGGGTGTCCGCCGCCAAGACCGGCATGCTGGCCAGCGCGGCGATCATTCGCGCGGTGGCTGGGGTGTGTGACGAGGTCAGCATCGGTCGCCGCCACGGGGTGCCGCTGGTGGTCGACCCGGTGGCCGCCTCGATGCACGGCGACCCGCTGCTGAGTGCGGATGCGCTGGCCGTGCTGCGCTCGGAGCTGCTCCCCCGGGCCACCCTCATCACGCCCAACCTGGACGAGGTGCGGCTGCTCATCGGCCTGGACGTCAGCTCCCCCGCGCAGCTCTACGACGCGGCCCGTGCGCTGCACGCGCAAGGACCCCAGTGGGTCCTGGTCAAGGGCGGGCACCTGCACGACGAACCGCAATGCCTGGACGTGCTCTACGACGGCCGCGAGTTCACCGAGTTCACCGGCCCCCGGTTAGCCACCCCGCACACCCACGGTAGCGGGGACACCCTGGCCGCAGCGATCACCTCGGCCCTGGCCCGCGGCGCCGAGATAGCCGAAGCGGTCAGATACGGCAAGCGCTACATCACCCAGGCCCTCGCCCATGCGTACCCACTCGGCGCCGGGACAGGCCCAGTCTCCCCGTTCTGGCGGCTGCGTCCCGACTGATCCGGCTCAGAACTGTTGAAGGCTGTCGTTTTTCGCCGGGGCTGGCCTCGCGCCTCACCCTCGACGATGGGCGCCGCGTGTTCGCGAAGGCGATGAGGGAGCTCACCTCGCGCTCGGGTGGATTCGACTGGTGTGCACCCCTGGTGCACAAGAACCCTTGGTCAGGCCACACCATCCCCGCATGCCGGATGGATCACGTGGGGAGCCCGGGGAGGAAACCGGTGATTCGAGCGGTGCCCCGCGGTCCTCGCTGGCTGGGCTGGTCCCCTCTCGGCTGCGGGAGTGGCTGCCCGGTGTGTTCGCCGCACGGCTGCTGCGTGGCGGGCAGCTGCCCAGTGGGCGGATCGTGGGCGAGACCGACTGGGTGGTACACCTGTTCCCGATTCCTTCCGGGCGGGTGATCCCCGAGGGCGGTGTCAGCCGGTGGAAGCAATGGAGCTGGTCAGGAGGTCGGCGAAGACTTCTGCTGGGGTTCGGTAGCCGAGGATACGGCGTGGTCGGTTGTTGAGTTCAGCGGCCACGCGGTTGAGGTAGGTGTGGTCGTCGGTGATCTCGGTTCCTTGGGGGAAGTATTCGCGGAGTAGCCCGTTGGTGTTGTCGTTGGTGGGGCGTTGTCAGGGTGAGGGGGGTGGGCGAAGGACACCGCGGTTGGTGGCCAGGGTGAACGCGGCGTGGGCGGCCATCTCGCTGCCCTGGTCGGAAGGTGAGGGTCTTGACCAGTGCGGTGGGCATGCCGGTCACAGTGGTGATCAGCGCGTCGCAGGTGGTGGCGTCGCGTCGCCCGGCGGGCAGGGCGACGGGCACGGTGTAGCGGGAAGTGCGCTCGACCAGGGTGGCCATGGCAGTCTTGCCGGCCTTTCCCATCACGAGATCGCCCTCCCCGTGGCCAGGGACGGCACGGTCAGCCAACCTCGGTGGGGCGGGCGTCGATGCTGGTCATGCCCACGATCCGGGCACCCGGTGAACCGGCTCGGCCGCGAGGCCGGCGCTGCGTGCACCGGGAACGCAGCAGGATGCCCAGCCGGGACAGCTCCCCTGTGGGCAGGGCGTAGATCCAGGTGTAGATCGCCTCATGAGACACCCACTCAGCCTGCTGGCCTGGGTGTTCATCGCGCAACCGACCAGCGACCTGCTCCGGGGAACCACCAGCGCGCAGCGTTGATCTGCCCCGCGTTTTTCGGACCGTCGGATTGTGTGCTTCTTACGCTGCTTCCTGCGAGTCTACCCACTCTTTAAGGACCTCTTGCGGTGTCCTGTAGTCGAGACCGGAGTAGAGTCTGTTGGAATTGTACCAGAATTCGATGTACCGAGTGATGTCACGCCGGGCGTGTTCCCGGGTCGGGTAGACGGTGCGGTGGACGCGCTCGTTCTTCAGGGCCGCGAAGAACGATTCGGCCATG
>JBOHFR010000063.1:0-29079 GCA_050699715.1 Pseudonocardiaceae bacterium
GAGGCCGGCCGAGCAGCTCTCCTGTCGAACTCGGCGCACTGAGAGCACACGAGATCATGATCGCCCCTCTCGTTCAGTGATCTATGGGCATCTATCTGCCGAAACAGGACTTTGCCGGGGCCCTGGGGTGCCGCCACCCAGGTGCACCCGGGTGGCGCGGCACTGCGGGCTTCCAGCTCGTCGAGCAGCTTCGCCAGCTCGGCGGGGGTGGCGGGCTGCAGAATGGTGAGGGGGTGCGCGTGCAGCCGGCGGTTCGCCCGCACCCGCTCGCGCAGCACGCGTTGAGCGGCCAGATCGTCGGTGAGGATGACGGCAAGCCAGAAGGCGTTCGCCCGGTCCAGGTGGCGGCGCAACCAGGTCCAGGCCCGTTCCCCCTCAGGAGTGAGGAACTCCGGGTCAACCGGCGGGCGGCGCACTGGAGATCTCGTCATGCAACAGCGGGTGCACGTCGTACCAAGGCTGCCCGTTCTGGTAGCCGAGCACAAAATGCTGGTCAAGCAGGGTGGCGACGACGTCCCACTCCATCACCAACCCGAGCAGGATGCGCAGGTGCCCACCGGAGGCCAGCACATGCATCGGCAGCGTGAAAACGGTGCGGCACTGGGCGAGCCGGAGATTGTCGTAGTCCTTGTCGAACAGGTTCACCAATGCTCGGCGCACCTGCTGGAACGTCTCGCTGTCCACCGCGCGGTTGTGATCCAGCGAGTCGACAATGACGACCAGGCCCTTCCATTCACCATTGGTCCAGCGCTGGCGCATCTCGGCCACCAGGTCCTCGACGATCTGGTTGGCTTGCTCGACCAGTTCGCTGAGCCGGCCCCGGAGGAACTCCCGCAACTGGGCAACGAAGGCGGTGTCCCGGCGCAGTTCCGCTTTCAGCGACGCCTTGGTCCCCAGCAGAGTGGTGCTGACCTCGGCTCCGGTCAGGTCAGTCCGGCTGGGCAGGTCCGCCAACCATTGCCACAACCTCGACCATCCCCGGGACGTCGCGGAGTCGCCCGCCTCGATGAGGTCGTAGGCAACGGCTTGATCCGATATCGCGCCCACCAGGAAGAACAGCACGTCGACCACGTTGAGTGGCTCGTGCATGTTCAGGTAATCCTCGGCGCTGAACATGACCACCGCGAACCCTTGCTCCACCAGGTCCTGCTTCAGGCGCAGCAGCTGCACCGTCTTGCCCGAACCGCGCAATCCAGTGAGAAAGAACCCCTCCCCCGGGGTCGTCCTCGTGATGGTGCGGCAGAGCAGTCGCACCGCGTCGGGCCCCATCACCTGGCCGGGCAACTGCTCCAGCGGCACGTACAGCGGCGAGGTCGGTGGCACGGCCTGCTTGGTGAGGTTGCGGTACAACTCAGTGAGGAACTCCTCGTCCTCGGGCGTCATGGCGCAAGTTTAGGGGTCAGCGCGGAGCGCGGACCCGCGTGAGTGGCGATGCGAGTCATAGCTCGCATCGCCACTCACGGGTGGCGCAGCCACGCGATCTGGACGAGCTGGCGGCCGGTCTTGCGCCCGACTAGGGTACCCCGGCCGGGCGGCATCGGGGATGGCTTGACGGTGCCAAACAGCGGGCCCTCTTCGGGATTGCCGCTCATCACGAGACCAGGGCTGGACAGCTCCCGCAGCCGGGCGATCACCGGCTCGAACAGTGCCCGGGAAGCGCCACCGCAGCGCCGGGCGAGGATGAGGTGCAAGCCCACGTCCTTGGCCTGGGCCAGGAACTCCAGCAGCGGCGCAAGCGGGTTCACCCCACCCTGGGTGGCCACCAGGTCGTAGTCATCGACCAGGACGTAGAGCTCCGGGCCCGACCACCAGGAGCGGTCCCGAAGCTGCTGCTGGGTAAGGCCAGGTCCGGGCAAGCGCTTGCGCAGGGAGCGCGCTACCTCAGTGATGATCGGAGCCAGGCCGTCGGCCGATATCCCGTACTCCAGGAGATGATCGGATTCCACGAAGCCGAGCATGGTGCGGCGATAGTCGACAATCACCATGCGGGCCTGCTCCGGAGTGGCCCGATCCACGATCCCCCGGGCAATGGTGCGCAGCAGGTTGGTCTTGCCGGACTCGCCGTCGGCGAAACACAAGAAATGTGGCTCAGCGGCGAAGTCGAGAGACACCGTGGCAAGCTCGGCCTCGTTGATCCCGATCGGGATCACCTGCGGGTGCCGCGACCCGGGCATGAGTAACTGCTGGTAGAGGATTCGCTCGGGCAACAGCCGGACTCGCGGCGCGCGGTGGCCGGCCCACCCGTCGCGGATGTGCGCCACCGCGTCAGCCACCCCGGTGCCGACGTCCGCAGCGCAGGGGAGCGCGTCGATCCGGGGCAGCGCGGCGAGAAAGTGCAGCTTGTCCCGGGACAGCCCCCGGCCCGGGCGACCTGGCGGCACGTTGAGCGCCACTCGCCGGTCTATGTCGGACTCGCCCGGATCCCCCAGGCGCAGCTCGAAGCGGGTACCCAGGAGGTCTTTCAGCGCGGGCCGGATCTCGGCCCACCGGGTGGCACCGATCATCACGTGCACCCCATAGGACAGCCCCTGAGTGGCCAGGTTCACCACCCGCATCTCCAAATCGCTGACGTCGAACTCCTGGCGGAAGCTGTGCCAGCCGTCGATCACCAGGAACACATCGCCAAACGGATCGTCGCGCAGACCAACAGGGTCGCGCCGCTTGCGGGCCCGGAAATCGGCCATCGAGTCGATGCCCAGTGTCCGGAATCGCCGCTCGCGAGCGGCGAGCAATCCGCTCACCTCAGCGAGAATGCGCCGGACCGTGTCCGGTTCCAGCCGGCCGGCTACCCCGCCGCAGTGCGGCAAGCCATCCAGCGACGCCAACGTGCCGCCGCCGAAGTCGATGCAGAAGAACTGCACCTCCTCGGGGGTGTGGGTGAGCGCCAGCGACATCAGCAGCGAGCGCAGCAGGGTGGACTTGCCCGACTGCGGGCCGCCGGTGACCACAGCGTGGCCCTGCGCACCGGAGAGATCCGCCCAGAGCAGGTCGCGGCGCTGCTCGTAAGGCTTGTCCACGATTCCGACCGGGACGGCGAGCCGGCCGTTGCCGGAGAACCCGACCGGGGACAACCCGCGATCCTCGGTGACCGACAGCGGCAGCAGCAGCTGATCCAGCGACGGCGGCGCGGACAGCGGCGGCAGCCACACCTCGTGGGCCGGGGGCCCCTGCCCACGCACCTTGGCCACCACAACATCCAGCACGCTCGGCTCGGTGACCTCTTCTGGGATGTCTTCGAGGAACGGAGCGGGCTCCACCACCTCGGGTAGATCCACATAGTCGGGCACGAACAGCCGCGGCCGCCGGTCCGAGGTGACCGGGAGCGGGCTGGGCATCGCGAGGACTTTGTTGAGCCGGTAGGGGCCCGAGACGTAGGCCGCCTTGAAGCGTTCCATGGACGCGGTGTCGAACTTCAGGTAGCCCGAGCCGGGCACCGGCGGCAGCTCGTAGGCGTCAGGCACGCCCAGCACCGCCCGGGACTCCCCAGCGGAGAACGTCTTCAGCCCGATCCGGTAGGACAAGTGGGACTCCAAACCGCGCAGCTTGCCCTCCTCAAGCCGTTGCGAGGCCAGCAGCAGGTGCATCTGCAGCGAGCGGCCCAGCCGGCCGATCGCCACGAACAGGTCGATGAACTCCGGCTGCTGGGCGAGCAGTTCGGAGAACTCGTCGATCACGATGAACAGCGCCGGCAGCGGATCGAGGTCGGCGCCGTTGTTCCGGGCCCGCTCATAGTCGGCGACGTTGGAGAAGTTCCCCGCGCTGCGGAGCAGCTCCTGGCGGCGGTTCATCTCGCCGGCCAGCGCGTCTTGCATACGGGCGACCTGGGTCAAGTCACCCGCCAGGTTGGTGATCACCGCGGCGACGTGTGGGGCGTGCTCCATGCCCAGGAACGTCGCGCCACCCTTGAAGTCGACCAGCACGAGGTTCAACACCGCTGACGAGTGGGTGGCGATCAGGCCCAGCACGAGAGTGCGCAGGAACTCTGATTTCCCTGACCCAGTGGCCCCCACGCAGAGCCCGTGCGGGCCCATGCCGCCCTGGGCGGCCTCCTTGAGGTCCAGCTCCACGGGCTGGCCGAACTCGCCGAGCCCGATGGGCACTCGCAACCGATCCCCGATCGGGCGCGGCCGCCAGGCCGTCGCGACGTCGAAGGCATGGGGATCCTCGGGCAGGCCGAGCAGGCCGAGCAGCCCGGTGTTGCCCAGCAGCGGCTCGTCCTCACCGGAAGACTCCGCCGCGCCGAGGCGGAAGGGGGACAGGGCACGCGCCACCGCCTCGGCCTCGACAACGGCGAGCGAGTCGGGAGACCCGAAGGGCTCGACCCCGCCGGCCCCTCGGGCGCCGATCGCGCCATCCTCGATCGCCAGTTGCAGTCCACGGCGTGCGGTCAACGTACCCAGCGATGCCGAGAGGTCGAGCACGGTCACCCCAGCCACGCCCTCCTCGAGGATGATCTGCTCCGCTCCGGTGACCTCGCCGCCGTCGATGACGATCAGGATGTGCGGCCCGTCACCTAGCGGCGCGCCATTGCGGGAGAACCGGGGGCGGTCCTGGAGCTGCTCGCCGAGCAACTCCTCGATCTGGGCCAGCGAGGAGGCCATCATCCGGATCGGCCCGGCACCGTCGACGCGGCTCGGGTGCTGCACCTGCGGCAGCCACTTCGCCCACTCCCAGTCCACTTTCGCCCGCCCAGCGCTGACCACGGCGACCAGCAGATCCTCGGGTGGGTGGAAGGTGGCCAGTTGGGCCACCATCGCCCGCGCCAGCCCACGCGAGGCGACCGGCTCGCCGGAGATCCCGATGGCGGCGAAGGAGCGAACCGAGATAGCGATCGGCAGCTCCGGCACGAGGGAATGGGCCCGGACGAACTGGCGCAGCGCCAGCGTGGTGATCGGCTCCAGCTCGTCCACCGGGCCGGTCTGCGGTGGCACCAGCCGGGTGGCCAGCCGCTGCGATCCCCGGCAGATCCGCACGTGGCAGAAGTCGTAGTCACCGCTGCGGCGTTCCCACATCCGCCGGCTGCTCGCGATGGACCACAGCGCGGCGGGGTCGGGATGGCTCCACTCCAACGCCGCGCGCTGCTCGTGGGCGGTCTCCCGGGCCCGCTCCCGCATCTGGCCCAGGTAGCGCAGGTAATCCTTGCGGTCCTCGTTCATCTCGGCTTTGCCCTGGCCACCTCGGCCACCACCGGCGAACATGCCGACGGTCGAGAGCACCATCATGATCGGGAAAATCAGGACCGTCGGGTTGCTGCGCCAGCTATTCGGGTTGGCGAGGGCAAACGCCACCATGCCCAGCACGGCCACGAGCATCACGGCCGGCAGGATCTTCTGCACAACGTTGCCCGGGATGACCCTAGGCACCTCGGGCGGCGGCTCCAGGTGAACCTCACCACCGGGCATCTTCGGCGCGACTAACCGAGGTAGTCGCCGGAACTGCACGGTACTCATTTCCCATCATCTCCTGGGCTCCCACCAGCGCGCGCAGAGATCGGCAACCCTAGCGGGCGCCCGAAGCTGATCTTCTCAGGCCGCTTCCCGGAAAAGCAGTGGTAACAACAAGCGCCTACCGTCAGGCCCATGGGCGACTTCGTGACCTCGCGGATCGGTGTCGAAGAGGAGTTCCATCTCGTCGATCTCCAGACCAGGGCGGCGGCACCGGCGGTCGAGGCCATGCTCGATCAGTTGGACAGCGGCTCGTTCGCGCCGGAGCTGCAACGCTCCTTGGTCGAGGCCAACACCTTGCCCTGCGAGAGCCTCGACGAGCTACGCGCCGAGCTCTGCCGGCTGCGCCGGCGGTTGAACGAGGTCGCCGATCCCCTCGGGCTCGGTGTGGTGGCAGCCGGAACGGTTCCGCTGGTCGACTTGCCCGGCACTGATATCTCGGCCGGCGCTCGCTACGAGCGGATGCAGCATGAGTACCAGCTGCTGGTCCGCGAGCAGCACATCTGCGGGGCCCAGGTGCACGTCGACGTGCCCGATCGGGACGTCGCGGTCGCCGTCGTGCAGCACGTGGCGCTGCACCTACCGACCGTCCTTGCGCTGTCGGCCAGCTCACCGTACTGGCGGGGAGTAGACAGTGGTTACGCCAGCTACCGCTGCATAGTCTGGCAGCGCTGGCCGACCGCCGGCCCGCCAGGACCGATGCGTACCGCCGCCGACTACGACGCCGTGGTGGCTGACCTGGTCGCCTCGGGAACGATCAGCGACCCTGGCATGGTCTATTTCGACATCCGCCCCTCGGCGCACCTGCCCACCGTCGAGCTGCGGATCTGTGATGCCTGCCCCGCAGTGGACGACGTCGTGCTCATCGCTGGCCTGTTCCGGGCGCTGGTGGCGCGGGCCCGCAGGTGGATCGCCGACGGCACGCCGTTCCCCCAAACCCGCCACGAACTGCTGCGGGCGGCAACCTGGCGGGCGGCCCGGTCCGGACTGGAGGGGGACCTCGTCGACCTTGCCAACCCGTCCGGGCCGACCCTGGTGCCGCCGTCGCTGCTCATCGAACGGCTGGTCAACGAGTTGCGGCCGGAGCTGGAGGCGTCCGGGGACTGGAAGCAGGTGCGTGAGCTGTCCCAGCGGGCGCTGGCCGTGGGCAGCTCCGCCACTCGCCAGCGCCGGATGTTCGGCCGGCGCGGCGAGCTCACCGACGTGGTGGACGGCCTGCTCGCGCAGACCCGCAGTGAGTCGCCACACCGCGACCTGCCGACCACAGTGCCGGCGGCCTCGGCCCTGCTCAATGGCTACCGCTGCGCCGGCTACGACGAGGCGGTAGGAACGACCGGGGGAGTGCTGCCGCACTACGGCTGGATGTTCCGGGTGCTGGACCGGCTGGGAGCACGGGGCATGCGGGCGGCAGTGAACGCGCTGCACACCGAGCAGCGGGCGCGGAGCGTGACGTTCCAGGTGGCCGACGGCGAGCCGGACCGGCTGTTCCCGCTGGACCTGGTGCCGCGCATCATCACCGCGCAGGAGTGGGCGACGCTGACGCCAGGGCTGATCCAGCGGGTACGCGCGCTGGATGCGTTCCTGCACGACGCCTACGGCCGGCAGGAGGCCATCCGGGATGGTGTGCTGCCGGCGTCGGTGGTCACCAGCTCACCCGGCTGGAGCCAGCTCGGGACGCTGTCGAGCCAGCACCCGGTGCGAGCCGCCATCAGCGGGATTGACCTGGTACGAGACAGTGCGCAGCGCTGGCTCGTGCTCGAGGACAACGTGCGGGTGCCCTCTGGCATCGGGTACGCGATGACCAGCCGGCGGCTGGTGCGCAGTGTGTTGCCCGATCTGGAGCCACCCGCCGGCATGGTGGCGCTGGAAGGCGTCCCAAAGCTGCTCCGCACGACGCTGCTGGCTTCAGCGACGGATGGGGCGGGTAGGGCGGATAGAGACGGCGACGACACGATCGCGTTGCTGAGCGCCGGCCCCATCGACGCCGCGTTCTACGAGCATCGGCTGCTGGCCGAGCAGATGGGTCTGCCGCTGGTCACCCCGGGAGAGCTCACCGTCACCGACAAGGGGGTATACGCGCACGGTCGGCGCTGCAAGGTGCTGTACCGGCGGCTTGACGAGCAGACCCTGCTGGACGCGACCGGGGCTGACGGCCGGCCCGTCGGAGCGGCGATCTGTGCGGCCGTGGCCGCTGGCCGGGTGCGCCTGCTCAACGCGCTGGGCAATGGGGTGGCCGACGATAAGCGGGTGTATGCCTACGTGCCGAGCATGATCACCTATTACTTGGGTGAGCAGGCGCTGCTCGCCCAAGTGCCTACTTACCCGTGCGCCGACCCGCACCACCTCGCGCAGGTGCTTGACCGGCTTGCCGAGCTGGTGCTCAAGCCGGTCGACGGCTACGGTGGTCACGGCGTGGTGATCGGACCGGATGCCGACTCCGCCGAGCTGGCCGAGCTCGCCGCCGCCATCCGGGCGCACCCCGAGGACTGGGTGGCCCAGGACCTGGTGTCGCTGTCCACCCACCCCACCTTCACCGGCACCCGGCTGGAGCCAAGGGCGGTCGACCTGCGCGCGTTCGTCCTGCTCGGCGACCGGGCGCAGGTGGCACCAGCCGCCCTGACCCGGGTCGCGCCCAGCGGCAGCATGATCGTCAACTCCTCCCGGGGCGGCGGCGCAAAGGACACCTGGATCTTGCGTTGAGAGGAGCTTGCTGATGTGCGGCATCGCTGGCGAGATCAGCTTCGACGAGACGCCGGCCAGCATCGACGCGGTCACCACCATGACCGCCGCGCTCCATCGGCGCGGCCCTGATGGCTGGGGCATCCACGCTGGCGGCGCCACCGCGCTCGGCCACCGCCGACTGAAGATCATCGACCTGTCGGACCGGGCCGCGCAACCCATGGTCGATCCCGAGCTGGGCTTGGCCGCTGTGTTCAACGGCTGCATCTACAACTACCGCGAGCTGCGCCGCGAGCTGGGTGCCGCCGGTTACCGGTTTTTCTCCCAATCCGACACTGAGGTGCTGCTCAAGGCCTACCACCGGTGGGGCACCAGGTGCGTTGAGCACTTCCAGGGCATGTTCGCCTTCGCCGTGCTCGAGCGCGAGAGCGGGCGGCTGGTGCTCGGCCGCGACCGGCTCGGAATCAAACCGCTGTACCTCGCGCAGACCGCTAGCCGGCTGCGCTTCGCCTCCACGCTGCCGGCGCTGCTCGCTGCGGGTGAGGTGGACACGACGATCGACCCGATCGGGCTGCACCACTACCTGAGCTTCCACTCCGTCGTGCCGGCTCCGCACACGATCCTGGCCGGGGTGGAGAAACTGCCACCGGCCACGGTACGCACCGTGCATCCGGATGGCGCTCGCGAGGACCGGGAGTACTGGCGGCCGGCGTTCACCCGCGGTGGCCGCAGCCTGGATGCTAGGGACCCCACCGCCTGGCCGGGCGCTGTGCTGGATGCGTTGCGGCTCGCGGTGCGCCGCCGCATGGTCGCTGACGTCCCGGTGGGTATCTTGCTCTCCGGCGGTATCGACTCCAGCCTGGTGGTGGCGCTGCTGGCCGAGGACGCCGCTCAGCGGCTGCGCACGTTCAGCGTTGGGTTCGAGGCCGCCGGCGGGGAGTCGGGGGACGAGTTCGTCTACTCCGACGCGGTCGCGGCCCACTTCGGCACCGATCACCAGAAGATCATGGTCAAGTCAGACCGGCTGCTCCCTGCAGTGGACGCGGCCATCGAGGCGATGAGCGAGCCGATGGTCAGCCATGACTGCGTCGCCTTCTATCTGCTCTCCGAGGAGGTCTCCCGCTCGGTGAGCGTGGTGCAGTCCGGGCAGGGCGCGGATGAGATCTTCGCCGGCTACGACTGGTATCCGCCGCTGGCCAACGTGCCCAGGGACCGGGCTGCGGCGGCGTACTCGGAGGTGTTCATCGACCGCCCGCACGCCGAGCTGGCCGAGCTACTCGAGCCGGAGTGGCTGGCAAGCTCCGATTACAGCCGGGCATTCGTCGACGCGCACTTCGGTGCCCCTGGCGCCGACACCGCACTCGATGCGGCGTTGCGCCTGGACACTACGGTCATGCTGGTCGAGGATCCGGTCAAGCGGGTGGACAACATGACGATGGCGTGGGGGTTGGAGGCGCGAGTGCCGTTCCTGGACCACGAGCTGGTCGAGCTCGCCGCCGCCTGCCCACCCGGGCTGAAGCTCGCCGAGGGCGGAAAGGGAGTGCTCAAGGCGGCCAGTCGGGGCATAGTCCCGGATACGATCATCGACCGGCCCAAGGGTTACTTCCCGGTGCCGGCGATCCGGCACCTGTCCGGCTCGTTCCTCCACCGGGTGCGCGACGCGGTAACTGACCCGGTGGCCAAAGACCGTGGCCTGTTTCGCCCGGACTGGTTGCAGCGCATGCTCGCCGACCCGAACACCGAGCGCACCACGCTGGGATCTAACGCTTTGTGGCAGGTCTCCCTGCTGGAGATGTGGCTGCAGGACAGAGGAATCTAGGGGGGATCTAGGTGAATGCGACGAGTTCCGAAGGGGTCAGCGGCGTCATACGGCAGTGGCGAGCCACTCGAGGCCGCCACATTCCCCGGGCTCGAGTGGCTCGCCGCCGAGACCTGTACCTCACCGGCGCTATCGCCAGATGGCAGCACCCTGGCCGTGGTCTCCGACCGGGACGGCACGCCCGGGGTCTGGCTGAGCCCGCTGACCCACGCTAGCCCGCTGGCCCGCGATAGCCCGCCGGTGCGGCTGGACACCGGCGAGGACTACGTACGGGTGGTCAGCTGGTCGCCCGACGGCAAGTGGCTGTGCCTGACGAGCGCACCCGGTGGCGGCGAGCGCACCCTGGTCCGCGCGGTGCGCCTGGACGGCTCTGCTGCCCGGGTCATCGCCGGAACGCCGGACGGGGTGGCGTCGATCGGCCGCTGGCAGCCCGGCGGGCACATCGTGGGTCTCGCGGAGACCAACGTCGCGGACCCGGCCACGCTCGTCGCGTACGCGGTGGATGTGTGCTCCGGCCGTCGTCGCCGGCTGGCGAGCGGCCCAGCGGCGACGGTGTGCGCCTTCAGCCACGACGGGCGCTACGCCATGGTGCGCCTCGGCGCTCGAGGCGAGCGCCGCTTGCTGCTGGTCGACACCCGGACCGCCGTCAGCACCGAGCTACTCGGCGCCGACGCGACCATCGCCGACGCCTGCTTCGCCCCCGACAATCGGATGATCTACCTGCATACCGACGCTCATCACGAGTTCGCCGCGCTGCTCGCGCTGCCGAGGGTCGCCGCCGGCTACCCCGAGGCAGCCGAGCTCATCGCCGTGCGCGACGGGGCCGAGCTGGAGCGGTTCGCTCTCGAGCCGACTGGCCGCGCGGTCCTCGCGGTGTGGAACGTCGAGGGACACAGCGAGCTCGAACTCGTCGGGTTGCCCGGCGGGGAGCGCCGTGCGCTGCCGGCACCCCCCGCGGCCGTGGTGACCAGCTGCGCTTTCGCTCGGGACGGTGGGTCACTGGTGCTCGCTGTGGAATCCGGCGCCGAACCGCCGCACGTGCTGCGCTACCCACTCCCACCGGCCGAGCCGACGCGGCTGGCTCCCGCGCTCCCCCCGCCCTGGGGCCCGGACGCGCCAGCCCGGCCGGAGTTGCACCGGTGGCGGGCCCGGGACGGCCTCGAGCTGAGCGGCTGGCTCTACCGGCCGGCCGGAGCGCTCGGCGCGCTACCCACGCTGGTCTGGTTGCACGGCGGCCCCGAGGCACAGGAGCGTCCCACCTTCAACCCGCTCTACCAGGCGTTGCTGAGCTACCGCGTCGCGGTGTTCGCGCCGAACGTGCGTGGCTCGACGGGTTTCGGACGCGCCTTCGTGGACGCCGACGTCCACCACCGTCGGTTCGCCGCCATCGATGACGTCGCCGACGTGGTGGGGTATCTGGTGGACGCCGGGCTCGCCGACCCCACCGCGCTAGGCTGCGCCGGCCGCTCCTACGGCGGCTACCTGACCGTCGCCGCGATGGTGCGCTATCCTGCGCTGTTCCGGGTTGGCGTCGACGTCTGCGGCATCATCGACTTCGAGACCTTCTTCGCCCACACCGAGCCGTGGGTCGCGGCGGTGGCGATGAGCAGGTACGGCGACCCGCGTCGCGACGCTGGGCTGCTGCGTGAGCTGTCGCCGATCCATCGCATTGGGCGGCTGAGCGCCCCACTGCTGGTGGTGCACGGCGGCCAGGACACCAACGTGCCACTCATCCAGGCCGAGCAACTCGTCGCCGCGCTTCGGGAGCGCGGCGCGGTACCCGGTTATCTGGTGCTGCCCGAGGAGGGACACGACTTCGTGGGCACCACCAGCCTCGCGGTCTTCGTGCGGGAGGTCGTGCACTGGCTGGTCAGGCACCTGCTCGACGTCGACGAGCGCAGCGCCTGACACTGTGGTCCTGACACTGTGGTCCTGACACCCTGGCGCCGGCCGTTATCCCGCCTCGACCGGGCCTGGTGGGGCGTAGACCTGGATCACGCCGTGCGTCTCGCGGACCTGGAGCAAGGGCAACGGCGCAGGCGGTGTGGCCAACTGATACCGCAACAGCGCGCCGCTCAGGGCGAAGGAGGTGGTGTGGCAGGGGCAGTTCAGCTGCCGGGCTGCCGGGTCCAGGGCGAGCCGGCAGCCGAGGTGGGTGCATACTCCCGACACCGCGTGCAACGCACCGCCGGTGCGGGCCACGAACCCGGTCACGGTTCCGAGGTCGAAACCCTGCACGCCACCCTCGGTCAGGTTCGCGCTGGTGCTCACCGTGTGCCAGGTACCGGCATTCGGGAACAACGTCTGCTGCCCAGCGGCACTGTTCTGGGCGGGGTTGCGGCTGGTGAGCGTGTGGTCGGCCACAGCGCCGGCCGCCGCGGCGGCCACAGCGATCGAGCTGGCCGCCACCGCCCGTCGCCGGATGCCACCCACCATCGGCGTGAATAGGGACGGGGATTCCGCCGGGGGTGCCTCGGTCTGCTCGGCGCCCAGCTGCTCGGCGCCCAGCGCCGCGGCTAGCCGCTGGTGCAGGCCGGTGACGAACTCCGCACGCGGCTGCGCACTGCCCGGTTGGGCGGCCCGCAGGGTGATCGCCGCACGCAGCTCCTCGACGTCAGCCTCCCGCGCCCGGAACGGCCGAGGGCGGCGACCCGCCAGCAGGTCCGCGATGAACCGGCGCGCGCCCCGGGCACTCACCTGCTCACCTCCAGCAGCTGCGCGGCTCGGCGCAACGCCCGATGCTGCAGCACCTTCGCGTACACCACACTCACCCCCAGCGCGGCCGCAGCCTCCCGCACCGAGCAGGAGTCCAGGAACCGCAACTGAAGGATCCGCCGGTAGGGCTCGGAAAGCTGCTCCAAGACCACCCGCACCGCCCGCTCCGCCGCCGGCGAAGCCGCCGCGGTGTCCGTCGGCACCGCCTCCAGCACGTCCGCATCGGTCAGCCTGGTGACCTCGCGCCCCAGCGTGCGCCGCCAATACCCGGCCAGCACCGTCCGCGCGGTAGCCACCAAATAAGCCCGCACCTCCCCCACGCTGGCCGAAACCCGCAACGGGCGCAGCGCGGCCAGGAACACCTCCGCGGTCAGATCCTCCGCATCCGCCCGGTTACCGACCTTGGCGAACATCAACCGATACACCCGGTCAACATTATCCCGGTACACCGCCTCCCAGTCCGGGTAGAACTCAGCACTGACCACACGCAACTGTGGCCCTTGCGCGACCTGCTCGCCAGCGACCCGCTCGCGCCTGGCCCGTCCCACCACTGCCGCCACCCTCCACCGCACCCACCGACCCCACCAACAAATAGGCCTGCGGGTTACACCTCGCGCCGCTAGTCCTTGGGGCGGCGGTCGACGAAGAAGCGCACCTGCTCCCCGCCGCCATCGCCGAGGGACTCGACATCAAGCTGTTGTTCGTGGAGGTCGTAGACCACAGTGGCGGCCAGGAACACCTTGGCTCCCTCGTGGGTCTCCAGCACGGTGTCATCGTCGGCCGGACGCGCCGCGATGGACAGCCCCAACCCCTCTGACCGGCTGGTTTGGCTCTGCGGCGCGATCCGCAAGCCAGCACCCTCCGGCATCTGGTTTTCGGTCACCAGCGAGTTGATGGCGCGAGCCGCTGCCTCGGTCACTGTCAGCATGCCGCTACCGTAGGCGTCATTACCCCCAAACGCGTAAGCGGCAGCTCGTCTCGGAGTCGATCGTGCTCACAAAGCCGCTGCGCGATCGTGGTCAATCCTCCCGGGGCCCTTCTTCAGCGGGCAGCGCTTCGACGGTGTGTTCTCGCACCGGGCGCAGCTCGAACTCGCCGAACTGGCCGCGACGCACGGCCACGGCACTCATCGGCAGGGGTCGGTTCTGCCGATGGCGGGGAGTGAGAGTCATTCCAGCCCGCGGTCGGCGGTCGGAGACGGGCGTGCGCATGTGGTCCTTCTTCGTTCTGGTTGTTCAGAGCCGCCGTCAGACGAGCAGCCAGCACAGTACTACCCCCAGGCTCTCGTCCCCGACGCAGAGTACTCTCCGCCGGTAACATCGGCATACCTGCTATCGGATGGCACCTCTGTGGTGACAGTATGTGACGGTATGCGGCGATCCTGAAAACTGTCCGGGATTGCCGCAGGCCGGCAGCTCATCCGCCATAGGTAGGCTCGCGGTTACAGCCGGCCGCCAGCCAGGCGGGACGCTACTAGCGCGCCACCAGTACGAGAAAGGCTCTCAGGATAGTGAGCACCCCCCAAACCGACGAGAAGCAGACCGGCCAGAAGGTGACTCGTCGCTCCACGCACCAGGCCAGGATGTTTTCCTGGTCCGGTATGGACTGCCTGCGACTGGAAGCGGCTCGGGTTGTTCTCAGCGAGGTTGGCCTGCGGGCTACCGGGTCGTTGGTCAACGCCCAGCAGGAGGGCGTCGAGGCCTACTCCGCGTCCTACTCGTTGGCCACCGACGAGGCTGGTGTGGCCCAGCGGCTGACCGTCCGTACCGCTTGGGCCCAGGGCGAGCAATACGTCACCGTTACCCGCTCAGAGGAGGGCGTCTGGCTGGTCGACCACGGCCAGGGCGCGGCGCGTACCCACTTCGGCGGTGCTCTGGACATCGATCTGGAATTCAGCCCACTGTTCAACGCGCTGCCGATCCGCCGGCTGGGCCTGCACCGCGACGCGGCCCGGCATGACCTGCCGGTGGTGTTCGTCGCGTTGCCCAGCCTGGAGGTGCGCCAAGCCTCCCAGACCTACCGCACGGTCTCGCTGGGCGAGCCCACAGTGGTCAGCATCAGCAGCGACTCGTGGGAAGCGGAGCTCACTGTGGACGCCGACGGCCTGGCGCTGGAGTACCCTGGAGTGGCCCGTCGGGTGTGACGATCCGGGCACCGGCGGCAAGTGCTACCTGCTCTGCGCCCCGCACCGCGACCACCTGGATCCCGATCGGCAGCCCGGTCACTCCCGGTGCGGGCACGGACACCGCAGGCCAGCCCAGCAGGTTGAACGGCAGCGTGAGAGACAGCAGCGCGGGCACTACCTCCACCCGAGTGCCGTCCGGGGCGTCCACCTGCGGGGCACCGATCGGGGTAGCCCGCAACGGGGTGCTCGCCAGCAGCAGCACATCGACCCCTGCGGCGAGCATCCGGGCGGTCAGCTCGGCGGCCAGCCGGCGACAGGCGCGCCGCGCGGCCACATAGTCCGCGGCGGTGTGCGCGGCGGCTGCCCGCAGCCGCGCGGCGGTGGCCGGCTGATAGTCCTCGAGGCGCTGCGCGAGCCAACGCCGGTGGGTGGCGAGGGCCTCCACTCCGACAATCACCCAAAAGGTGGCGGCGAGCTCGTCGATGCCGGGCAGGCACACCTCGCGCAGCACGGCACCGGCAGCGCTCAGCGCGTCGGCGGCGCGGTCCACCGCGGCGGTGATCTGCGGGTCGTGGACCCGCCAGTACGGGTCAGTGGGGCGCCCGACCACGGTGCCCACCACCGAAGCCGACGGGTCGATCCGGCGCTCGGTCAGCGCGCCGAACGCCGAGCTGACCGAGCCGACGTCGGCGCCGAGCAGCCCGACGTGATCCAAGGTCTCGGACAACGGAAACACCCCGGTGGTGGGCAGCGCGCCGAACGCTGGCTTGAGCCCGACCACCCCACACAGCGCGGCCGGGATGCGTACCGAGCCGCCGGTGTCGGTGCCCACCGCCAGCGGCACCAGTCCCGCCGCCACCACGGCCGCCGACCCGCTGGAGGAGCCACCGGTGATCCGCTGTGGATCGCGCGGGTTGCGGCACGGGCCCTGCATGGCGACGTCCCCGGTGGGACCGTAGCCGAACTCGTGGGTGTGGGTCTTGGCGACCACCACCGCACCGGCCGCGCGCAGCCGTGCCACCACAGCGGCGTCCTCGCCCGCCGGGGCAGCGCCAGCCAGCACCGCGCTCCCACAGCGAGTGGGCACCCCCGCGACGTCAATAAGATCCTTCACACCCACCGCCACCCCACTCAGCGCCCCCGTGCGGGCTGCGCAGCCCTCCACCGCCACCAGCTGCACGATCGCGTTATGGGGGTCCTTGTCGAGCGCGAAAAGGTTCCAATCGGCGTTCTCCGGATCGCTCACGGCGCGAAAAGGTTCCACTCGGTGGCCTCCGGCTCAGAGTTGGAGTTGGCAGCGAGTGTTGCGGACGGCGATGACACGGGCACCCTGGCGGCCGAGTTCGCGTAGTCGCGCGAGGGCGCCGGGACTGTTGAGGTCGACGTGCACGGTGCCGTCGTGTGCGCCGTCGCGGGCGGCGTCGAAGGCCTGGCGGGCTCGGTGGCCGGCCCGGATCGTGGCCTCCAGCGCGCCGGTGGACGCCAGCGAGCCCCGGGCCGCGCCCAGCCGGCCCAGGGCGTCGTCCACCGCTTCGAGCAGGGCGTTGCGGTTGCCTTCGCACATCGCGCGGACCAGTTCGGGCCGGGACCCGGCCACCCGGGTGCCGTCGGTGAACGAACCCGCGCCCAGCGCCATCGCCAGCGGCCCGCCGTCGACGCCCACCGAGGCGAGCACCGCGGCCAGCAGATGCGGCAGGTGGGATACCCGGGCCACCGCAGCGTCGTGGTCCGCAGCGCCGGCCGGCACCACGTGCGCCCCACAATCCAGCGCCAGCTGGGCGACCTGCGCCCACACCACCGGGTCGGCACCGTCGTCGCTACCCACCACCCAGGCCGCTCCACTGAATAGCGTCGCCGACCCGGCCGCCCAGCCCGAGGCGGACATCCCCGCCATCGGGTGCCCGCCGACGTAGCGGGCTGAGGGGGCCAGGCGCGCCACCACCGCCGCGACGGGTTGCTTCACACTCACCACGTCGGTGAGGCGGCAGCGCGGGGCGTGCCGGGCCACAACCGCCAGCGCGTCGACTACCGCGGGCAGCGGCACCGCAAGCACCACCAGAGCGTCGTCGGCCGCGACGTCTGCCAGCACGTCCTCGACCGAGGACGTGACGTCGAAGCCGGCCTCCCGGGCCGCCGCGACGTCGGATGCCGACGTCGCGGTGCCCTGGACTTTCCACCCGGCGCCCTCGGCGGCACGCAGCAACGACCCACCGATCAAGCCCAAGCCGATGACGCACAAGGTGTGTTCGCTCACAACCCCTTATTGTCGCATGTCATCCCGGTATCGGGGGCTCGGATCGGCGATCACGTTTCGCTATGGAGCCAGACAGCGCATACTTGTGCCATGTCGGTCACCGGCTTTGCCGTCGCCGTGGTTCGCGAGGACGGGCGCTGGCAGTGCACCAAACTGGACACTGCGGCCCTGAAAGACCTCGATGCGGCTATCACTGAGCTGCGTGGGCAGCGCTCCACAGGCGCTGTCTTCGGCCTGCTCGACGTTGATGATGAGTTCTTCGTCGTGGTAAGACCGGTTCCAGGCGGGGTGTCGTTACTGCTGTCCGACGCCGTGGCAGCGCTGGATTACGACGTCGCCGCCGACGTGCTCGACCTGCTGCGCGTCGAGGTCCCCGAAGAGGATGCCGTCGACGCCGACGACGTCTGGCCGGAGGGCGACCTCGGGCTGCTCGCCGACCTGGGATTGCCAGCAGAGGAGATGCAAGTGATCATCGATGAGGTGGACCTGTACCCGGACGAGCAGCTCGACATGATCGCCCAGCGCTGCGGGTTCTCCTCGCAACTGTCCGCGCTGCTGGAGAAGCAGCCGGGATGACGGTGGCGACCGGTGCCGACCTGGCGCTGGTGCGGCGCGCGATCGAGGTGGCCGGCGGAGCGGTGGCCACCGGGGACATCCCGATCGGGGCCGTGCTGGTAGACGCCGAAGGCGTCGAGCTGGCGGCTGCCTGCAACGCCCGGGAGGCCACCGGGGACCCGACCGCGCACGCCGAGCTGCTGGCCCTGCGGGCCGGAGCGGCCCGGCTACGTGACTCCGGACACCGCGACGGCTGGCGGCTGACCGGCTGCACCCTGGTGGTCACCGTGGAGCCGTGCACGATGTGCGCGGGTGCCCTGGTGGCGGCCCGGGTGGACCGTCTGGTATTTGGTGCCTGGGAGCCCAAGACCGGTGCGGTCGGCTCGCTGTGGGACGTCGTCCGGGATCGCCGATTGCACCACCGTCCGCAGGTGCTCGGGGGCGTCCTCGCCGACGAGTGCGCCGCCTTGCTTACCGGATTTTTCTCCGCCATCGTGCGCCCGGTACTCTGACTAGCGGTAGCGTGTCCGAGCGGCCGAAGGAGCGCGCCTCGAAAGCGCGTGAGGGTTCACGCCCTCCGTGGGTTCAAATCCCACCGCTACCGCCAGCCACCAGCGCAAACGCCGGTCACCGCAGGCGTGGGTGACCGGCGTTTGGGCAGCTGGTTGCATGTGTGGTGGCATTGCCTGCTACGCGGGTGGTGTGGGGTCCCCCGTGGCGTTGTCGTCGCCACCCAGCTCGGCTGGCGCGGCTGGCTTCCAGAGCAGTCCGCCGACGCTGGTGGCCACGTCTCGCCGGATGGCCGCGATGAACCGGTTTCGATTCACTGCGGTGGGACGTGTGGCGGACTAACGAGCAACTCCAGGACTACTACCGGTCCATCGGCGGGCGATATCTTCGCACCGTCCCAGCACCCCATCGATGGTCAGGCGCACTGTTCGAGATTCCAGCAAAACGCATCGCCGACCTCTCCGAGTGCGTGATCACGCACTCGGGAACCCCCGCCCCAGAACCGTCTCGATCCTTGATCAGCTCCTGAAGAATACTCCCCCAACCAACCCCCTGGAAAGGTGATCACTGGTGGAGCCTCTTGACCCCGCGTTGTTCGACAACGACGACATGCGGGCTGCGCTGGCCGCTCGGGATGTCGGGAGAGTGTATCGGCTGTTGCGGCGGGTAGGGGTGAGTCAGCGTCGAATCGGGGCGTTGACTGATCAGTCCCAATCGGAGGTGTGCGAGATCCTCAAGGGCCGTCAGGTGCTCAACGTGCGGGTGTTGGAGCGGATCGCTGATGGGCTCGGGGTACCCCGGGAGCGGATAGGCCTGAGCTACGGTAAGGAGACGCCGGACCCGTCGTCGGTCGCGGAGGAGATGGATGAGGACGTGAAACGCCGTGCTCTGGTGGCCACCATCTCAACGGCGACCCTGGGCGAGCCGCTCTTCGGCATGGGGAAGCCGATCGAGCCGGCTTGGGCGAGCGGTCAGGTGGTGCCCGCGCAGCTGGATCTGTCCCACGTGCACATGGTGCGGGCAGTCACCGAGCGACTGAGGTTCCCCCCGTAGCACGGACACTTCCGGTGTGGGGTCAGGCTCGTCACGGGTTTGCCATTCTTTCGTGTCGAGTAGCTCGAGTTGCATGGTGCCCCAGAAGGATTCCATCATGGCGTTGTCGTAGCAATCACCGACGGTGCCCATCGAGGCGAGTAATCCGGCGGCGCGCAGGCGTTGTCCGAACGCCCAAGAAGTATATTGGCAACCGTGGTCGGAGTGTAGTATTGTTCGGTCGTCGCCGGGTTGTTTATCGGATTGGCGGCGGATGATGGCCATGCCGAGCGCGTCGGTGACGAGTTCGGTGCGCATGTACTCGGCGATGGACCAGCCGACGATGAGCCGGGAATAGGCGTCCATCACGGCCGCGCAATACACCGTGCCGTCCGCGGTGGGGTGCTCGGTGATATCGGTGACCCATAACCGATTGGGTCCCTCGACGGTGAACTGGCGTTTGACCAGGTCGCCGCTAGGCTCCGCGGTGGGGTCGCGGACGGTGCAGCCCCGGCGTCGTCGCCGGTAGAGGCCCTGGACGCCAGCCTCGCGCATGAGCCGGGCGACCCGCTTGAGAGTCACCGACAGCCCGAGTCCGAGCGTGAGCTCGGCGTGCACCCGCGGCGAGCCGTAGGTGTCCCGGGAGTCAGCGTGAACTTGCTTGATCTGTTTCAGCAAGTACTCATTCTCCTGATCGCGTAGTGAGGTGGGCCGGCCGAGCCAGTCGTCATAGCCTGATCGGGATACCTCCAGCACCCGGCAGGCCACCGCGACGTCAATATCGTCATCGGCGAGTTCATGGACCAGCGGGTAGATCAGTTTGGGAGAACGTTCTCCCGGGCGAAGTACGCCGCCGCGCGCTTGAGAATCTCTACCTCAAGCTCAAGCCTGCGCTTATCACGGCGAAGCCCGGTCAGCTCCTTTTTCTCGGCGCTGGTCAGTCGCGTCTCGCTCCCGCGGTCGTCCGCGTCGGCTTGGGCCAGCCAATTCCGCAAGCACGACGCACTGATACCAAGATCCTTCGCCAACTCAGCGATCGGTGTGGACCCCTGACGGGCCAACTCAACCGCACGACGACGAAACTCAGGAGGATGGGGAGCAGGCACGGCGGGATCCTTCCTGATGGCCGAGGCCATCTCAGGTCGGGTGTCCGTGCTACGGGGGGAAGCTCACCACTGGTGCAATCGAGCGGCACACTTACCGTCCTGGCTGGCATGACTGACGAAGACCCTGGCCACCACACCTCCCCCACAGGCACGGCACAACAGCACCCCACCACGCCCCATGACGCGATATGATCACAATCGTAGACGGTAGCTGCGGCGCTGGATCTGCCCGCAATGGAATGGGCGGGCCTGCGGCACCAGCCTGCGATTAGACACCACCGCACGCCCAACAGGACATCACGCCGACGACGTTCCCGTCGGGCTGACGACCCCCAGTACGCCATCAGCTCCTCGTCGGCGGGCACCACATCGGCGTTGGGCAGCGGGTCTAAAACAGCACAAAGGCCACAGTCGACCGTGCCATCCCGTCCGTCAATGCAACAGCACCCTGCGAGCTCTTGATCGAGTATCTCCGATCGTCGCCCAGTACCCACTGGAGACGGTTATCAGGCGGCAGGAGGCATGTGGTTAGTGTGTAAGTCCCCCTTGATCGAAAAGAACTTCTTGGGCCGACACGTGTTGCGGACACGGGTAACTCACCCATGCTTGTCGGTCCCGCTTGTGTAGAGGCTGAGGCGGGATCGAGAAAACGGAGTCAAGCAGCAAGAGGCTCACCCAGCGGGCGTCGGCTCGGGCGGCCCAAAAATCGTCGTCGTCACAGCCGATGCGTGATGCCCAGGTGGCCCGGATCTGGTCGATGCCGGACTCGGCTATGTCCAGGTAGTAGGTGTCGCCAAGTATCGCCGCCACGCTTGCCGGTCGACCTGATTGGCGGAAGATAACGACGTCTCCAGGTTTCGCGGTGAACAGCGGTGTGCGCCGCTGTCGGTGAAACCGGGACTCGACGGTCTTGCGGCCTGCAACGATCATGTCCAGAAACGGTCCGGTCATGACTGCGAGGTGGAGTCCACCGACGAAATGACCGTCGACAATCGCGGATCTATGCTGATCGTGATCGATTTGGGCGACGATGCGTCGCAGGTTCGCTCCGTCTTTCACAGTCGCCGAGGCGGTCATCGCGCAAGCTTCCGCTGTGGAGCGACGGAACGCGTGCGGCGCCGTCTATCCTGACGAGTCCAGCAATCGGTTGAGGCCTGAGGTAACGGCGTCGAGGGTTGCACGTTCTTGCTCCGCCAGCGGCCGACCCAGGAGGTCGGCGACGGCGGTGACGTCACGACCGATAGATCGGGCTCGGAGCAGGTGCAGGAGAACGCCGGGCTGGCTGCTGCGGTACGCGCGGCTGTCATCGGTGAGGACATTAGCATCACAGCGCGCATTGTCACGTCGACTCACCGTGACGAGGGGTCGTTCGTCGATCAGCAGGTCTGGACCGATGCTGAGATTTGGGTCGGTGGCGGCGGGGACCCGGATACGCCAGCGGGCCTCTCCGAGGCGGACTTCGTGCCACAGGTGACGGTCGCTGTGCGAGGACGGAACCGCGTGCAGGGTCCGCCGGGACAAGGTCAGTTGTGCCAAGTCGGCGGTGCGCCATCGGTTCGGGACGCCAGGGAGGCCGAGTCTGTGGTGTGTGGCCCGTTCGAACTTCGGTGTGACGTAGCGTGCCGCGTCTGGCCGACGGTCGAGCATGGTGAAGCCGAGGTCGTGGGCGAGGGTGAGGGCGGCGTCGGTGTCAGTGGAGGCCGCCGGTCGGGCCCACCGACTCGGTAACACCAGAAACAGGTGACCGCCGACGTGGAGTCCGGCCGCCGCGGCGCACAGGAACGCGGCGACGATGTCGGAGTAGAAGGGCGGGTCAGCGACAGCGCAGTCGGCCTCGACGCCAGCCGTGACCAGGGGTTGGTTCAAGATGTCCACCCGATGATGACGCACAAGATTCGACGGGTCCGAGACGGCGAGGGCAGGGTTGTCATCGATCAGTGTCGTCGGAACAGGTGGCATGCGTCGGTCCACGGCGAGCGTGGGGCAGCCCAGCAGCAGCACACGGTTGGGCTTGACGTGGTGGACGGCGTCGATGATCATCCCACGAGTGGGTCGGTCGAAGCGCCAGTCGTAGTCGAGAGGGTGCTCGGTGGGCAAGCCGCGGAGATCGCGGTGAGCTCGGGCTGCCGGCGTACGTAACTGCTCCACTGCGGCGCTTGCCATGGCCACCAGTTCAGCGTCCTCTGTGCGCGAGCCGGAGTGGGCGATGTGGGTCAAGGCCGGCACGACATACAGCGGGTCCAGGCCGGTAAGCCGTTCCACCAGGGCTGCTGGACTCCCATTCTGCGAGGCGGCCGTGCGTCGCGGGTGACGCGCGAGACGCGCGCGGACCTCGTCGACGACAGCGGCAGCGAACTCCGCTGGGTCGGCACCATCGGTGGCCAACTGCACCGGCCACATGTCTCCGGGTTGGGCGAATACCCCGGCGCGTGACCCGTTCATGATCGTGTCACCGGTGGCCCAGAACCTGTCGTGCTCGCGGCGGCGCACGCTTCGAGCCAGTGTTCGATCATCTGCTGTTGCACGCCCAACGCCTGGTTGTGCTCGGCCCGGATACGCGCCCGTGTCGGGGAGAACGGAAGCACTTCCAGCGGGACAGTGCGCGAAGGCAGGCCCTCGTCGATGGTGACTAGACGGTCCACGAGCCGGCCGACGACTCCACGGGGATCGGCGGGGGCACTGGGCGCAGTGAGTGTGATGTACAGATGCAGCTTCGGCATTACGGCCTGGATACGAGCCACCAGCTCAAGCTGTCGTTCGAACAGTGTGGGATCGGCGGCGGTGTTGAAGGCGAACGACTCGGCATCAAAGCCCTTCAGGCAGCCAACCCGGCCGTAGCCAGGGTGCTCCGCCAACAGCGTCAGGTCGTCGTCGCTTAGATAACGGAACAGGTAGTCATTGGAGAGGTTGTCGTCACTCCATAGAAAGGTCGTCGTGTCGGCGCCGTGTTCGATCAGCGCACGCAGTGTCCACACGGCCCATTCGGGCACGAGGTCGGGTTGTCCGCCGGACAGGTCGAGTATCGGCGCTCGTTGCGGCTGCGTGAGGTAAGCTTGCACGAGCTCGTCGGCGGTGACCCAGCGCGAGCGCTGTTCGTCCGCCCGTAGCAGGTTGAACGGGACATAGCAGTACCAGCATCGCCAGTTGCAGGCCGCGTTCTGAAACACTTGGGCGCGGCTGTGCCCCTCTGGAACTACCTGAGGTCCGAGATAGTCCCGGGCCGGCCGCCACGGCAGAAAGTTCGCCGGCCACGGCGATCTGGTAGTGGCATTGAAATGTCGAATCCGTCCCAGACCATCGCAGTTCGTCGGCGTGGTGAGGTCTTGTTCCTGATCGGAACCAGCCAGCCGTGTGATTAACAACCGGTGGCGTGACGGGTCGATCGTCGCGGCGCGGAGTTGTGAGCTGAGCGCGTCGGTGTCAATCATCTAGTCCCTCGTCTGCGCTGCTCGGGAATGTAGCTGCGGATAGCGATATAGCCACCGGCGGTGCTACGCGCATCGTCGAGTTGCAAGGTCGACTTGACTGGTTGGAGCAGGCCCGTAGGGTCGGTGCCGGCCACGAGCAAGGTGGCAACCTGGGTGTCGAGCTCGCGAGTGCGCAGATCATCGGGCTGCATCGCCTTGGTGACCACCCCAACGCTGGCGGATGGCGCGGGGTCCTCGGGTAGGTCGGGCAGCCGGATGTCGAGGTAGGCTCGCACGAGACAGATAACGTGATCGATGTGGTGTGGAGCCGGGGACGAATCGCTCGGCAGCCCGTGCCAGTAGGCGGCACAACGACGACAACAACCCGCAGTCGCGTGTTGAGCATAGGCAATTACGTCACCGTGATAGGGCGTACGGCGCCCCGCGTACGCATCCGTACGAGTGAGCGCTGTGCAAACTCGCTCAGCTACTCTTCTAAGCAGCTCGCGGCGGCCGAGCCGTTGGGCCTGCTTGAACGCCCAGAGGTCGATGGGTACATGCCAGTAGTGCGCGCGGATCAGCTCGTTTTGCTGGTCCAGGCTCGTCGCAACGATCTCGTGTGAGTCGCCGTAGCGTCGGCCCTCGACGTCGGGGAGGTCAAGGATATGCGTGCCACAGTCTCGGCAGTGACCAGGCTTGGTTTGTCCATCGCCTTTTCGGGGTCGACGGAGATGGTCCAGACAGTGTCGACCCTGTTTACATGAGGCCATGACGCACTTAATCTTCAAAGGGATAAAGCCCGGGTCGGCGGGGGAGGCTGCCAGTTCATCGTGTTTGGTCTGGATCTCGCGGCGTAGTTCCTCGATCAATGCTGAGTCTGCGGTCGAGGTGTTCATGGTCCTATCCCATCGATGAGAATGTCCCGGTCAAGGGTGTCGAGTCGGGAGAAGTCGGTGTAGTCGAACAGGGCGGACCGGGTGATGCGCCAGGCGTCCTGGTCCGTGGGATGGAGCCGGTTGGCCGTGGCCCACCAGTTGATGTTTGACGATGCGACCCGGAAGGCGACGTGATCAGCGAGGAGGCCCACAGACACGCGACCAGCGGCCGCGACATCAGGGACCACGGACTTCAGCCGGGCCACATCGCCACCGGCACGATCAACCGCAACGCGTACCATTGCCTCGGCCGTCTCACCGAGGAGGAGACCGGCAGCGTAGACGTCGGCGGCCTGTTCGGTCGGCCGAGCCCGCCATTCGCGTACGTCCAGATCCGCTTCTAGGAAGGGCTCGCTGCCTGGGTTACGGGCGTGATCCATCTCGTGCGCGAGGAGGAATGCCCACCGGTCCGGGCTCCGCATCACGTGCTTCAACGCGATGACCGGACGGCCCTCGACCTGCCAGCAAGCGCCGTAGAACGCTCCGGGATCAGTAAGGGGCAGGACTGGAACCCCGTGCTGCCAGCAGGTTCGGACCAATGCTTGCAGTGGGTGCTGCACCAGCTCGTCACCCAGTTCAGCCCGCAGCTGGGAAGCGTCAGGTAGTGGCCGGTATTCGACGGTACAGGCGAGCGCGAGCCGCTGCGCCAAATATTCCGCGTAACGGGCGTATCCATTGACCGTGTCCCGATTGACTGCGGTGGAGGCGCGGAACGAGCCTTGGTTGGCGACCACAGCGACATTGCCCGACATGAGATCCTCCACGCTCGTCTGAAAGATGCGTTCTGCCCGGGCGGCGGCATTCATCCATCCAGCTGCGGCCGGAGCGTCCGCGCTCGCGCCGAAGAATCGGCGCGTCACGGTGTTGCGGCCGATGCCCAACTCGATCAGCGTGCGTCGCAGCCTGGGAGCACCTCCAGCCACGGGCGGCAGCGTCAACTCGCCACCAAAGGTGACTCCGAGGGCGACCATGACCTCGACCAGTCGGGCGATGCTGGCCCCGGCGTAATCGGTTGCCTCATAGCGCTGGACTTGTTGCTCACGAAGGCCAAGGCGCTCCGCCAGGTCTCGCTGCGTCAACTTGCCCGCGATGCGCGCGCGGATCAATGCGCGTGGCAGGTCAGCGAGGTCATTGACCTCGGTCGCGGATGACACCGCGCCGGCTCGGAGTGCGTCGTAATCGGCCAGGGCCTCGTCCATCTCCACGACCTGAGAGGTGATCGCGTTCCTGCTGGCTTCCGTGACCCAGTCGGGCACATCGGAGCCAGGCGTGCGCTGCAGCTCGAAGGCCAGCTTGGCCCGCTCCGACTGCGTCACCCGGTACTGCCGTTCGTTGCGGATCACGGGACCTCCTTCGGGTTGAGCAGCACGATGCCCTTCCGCAGACCGTCGCGAGTGCGCTGGAAGAACTCCACGAAGGGCCAACCTGATCCCAGCCCCGCACCGGCGAGAAGTACGTCGCCGAGGTACTTCGCCTTGATCGCAGCTCGCCCCGCGGGGGAGCAGTCCAACAACAGCGGATCCAGCAACCCGCGGTCGACCCCCTGCCAGTCCCAGCAGGCGTCGTAATCGCTGGGCAGCTCATCGTCTGTGACGAAGCTGCCATCCAGCCACAACGCGGAGCAGCCGGCGGAGGCCAGCGCCGCAGCAACGTCCCGCAGGCCGAGGAGCAACACGCCACGCCACTGGCTGACACCGAATGCTGACAGGACATCGTCCCAGCTGGCTGGATGTATCCCAGCAGGCAGCAGCCCCTCGTCGGTCAACTTCGGAAGCACGACACAACAATATCATTGTGTCGAACACATGGCGAGGTTTGAGTCCACGATGCGACGATGGCCAGATGCAACACCGGGCGCCGAGCGTGGTGATGGGCCTGATTGGACACGCCCGATCAGGCAAGACGACGCTCGTCCACGGCCTCGCCGCGCTCCTGCCGCATGCGCAAGCGGTGAGTTTCGGGGACGTCATCCGCGACCGCGCACGACAGCTCGGCCAGGACAGCACCGATCGCAGTGTGCTGGTCGGCCTCGGCCAGCGCTGGGTGGACGAAGATCCGGGCGAACTTTGCGACGCCGTACTGTGCCGCGCGGATGCCACGGCGCACCCGCTGATCATCGACGGCATCCGGCACCGCTGCATCGCCGACGAGCTGGCACATCAGGTGCGGCCACGCAGACTTCTCATTATCTACCTCGACGCACCCCGCCACCTGCTCCTCCAACGGTTGTGCGCCGCCGGCATGACCCCGCCGCAAGCGGCGACGCTGCTCGTGGACCCAACCGAGCTCGAAATCGACGGTCCCCTCAAAGCTCTCGCGGAATTGATCGTGGACGCCACGAACTCGCCCGCCGCCAACCTCCAGTACCTGCTCGACAACCTCGCCCGACACGGCATCGAGACACGTCCTGCTGCTGCGTTAGACCCTGCCGCTGGCACACTGATCCCGTGACGCTGGATATCGTGTCGCCACAGGTCGAAGACGCGAGCCCTGCGCTGCCCGCAGCGGGCCTCACCGTTCGGGCGGAAGCGATTGTCGCGATCGTGGGTCATGCCCGAGCAGGAAAGACCAGATTAGCAGCGGCGGTCGCCGAACGGTTCGGCGACGCGTCGGTTGTCGGCTTCGGCGACGCGGTACGCGAACGGGCCAAGATCACCCAATGCGCAGTCGACAGCGATGTCCTAATCGAGGTTGGGACGAATTGGGTACAGCGTGACCCGCTCGGCTTTTGCCGTGAGGTCCTGAACCAACAACTTGGACCCAGTCGGCTGCTTCTGGTGGAGGGCATTCATCACGACGTGATCAGGGACGCGCTCACCCATCTCGTCGCGCCTGTCCCTATCCGGTTCGTGATCCTCAAGACACCCGAGCGGGAGATCGTCGACCGTTTCCAGGGAGAAGGCAAGACTGCGGAGCAAGCCGCCCGTGTTCTTAACGATTCTACTGAAGTCGATGTTGACCGAGCACTGCTCGCTAAGGCCGATCTTGTCCTGGACGGGACGCACCCGGTGCCGGACAACGTCGACCGGGTCGTCACACTCGTGCAACAGCTATCTGAGGGCGGGGGACCCGCCGCCACGATTGTCGGTGGGCTGGACCGGCAGCAACGCAGCGAACTCGTCGAAGCAGTCGCAGTGGATTTCAAATGGCTCCTTTCGGCGGAGGCAGCAGAGCTTCTCGGCGTATCCATTCAGCAGATCCGGCGCCTGTATGAGCAACGTGAGCTGCTCGGACTACAGATCAACGGCTCCCTGCTCTACCCGTCGTTCACCATCGTTGGGCATGAACCTAATCCTGCGGTCGCTATCGTGCTTCGCCTCCTGTCGCCTGTGATGTCAGACTGGGAACTGGTCGCATGGCTGATGGCCGACAACGGGTACCTCGACGGCGCTCGCCCGATTGATCAGCCTGCGGAGCGGATTCAGGTGGCTGTCGACGCCGAGCTGAGCAACGGCTAAATGCCGGGACAACCGCTCGCGCCGGAACCGCCGGCAACACTTCACGACTCGGCGACACAAACCATCTGGCCCGCTGGCGCGCCGCTGTATCGCTGCCACTCCAAGGACCTCGACGCCAACACCTTTAACCCGAAATACGGCTCCGGCGGCCGCTTCCACTGGTTCGACGACCTCAGCGGCGTGCGTATCCCCGTGCTGTACGCAGCCGAATCCCGTCGTTGTGCGATCTACGAGACGATCTTTCACGACATCCCGATCCGCGGAACACGTAAGTTCCTGCGCGGGTCTCGACTGATCGGTCAGCAACTCAGCGAACTTGTCCTAGCGCAAAACACCATAGTGAACCTCGTCGAACTCCACGATCCTGGCCTGCTCAGACTGGGCCTACGGCCGAGCCAGCTAACAGCGACAAACGCCAACCACTACGGGCGCACTGTTGCATGGGCACAGGCGCTACATCAGCAGTTGCCATGGGCGCAGGGCCTGCTCTGGATGAGCGCACGACTCAACACCGTGAAATGCCTCATGCTGTATGGCGACCGAATCGAGTCCACCGGGTTGAGAGTCGTGGGCACGTCGATGCCACTTGACGGTGCAACAGGGTCCAGATATGTCCAGGACCTCGGCCGCCAAGCCGGTATCGACGTTTCGCGATCCTGGACCGCCGCGCCCTGAATCAGTAATGAGTGTGTAGGGACCTCTGGTTGGCGGCAGGGTGCATTCGTCCTGGTCAACGCGCGATCACTATTCGATCGAGCACCGCTCTCCGGAGACGGGGGAGCAGGCTGGGTCAACCCACTGACATAACTTGTCAGCGGGCCGTCGGGTAGGCACCGTCCGTCACCGGGCACCAGATTGCCCGTAGGATTTTTTGCAAGTTCTCGATCGGCTGCCGGTGTTCGGCCCACGGCGCTGTTGTGTTGATGGAACGCGGGCGTGGCGAGCCTGCGTGGAGCTGTGATCAGATGGTGAGGGCGAGGGCGGTGAAGGCTGCCGGGAGCTGTCGCTTCGGGTCGGTATCGACGTCGAGTTCGTGGTGG